>NZ_JCAFVP010000002.1:0-557788 GCF_059372495.1 Stenotrophomonas sp. YJH_SMC_80
CACCTGCGCGTCGTTGCACTGCTGTGGCGTCGCGACACCCCGCCGGCACCGGCCGCACTGTGGTGGGCCGACGCGCTTGGATGAGGTAGTGCCGGTCGCTGGCCGGCAATCCCAGTGTCCCGTGGTTGCCGGCCAGCGGCCGGCACTACCGATCAATGATGGGCGAGCGCGTAATCCAGCGCCGAGCACACCGCCGCCACCTGCGCGTCGTTGCACTGCTGTGGCGTCGCGACACCCCGCCGGCACCGGCCGCACTGTGGTGGGCCGACGCGCTTGGATGAGGTAGTGCCGGGCGCTGGCCGGCAATCCCAGTGTCCCGTGGTTGCCGACCAGCGGCCGGCACTGCCGATCAACGATGGGCGAGCGCGTAGTCCAGCGCCGAGCACACCGCCGCCACCTGCGCGTCGTTGCACTGCTGCGGGGTCGCCCGCGGGCTGTCCGGGTAGACCTCGGTGGTGGTGGTGTACTTGGCGCCGGTAATGCCGGCGCACAGGCCCAGCTTCACCAGCGGGTACTCGATCACGCCATGGGCCACCACCGGCGAACCGATGATCTCGCCCTTGTCGTCGGCCGGCGCGATGTGGGTGACCTTCTCCACCGCGGCGATGACGGCCTGCTGGAAGGCCGGTTGTGGGTTCTCGCTGTCGTCCACCAGGTAGAACCCATCGGGAATCAGGCCCGGCTCGAACGGCTTGCCGTCACGCGCGGCCAGCGCCGGGCGGAACTCGCTCTCGTCGCTGTCGGTGGTTTCGTGCAGGTCGATGTGCAGCACGAACTGGCCCTTGTACGGCGCGATCAGTTCGATGACGGCGGTCGATTCGCGGGCCGGGCCGTCGGCGCGGAAGTTGCGGTTCGGGTCGATCGCATCGAAGTTCCAGCGGTTGATGCGCTCGAAGCCCCACGGATTCACGCACGGCGTCACCAGCAGGTTGGCCTTGCCGGCATAGTCGGCGGCGTGCTTTTCGAGGAACTCCAGCGCGCCCATCACGCCGCTGGTCTCATAGCCGTGCACGCCACCGGTGACCAGGGCAGCCGGCAGCGCCGGGTTCCAGTCGCGGCTGCGCAGGGCGAACAAGGTGTAGGTCTCGCCCGCGTAGTCGAGCTGGCCGTAGGCCACCTTGTCAAAGCGCGAAGCCAACGCCTCGATGCGCGGCAGCACCTCTTCGTCATAGCGACGCAGGCGCTGCTGGCGGCCACGCCACGCCTCCCGCTCCGCCGCTCCCCACGGCTGGCCAGGGGTTCCGACGGGGTAGAAAGCAGCTTGGGACATGGCGGATCTCAGCGGGTCAGGAAGCAATCACCCACTCTACCACCGGGACATCGGCATGAACCGGAGGCGCATTCCAATAGCGAATGGAATCAGCAATAATTCTCATTTACGACCTTCCACAACCCGCACCGATGCCCATCCACGCCCTGCAACCGGCCCGCCTGCCCCTGGCTGCCGCCCTCGCCCTGTGCCTGCTCCCGGCCACCCGTGCCTTCGCCCAGGACGGCGCCACCACGCTGGACAGCATCCAGGTTTCCGGCAGCTGGCTGGGCACCGGCCTGCATGACAGCGTCAAGAGCTTCGCCGGCGCGCGCACGGTGGTCGACCGCCAGCGCATCGAGGCCAGTGGCGCAGCCAGCATCGGCGATGCCATGCGCCGCATCCCCGGCGTGCAGGTCACCGACAACTCCGGCACGGCCGGCAGCTCGGTCTCGCTGAACATCGGCGTGCGCGGCCTGACCGGGCGCTACTCGCCACGCTCGACCGTACTGCTGGACGGCGTGCCGCTGGCGGTGGCGCCGTATGGCCAGCCACAGCTGTCGTTCGCACCGACCAGCCTGTCCAACATCGAATCGATCGACGTGGTGCGCGGCGGCGGCGCGGTGCGCTACGGCCCACAGAACGTGGGCGGCATCATCAACTTCAGCACCCGCACCATTCCGACCGGCGCGGGCCTGCACGGCGAAGCGGGTGTGCGCTACACCGCCTACGACCATGGCGGCGGTGACAGCACCCAGTACAACGCCTTCCTCGGCGGCACCGGCGGCAACGGCCTCGGCGCGGCGCTGCTCTACGCCGGCCAGGACGGGCGTGGCTGGCGCCAGGGCAGCGATGACCGCTTCAACGACCTCGCGCTGAAGTTCGCCTATGCCATCGACGAACAGCAGGAACTGCGCGCCAAACTGTCCTACTACGATGTGCGTTCGCTGACCCCGGGCGGCCTGACCCGCGCCCAGTACCAGGCCGATCCGTTCCAGAACACCCGCCCCACCGATTTCTGGAAGGGCCACCGCACCGGCATCGACCTGGGCTACACCAACACGCTGTCGGCCAACAGCGAGTTCGAGGTGCTGGCCTATTACAACGAAAGCAGCCGCGCCAGCTCGCTGATCAACGCCGCCAACACCCAGCTGACCGTGCAGCCGCGTGACTACCGCGTGCTCGGCATCGAGCCGCGCTACACCCAGCGCCTGCACTGGGGCGCCAGCGTGCACGACATCACCGCCGGCTACCGCTTCCTGCGCGAACGTGGCAACGACCGCAGCTACACCGTCACCCGCCGCACCGGCGTGGCCAGCGCCACCAACCGCTTCGACAACGCCACCGACGCCCACGCGTTCTACATCGACGACCGCATTGCGATCGGCCAGTGGCGGATCACCCCGGGCGTGCGCATGGAATGGATCGACATGGACCGCCGCCAGGCCGGTGGCACGGCGACCTTCAGCAGCCGCAACGACAAGGCCCTGCCCTCGCTCAACATCGCCTACCTGCTGACCCCGCAGCTGACCGTGTTCGGCAACTACATCACCTCGTTCGGGCCGGTGCAGAACATCCAGCTGAATTCGCAGACCGCCAGCAATCCGCTGAACCCGGAAGTTGCAAAGACCACCGAACTCGGTGCGCGCTGGCAGGACGGTGCACTGCGCGCGGAAGTAACCGTGTTCAAGATGCGCTTCGACAACCAGATCCTGCAGGTGCCGGGGATCACTCCGCCGACTTTCCAGAACATCGGCGCCACCGATCACAAGGGTGTGGAGAGCGCACTGGAATACCGCTTCGCCGAGGACAGCGCGCTGGCCGGGCTGGAGCTGTACGCCAACTACACCTGGACCAAGGCGATCCAGCAGTCCGGCGACAACCGTGGCCTGGACGTGCCCTTCTACGCGCGCGACACCGACAGCGTCGGCGCCCGCTACGCACTGGCCGGCTGGACCTTCAATGTCTCCAGCACCCACCAGAGCGGCCAGTACGCCGACGCCGCCAACACCTGGGCCGAGAGCGCCGATGCGCGCGTGGGCCGCGTGCCGGGTGTTCGCCTGTGGAACGCGCAGGTGGCCTGGCAGGTGCCGGGACTGGGTGACAGCGAGATCGCACTGGGCGTGAACAACCTGGCCGACAAGCGCTGGTACACCCGCAATGTCGATGGCAACGCCGGCCGCATGGTGGCCGCGCCGCGTACCTTCTACGTGCAGGGCCACTACCGCTTCTGAAGCGGTAATCGCCCGATGCAGTGACGGTGGCGATCACGGTGGCGGCGTATCATGCCGCCACCATGTCACCGTCTGCTTTGCCATCGCGCCTGCATCTGGCCTTCCAGGGCCTGCGCCTGCGACTGCGTGGCAGTGATCTGTGGTTCATCGCACTGGCGCTGCTGGTCGGCCTGATCGCCGGCTACCTGACCCTGCTGCAGTCGGGCATCGCGCGCTGGTTGCAGGGCACGCTGTATGGGCTGGACGAAGGCATGCGCCTGAGCTCCCTGCCCTCGCTGACCTGGACCGCGCTGCTGGTGCTGCCACTGGGCGGCCTGCTGGTCGGCCTGGTCAGCCTGGCGGCGACGCGGCTTAAGCGCCCCCTGCTCGATGCGGTGGAAGCCAATGCCCTGCATGGCGGCCGCATGTCGATGCGCGACAATCTGATCGTGCTGACCCAGACCCTGCTGTCCAATGGCTGCGGCGCCTCGGTCGGGTTGGAGGCTTCGTATACGCAGATGGGTGCCGGCAGCGGCTCGCAGCTGGGCCGGGTGATGCGCCTGCGTCGCAACGACGTGCGCATCCTGGTCGGTGCCGGTGCCGCCGGTGCCATCGCCGCCGCCTTCGGTGCGCCATTCGCTGGTGCGTTCTATGCCTTCGAAATCGTCATTGGCGCCTACACCCCGGCCGCACTGGCACCGGTGGCCGTCGCCGCGCTGGCCGGTGCGTTCGTGGCCGACCAGGCTGGCATCGAGGCCTACCTGCTGCCCGCTGCCTCTACCATCGACGTGCGTGCCGCCGACTACGCCATCTACGGCCTGCTCGGCTGCTGCTGCGCGATGGTCGGCATTGTCATCATGCGCCTGATCGCTTCGATCGAAGGCACGGTCAAGCGCAGTCCATTGCCGCTGTGGGGTCGCCCGGTGGTGGGCGGCCTGCTGCTGATCCCGCTGGCCCTGGCCAGCCCGCAGGTGCTCTCGTCCGGCCATGGCGCGCTGCACCTGGACCTGACTACCCACCTGCCGTTGATCTGGATCGGCGGCCTGCTGACCCTGAAGTGCCTGGCCTCCGGCATCTCTCTCGGGTTTGGTTTCCGTGGCGGCCTGTTCTTCGCCTCGCTGTTCATGGGCACCCTGGTCGGCGCCCTGTTCGCCGGCCTGCTGGCGATGGCCACCGGCGTGCCGGTGGTCGACGCCACGTCCGCTGCGCTGGCCGGCATGGCAGCGTTGGCTGCGGCGGTGGTCGGCGCGCCCATGACCATGGCCATGCTGGTGCTGGAAGGCACCCACGACTTCCTGCTGACCAGCGTGGTGATGAGCGCGGTGCTGGTGTCCAGCACGCTGGTACGGCAGTGGTTCGGCTACTCGTTCTCGACCTGGCGCATGCACCTGCGCGGCGAGACCATCAAGAGCGCCCGCGACGTCGGCTGGGTGCAGAACCTCAACGCCGGCCGGCTGATGCGCAAGGGCGTGGCCACCGCGCCGGCCGATCTCGATGCCGCCGCGTTCCGCCAGCGCTTCCCGCTGGGCTCGGGCAGCCGGGTGATCCTGATCGACAGCGAAGGCCACTACGCCGGCATCGTGCAGATTCCGCGCGTCTACGGCGACGGCGTGAAGCCGGAAACCACGATCGGCGAGCTGGCCGAGAACCGTGGTGTGTCGCTGTCGCCGGCCGCGGACGTGGTCAGCGTGATGCAGCGCTTCGACCAGACCCAGGCCGACGAACTGGCCGTGGTCGCCGCCGACGGCCTGGTGCTGGGCGTGGTCTCCGAAGCCTTCGTACGCAAGCGCTACGCCGAGGAACTGGACAAGCGCCAGCGCGAACTGATGGGCGAGCGCGTCGAGGACACCGACTGACCCCGCAAAAAGGGGACGGAGGGGATTAAGTCGTTTCTGGTACCTGACTAACCACGCGTGGCGTGGACCGCTGGAAATCCACGCATGGCGTGGATCTACTGTCACCATGACCGGGTAGACTCCGGCCATGCGCTTCATTGAGACCTTCGAGGCCGGTCCCTTCGCCGACACCGTGGTGAGCCTGCTGGCCGCCTTCGTGCTGGGCACGCTGATCGGCGCCGAGCGCCAGTACCGGCAACGCACCGCCGGCCTGCGCACCAACGTGCTGGTCGCCGTCGGCGCCGCAGCCTTCGTCGACCTCGGCATGCGCATCGCCGGCAGCGCCGAGGCGGTACGGGTGATCTCCTACGTGGTCTCCGGCGTCGGCTTCCTCGGTGCCGGCGTGATCATGAAGGAAGGCATGAACGTTCGCGGCCTCAACACCGCCGCCACCCTGTGGTGCTCGGCGGCGGTGGGCAGCTGCACCGGCGCGGACATGCTGGCCGAAGGCGTGCTGCTGACCGTGCTGATCATCGCCGGCAACACCCTGCTGCGGCCGCTGGTCAATGCGATCAACCGCATCCCGATCAACGAGGCCGCCACCGAAGCCACCTACGAAGTGCGCCTGAGCGTGGATGCCGACGCCGTGCCGCGGGTGCGCGAGCGGTTGGTCGATGCGCTGGAAGCGGCGCAGTATCCGGTCGGTGATGTGCAGGTGGTCGAACATGCCGACGCGCCCACCGATGTGATCGCGGTGCTGGTCAGTACCGCCGTGAGTGCCGATGAACTGGATGTGGTGCTGGCGCGGATGGAGCAGGTGCCGGGCGTGCTGCATGCCACCTGGGAAGTCAGCACCCGCGATTGATTCATCCACGCATGGCGTGGATCTACCGAGGTCGAGGTGAAGTAGATCCACGCCATGCGTGGATGCTTCTCTCACCCACCCGCCATGCGCTGCTGTGCGCGCAGCAGCTTGCGGAATGAACCGCACTGCCGCGCGTCCTGCGCTTCCGGGCAGGCCGCCGCGCGCTGCAGGTGCTGGCGCACCCGCTGCAACTGGGTGATCTGCCGCTGGAGCACATCGGCCTGTGCCAGCAGCGCCTCACGGTCCAGCGAGATACATCCATCCTGCGGCGGCAGCGACAACCCGATCTGCTGCAGCGACAATCCGGCCGCCTGGCCAAGACCGATCAGCGCCAGCCGTTCCAGCACGCGCTCGTCGTACTGCCGGCGCAGGCCGCGACGGCCCAGTGCCTGCAGCAGCCCAAGCTGTTCGTAGTAGCGCAGGGTCGAGGCCGGCACGCCACTGCGCTTGACCACCTCGCCGATATCCAGTTCACGCACGGGCTTGACCTCAAGTGACCTTCAAGCGCCAACCTATGGGCGACTTCCCCGCAAGGCAAGACCATGACCAGTACATCCCCCGTTGATCAGAACGCGCTGTGGAACGGCCCCGGCGGTCAGATCTGGGTTGCGCAGCAGGCCATCCTCGACGGCCTGTTCCAACCCCTGGCCGACCTGCTGGTCGACGAACTGCCCGACACCGTCACGCAACTGCTGGATGTAGGCTGCGGGACCGGTGCCAGCCTGCTGGCCTCAGCCGCCGCACGCCCGTCGGCGCACTGCACCGGCCTGGACATCTCCGCGCCGATGCTGGCGCTGGCCCGTCAACGCGCCGAGGCGGCAGGACTGGACGCAGACTTCATCGTCGCCGACGCACAGCAGCATCCGCTGCCCACCGCGCACTTCGACTGGATCCAATCGCGGCTGGGTGTGATGTTCTTCGAAGACAGCCAGGCCGCCTTCGCCAACCTGCACCGTGCCGCGCGACCGGGTGCCGGCCTGCGTTTCATCGCCTGGCGCAGCGCAGCGGAGAACCCGTTCATGACAACGGCCGAGCGCGCCATCGGCGATGCACTGGATCTTCCGCCCCGCGCGCCCGGCGCACCGGGCCAGTTCGCCTTTGCCGATGGCGAGCGTGTGCAGCACCTGCTGCAGGCCGCCGGCTGGAATGACGTGGAGGTTGTTGCGGTCGACCTGCCCTGCTCGCTCGCCCGCGAAGACCTGCCGACCTATGTCGGCCAGCTGGGCCCGTTGGGCCTGGCACTGCGCAATCTGCCCGAAGACCGGGCCACCTCGCTCCGGAACAAGGCGGTAGCGGCATTCACCCCGTTCATCGAGGGCGACCGCGTACGCGTGGATGCCGCCTGCTGGCTGGTCCGCGCCCGCGGCTAGGAAAAGGGGACGGAGGGGATTAAGTCGCTCTTGCCCCGAGTGTGCCGGAAACGACTTAATCCCCTCCGTCCCCTTTTTCCCTACAGCGCCTCGCCGGCGTCGGCCAGGCGCGATTCGATCAGCGCATACCACTGCTGCAGCACGTCGATCAGCATGTCCAGCTCGGCGTCGGTACGCTGTGCGCGGCCACTGCGCAGGCAGGCCTGGGCTTCCTGCAGCTGGGCCAGGAACCCGGCCACGGTGTCTGCCTGCAGGATCAGCCCCGGCAGGCGCCGCCCGGGAATGCGTACCACGGCATGGTTGCCGAGCTGGCCGTACACGCTGAGTGTGGTTTCCGTCTTCATGGAAAGAGGCAGGAATTGAGCGTTCATCGCGTGCACCATGGGAAACCTGAGCCGCCGGCAGGCGTGGTCAACGGGGGAGACGTAACCACGTCCTGCCGACGGTCAGGGGGGACTCGGGATACCGGGGCATGGCCCCGGTGCGGGACTCTCAGCGCGGTTGGGCGATCCCAGCGATCTGCACGCGACGGTTCGGCGCCAGGCAGGCGATCAGCTCGCGCCGATTGCGCTGCTCGCACTGCACGATCGGCTCGGCTGCGCCCCGCCCTTCGGCGCTGATGCTGGCCGCAGGCACCCCGCCCTGCACCAGCGCGCTGCGTACGGCCTCGGCACGTCGCTGCGACAGGGTCTGGTTGTAGCTGGCACTGCCGATACGGTCGGTGTACCCGGTCACCCGGATCGACTGCACCTGCGCAGCCTCGCGCACCTGCGCCAGGATGCCCTGCACCGCCTGCTGGCCTTCGGCGCTGAGTACCGCGCTGTCGAATCCGAACAGCGCGTCGGCCGACAGCCGCAGGGGTTGCTCCGGCAGCGGTGCCGCTGCAGGCGGCGCCGGTGGCCGTGGCGGTTCGATCACCGCCGCGCACGACTCCGGCTTCCAGTAGCCCCCCTGGGCAATGCCCTTGCTGTCGAAGCGCACCTGGAACTGGCAGGTGAAATACTCCGCGCCCTGCGCGGTGCGGAAGTTGAACAGGTAGTTCCACTCGCGCACGCCCCACATGCCTTCGTTGAAGTGCGGCGTGCCCAGCAAGGTATACAGCTGCCGCTTGCTCATGCCCGGCGCGAATCTGCGCAGGTCGGCGACGTCGGGATAGATGCCCTCCTTCAACGAAGCCTTCGACGCCTCCGGGAACTGCACGGCGGTGGTGTCGGCAGGACGGTCGGCGGCCGGCGCATGGCTGCGGCAGGCGGCCAGCAGGCCCATCCCCAGGACCAGGCCCAGCACTGCGGCCATCTGGCCGGTGCGGGCGATGCGATGCTGTTTCATGTCATTCCCCCCTTTGGACGTTTCCGCGATGCCGGGCCGCGCGTGCGGCCCGGCCGCGGGGATCACCACTGGATGCCGGCACCGACGGCCACACCGGCCTCGCCACGGCTGTTGGTGGAGCCGCTGAACTTGTAGATCCAGCGACCACCTTCAGAGACACCGGAGATACCGATCGCCACGCCCGACTCGCCGTTGTAGCTGCCAGCGGCGACCGAGGCCATGCTGCGGCCCGCTTCGCTGGGCTGCGGCAGCGCTGCGGTGGCCATCGCCGACGCGATACCGGCCGAGGCGCGGTTGTCGGTCTTGCGCAGGTCGCGCTCGAAGCCGCCCATGCGCTCGTCGGTGTACGCCTTCGACCAATCCAGGGTCTGCGCCATGCCCGACTTCAGCTGGTCCACGTTGACCGCGTCGGTACCGGCGGTGCCGGCGGCGACGTTGCGCACCGTGGTCGGGCCGCTGTTGGTGCTGCCCAGGGTGACGCTGTTGTAGTTGGTCGCACCGTTCACCGTGGTGTCGTAGCGGATCGTGCCCTGCTGCGAGGCCTGCAGCTGGCGTACGTTGACCGCATCGGTGGCCTGCGAACCGTCGGCCACGTTGACCACCTGGCGTTCGGCACCAGCGGCACCCACCGAGACGGTGTTGGCCCGGTTCGCCACCGAACCCGCACCCAGCGCCACCGAGTTGTCGGCCTGCGCCTGCGAACCATTGCCGAGCGCGGTCGAGTTGGCGCCGGCTGCGGTTGAGCCTGCACCACCGGCGGCCGAGTTGGCACCGCTGGCGGACGGGTCGGCCAGGTTGTTGGTGTTGTTGGCGCGGAAGCTGCCGGCCACGTTGGTGATGTTCTGGATCTTCTGGTCGGTGTACTTCTTCGATTCGTCGATGGCGTAGTTCACGCCGTTCTTCAGCTGGCCGACATTGGTTGCGTCGTACGTATCGGAACCGTCGGCGACATGCGTGATCTTGCGCTCACTGCCAGTACTGCCGACCGAGACCTCACCGGCCGAGTTGCTGGCACCGGTCTGGCCGTAGGCACCGGTGTAGCCGCTCTGCGCACCGACGCTGGCCACCGAACCTGCACCCAGTGCCACGCTGTTGCCGGCACTGGCGCTGGCGCCGTTGCCGACCGCCACGCTGTTGGCACCGGCCGCACTGGCCTGCGGGCCGACCGCCACCGCCTCCGCCCCGGCCGCCGTTGCGGCCGCTGCCGTCGAGTTCACCGCCAGGTAGGCACTGCCACCGCCGCCGTTGGTGATGCGCTGGTTGAGGACCTTCAGCGAGCCGTCCACCGCAGTGAAGGCGGCGGTGACATTGTTGTAGTCGCCGCTGGTGAAAGTGCCATCGGTAGCGATGCTGGAGATGCTGAACTTCGGCGCGGTCCACACGTTGGTGGTGCCGTTGTAGGCGGTGGTGCCACCGAAGTAGTTGGCGATGGTGCTGTGGGTGCTGAACAGCTGGTCGCCGGTGATGGCATCGCTGCTGCCGGCCAGGATGCTGCCGGCGGCGACGTTGGTGATCTTCACCGCGCCGGTGCCGGTGCCCGTCAGCGTCACGCGGTTGAGCACGTTGCCGCTGGCGTCGACGTCGTACTTCACGGCCAGCTTGTCGATCTCGCCGGTCTGGTCGGCAACGTTGGCCAGCGAATTGCTGACCGCGTCGAAGGCGGTACCGACGTCGTTGTAGTTGCCCTTGGTAATCGTGCCGTTGGCGGCGACGTTGTTGATCGAGTAGGTCGGTGCGGTCAGCACGCCGCTCGCGTTGACCGCCGCGCCACCTCCGAGGTGGGTGGCAACGGCCTGGTTGGCCGCAAACAGCTGGGCACCGTTGATGGCCTCGCTGCTGGTGGCGCTGACCTGGCCCGGGCCCAGGTTGCGCAGCGTGGTGGCGGTGCCGCTCTGGCCCAGCGTGGCACTGGCGTAGTTGACGCTGCCGTCGCCGTTGAGGTCATAGCGCAGGGCGCCCTGCTCCGACGCCTGCAGCTGGCCCAGGTTGACCGCATCGGTCGCGGCGGTACCGGCGGCCATGTTGGTGACCTGGCGTTCGGCACCGGCCGCACCGATGGACACGCTGTTGGGACGGTCGGCCAGGCTGCCGGCACCCACCGCGATACTGTTGGCGGCGGTGGCGCGGGCGTTGGTACCGACCGCGATCGAGTCGGCGCCGGTGGCCAGCGCCTCGGTACCGGTCGAGTTCACCCGCAGGTACTTGGTGCCACCGTTGCGGATATCGGTGATCTGCGTGTTGAGATTGACCAGCGAGCCGTCGACCGCGGCGAAAGCATCGGTGGCGTTCTCATACAGGCCCTTGGCGATGGCGCCGCCGGTGGAGATGGTGCTGATCTCGAACAGCGGTGCAGTGAACGCGCCGCTGGCCGGATCGAAGGCCGCGCGGCCGCCGAAGAAGCTGGCGATGGCAGCATTGGTCGCCGCCAGCTGGCCGCCATTGACCGCTTCCAGGCTGCCTGCCGTGACCGCACCGCCGGCCAGGTTGCCGATGGTGGTGGTGCCGGTGCCCGCGCCAAGCGTGACACGACGGTAGTTCGGATTGCCGCCAGCATCCAGGTCGTAGGTGACGGCGGCATCGGCCACGCCGTTGATCAGGCTGATCGCGCCCTTCAGCTGGGCTACGTTGACCGCATCGGTGTTGACGCTACCGGCAGCCACGTTGGTGATCTGGCGCTCGCCACCACCGGCGGTGCCCACCGACACTTCGCCCGCCGAAACCTGCGGAGCAGTCAGGCCGTAAGCACTGTAGCTGGCCTGCGCGCCGCGCAGTGCGGCAGAGCGGTAGCCCAGTGCGACCGAGTTGGCCTGGTTGGAGGTGGCTTCAGCACCGAGCAGGGTCTGCCCGTTTGCGGTACCGACGGCACTGTCGCCGACGATCACCGAATGGCCCATGCGCGCAGCGTAGTCGGCGGTCGGTACACCGGTCGGATTGCTCGGGTCGTTGACCCCATCACCCGGGAAGGCGACGTTGGCATCGACCTTCGGCAGTTCGTGCCGTGCATTGGCACCGATCACCACTTCCTTCGAACCGTTGGCGAAGGCGCCATCGCCCATCAGCACCTGGTAGTCCTGCGCGGCGTTCACGGCCCAGCACGAGATGTCAGCCAGGGCGACGTCCAGGCACTTGGCGGCCCACGCCGGCGAGTCCTTCGGCAGCAGCAGGCCCAGCAGGCCACCCGGATTGCCGTTGTTGATGTTGTAGATGTAGCTGTCGGAGGTGACGCCACCGATCAGGGTCAGGTGCGAGCTGCCACCGGTAGCGGCACCGCCCAGCCCGTTGAGGGTGCTGCCGACCGGCGACAGGTTGACCACCGGCAGGCCCAGCACATTGACCGTCGAGTAGGTCTGCATCACGTTGGCGTTGCTGAGCTTGAGGTTGCCGTTGCTCAGGTAGCCGTTGCCACCGAACAGGCTGGTGGTGGTCGGGCCGATCAGCTGCCCGACATTGCCGACCAGGCCGCCAGTGCCGATGATCAACCCCGCATTCGGATCGGCCGGAGCCGGCGCCTTCGGGCTGGTGGGCGGGATCGCCGAGGGCTTGGTCAGGCCGAGGCCACCGAGCGTGCCGCCGACCAGGCCGCCGACCGCGCTGCCCAGATTGCCGAGGGTGCCATTGAGGTTGCCGTTGAGCAGGTTGCCCACGGCACTGCCGACGTTGCCGAGCGTGTTGCCCAGCAGCCCACCCAGGCCAGTGCCGGAGCCGGTGGCGCCATTGAGCAGACCGCCGACGGAACCGACGGTGTTGTTGAGCGTGCCGCCGACCGCAGTGCCGACGCTGCCAACCGTGCCGCCGACTGCGCCACCCACGCTGCCGACGGTGCCATTGAGGGCGCCGCCGACCGCACCACCGACGGTGCCCACGGCTCCGTTCAGTGCGCCGCCCACGGCGCCTGCAGTGTTGTTGAGCGTGCCGCCTACGGCACCGCCGACGCTGCCGACCGTGCCATTCAGGGCTCCGCCGACCGCACCACCGACGCTGCCTACGGTGCCGTTCAGTGCGCCACCCACGGCGCCTACAGTGTTGTTGAGCGTGCCGCCTACGGCGCCGCCCACGCTGCCGACCGTGCCATTGAGGGCACCACCGACCGCGCTGCCGACCGTACCGACGGTGCCGTTGAGCGCACCACCGACTGCATTGCCTGCGGCGCCGACCGCACTACCCACCAGCCCACCGACACCCAGTGCGCTGTTCTGCGCCGCAACGGTTGCCTGGCCGGCCAGTTTCAGATTGCGATCGGCAACCACTTCCTGGCCATTCGGCGCCTGCACGCGCACCTTGCCGGCAGCACCAGCATCGAATGCTGCGGTGATCGCGCGATCGTGGGTTTCTCCCGGCAGTTCCTCCTTGGCGGGCAGCGTGATCGCCGCCGTCGCCTTTACCTGGCCCTGGGCGTCAATCTGGTGGCCTGCCACCTTCAGCTTCGAATCCAGCGCCCCATCCACAGAAGCCTTCAGACCCCGCAGTGCGCCCGCCGGCGCGCCGCTGATGCCGGCGGCCGCCTTTGCACCGGTATCGATTGATGCCACCTGCGCGCCGCCAAGACCGATGTTGGCATTCGCTCGGACATCAGCGGCAAGCCTTGGCACGGCGACCTGCTTCGGCGCCGTGTTCGCGGCCAGCTTGACCTGCACGGAGGCCGGCAGCACGTCACGCACCACCGGCAGCGACGCGGTGCTCAACTGCAGGCCGACGCGCGCATCCGCGCTGATCGCCGGGCTGCTCTGGGCCTGGCTTGCGGCAGCCGCGAGGGCTACCTCGGCATCGACCTTGACTGGCATCGGCTGGGTGTACTTGGCTGCAAGAGCCTGCAGATCACGCAGCGACTGATTGGATTCGGATGCTCCCGCGTGGCCACTGGCCAGCACACACAGCAGGGCCAGGGCGAGCGTGGTGGGCATCAGCAGGAAGGCGCGCGGATCCCGCGCGGCGCTGCCGCCGCTGTCGCCGGTGGCCAGTTCCGAAGCCACAACCAGAGCATTGAGCTGGCGGTTCCATACACGCCGGTAGATGCGATTCATGAGCACTTCCCCCGTAGGCGAACAACTTGAATGTCAGTGGACTTGCCGTTAGGCAGGTGACTGACATTTCAGCGTTTGCAACGGTGGCTGCGCACTTCATTCCGGCACGGCAATCGCGCATTCCGGCAAATCCACGGCCGGAATCGGCAGCGGGCTATGCAGAAGCGGCAACGATATCGGCAAGCGCATGGGCAATTCCGGCAGAAACCACCCCGAAACCCTTGCGGCGCTTGATTCAGGCCGGCTGGCCGATCTGCGCGGGAGCGCGCATCAGCGTATCGCGCGGCAGCTCGCCGAAAACCTTGCGGTAGTTGTCGGCAAAGCGGGAGAGGTCCCATAGGCCACAGCTGAGGGCGATCGCCTTCACCGAACGGCGGCTGGAATCGGCCATGGACAGGCTGCGGCAGGCAGCGCACAGGCGCAGCATCGACAGATAACGGTTGGGCGAAGTTCCGAACAGGTCCTCGAAGGCATAGCGCAGGCCGCGTTCGCTGACACCCGCCGCGTCGCATATCTCGTTCATGTAGATATTGCGGCGCAGGTTGAGCCGCATGAAGTTCTCCGCCCGCTGCGCGATCAGATAATGCGTGCGCCGGGCGCGGCTGCAGCCGGGGCGATCGGCGGCGCCTGCACCGAGCAGGGCCTGCACGTGCTCGTGCAGCAATCGTTCGGTTTCCTGCGGCTGCAGGCCAGCGCCCTGGCCGAGCTGAAGATGCAGCTGCTGATAATGATGGGCGAGTGGTGCCGAATCGTTCGCCAGATTGAACAGTGAAAGTGCCTGGCCCGCGGGCGGTGTGCTGCGCAGGCTCAGTTCGGTCAACTTGCGTTGCACCCGTGCGACCGGCACCAGCATCAGGGTCATGTGCGTACCGGGGCTGAGCGTAAACTCGCTGATGCCTTCGGGCATCACCGTCAGCGCCATCCCCGGTGCAAGCGGCACCCCGTGGCACCAGCTCAGTGTTTCATCGGTGGCGTGCAGATACCCCAGCATCGCCCAGTCGGGTGGCAGCATGAAGCGGCCACGGCAGTGGAAACCGCAACTGATGCTGCAGAACAGGGCTTCCTCATGCACGCGCGAAGCGAAGGCCGCCCGCGGCCCGTTGCCATCGAGCAGCAGCAGTTCGACATCGCACACGCGAAGTACGCCGCCCAGCGTCGCCAGATCGATCGATCGCAGGCCGCTGTCGTCGCTGTCTTCTACCCCACCATCGACCATGACAGTGTCGTCCCCCCGTTGATCCGCAACTCGCTGCGGCCCCCACTGCCTGACAGGGCCACACCATTCCTCCAGGAACCTTCGCCATTGCCGGGATGGCCGCGGCCGGTGCCGCGCGACCAACCCAGTTGAAAGCAGCAACGTGAGAGCGAGTATGCCCGATAATCATCGAAGGTAAACCCGAACTCCGCGTTGAAGAAAATAGATACAGAGATGAAGAAAATGTCGTCGCCAGTGGCACGATATTCGCATGCACCATTTGTTCCATCACAATATCTGCACGTCGATGAATCGTTTTGCCAGCGAACGGATACGCGTCACAGAAACAACCTGAAAGTTTAAGGGCTACCGCGTTTCTGCCGAATTTGCATATAGGTTCCAGTTGCAGCCAACCGCCATTCAGGCAAAGTCGACGACACGGTGATCCGGTCGCTTCAAAAACGACCACACCTGGGGGAGCGTATGACCACGACCGTATCGCAGAACAGTTCCACCGCCGGCGCATCGCCGCGTGGTTGCGACGTTGCGGCCGGCATTTCCCCCGGGGCAGATCACCAGGAATGAGCACGGCGGGTCATTCCCGTCATGCCACCCCGCCAGGATGTGCGGGGCCCACGGACGATCCCGGCGGAGCCGGGCCACCGCCCAACAGGTGTCCTGCATCTGCAGACAACAAGTAGAGGGAGACAAGGCCATGAACGCATCCATCCGCAAGTTCCTGAAGGAAGAAGATGGCGTCACCGCGCTCGAGTACGGGCTGCTGGCCGCCGTCATCGCCGGCATCCTGATCGCGGTCGGCAACAAGGAGATCAAGGGGTTCTTCGAGACGCTGTTCAAGAACCTCTCCGACCTTGCCACCAAGGCCTCCGGGTCGGCACCTGCGGCCGGCGGTGGCGGCTGAGCCTGCGCGCATCGCACATCCCTGCAGCAGTGCTGGGATGTGCCGGTGGCAACTGCAGGCTGTCCAATGACGGACGACGGAGTGTGCGATGACGTTGCTGGGACTATTGGCCATCGGCGTATGCCTGCGGATCGCGATCAGCGATCTGTATGCCCGCCGGGTGCCCAATGCCTGGCTGTTGTCTGCGTCCATCATTGCCGTCGCATTGATCATCGCGGGGCAGTTCAGCACGCCGCGCCAGCCGTGGCTTGCCCACGCAGCGGGCGCGGCGCTCGGCCTGGTGGCCCTGCTGCCGTTCTATGCCATCCGCTGGATGGGCGCCGGTGACGTCAAGTTCTTCGCGGTACTGGGGCTGATGCTGGGCTGGAAAGCCCTGCTGCCGATCTGGATGGTGGCCAGTCTCGCGGCCGGCCTGCACGCGGCAGTGATCATTGTCGGCCGCCGCCTGGGCGTGATGCTGCCCACAGGCCTTCAGATGCAGGTCAACCGCGCCAGCAACCAATGGCAATCGCACCCCGCCCTGCGCGACATGCAGGCCGCGCGCCAGGGACGACATGGCATTCCCTACGCAGCCTACCTGGCCATCACCGGCATCGGCTGGGTCCTGGCAAGCGTCTATGGAGGTGTGGCATGAACATCCGCAATCCACGGCGTCAACGCGGTGCAGCCAGCATCGAATTTGCCCTGATGCTCATGCTGGGCCTGCTGCCACTGCTGCTGTTCACGTTCTCCGGCGTGATGATCATGGCCGCGCAACAGACATTGGCGACGGCCTCGGCCGAGGGCGCTCGCGCGTCGTTGCGCTATGGCAGCGCCAATGAACGGCGTACCGCAGCCTGCGTAGCAGCCCGCAGTTCGATGCAGTGGCTGTTGAAATTCTCTGGACAGGGTGTCGACTGCAGCAATGGCGGCAGCAACGCAATCGTTGTCTCCGCGCAGGCACCCTGCGCCGGCCTGGCCACTGCCCAGTGCATGACGGTGACCGTCAGCTACGACTACGCCAGCCATCCCTTCCTGCCGGGCACCGCCACGCTATACAAGTGGGTGATGCAGGCCCCCATCCGTAGTGTCGCGGTCGCCCAGCTCGACCTCGGCAGCGGCAACTGACCATCGGCACAGGAGACGGTTCCATGCTCAAGTTGACCCGCATCGCTGCCGTCGCCCTTATCGGGCTGGCCGTGCTGCTGGCGGTGATCGCCTTGATGATCGGGCGCAAGCAGGCCGCGCCGGCCACGGTTGCCCCTGTTGCGCAGAGCGAAGCCCAGGCGATCACCGTGGTAGAGGCGGTGGCACGACTGCCGGCCGGCGAACCGATCTCTGCCAATGGAGTGCGCCTTGCGCAGCGGACCACGCCGGTAGCCGGTGCTGCCACCAGCATCTCGGCCGTGGTCGGCAAGGTACCGGTGCAGGACATCGCCGAGGGCACCGCCATCAGCAGCGGCGCCCTGGCACAGGGATTCTCGCTGCAGCTGCGCCCGGGCGAACGCGCGCTGGCCATCCCGGTGGACGAACTGGTCGGCGCCGGAAACCGCATCCTGCCGGGTGATTTCGTCGATGTCTTCCTCAACCTGCGCAATGCCCAGCCCAACGCCAGCGGTCCGGCAGAGGCCGCGCAGACCCGCCTGCTGCTGTCGCGGCTACGCGTGCTCAGCTACGGTCAACAGGACATCGCTCCGGTCACCGGCGATGCCGTCGCCGGCAACGAAGGCGATACCCGCAACGATCCCCGCGCCGCCGACATCACCGGCAATGGCAGCAATCATGGCTCGGGCAACGAGGCCACCCAGCCGGCACGCAGTGCGGTGCTGGCAGTGCCGGTGGCCGATGCCAACCGGCTGCTGCTGGGTGCGCAGCAGGGAAAGCTGTTCCTTGCCCTGCGCAACCCGGCCGATACGGGGCAACCCGACCTTGCACTGTTCCCACGGGCGCGTGGCGTGATCGATCCCGTGCGTGGCCTCGATGCCGAACAGCAGCTCGCACTGCAGCGGCCGGAGAACCACGCCTTCGCCGGCATCGATGGTGATGCCCTGGCCGGCCGCGGCAACAGCGCAACCCGCAGCAACCCGCAGCCCTCGGTGCATGCGCCGGCGGCTCGACGCAGCGCACCGCGTGCGTCGGGCATCGAGATCATCCGTGGCGACAGCTCCGCCCCCCGCGGTTCCCTTTGACCTGCATCGAGCGCATCCATGACCGAACGCCGCCGCCCACGCCCCTCCCCCCGCCAGCGCTGGCTGGCCCTGCTGCTGGTGCTGCTGGCTCCGGCAACAAGCGTGGCCGCAGACGATCTCGTGTTGCAGGCGCGTGAGCAGCGCCCGTGGACGCTTCCGGCCGATCTGGAACGGGTCGCCATCGCCGACCCAGGCGTCGCCGATATCGTGATGCTGCGTGGGCAGCGGCAGGCCCTGCTGGTCGGGAAAGCGCCGGGTACGACGACCCTCCTGCTGTGGCACCGCAAGCAGGCCGAGCCGCAACGCCTGCAGGTGCGGGTGCAGAGTGCCGTGCAGGGCGCGGCAGACGCAGGCTCCAACGGGCTGGTGTTCACTCAGCAGGACAACCAGGGCCTGCTGCAGGGAAGCGCCGATAGCGTGCTCTCGCACATGCAGGAACAGAAGACCGCGGCCATGGCGCTGGGCAAGGACGGGCTGCTTGCCGACGCGTCGACGGTCAGCAGCGGCGGCGTGGTGCAGGTCGAGGTCAAGGTGGTCGAGTTCAACAAGACCGCGTTGAAGCAGATCGGCATCAGCTTCCAGAACCGCAATGGCAGCTTCGCCTACGGCTTCGCCCGCCCGGGCGGCCAGTTGCCGGGCAACACCGGCATCCTGCCGGGCATGAAGGAAGGCAACTCCGGCAACGAGGCCGAGTCACCCATTTCTTCGGCGTTCCGGCTGGTGTTCGGCTCGACCAAGGGCCTGTGGAACGCCGATGTCGACCTGTTGCAGAGCAACGGCATGGCGCGCGTGCTGGCCGAACCTACCCTGGTCGCACTATCCGGCCAGAGCGCCAGCTTCCTGGCTGGCGGCGAACTGCCGATCCTGGAACCGCAGGGCCTGGGCACCACCACCATCACCTATAAACCGTTCGGCATCGGCCTGACGGTGACACCAACGGTGCTGGCCCCCAACCGCATCGCGCTGAAGGTCGCACCGGAAGCCAGTGATCTGGACTACAGCAACGCCATTGCCCTCAATGGCGTGCAGATTCCCTCGATCACCACGCGCCGTGCCGACACCACGGTCGAACTGGGCGATGGCGAGAGCTTCGTGATCGGCGGCCTGGTCAGCTCCAATGTCGTCTCCAACGTCGGCAAGATCCCGCTGCTGGGCGACCTGCCGATCATCGGCTCGTTCTTCCGCAACTTCGACTACAAGCGCCAGGACAAGGAGCTGGTGATCATCGTCACGCCGCGGCTGGTGCAGCCGCTGGCGCGCAACACCGAGCTGCCGTTGCCTGGCGAACGCGAGGCCAAGCCGCACATGCCCGAATGGGGCGCCTGGCTGCTGGGTCCCATCAGCCAGGATCCGGTACCCGGCTTCTCACGCTGATTCCATGATGCCTGCGATACCACGCCCATGCCCTACGCCACTGCCCAGCCGCTGCATCCGCAAGGACCGCCGATGAATCTGGTCCTGTACGGAATGGATCGCGAACTGCTGCCCCGGCTGGCGGCCAAACTGCCGCCGACCACTACCCTGCACTGGCAGGACAGCAGCGCGCCGACCTCCGCTCTGGACCTGCAACGCGGGCCGCAGAGCCTTGTGCTGCTGGATTTCCGCCCTGAACATGCCGCCGCCTCCAGCGTGCTGGCGCAGCAACTGCAACAGACCGAACCGGATCTTGCATTGGTTGCCGTCGGTGCCACCAGTACCGGCCAGGTGGAAGGCATCGTCATTGCATTGCGGGCGGGCCTGCGCGATGTGCTGGACCTGGACAGCGACAACGTCGGCATCGAGGCCGCGCTGCGCCGCGCCCTGTCGCCACGACCGGCTGCCGCCGCGCAGCACGCGCACAAGGCGCGCCTGATCGTGCTGCTGGGCGTGCGCGCCGGAGTGGGCACCAGTACGCTGGCCGCGCATCTTTCGGTGCTGGCACAGCAGACCCGTGCGCTGGCGCAGGGCGAGGCACTGCAGCAGGATGGCCTGCTGATGGAGCTGGCCCAGCCTTCGGGTGACCTCGCGCTGTACCTCAACCTGGACAGCCGCTTCCATTACGAAGACGCGCTGCGCAACGCCAGCCGCATCGACGCCACCCTCGCCCGCACTGCGATGGCTCGCCATGACACCGGCCTGGTGCTGCTGGACCGCGCCAGCGGCAGCGATGCGGTGCCGCCATCCGATCCGGCTGCGCTGCTGCAGCGCCTGCGCCACGTATTCGCCAGCGTGCTGTGCGATGCCGGTGGCTGCCCGCTGCGGCAGCTACCGCCGCTGTTGCTGGACCAGGCCGACGAGATCTGGCTGGTCACGGACGCCTCGATCGCCACGCTGGTATCGCTCGACCAGGCCTTGAAGCACCTGGCCGGCCAGCGCGAACGGGAGAAGCGCCTGCAGCTGGTGATCAACCGCCACGACGACAGCAGCGGCATGAGTCCCGACCAGATCGCACGCCGATTCGAAGTGCCACTGCTGGCCACGCTGCCCGAACGCCCGCGCGTGCGCCTGGCGGCCAGCCAGGGACATCTGCTGCTGCAGGACGCACCGCGCGACCCCTACCTGCGTGCCCTCGCCCCGCTTGTGTCGCGCCTGGATCCGGCTGCCTGCCCGGTCCAGGCCCATGGCCTGCGGGAAAGACTCTCCCTTGCCCTGGGTGGATCGCAATGGAAGACAAGGTAACCCCGTTCCCGCATGCCGCCACCCGCCCGGTGCTGCCCGACAGCGCCCCGGCCCACCTGCCGTTCGCGCAGACCGAGCAGTACCAGAAGGTGCTGTCGGCCGCCCATGAGCACCTGCTCAACAGCATCGAGGACGAGCGCATCGACATCGATTCCTGGGCCCCTGACACCATCGCCCGCTGGGTGCAGGTGCAGACGGTGGGCTTCATCCAGGAATGGCGCATCCCGATCAACGAGGAGGAGATGCAGGTGGTGGCCGAAGGCCTGGTCAAGGAGCTGACCGGCTTCGGCCCGCTCGACGACCTGCTGCACGACCCGACGATCGAGGACATCCTGATCAACGGGTTCAAGGATGTGCATGTCTCGCAGGGAGGACAGCTCAAGCGCGCCACCCAGCGTTTCACCGACGACACCCACCTGCTGCGCATCCTTCGCCGCATCCTCGCGCCGCTGGGCCGCCGACTGGACGACTCCAACCCGATGGTCGATGCGCGCCTGCCCAACGGCGGCCGCCTCAACGCGATCATCTCGCCGCTGGCAGTGGATGGGCCGATGGTCTCCATCCGCAAGTTCCGCAAGGATCCGTTCACCCCGGACGAGCTGCTGGCCAAGGGCACCTTCGATGCGCCGATGCAGGCGCTGCTGAAGGCCATGGTGCTGGGCCGCTGCAACATCCTGGTGTCCGGCGGCACCAGTTCCGGCAAGACTTCACTGCTGAACGCACTGGCCAGCTACGTGCCGCCGAACGAACGCGTGATCACCGTTGAGGACACCGCCGAACTGTCACTCAACCACCCGCACGTGGTCCGACTGGAAAGCCGCATCGGTGGCGCCGAAGGTCATGGCGCGGTGAGCATCCGCGACCTGGTCCGCAACAGCCTGCGCATGCGCCCGGACCGTATCGTGGTCGGCGAGGTGCGCGGCGCGGAGGTGCTGGAAATGCTGCAGGCGATGAACACCGGCCATGACGGCTCGATGGCGACCATCCATGCCAACTCTCCGCGCGACTGCCTGTACCGCATCGAGATGCTGGCCGGGTTCGCCGGCTTCCAGGGCAGCGAGGACAGCCTGCGCCGGCAGATCGCCAGCGCCATCGACTTCATCGTGCAGATCTCGCGGCTGGGCAGCGGCCGGCGCGTGCTGGTCTCGATCACGGAAATCACCGGTGTCAGTGACAACCTGATCACGACCCAGGAAATGTTCCGTCACGAACTGCAGATCGATGGCAACGGCAAGGAAATCGATCGCTGGATCGGACTGGGCTTCCACCCGCATTCGCACAAGCTGGAGCCGTTCCGGCAGCAGTTGCGCGAATCGTTGTACGGAGACTTCTGAGCATGGGCACGGGCCTGCTGCTGGGTGTACTGAGCATCATCTCGGTGCTGCTGGCGCTTGCGGTATGGCTGTGGGGCACCGCCAGCAACCGGGAGCAACGCCAGGCTTCGCTGCAGCACGCCGAGCAGCAGCTGGCTCGCGGAGGCGCCAGTGGCGGAGCCCCGGCCGGGGCATCCGTAGCCGCCGCCAACGACCCGGCGCGACCGGCAAGTGCCGGGCGCCGGGTGTTGCCGCTGGACGGCCTGCTGCAACGTGCGGGCCTGCAGACGGGTTGGAAGCTGCCCATCATGATGCTGGTGCCGGGACTGGTGCTTTCGGTCGTGGCCATGCTCAGGCTCGGTACGGCGTGGATGTTCCCCCTGACCCTGCTGCTGTACCTGCTGGCCTGCTGGCTGTGGGTCATGCGCCGCACCACGAAACTGCGTGCACAACTGCTGCACCAGCTGCCCGACTTCCTCGACAACCTGGTGCGGCTGACCGCGCTCGGCAACAGCCTGCAGGCTGCCTTCCAGGTGGCGTCGATGCAGACCAGCGCGCCGCTGCGCGGACTGCTGGACACCACCGTGCGCTACGCGCGCAGCGGCATGGACCTGGACCGTGCCCTGAGCCTGGCGGCACAGCCCTACCGGATGGATGTGCTCAAGGTGCTGTCCGTCGTGATCGGTGTCAGCGTACGCATCGGCGGACGCTCCGATCAGATCCTGCAGCGCATGGGCGATTTCATGCGCGACCTGGAGCAGGCCCAGCAGGAGCTGGCCGCGACCACGTCGGAAACCCGCATGTCAGCCTGGGTGCTCGGCCTGCTGCCACCGGCCAGCGCGGTGCTGATGGCCATATCGAGCCCCGAATTCTTCCAGCCGGTGCTGCACGATCCGCTGGGTCACAAGATCCTGTTGATCGCGCTGGGGCTGGAGCTGTTTGGCGCTTTCCTGCTCTACCGCCTGGCCAAGTCGCTATGACCACCCGGATCCGCCACGGAGGTGCCCGATGAGTGCCAGCACCTGGTTTGCCCTGTCGCTGCTGGTTCTGGCCGCCGGTGTTGCCCTGCTAGGCATCGCCGGATGGGTGCGCAGCCATCGCGAACAGCGCACCTCGGCCACCTTGAAGACCGCACTGCAACCGCGGGATGAGGCGCGCGACACGGAGGCCGCGCGCCGTGATTCGCTGGGTTGGCTGGAACGCTTCGGGCGCGCGCTCAGTGGCGGCCGCCTGGAATCTGCATTGCTGGCCAATGAAGACCGGCTGCTGCTGGACCTGGCGGGCTGGAACACACGTCGTGGCACCGCCATCTATCTTGGCCTGCGCCTGCTGCTGGGCGTGCTGGTGCTGGTGCTGGCCCTGGCGTTCAGCAGCGCCCAGGGGCTGGCCAGGATGATGGTTGTGATCGGTGCGCTCGCGGCAGGCCTGCTGCTGCCGAAGTTCATCCTCTCTTCGTGGGTGAAGCGGCGACGGCGCGCCGTCGACAACGAGCTGCCCCTGCTGATCGACCTGCTGCGCCTGCTGCAGGGCGTGGGCTTCAGCATGGACCAGAGCCTGCAGACGCTGGGCGACAAGCTGCGCGACGCGTTGCCGGTGCTTGGCGGCGAGTTGCAGGAGGCCAACGTCGCGTACACCCATGGCCGCACGCGCGCGCAGTCCCTGCGCCGGCTGAGCGAGGTCTACGCGGATGATGACCTGACCAGCCTGATGCAGTTGATCCTGCAGGTGCACGCGCATGGCGGCGCAGTGCAGGAACCACTGCGGCAGTTCAGCATCCGGTTGCGCGAACAGCGCCGCAACGCCCTGAAGGAAAAGGTTGGCAAGCTCTCGGTGAAGATGACCGTGGTGATGATGCTGACCCTGCTGCCAGCGCTGATGCTGGTTCTTGCCGGACCGGCGCTGGTCGCGCTGGCCACCACCATGTCCAAGATGGGATCGCCCTGATGCCTGCCCTGCGCACCTCCTGCCTGTTGCTCGCCCTTGCCGCCGTCGCCAGTGGTTGTGCGTCGACCACGCCGAAGTACCTGCGCGCGCCCAGCCTGGCCGCGCCCGAACCGGCGCCGCAGGACAGCCGCAATGCCTACCTGGAACTGATCGGGCGCATGCAGCAGCAGGGTGCCTGGTATGCCTCGCTGGCCCACGTCGATGCCTTCCGCCAGCGCTATGGCGACCCGCCGGCGTTGCGCCTGCTGCAGGCCGACGCCCTGCGCGAGACCGGCCAGGCCGACGCTGCCATCGCCCTGTACCGCGAGCTCTCCAGTGGCCCGCAGGCCGCTGTAGCCGCACACGGCCTGGGCCTGATCGCCGCGCGCCGTGACGACGATGGCGGCAGCGAGGAGGCACTGGCCCGGGCCACGCAGCTGCAGCCATTGAACACCGATTACCTGGGCGATCTCGGCTATGCACGTCTGCGTGCAGGTCAGTTCGAACAGGCGCGTGAACCGTTGGCCAAGGCGCTGGAGCTGTCTCCAGGCAATGCCAAGGCCACCGCCAACCTCGCCCTGTGGGCGGTGCTGCGTGGCGACACCGCCACTGCAGAGCGCCTCGCCGAACAGGCCAATCTCAACGAGGACACCCGCCGCAGCATCCAGCAACAGGCCGCGCAGATCCGTGCCCGCCTGCAGCAGCGCCAGGCCGCCGCGGCAGCTGCCGCAGTCGTGCCGGCCCCCGCGCGTGCTACCGCCAGCGATGCCGGCAGCAACCGGCCCGGCGCCACGCGACTGGCGGCGGAACCACGCCGCGACAGCCGCGATGAGCGCGATCCGCAGCGCCTGCCGCCCTCGATGCTGGAACGCTTCAGCACCTCCGATCAGCCGAACGGAAACACTCCATGAGCGCCATGCCCCTGACCCGACACCTGTTGCCTGCACTGGCCTGCCTGCTGTTGACCGGCGGCGCGCAGGCGCAGCAGCAACCCCTGACCGGGCAGATGCTTGGCGGCAGCACGCCCGCTGCGCCGCCTTCGCAGCCGCTGCAGTCCGAGTCACTGGCCACCGTGGACCTGGCGACCCCGCCGGCACCGGTGCCGCAGGCGGCGCCTGCAGCGGTCGCCATCACCGACGGCAACGCTGCAGCCGCGCGACCCGGCCGCAGCCAGATCGGCGACACCACGCGCGACCTGTTCCGCCTGCAGGCATCAGGGCAGCAGGCCGGGCAACGCCTGCCGATCCTCGGCGACCAGGCTACGTTGAGCTACGCCCGCTACATGAAGAGCTTCGAACACGAGATCCCGGACTTTTTCGAAACCGATGTCGCCAAGTCCAAGGGAACATCCTCATCCGGACGCTGAGGTAGGCCATGAAACGCCCACGCCAGTTCAGTTTCAGCCGCCCACGCGGCGGCATGTCGGTCACCATGATGCTGGTCATGCTGGCGCTGCTCGCCATGCTGGGCCTGATCGAGATCGGCTATCTGTTCTGGGCCAAGCGTGACGCACAGAAAGTCGCGGACCTCGCTGCACTGGCCGGTGCACAACGGCTGGAGCTGTGCACGTCTGACAACAGCGACAACAGTGCAGCGCGGCAGAGCGCGGTCACCCAGAACAGGTTTGCAGGCACCGTGCAGATCCGCTGCGGCAACTGGAGCGCCACACGCAGCACGTCGAACCGCTTCGTCACCACCATCGATGCCAGCAACCCGCGCAATGCCGTGCAGGTAGTCGCGCAGCGCAGCGTGCTGCCGTTCTTCGGCCAGAACACCGGCCTGCCCACCGTCAGCGTGGAGGCCGTAGCCCGCCGTTCCGAACCGACTGCGGTGTTCGCGGTCGGTTCGCAGCTGCTGCGCACCAATGGCGACTCGGTACTGTTGTCGACCCTGCGTCTGGTCGGCCTGGATGTGACCAACGCCACCGTGCTCTCCTATGACGGCCTCGCCCAGGCCAACATCACGCCGTCGGGCCTGCTCAAGGCATTGAACATCCCGGTCAGCGCCAACCTCAGCGTGGCTGACTTCAACCGGCTGCTGTCGGTCAACAAGATCTCGCTGGCACAGCTGGTCGATGCCACCGCCACCGTGGTCGGCCGCGACAGCACCGTGGGCGTACAGCTGCGTGCACTGTCCGATCTGGTCGCCACCCAGCTGGACATCAACAAGCTCAACATCGTGCTGGGCAGCCAGTCCGGTGGCGGCGGTCTGTTCGCCGAAGTGGTCTCGCCCGATGGCACGATCGGCAGCGCGCTGGAAACGAAGGTCAACGTGCTCAACCTGATCAGTACCGCCATCTCCATCGCCAACGACGGCAATGGCGTTGCGGTGAAGGGACTGGACCTGCTGGGCATCAACATCCAGGCTGGCGTGGTGGAACCGCCCTCGATCGCCATCGGTGGCGTCGGCACACGCGCGTACAACGCGCAGGTGCGGCTGATGGTGGACGTGGACAGCAACAACCTGTTCGCGGTGGGCCCGTTGCTGAACCTGCTCGGCACGCGCCTGCACCTGCCACTGCATGTCGATGTCGCCAATGCGATGGGCACGCTGACCGGCATCCAATGCGGCGCCAGCCCACAGAAGGCCACCATCCGGGTCGACTCGTCGGTGCTGCGCGCCTGTGTCGGCAATGTCGACCCGGCGCAACGCTTTTCCAGGAGCAATGTCTGCGACGACACCCTGAAGAACGAGCAGCTGCTGAAACTGCTCGGGCAACCCTTGATCAATGACAGGATCACCCTGCCTGCCCTGACCAGCTCGCAGAACCTGACCCTTGCCGCCGGCGAGACCGCTTCGACCCGGATCAATCCACTTGCAGTGGGCAACGCGGTGTCGGACCTGGTCAATGAACTGCTGCGCGTGTTGTCGGGCATGCTCAGCTCGCCCAAGCAGGGCATGAGTGCCAACGACACGGCCAAGGCGCTGGCCGATCGTTACCTGCAGGCGGCCTTTCCCACTGGCGGGCGCTACAACGTCGATCAGGTCATTCCGTTGCTGCGCGATGGCGACCCGGCGCGCAACCTTGCCCCGCTGGGCAACTGGACGGTGAAGAATGGCGTCCCCAAGCCCTGCCTGCTGGGCTTGACCACCTGCTGGGAAGACGGTTCGGTGTGGACCGGCTACAAGACCACCGTCACCGGCCAGGGCCTGGGCCTGCTCGATGGCCTGCTCGGCTCGCTGGTCGGTGGCCTGCTGATCAACCGCTGCGACAGCCTGCTCGGCAACCTGATCGACTACAACGGCTGCGTGCGCAACAACCTGGCCTCGTACATCCAGACCGCGCCGGCCGGCTTCCTGGATGGTACCGGTGGAACCGGCGTCACCAATCCGGATGGCAGCGTGAGCTGCAGCGGCCTGCTGTGCACGCTGCTCAAGCCGATCCTGACCGCCCTGCGGCTGGTGCTCAACAGCGTCGGCACCCTGCTGACCAACCTGCTGGCCAGCGTGCTGGGCCTGGAACTCGGCCGCACCGACGTCAACGTGCAGTCGATCCAGTGCAGCGCGGCGCAGCTGGTCTACTGAGCCGTGACGGGCGCCCTTGGCGGCGCCCGCGCCCATGCTAGACTCCCGGCGGGGAACCACCTTCATCTCAACCCACACTCATCCGTGGATGGTCTAGACATGCGAGAAACTTCAGGGGGCGCGGTCTTCGCCCGGCACGCGCGCGGCGCGGCACTGCTGGCCGTGGCCATGATGCTGGTGGCACCGGCGGCGATGGCTGCCCGTGGCGACCGTGAGGCAGCCGCAGAGCCGGCCGCACGCAGCGCCCCGGTGGTGCGCAACACCGTTGACGAACTCAAGCAGCTGATGGATTCGCGCCAGCTGACCGAGCTGCGCACGACCTACAACGGCAACTACGGCGCCAGCCTGCTGTTCAACGCCAACACCCTGACCTACTACGTCGCCCTGTTCCAGGAGAAGAACTTCTGGCGGGTGATCAAGACCGATGCGGTCGACAACGCCGAGCGCGTCTACCGCACCTTTGCCCAGCAATCGGAACAGCTGGCGCAGGTCTACATCGATACGACCCGCCTGGAAGCCGGCAAGCGCTACACCGAGCGCCTGGTGGCCTACAACGAGGAGCGCCTGCGCACCCTGCAGCAGGAAATGGAACAGCAGCAGGCGCAGTCGGCCCAGGTCAGCGCCGCCCTGCAGCAGGCGCAGCAGCAGGCAGTCAGCCTCAGCACCGACGTGCAGAGCACCAACAGCCAGCTGGATGCCCTGCAGCGCCGCATCCAGATCCTGCAGGCCGAACAGGGCAACCCGGAGCTGAGCCTGCCCAAGCCGGAAGGCGTGCCCTCGCCGGCACCGGCTGCCGCCAGCGACGGTCGCTGAGGCCCGGCCATCCGCATCCACGCACAACGGCGCCACAGGGCGCCGTTGTCGTTTACGGCCTTTCGTGAGCCACGCTCAGCGGCAGGCGTCGTACACCGCGTCATCGAGCTGCCGACGCTGTACGAAGTCCAGGCGCTTGGCCTTGGCCAGCACCTCCCCGCGGCGCTGTCGTGCGCGCTCACAGGCCCTGGGGTCCGTGCTGATGGGTATCAGCGCGGCCTGCGGCCGCCCCGAGCGCACGGTGCGCGGTCGCGCCGGCACCGCGCTGCCCGCGCCGGCCGGCTTTGGCACCGGTCCGCGTGACAGCGACTGCTCCTCGGGCACCTCCCAGCGCCATTCCGCATGCCCCTGGCAGGGTGTCTGCTGATAGACCGGATGTGGCCCGTCCACGCATTTGTACACGTTGGTCTGCGCATGAACCGCCGTGACCAGCATCAGGCACAACAGTGGGCTGCATCGCATTCTCGGCATCGCGGGCTCCTCGACCAGGCTGCCGCCATCGTCTGTGCGGTGGCCGCTTCATGCCAGAGCGATACGCGTCACAGTCCGGGCAATCCAGCACAGCCGTGCAAGCCGTCCGATGTGCACTGCGATGTACTGCCGAAGGCACCGGCACCGCTGCCAGTGCCTTCCCTCCCTTCCGCCAAGGAACCCGCAATGAGCAATTACGTCACCGTCGCCGATGGCGCCCGCATCTTCTACAAGGATTGGGGCACCGGCCAGCCGGTCGTGTTCGCCCACGGCTGGCCGCTGTCGTCCGATGCCTGGGACCCGCAGATGCTGTTCATGGGCCAGAACGGCTTCCGCGTGATCGCCCACGACCGTCGCAGCCACGGCCGTTCGAGCCAGACCTGGGATGGCAACAACATGGACACCTACGCCGATGACCTGGCCGCGGTGATCGAGGCGCTGGACCTGAAGGACGCGATCCTGGTCGGCCATTCCACCGGCGGCGGCGAAGTGGCCCACTACATCGGCCGCCACGGCAGCAAGCGCGTGTCAAAAGTGGTGCTGGTCGGCGCCGTGCCGCCGCTGATGCTGAAAACCGACGCCAATCCGGCCGGTACCCCGCTGGACGTCTTCGACGGCATCCGCAAGGGCACGGGCGGTGACCGCTCGCAGTTCTTCAAGGACCTGACCACACCGTTCTTCGGTGCCAACCGCGATGGCAATACCGTTACCCAGGGCATGCGTGATTCGTTCTGGCTGCAGGGCATGCTCGGCGGCGTCAAGGGCCAGTACGACTGCGTGCACGAATTCTCGGAAGTGGACTACACCGAGGACCTGAAGAAGATCGACGTGCCGGCGCTGGTGGTACACGGCGATGACGACCAGATCGTCCCGTTCGATGCCTCGGCGAAGCTGTCCTCGCAGATCATCAAGGATGCCGAGCTGAAGGTGTACGCCGGTGCACCGCATGGCCTGACCGTCACCCACGCCGACCAGTTCAACGCCGACCTGCTCGCGTTCGCGCGCAGCTGATGTACCGCGGCGGCGCCGTAACGGCGCCGCCGCCCCTTCGGTAGTGCCGGCCGCTGGCCGACAACCCGATCACCATCGTGATCACGCGCAGCCGGCCAGCGGCCGGCTCTACCACCGGCGGGTCAACCGCCTCTGCTTCGGTAGTGCCGGCCGCTGGCCGGCAACCCGATCACCATCGTGATCACGCACAGCCGGCCAGCGGCCGGCTCTACCACCGGCGGGTCAGATGTCGGTGTGGTGATGCGGCACGGCGGCAGGCAGCGGGTCATGCCCACCCACGAAGTGACGCACCACGGGTACACGCTCACCGCGATGCAGCTCCCGCAACACTTCCTGGATGGCCTTGTCATCAGCCGTGATGCGTTCGTGCTGGCGCAGGTGCTCCAGCCACGACGGGGTCACGAAATACTCCAGGTGGATGCCTGGACTGGCCACGTCCTCGACCACGCCCCAGACCACCGCGCCATCGCGGCGGCGGATCGTGCCCAGCGCGCGCATCTGCGACTGGAACGCGGCACGATCAGCACCGTCGATGCGGTACTCGATAGTGACCAGCACCGGGCCGCGATCGTTCGACACCGGCACCGACAGCTCGGGTGCGGGCCAGTGCCCGGCCGGACGCAGGTTCAGATCCTCGGTGCCAGCAATCCGCACGCGCCACACCAGCAGTCCGCCGATCACCGCACCTGCGGCAGCCACCAGCAACGCCAGCTCCGGCGAGGTGCGCTGTGCCAACGCGCCCCAGCTCAGGCCACCGGCCGCCATGCCGGCCGAGAACACCATGATGTACAGCGCCAGCGCACGCGCGCGTACCCATGCCGGCACCGCCGTCTGCGCGGCGATCTGCAGCGACGACAGCAAGGTGATCCAGGCGAAGCCATTGACCAGCATCACAGCCGGAAGCACGTACCAGCTGCGGGTCAGCGCCAGCCCGACCAGGCTGAGCGCCAGCGACAGCGTGGCCAGCAGCACCAGCAGGTCGCGATCCAGCTGCGCGCGCAGCTTCGGCAGCAGCAAGGCACCACCTACGGCACCGATACCGATGCAACCCAGCAGCATGCCGTACTGCCCCGCCCCACCCTGCATCTGGCCGCGCACCACCACCGGCAGCAGTGCATTCATCGCCGCAGCAAAGAAGAAGAAGCCCACCGACTTGATCAGCACGGCCTGCAGGCGTCCAGCGCGGCTGGCATAGCGCAGGCCCGCCTTCAAGCCGGCACCGAAACCTTCCGGCGGAAGGCTGGATTGCTTGGGATCACGCTTCCAGCCCCACACCACGAACAGCATCGCGGCAAAGGTGATGGCATTGAAGCCGAATGCCCACACCGCACCCAGCTGCGCCACGATCACGCCACCAATGGCTGGGCCGATCGAGCGGGCGATGTTGATGCCGATCGAGTTCAGCGCCACCGCCGAGGCCAGCATCGGCTGCGGCACCAGCTCGGACACGATCGCGGCCTGCGCCGGCATTGCCATCGCTGCACCGCAACCCATGCAGAAGGTCAGCAGTACCAGCAGCTGCGGAGTCAGCATGTCCATCGCAGTCAGCGCCGCCATCACGGCCGCGACCAGCAGCATCCAGCCCTGGGTCGCCAACAGGTACCTGCGGCGATCGACGATGTCGGCCAGCGTTCCGGCGGCGAGTGCCAGCAGCACGATCGGCACCGTGGTGGCCGACTGCACCAGCGCCACCATCAACGGCGAACCGGTACGTTCGGCCATGACCCAGGCGGCCGCCACGTCATTGACCCAGGTGCCGATGTTGCTGGCCAGGATCGCCAGCCAGATCGAGCGGAACATCTGGATCTTCAGCGGGGACCAGGCACCTGCGGCCTGTGCGGAGGGTTGCGACGCGTTTGCGTTCACCATTGCCATGCTCCAACGATCGAGGCGAACAGCGTGTCCTGGCCGCCGGCCTGCTTCAGTGCAGGACCGGCATCGACCCAGGCCAGCTGCAGCTGCCATTGCCAGTGTTCGCTGGCCTGCCAGCGGGTTTCGGATTTGTATTGATTACCGATGCGGCGCGCGCCACCGGCACTGCCTGGCAACGCCACCAGCGGCGCCGGCGTGGTGTAGACCGCATCGGCGCGACGATGCTTCCAGGCCATCTGTACGCCCAGCTCCGTCGTCACCGCGTCGTGCAGGCGCAGGGTCAGGGTCGGCTGCACGTCCATCAGATTGGCCGGGGCCAGCAGGCTGGCCTCGCTGAAGTAGGCCGATTTCGGGAACAGCGCATTGAAGGTCCCCAGGCGGCCGTCACGCGGATTGCCATCGCCACTGGCGATGTCGGCCTTCAGCCCCAGACGCGGCTGCAGCGGCAGCTCCGCCCAGCGCCAACCGGTATCGGTAGCCAGCGTCCAGGTGCGAATGTCGAGGTTGCCGGTCGCGGTGCGCAGTTCACCGCCCTGCGCCACCAGCTCGCTGTTCCAGTCCAGTGCACCGGCCTGGCCGAACCAGCGCGCACCCAAGGTCTGCCGCCGCTCGATGCCGGAACCCGCCGCGAAGCGTGCGCCTTCGCGGCGGTAGTCCAGCAGATACAGAGCCCACTGCCCCGCGCCCTGCCCGCGTGCCGTGGTGGCATAGGCACCCCACAGGTGGGCACCGTGCTCCCCGCGATCATCAAAGGCACCCGGCCGGTTCTCCACCGGTCGCAGTGCCATCAGATCAAGCGTGCCGAGGCGGCCCTTCCAGCGCAGGCGCGCACCATCGAAGGCCAGGCGGATGTTCGGCCCATCGCGCACCGACAACAGTCGTGAGCTTCCGTAGCCGGCTTCCTGCCGACCGAGTTGCAGGTGGAAGCCGCCGCGCTGCCAGCGCCAATACGCCTGCTGCACGTCCAACGCGCTGCGGTCGGTGCGGCCGGGTCCGCCGGCCCTGCCATTCTCAGCATGCACGCCCAGCTGCAGCTTTGCCTGCCAGCGGTCCTCCACATAGGTGGCCGAGGCCAGCGCACGCAGCAGGCCATGGCCATCTTCGCTGCCACCGATACCGAACCGGGTCGGGTCGTAGTACAGGCCACGCACGCGCAGTGAGGCATCCCACTGCAATTGGCCGTCACCGGCATCAGTGCAGTGGCCACCCTCGCAGGCCAGCGCCAGCGATGGCACGGCCAGCAGCGCCAGGCTCAGAACGCGAAGCACGAGCATCCCATCGCGCCCCAGAACGCGGTCAGGTCATTGGTCGGCGCCGCGTGCTGCGCGGCATGCCCGTGCGCACCGTGGGTACTGCAGGCCACGCCGTGATGGCGGCGATGGGTGGTGGCCGACCCGGTGGCCGCACCGCCGACGTGGTAGCCACCGAACCGGTTGACCGGCGACCAGTCCGGCATCGCCGGCGGCAGCTGCGGCGCAAGGCCGGCGTAGTCGCCGTCGGCGTGCACGATGCGGCCGCCGACGACGGTCAGCAGGCTGGTGATGTCGGCAATTTGCGCGTCGTCGACGCGGAAGAAATCGGCCGAGAGCAGGATGAAGTCGGCCAATTGGCCAGCTTTCAGCGTGCCCTTCACCGCCTCGTCGCCGGAGAACCAGGCGCTGCCCTGGGTCCACAGGCGCAGGGCCTGCTCGCGTTCAAGCAGGTTTTCCTCGCCATACAGGGCCAGCCCACCCACGGTGCGCCCGGTCACCAGCCAGGACAACGCCACCCACGGGTTGTAACTGGCCACGCGGGTGGCGTCGGTACCGGCACCGACCGGCACGCCTTCGGCCAGCATGCGCTTGACCGGCGGCGTGTGCCGCGCGGCCTGCACGCCATAGCGCTCGACGAAGGCTTCGCCCTGGTAGGCCATGCGGTGCTGCACGGCGATGCCGCCGCCCAGCGCACGGATGCGCTCGATGTTGCGTGGGGTGATGGTCTCGGCGTGGTCGATGAACCAGTGCAGGCCATCGAACGGCACCTCGCGGTTGACCTGTTCGTACACATCCAGGATGCGGGTGATGCTCTCGTCGTAGGTGGCGTGGATGCGGAACGGCCAGCGCTTCTCGACCAGCAGCTTCACCACGTCGTGCAGTTCGGGCTCAAGCTCCGGCGGCAGTTCCGGGCGGGGCTCGTTGAACAGTTCAAAGTCGGCCGCTGAGAACACCAGCATCTCGCCGGCACCGTTGTGGCGCAGCAGGTCATCGCCCTGGCGCGGCTGCAGGATCTCGCTCCAGCCACGGAAGTCGTCCACTTCCCTGCCCTTGTTCTGGGTGAACAGGTTGTAGGCAATGCGCACCGTCAGCTGATCATCGCGGTGCAGCTGCTCGATGACCTGGTAATCCTCGGGATAGTTCTGGAAGCCACCGCCGGCGTCGATCACCGAGGTGATGCCAAGCCGGTTCAGTTCGCGCATGAAGTGGCGCGTCGAGTTCGCCTGGTACTCGATCGGCAGGCGCGGTCCCTTGGCCAGCGTCGCGTACAGGATCAACGCATTCGGCTTGGCCAGCAGCAGCCCGGTCGGGTTGCCCAGCGAGTCACGCACGATCTGCCCGCCCGGCGGATCCGGCGTGTCCTTGGTGTAGCCGCAGGCGCGCAGCGCGGCACGGTTGAGGAGTGCGCGGTCATACAGGTGCAGCAGGAACACCGGTGTATCCGGCGCGATGTCGTTGAGCTCCTGCAGGGTCGGCAGGCGCTTCTCGTTGAACTGCGCGGCAGTGAAGCCACCGACCACGCGTACCCACTGCGGCGCGGGCGTGCGGTCGACCTGGGCCTTCAGCATGTCCAGGGCGTCGCCCAGCGAGCGCAGGCCATCCCAGCGCAGTTCCAGGTTGTAGTTCAGGCCGCCGCGGATCAGGTGGGTGTGGCTGTCGTTGAGGCCGGGCAACAGGCGCCGGCCCTGGGCGTCGATCAAGGTCGCTTCGTTGCCCCAGCCACGCATGATCTCCTCGTCGCTGCCGACGGCGACGATGCGGCCTTCCTGCACGGCCAGGGCCTGCGCATGCGGCTGCTGCGGGTCGAGGGTGGTGATGCGGGCATTGCGGATGACCAGCGTGCTCATGCGACGCTCCTTGGAAGTGGAATCGAGTGCGGCACCGGCACGGCCGGCCAGACCGAGCGCAACAGCGGCGCCGCTGGCCAGCAGCACGTTGCGGCGGCCGTGATCGAGGGGATCGTGACTCATGCGAGGTCTCCCGGAAGACGGTGGACGTCCAGTGCCCAGGTGCCGGGCCCGGCCAGCGCGATGGCCAGCAGTACCGTGGTCCACATCAACGGGTACTCACTGCCACCGCGCATCCAGAACCAGCCCCTGGGCAGGGCCAACAGGACGGTGAAGCCGATGAAGGCGGCCGCTGCAAGCGCGGCGATGCGGGTCTGCCATCCCAGCAGCACGGCCAGCCCGGACAGCACCTGCAGCAGGGCCAGAAACAGCGGCAACGGTGCCACCGCTGGCAGCCCGAAGCCGCGCAGCTCGGTAGCGAAGCCGGACAGCCCCGGTCCACCGAACCACCCGAACAGCTTGCCCAGTGCGTGCGGCAGCAGGAAGCCTCCTGCCGCCACGCGCAGCATCAGCAGGGCCAGGTCGAGGCCATGGCCAGCCAGCATGCTCAGTGCCCGCCTTCCTGCGCGCCGAACATGCGCTTGGCGTACTGGATGCCGATGCCGTAGCCGCCGGCATGGTCGCGGGCAATGCCGGTGGTCAGGTCGTAGGTTTCACCGCGTGCCCAGTCGCGCTGCAGTTCGAGCAGGTACTGCACGCTGGTCATCGGCACCGCGCCGGCCTGCACCATGCGGGTGATCGCACGCTCGTGCGCTTCTTCGCTGACATCGCCGCAGGCATCGGTGATCACGTAGACCTCGAAACCCTGCGCCAGCGCCGACAGCGCCGGCCCGACGATGCAGACGCTGGTCCAGAGGCCGGCAAGCACCAGGCGGCGCTTGCCGATGCGGTTGATCTCATCGATCACCGGCTGGTCTTCCCAGGTATTCATCGAGGTGCGGTCGAACACCGGCTGGCCAGGGAAGATCTGCGGCAGTTCCGGGAACATCGGGCCGGAGAACGACGCTTCTGCGACCGTGGTCAGCACCACCGGCACATTGAAGCCCTTGGCCCCCTTGCTGATCAACGACACGTTGTTGCGCAGCGCGGAGATGTCGATGGTATGGGTAGCGAATGCCATCTGTGACTGGAAGTCGATCAGCACCAGGGCATGGTCGGTGGGCGACAACAGGGCCGGGGCGGGCGTGGCGGTGGCAAGGCTCATGGGTGGACTCCGTTGGAAACACGATCAGGTGGAAGCAACAGGGCTGCATCGCCGGCCAGGTACTGGCCGGGGCTGCAGCCGGTCTCGGCGCGGAAGCTGCGGACGAAATGGCTCTGGTCGAAGAAGCCGAGCTGCTGCGCCAGGCAGGACATCGGCAGGTGCTGGGCCGACAACAGCTCGCGCGCACGTTCGATACGGCGACGGCGTACATAGCGCAGCGGGCTGGCGCCGGTACCGCTGCGGAACAGGCGCACCAGATGGAAGCGACTGACGCAGGCGACGGCCGCCAGTTCGGTGACCCGCAGCGGCTGTGACAGGTGTTCATCGACATAGCGCAATGCACGCTGCAATGCGGCGACCTGCTGCGGCGCCAGTGAAGCGGCGGGCGGATCAGGCGGAAGGATGGTGGCCATGCGGGACGCCGCGAAGGGATGCCCCATGGTGCGTGACCCCTGCGTGATGCCCTACCCCCGTCGGTCGAGGCCAGCACCTACCCGAATGGGGGAGGCCGACGGCCGAGCAGGCGGCGCCCGAACAACCGCGCATCCAGTGAATAGGCGCCAGGCCCCAGCGCCAGCAAAGCCAGCGGCAACACCACCAGTGGCCACGGCAGTGCCTGTGCATACAGGCCCAGTGTTGCCGGCACTACCGCCAGCGGCGTCAATACGCCCAGTGCAAGCATCACCACCGCCAGCAGGCATAGCGCCGACAGCCAGTCCGCGTGCGTGCCCGGCGTGCACAATGCAGCGGCCACGCACAGCCGCAGCCACAGCAGGCCGATGCCCGGCCCCCGGTCGGGGAACATCACGAACAGGCGCTGCATGGCCGGACTCCACAGGACATGCCGGCGTGATAGCCGACCACGGCACCAGGCGCCTACCCCGTTCGGGTCACCCGCGGCTGCCCCGCACCTGCCAGAATGCGCGCCATGCATGGCCGCCCCTTCCCGTTCCTGCGTCGCCTGCCGGCGCTGCTGGCGTGCCTGCTGCTGTGGACCGCCCTGCCCGCCCTCGCCGTGCAGCGGCCGGCCGTGAGCAGCGGGTTGCCCGGCTACGAGCACACCGCCTGGCGGGTCGGCCAGGGTGCACCCGGTGACATCTGGGACATCAGCCAGGACCGTGACGGCCTGTTGTGGTTGGCTACCGGTTCAGGCCTGTACCGATTCGACGGACGTCGCTTCGAACGGCAGGCGCCACCGGCTGGCACCCGCTACCCGTCCACCAACATGGTCACGTTGGAACACAGCGCCGATGGCGCACTGTGGATCGGCTACTTCCAGGCAGGCATCAGCCGGTTCGCGCGCGGCCAGCTGTACAACTACGGCCGCGGCCAGGGCGTGCCGGTTGGCGTGGTACCGCACTTCAGCCAGGACCGCGACGGCCGGATGTGGGCAGCCATCAATGGAGGGCTGCGCGAGTTCGATGGCCAGCGCTGGCAGCCGCTGCCCGCAGACACGGGCGTTCCGGAACACCGCGTGCAATGGGTGCTGCACGACAGCCGTGGCACCTTCTGGGTACTGGCCAACCTCAGGATCTGGATGCGTCCTGCAGGCCAACCGCGTTTCGAGGACACCGGCATTGCTGTATCCCAGATGGCGACGCTGACCGAGAGCCCGCAGGGCGAAGTCTGGCTGGCCGACCGTGTGCGCGGCACCTCGCCGCTGGCCAATGCGCAGGGCCTGCTGCCGGACAGCGAACGCGAAGCGCGACGCCTGCCGGACCTGGTCGCCGCACGCCTGCAGTTCACTGCCGACGGCGCGTTATGGGCCACGATGAGTCCGCATGGCGGTGTGGCCCGGGTCACGTTCGACGGCAGCCGCGCCGTGCGCATGGAGCGCTTCGATTCGCCGCACGGGCTGACCGCCACCTCGGCCGTGCCGATCATCGCCGACCGCGAAGGAAATCTCTGGGTCGGCACCAATCTGGGCCTCAACCGCTTCCGCGTGCGCAGCGTGCACACGCTGGCGGTCGGCCCCAGTGATCCCTATCGCTCGCTGGTGCGGGCCAGCGATGGGCGTGTGTACGGCTACGGCGAGGACCTCAAGCCGTACGACCTGCGCCGGCCACTGCTGGAAGGCAGCGCCGCACAACTGCAGGCGGCCGCGCGCCGGGCGCCCACGCCGATCTGGCAGTTCGACTGGGTCAACCTGGCACGCACGGTGGCAGGCCACACCACGCTGATTCCGCTGCCCGAGCCCTTCACCGGGCAACCGCTGCATGCCCTGCTGTTCGCCGATGACGACCAGGCCTGGGTCTGCACCGGTGAACGTGGCGTGCTGCACTATCTGCACGGCCAGTGGCAGCGCGAAACGCGCCTGCCCGAACAGGCCTGCTCATCACTGGCGCTGGATGCCAATGGCCAGCTGCTGCTCGGCTATGCCGACGGTCGGCTGCGCAGCATGGACGCGACCCGCATCGAAACCTTCGATGCCAACCACGGGCTGTTGGTCGGCCCGGTCACCGCGCTGCTGCACCACCAGGACCTGTTGCTGGTGGCCGGTGAGGCCGGGCTGGCCGCCCGCCTCGGCAATGGCCGCTTCATGCCGGTCAACACCGACATGGCCGGCGTGCTGGAGGGCATCACCGGCATGGTTGCCGATGCGCACGGTCACCTGTGGCTCAATGGCAGTCGTGGCCTGGTCCGGTTGGGGAGCGATCAGTTGCGGCGGGCGCTGCGTACCGGGCAGCCGGTGACGCCACGCCTGTTCGATGCGGTGGATGGCATGCCGGGCATCGCCCTGCAGAGCGGACCGATCCCCACCGCCGTGCTGGCCGACGACGGCCTGCTATGGCTGGCCACCAACCAGGGCCTGGCCTGGCTGGACACCACCCGGTCGCACGTCAATACGATGGCTCCCAGCGTGCGCATCGGCGACGTGCTGCATGGCAGCGAACGGCAACCACTGCGGGACGGCCTGCGCCTGCCGGCCGGCACCAGCCAGCTGCAGATCGACTACGTGGCGCTGTCGCTGGCACGCCCGGAACGCAACCGCTACCGCTATCGCCTGTCCGGCGTTGACGATGGCTGGCAGGACGCGGGCAGCAGCACCCGCGCGTATTACACCAACCTCGCGCCAGGCAACTACCGGTTCGAGGTGGAAGCCGCCAATGAGGACGGCATCTGGAGCACCGCACCGGCCAGCCGCAGCTTCCGCATCGCGCCTACCTTCATCCAGACCGTGTGGTTCAAACTGCTGTGCACCGCCGCCGTGCTCGCACTACTGGTGCTGGCAGTACGCATCCGCAGCGGGCAGCTGGCCGCGCTGTTCCGTGCGCGCCTGCAGGAACGCAATGGCGAACGCGAACGCATCGCGCGCGACCTGCACGACAGCCTGCTGCAGGGCAGCCAGGGCCTTATCCTGCGCCTGCATGCGATCAGCCAGTCACCCCAGACCCCCGAGCCGGTGCGCAGCCAGCTGGAGTCGGCGATGCAGCTGGCCGAGCGCAACCTGGCCGAGGGCCGCGAGCGGGTCAATGCGCTGCGCGAGGGGCCGTTCGCGGGTCACGACCTCGCTTCGGCACTGGCCGATGTGCACGCCGAGTATGCCGGGCACGGCACCAATCCGCTGCGCCTGACCGTGGAAGGCCCCCACCCACCGCTGCAGGCCGATGCCGCCGAGGAAGTGTTCCTGATCGGACGCGAGGCGATCCGCAACGCGCTGCGCCATGCCAATGCCAGCGCCATCGAAGTGGAGCTGTCCTACGGCACGCGGTGCTTCCTTCTACACGTACGCGATGATGGCGTGGGCATCGCCGACGAAAATGCCGGCCATGGCCATTGGGGCCTGCAGGGCATGCGCGAGCGCGCGCAGCGCCTTGGCGCGGAACTGCAGCTGTGGACCCGCCCCGGGCTGGGGACCGAAGTCGCGCTGGCAGTTCCCGCCCGGCGCCTGTATCACCACCGCCCATCACGTTGGCGCTGGCCCTGGAGTAGAACGAGCCATGACTGAAACCCCTGCCCCGATCGGCGTACTGGTGGTCGACGACCACCCGCTGCTGCGTGACGGCCTGGCCGCCCTGCTGGGCGCACAACCCGATCTGCGCCTGCTCGGTGAAGCCGCCGACGGCGAGGAAGCCATCGCACACTATCAGCAGCTGCAGCCGGACGTGGTGCTGATGGACCTGCAGATGCCCCGCCTGGATGGTGTGGAGGCCATCGTGCGGATCCGCGCAATGGACCCGCGCGCGCGCATCATCGTGCTGACCACCTACCGCGGTGACGTACGTGCGGTGCGGGCGTTGCAGGCCGGCGCCAGCGCCTACCTGCTGAAGGACATGCTGCGCCACGAGCTGGTCGACACGATCCGCATGGTTGCGGGCGGCCGGCGCGCGCCGATTCCACCAGCGGTGGCGGCGAGCATCGCCGCGCATGTGGTGGAAGACCGGTTGTCGCCGCGCGAGACCGAAGTGCTGCGGCACGTGGCCGGTGGCCTGTCGAACAAGCGCATCGGCGAGCGCATGCAGATTTCAGAGCAGACGGTGAAGGCGCACATGAAGAGCCTGATGGACAAGCTGGGCGTGGGCGATCGCACGCACGCGGTGACCCAGGCGCTGCGGCGCGGCATCATCAGCCTGGACGACAGCGGTCACGATTAGGGGGTTGTTCGGCAGGGCTTGCAGTCCTGCACCCACGGTAGTGCCGGCCGCTGGCCGGCAACCTCAACAGCAAAATCAAAAACGGGCTCTCCGTGGGATGGCGCGGCGGTGTCGGAGTGCGGGGACGCCGTGAACCCGTCCATGGGGGCTTGGCCGCGGCATCCATGCCGCGGACACCCCGCACTCCGGCACCGCCCCACCTCTGACAGATTCCGATGGCTGTTGGTAGGTGTCGACCTTGGTCGACACGGTAGATCCACGCCATGCGTGGATGCTTCTGGATTCCAATTCGAAATATTCGATTCCGATGGAGATTCATCCATGCATGGCGTGGATCTACTGCAGATCGCGGAGATCTGTCGAAGGCGGGGTGGGTCCAGGAAACCCGCTGTTTGTGCTGTTGCCGGCCAGCGGCCGGCACTACCGCGGGTGCAGGGCTGCAAGCCCTGCCAAACACCCCCCTTACTTCAAGCGCAGCAGCAGGCTGCCGCCCGCACACACCACTGCCAGCCAGGCCACGCCGTGCCACCCCCACTGCGCCAGCGCCAGGCTGCCCAGCGCACCGCCGGCGGCCATGCCGATGAACATGCCCGTGAACAGCAGCGCATTGAGGCGGCTGCGGGCCGGCGGCACCAGGCCATAGACCAGCGTCTGGTGCGCCACCAGCGCTGACTGGAAACCGAAGTCGAACAGCAGCGCACTCACCACCAGCAGCGGCAGCAGCGCGGCGGCCGGCAACCAGGCTTCGGCCAGCAGCAGCCCGAAACCCAGCAGCGCCACTGCGATCGCCAGCCGCGCCACGGCATGGCAACCCAGGCGATCGGCGAAACGTCCTGCAAACGGCGCAGCCAATGCGCCGGCCGCACCGGCGATACCGAACGCACCCGCCGCCGCACTGCCCAGGCCCAGGCGGGCATGCAGCATCAGCGCCAGCGTCGACCAGAACGCGCTGAAGCCCACTGCCAGCAACGACTGGCTGGCCACCGCACGGCGCAGCTGCGGCTGCTCGCGCCACAACGCCAGCAATGAACCCAGCAACGCCGGATAGCGCAGCGTGCTGGTCGGTGCGAAACGCGGCAGCGCACGCGCCATCAGCGCGCCCATCGCCGCCACCGATACCGCGGCCAGTACGAACTGCGTGCGCCAACCCCATGCTTCAGCCACCACGCCACTGACCACGCGCGACAGCAGGATGCCGAGCAGCAGGCCGGTCATCACCCGGCCGACGATCTGACCGCGCTGTGCATCCGGCGCCAGCACCGCAGCGGCAGGCACGATGTCCTGCGCCAGCGTGGCCATCAGCCCGACCAGCAGGCTGGCCATCAGCAGCCCCGGCAGGTGCCCGGCCATCGCTGCGGCGCCAAGTGCCAGTGCCAGCAACGCGGACTTCAACAGGATCAGGGTGCGGCGGTCGAAGCGGTCGCCCAGCGGTGCCAGCAGCAGGATGCCCAGTGCATAGCCGAGCTGGGTCAGGGTCGGTACCAGGCCGGCGGCGCGCTCGCCTGCGCCGAGGTCCTGAGCGATCAGGCCCAGCATCGGCTGGCTGTAGTAGAGGGAGGCGACCGAGAAGCCGGCGCCGGCCGCCATTGCCAGCACCAGCGGGGTGGAGGGTGCGGTCACGGGCGCGGCGGCGACGGATAGCGAAGGGGTAGACATGGGGGAGTCCGGTGGAGGAAGTGGACGTATCCTGCCGGTATTCGCCAAACGTCTGTAGTAGGCTTCATTACATATTCTTCATACGCCATACGCATGAATGACCTCGCAACCGGTGCGGATCGCCTGGATCTGCTGCGCACCTTCCTGCGCATCGTCGATGCCGGCAGCTTGTCTGCCGCGGCCGTGCTGCTGGGCACCACCCAGCCGACAGTCAGCCGACGCCTGCAGGCCCTGGAGCGACAGCTCGGCCTGCGCCTGCTGCAGCGCTCCACCCACGGCCTGCAGCTGACCGAGGATGGCCTGCGCTGCCAGCGTCATGCGCAACGCGTGGTCGACGAATGGGAGTCGCTGCAGGCCGAACTGCACGGCGAACCGGAAACGCTGCGCGGACGCCTGCGGGTGATGGTGCCGCACGCGTTCGGCCAGGCACAGCTGCTGCCGACCATGCTGGCATTCCTGGCCCAGCACCCGCAGCTGAGCCTGGAGTGGATCCTGGAAGATAGGCGCCCGGACTTCATCGCAGAAGGCATCGACTGCGCGGTGCGGGTGGGACCGGTCGACGAACCGCGCATGGTCGCACTGCCGCTGGCCGAAGTGCCGCGCATCGTCGTGGCGGCACCGTCGCTGGTGCAGTCCACCGCGATCAGCACACCAGAACAGGCACAGGCACTGCCATGGATCTCACTGGTCACCTACTACCGCGAACGCCTGTTGCTGCATGACGCACAGGGTCGCGCGCATACGCTGTCGATCAGCCCGCGCCTGCTCAGCGACAACCTGTTCGTGGTGCAGCAGGCTGCACGCGCCGGGCTGGGCGCAGCGGTGGTCTCGGCCTGGCTGGTGGCCGACGACCTCGCACAAGGACGTCTGGTGCAGCTGCTGCCGGACTGGCAGGCGCCGGCACTGCCGGTGCATGTCGTGTTTCCTGCTGCGCGCCAGCAGCCGCCGCGGCTGCGCGCCTTCATCGATGCGATGAAGGCCGCACTGCCGCAGCTGCATGGCATGCGGCCGGCACCGCGTTAGGCCAACGGCCGCGTCATCCACGCATGGCGTGGATGCCGTCCAACCCCATAGGGTCGGATCCCTTCCCGCCGGGAAGGGCTCTGACCCTGTCGATCACTGCCTCTTCGCCGCCTCGGCATTCCACGCCGCCACCTTGGCCTTGGTATCAGCCAACATCCTGTCCAGCGCAGCGCGGTCATACACGCTGCCGCGCAGGATCACGCTGTCGATTTTTTCCGTGGCGGCAATGTCCTGCAGCGGGTTGGCGGTCAGCAGCACCAGATCGGCGGCCTTGCCCTGCGTGACACCACCGTAGCGGTCCATCTGGCCGAACCAGGCCGGGCCGGAACGGGTTGCGGCCGACAGCGCCTGCGGTGCGCTCAGGCCCTCCTTCACGAACAGCTGCAGCTCCTGGTGCAGGGCGATGCCCGGGAAGTTGAACGAGTTGAGGAAGCCCGCATCGGTACCGGCGATGATCGTCACGCCCGCCTCCTGCAGCAGCGGCAGCACCGCGGCCACCTGGTGGTACTGCGCGTGGCGCGCTTCAATCTGCGCCGGCGTGGCCTTGGCTGCGCGGTCCACGCGCCACTGGTAGGTCGCGCGCAGGCCAGGGCCGATGTAGGCCAGGTACGGATCGTTGGCGTGGTCATCCTGGTCAAGGAAGTCGAGGATGCGGCCACCGTTGAGGGTCGGGGTCACGAATACGCCGCGCTTTGCGAAATCACGGTAGGCATGCATCGCAGTGTCACGGTCGAAGCTGGCGTCGAGGCGCCGGTTGGCTTCGGCACGGTCGATGCGGCCGGCTCCAAAGTCAGCGGCGATCTGCGCCTCATCCTTGCTGCCGGCCTTGAATGCGTAGTCCAGATGCTCGATCGAAGCCAGGCCGGCATCGACCGCCTGCTCCACGGTCAGTGCCATCGGAATATGTCCCGAGGCTTTGAAGCCGGCCTTTCGCGCAGCGCTGGCCGAGTACAGGAACAGTTCCGGCTTCAGCGTGCTGTCGGTGATCTTCACGAAATCGACCTTGTCGTGCTGCAGGCGGGTGATCGCCTTGTCGACGTCGGCCTTGCTGCCCACTTCGATCGTGCCCTTCCAGACCGGCTTGATGCCTTCGATCTTCGCGCCGGAACTGAGCAGGCGCGGGCCGAACAAGGTGCCCTTGGCGATCTCGCCACGCCACTGCAGCACCTGCTCGGGCAGGTCGCCGGAGCAGTCACGCACGGTGGTGATGCCGTGCGCGATGTACAGCGGCAACAGCGCCTTGTTCTCTTCGATCAGCGCCGGACCACCACCGAAGTGCACGTGCATGTCCCACAGGCCCGGAATCAGGTACTTGCCCTTGGCATCGATCTGGCGGGCCGCACTCCATTGGCTGCGCAGCTGCGCGTCCGGGCCGACGGCGACGATGTCCTCGCCACGGATCACCACGCTCTGCCCGGCCAGGGTGCTGGCGTGCTCGACATCGACCACGGTGGCATTGCGGATCAGCAGGTCGGCGCGCTCGGCGGCAGACGCCGACAGCGGTGCTACCGCAAGGAGGATGGCAAGGGACAACGGACGGGAACGGAACATGGACAGCATCCTGATGGGCACGCCCAGCGTGCGGGTGGAAGGGGTTTGCATTCAACGCACCGCGCCGTGCTGGCGCAGCAGGGTCTCAATTCCGGTATAGCCGCGCTGGCGCGCGTGCGCCAGCGGCGTCACGCCGTCGCCGTCGGCAAGCTCCGGGTCGGCACCGGCCTCCAGCAGCAGCTGCACGATCTGCACCTGGCGCGCACCGCCATCGCCAAGCAGGATCGCTTCCAGCAGCGCGGTCCAGTGCAGCCGGTTGACATGGTCCACCGCCACACCGGCCCGCAGCAGCGTGCGCACAGTGGCGACGTGACCGCGCTCGGCGGCCGGAATCAGCGCGGTACCGCCATAGCGGTTGGTGCTGCGCAGATCGGCGCCATGCGCCAGGGTCATCGCCAGGATCTCGTCCAGGCCGCGCGCACCGGCGTACAGGTAGGCGCTGTCCTGCAACGCGTCCTTGGCGTTGACGTCTGCCCCGGCCTCGATCAGCTCACGCGCGGCATCCACGTTGTTGCCATGCGTGGCCAGCAGCAGCGCGGTGCGGCCCTGGCCATCGCGCGCCTCCAGCGTGGCGCCATCCTCGATCGCCTGTCGCACCGCATCGGCGTCGCCGCGGCTGGCGGCATCCCGCAGGCGCGCGTCTGCGTCGGCCCTGGACGTGGCGGTGCAGGCAGGGGTGACCATGGCCAGCAGGCACAACAGCAGCACGCGCGTGAACGGCGCAGGCCAACCAGCGGAATGATGGACGCGCATGACAGTGTCTCCTCATGTCCGTCGCCACGGAACGCCGTGCGACGGTAGCAACAGCCGGGCATTGCCGGCCCCTGCCCTGCATGGTAGAAGTCGGCCTGGGTATCCAGAAGTGAAATGTACAAATGCAAGACAGTGCCAAATCGAATAGAACCCTGTTCGAACTGGACCTGCTGCGGGCGCTGGTGATGGTGGCCGACTGCGGCAGCTTCACCACGGCGGCCACGCGCCTGCATTCGACCCAGTCCACGGTCAGCCAGAAGGTGCGCCGGCTGGAGGAACTGGCCGGGCATCGCCTGCTCGAACGCGGCCATCGCGACGTGCACCCCACCGATGCCGGCCACACCCTGCTCGGCTACGCGCGGCGCATGCTCGACCTGAACGAGGAAATGGCGCAGGCGCTGGCCGGTGCGACGGTGGAGACCGCGGTCCGCATCGGCGTGCCCGAGGATTTCGTCAACGCGCAGACCACGCGCATGCTGGCCGCCTTCAGCCGTCGCCACCCGCAGGTGAAGCTGGAGATCAGCAGCGGCCTCAGCCGCGACCTGGCGCAGGGCTTCGACCACGGTGAGCTGGACCTGGTGCTGGTCAAGCAACGCCGCAACAGCCGCCAGGCGGTGCATTGCCGGCGCGAGCCGATGCACTGGATCGACAGCCTGCGCAGCAGCTGCCTGCAGCAGGACCCGCTGCCGCTGGTCACCTTCCCCCCGCGCGGGCTGTACCGCGACGAGATGATCCATGCCGTGGAAGCGCTGGGCCTGCGCTGGCGCATCGCCTTCACCAGCTCGTCGCTGAGCGGCATCCAGGGCGCGGTGGCCGATGGCATCGGCATCAGCCTGCTGCCACGCCGCGCGGTCAGCCGCGAGCACCGCCTCATCGATGGCGAGCGCGAGCTGCCGGTGATCGACAACTACGAGATCGGCCTGCTGCATCGCGCGGACGCCGATGATGCCGTGCGCGCACTGGCCAGCGAGCTGTGGCGGCAGGTGCAGCGCGAACCGGACTGACCACGGTAGATCCACGCCATGCGTGGATGCCTTTCGCGCATCACGCATCGAAACATGGTCACTCCGGCCCTATAGCGGGCAACAATCGCCTCGTAGAGTGCCTGTTGTTTCCGTGCTCCACGGCGCCTGCCATGTCCGATGAAATCCCCACCCGCTTCGATCCGCTGCCTGCGGCGCTGCAGACGCATCTGCAGCACCAGCGCTCGCTGATCGCCGCGCGCGTGGCGGCCGGCTTCCCGACGTTGCCGGTGCAGTGGCCGCTGGCGGCCAGCACACTGCAGCGCGTGGTCGATGCCGAGCTGATCGACCGTGCCGACTGCGATGGCTGGGAAGCGCTGGGCGTGGCGTTCGGTGACACCCTGGCCCAGCGCGTGCCGGGTCTGGCCTGGATGCAGGTCACCGATGCCTGGGGCATCGATGCGGTGCTGCGCTATGCCGACAGCAGCCTGCAGATCGGCGCCAGCACGCTGCTGCTCAAGCGCGTCGAACAGGGCGAAGTCATCGACATCGCCCATCTGCTGGCGTGGCTTGAGGAATTCGTCGCCACCCGCGCCGACGATTACGTCTGAAAGGCCGCCGAGCATGGCTCGGCACTACAGGGGATTGCGTGGCGTGGATCTACAGCCAGCGGCCGTCGACCACCACGCGGCGTTCCATGGGCACCCCAGCCACGGCAGCAGGGCCGTGGTCGGCACGCACCGCCACGAAAGTGGCTGGCTGGCCTTCGGCAATGCCATGCTGCGGCAGGCCGATCACCTGCGCGGCGTGGGTGGTGACCATGTCCAGTGCCAGCATCAGGTCTGCATCGGTGTAGAAGCCGGACCGGTAGCCCAGCAACATCGCGCGCTGCAGCAGGTCGCCGTTACCGTACGGCCACCAGCAGTCGCGGATGTTGTCATTGCCTGCGAACACGCGTACACCGGCATCATGCAGCGCGCGCAGCGGCGGGAACGGATGATCGCCCGGCGCGTTGCTCATGATCGCCACACCCGCCGTGGCCAATGCTTCGCCCACCTGCAGCGCGCGCGCCAGCGGCACTTCGCCCAGCGAATAGGCATGGCTGACCGCAACCCGCCCCTGCAGGCCGGCGGCCCGCGTCCGCGCTGCGATGCGCAGCAGCTGGGCCAGGCCGGTTTCGCCGGGCTCGTGCAGATGGATGTCCAGCTGCACGCCGTAACGCTCGGCCAGGCCGAACAGCAGCGCCAGCTGGCCTTCGGCATCACCATCGAGCGTGGTCGGGTCGATGCCGCCGAGCACCTCCACGCCCGCGGCAAGCGCCTGCTCCAGTACGGCGGCGGTGCCGGGACAGGACATCACCCCGGCCTGCGGAAACGCCACCAGCTGGATCCGCATGATGTCGGCGCAGCGCAGTGCCGCCTCGCGCACCGCTTCGAGATGGCCGAGACCGGTGCTGCCGTCGATATCGACATGGCAGCGCATCGCCACCGTACCGAAAGCACTGCATTGGCGGATCAGCGCCTCGGCACGGTCCACCATCGCTGCCGCACCCGCCACCGCCGCCTTCTCCACCGCCAGCCGCTCACGCAGGCTGTTCACCGGCTGGTGCGGGTGCCAACGGTCGCCGACGAAGCTCTTGTCGAGGTGAATGTGGCCGTCGATCAGCCCGGGCAGCACCGCGAAGCCCTGCAGGTCGACGCATTCCGCCCCTTCGACCGGCGTGGCCTCGCCATTGAGCCCGCTGATGCGGCCATCACGGACATGGAAATGCAGTGGCGCACCGTCGCGGTCGACACCGCCATGGACGAACTGGAGGGTCATCGGGAACTCCCGGAATGCCAAGAATGGCGCCATCGTGCGCCTCGCCGCAGCCATCGGCCAACGAAATATCTGGATGGCACGCATTCACGAGAACGATGACTGCCCTGCGACAACCGGTCGCAGCCACGCCGTGCACACCCCTGAACGGGTAACATGGGCGCCTGTTTCCGCTGTGATGCCGCATGGGCCCGTCCGACCGCCACGATCGTCTCCGCCGCTGGCAGGCCGCGTCCCTGCTTGCCGCCGCCCCGATCGCCAGCCTGTCCGCCACCGATGCAGCGGCTGCCGCGCCGCTGCAGTCGCCGCCGGGCCAGCAGCGCATTGCCCCGGCTGCACTGGTCGAGCGCCTGCACCAGCGCGTGCTGTCCGGGCAGAGCGCCACTGCCACGCTGGAACACTGGTGCGCCGAGCACGGCCTGGCCGAACAGGCGCGGGTGCGCGCAGTGCGCGTACACGGCCAGGACAAGCCCGCGCCCGCCGACGTGCTGCAGGCGCTGGGCGTGAAGCCGGGTGCCGACCTGCGCTATCGCCGTGTGCAGCTGGTCTGCGGCAGCCGCGTACTGTCCGAGGCCGACAACTGGTACCTGCCTGGCCACCTCAGCCCGGCCATGAACCAGGTGCTGGACAGCACCGATGAACCGTTCGGTCGCGTGGTCGGCCCGCTCGGTTTCCAGCGCCAGACCTTGGCCGACCAGACGTTCTGGCCGCCGCGGGGCGAAGGCGACCGCGGCGTGATCCTGGAGGTGCGTGCCCTGCTGCGCGACCGCCAGCAGCAGCCTTTCAGCTACGTCATCGAGTCATACCTGCTGCAGGCGCTTCCGTAACGCGCCGTAGCGCCGGTCATCCGCCGGTGCTACGGGCCCGCGATGCCGTTGGCGGCCGGGTCCACCGAGAACACGAAACGCCCACCGCGCTGGTCCCTGCCCCATGTCATCGGCGCGGTGGTAAGGCTGTAGACCGGGGCCGCCTTGTCCATGCCGATCGCCTCGGACCAGGCACTGAAATCCTCGTCGGTACGGCTTCGGATCTCGCCAACACACAGGCTGTAGCCACAGGCGAAAGACACCAGCGTGCCGTCGTTGCCGATGCGCCGGGTCGCGGCCGTCCTGTAGAGCCGGGTCAGGTCCTGCACTTCCGGGTGACCGGCTGCATCGCGCTCGAACTGGCTGATCACCTGCGCGAAGGCCTTGTCGGAACCCAGCACCGCCTCGCTCTTCTGTGCGGACACCGCACCCTCGTTCAGCAGCATGCGCTCGCCCTCGAGGAAGTGACCTTCCGGTTGCGCGAGCCCAGGGGCAGCCGTCGTGGTACTCGATGCCGTTGGCACGCGCGCTGATACAGCATCGGTCGCGGGGTTGGAACGGGACGGCGCAGGCGCGGCATTGGCCACCTCCGCGGCATCCTCCACGCTGGCCGCCTGCCTGCCACTGCAACCTGCAATGGCCAGCACGGCAATCACGCTCCACCCCCTGACATCCATGCGCATCCTCCTCCGTGTATCGCCACAGCATGCCACGTGCGCGACGGCAGCACGGATGCACTGCACAAAGAAAAGCCCGGCAATGCCGGGCCTTTCGTTCGCCTGCCGGATCAGCGGAACCGGTAGTCCAGCTGCACCCAGTACTGGCGGCCATACGGGTCGTAGTTGCCGACCGGGTAGAACGGCCAGCCGCCACCGTTCTTGTCCGCCGGCGGGCGGCTGTCACGCAGGTTGTTGACGATCACGCCCACCGACAGGTTCTCGCCGAACTGGCGGAACACGCTGGCGTTGTAGGTCATGTACGGCGCGATGCGGCCACTGCCATCGGTCTTCGGCAGCGAGCCGAAGCGGTTGCCGTACAGCGTGGTGGTCCAGTCACCCTGGTTCCAGGTGATGCTGCCGTTGGCCTTGCTGCGCCACTGGTAGTCATCCAGCGAATTGCGGATGTCACGCTCCGGATCATCGGAGAACTGCCGGTATTTGTGCTCCAGCACCACGGTGTAGGCCAGGCGCGTGGTGAAGCGGCCATAGCGACCGGCATCGAAACGCCAGTTGCCCTTCAGGTCCAGGCCGCGAACCGATTCAGAGGCGGCGTTGATCGGGTTGATCAGCACACGGGTCACCTGGTCCGGCTGCACGGTTGCATTGGACGGGTTGCGGATCACACGCGACAGCGCGTCCCGGCACAGCGGTGAGCCGATGTCACGCGCTTCGCCACCCAGCGTCTTGCCCAACCGGCAATCGGCCTCGTCGCGCAGGATGCGGCTGGTATCGAGGCTGGTCACCTCGTTGTCGATGCGGATGTCGTAGTAATCGGCACTGAAATCCAGGCCAGCCAGCGGCGACCAGACCACGCCGAAGCCATACGACTTGGCCGATTCCGGCTGCAGCTGCGGGTTGGCACGGTTGCTGTAATCGATCGACAGGCCATTGTAGTCGCAGTTGTCATACGACTGGCCTGCGGTGCGGCAGCGCCAGTAATCAGTCATGCCCGGGTTGTAACCACGCGTCTCGGTCGCGAACACGTAGTTCATGTCCGGCGCCCGGAAGCTGGTGGCAGCGGTACCACGGATCAGCAGGCTCTCGATCGGGCGGAACTCGACGCCGAAGCTCCAGGTCGCCTTGCCGATGTGCTCACCACCGGCACGGTACTGGTCATAGCGCCCGGCCAGGGTAGTGGTCAGCGACTGCAGCAGCGGCAGCTGCAGCTCCACGCCGGCAGCATAGCGGTCGCGCTCGCCACCGGCACCAATACCGGCGCTGGTGTTCCAGAACTCGCCGGTGCCCAGGCGCGGGTCCGGTCGATTGCGATAGCCCTGGCTGCCAGCCTCGACCACCGCGGCCAGCGCCGCGTCGCCACCGGGCAGTGCGAACAGCCGGCCGTTGACGCTGGCGCTGAAGGTCTGCAGCCACGCCGCGTTGCGGCTCTCCTGGTAGCCGGACAGGCTCTGGTACTCGTTCGGGCTCAGCGGCTGGAACAGGCGCGCCGGATCCGGCGCATAGACCTCTACGCCATTGCGCACGCCCAGCTTCGGGCCCAGCAGGTATTCGTTGATACCGGCCAGCAGCACCGGGCGGCGGGTGCGGTTCTCGTAACGCGAACGGCTGTAGACCGCCTCATAGTCCCAGCCACTGTCGCCGATCTGGCCGCGCGCGCCGACGTTGAATGACCACGAATTTTCCAGGAAGCGGTTGGCATTGCGCGGCAGGCCACCGATTTCCTCGGGCGCAAACCGGCGGTACCAGCTTTCCAGGTTGCCGGTGGTCTGGTTGTAGAAGTAGTTGCGGGCCGAGGTCCAGGTGGGCGCACGGGTGTTGTTGGTGATGCGTGCGCTGCCCACGGCCAGATCGGCGAACAGGTCGGTGGTCTCGTTGACGTGGAAGGTCAGCAGGCCGTAGCCGTTGAGGTTGCGCTTCTCGGTCTGCACCGTCCAGTAGCTGGCGGCGGCCTCGTTGCTGCCGCAATACCAGCCCTGGCGCGGGTTGAAGGCACGGAACACGCTGCCGCCATAGATATCCGACGCCGCGTCGCAGCCATTGGCGCCCGGATCGATGTTGCGACCGGTAGCGGCGTTGCGGCGATACGCGATCGCGGTCGCCTGCGGCGCCTTGCCGGCAGGGTCATCATCCAGCGAGTCCATGAAATCGCGCTGGCGCGCATGGATCGCCTTGCGCACATCGAACTCGAAGCCGAACAGCGCATCCCAGCGCTCGCCGGAACTGCCACCAACCACCTGCGCGCGCTGGTTGTCGCCACCGCCCTGCTGGGTGCCGCCGGCCCGCACGTTCACGTCCACACCCTCAAAGCGGTCCTTGAGGATGATGTTGACCACGCCGGCGATGGCGTCGGAGCCATACACCGCCGACGCACCGGCCGCCAAGACCTCGATGCGCTCGATCAGCGCACTGGGAATGTTGGCCAGGTTGACCACGTTCACCGAGCCCTCGTAGGCCAGCGGGTAGTCGGCCTGGCGGCGGCCGTTGACCAGCACCAGCGTGCGGTTGGGGCCCAGCCCGCGCAGGTTGATGGTGTTGGCGGCCGGGGTGAAGGTGTTGCCGAAGTCCTCACCCTGCACGTTGCCGGTGTTTTCGGTCAGGGCGCTCAGCGCGTCGAACGCGTTGCGGTAGCCCTGCGCGTCGATCTGCTCGCGGCTGATCACGGTCACCGGCGACGGCCCTTCGACACTGGCGCGCGGAATGCGCGAGCCGGTGACCTTCACTTCCTGCAATGAGGTGGGTGCGCTTTCCTGCGCGAAGGCCGGCGACGAGACCAGCATCAGGGACGACAGCGCGAGCACCAGCGGACGCGGGCGCAGCGCCTTGTGGGAGGCGGACATGGGCTTCCTGGGGGAGTTGGACGGGTGGTATGGGACCGGAGGCCTGCGCGGCGCATAACGATCCCGTAACGAAAGTGTCCTGAATGGATGGTTTCAACGGAAATGACCAGCCCTGATGGACTTATGCCTGAACCGAATCAGGCTCCGCCCGGTGGTCGTCGCGTTTTTGCAATCTTTTGAATGGTCTGGCGAAGCGGGCATTGCCATCGTTCCGGGGATGATGACCCCGTACCCCACATCCCTCCTCCCCCCGCTGCGCCCTGTGTCGCGCCGCCATCTGCTGCAGCTGCAGGTGGCACCGGTCACCCTGCGCCCGTTCCAGCGGGCCGATCTGCCGGCCTGGCGCCTGTTCGACGACCGCCGCCGACGCGGGCGCCGCCATCCGGCCGGTATCGACGAAGAAGCCCGCTTCCTTGCCCACATGCATCGCTCGCGGCTGGAGCAGGACAACGACCAGCTGCTGCTGGGTGTTTTCGATGACCAGCACGGCACCGTGCTGGACCAGTTGCACGTCCGCCTGCATTCGCTGCACTCGCGCTGCGCCGAGCTGCTGTCACTGCAGCACTGGCACGCGCACACCGACGCGATGCTGCAGGCACTGTGCCCGTTCCTGTTCGAGGATGTCGGCCTGCACCGCCTGTTCGTGATGCTGCCGCCGGACTGCAGTGACCCGTTCGCCACTACGCTGCACGCCTTCGGCTTCGAGCAGGAAGGCCTGCTGCGCGACCATCATCTGGATCTGGATGGCTGGCAGGATCGCCAGCTGCTGGCGCTGACCGCACCGGTCTGGCGCAGCCGCCAGCAGCCCCAGAGTTAGCGGACCCGCTCCAGGGAGTCGCCTGCGCCGGTCAGCACCGAGCAGGCGTGGTCCTGCAGTTCTTCGGCGCTGGCCTCGTTGCCGGTGCCGGCGTCCACCCGGGTCGCCAGCAGGATGAAGCCCGGGGCGCCCTGCACGGCGTCCCGGCCGGCCACGACCAGGCTCCACTGGCCCACGTCGTCCACGCCAGCGAGGTCATAGGCCAGCAGATTGAGCGGATTGGCGGTCAGTTCCGCACCCGGCAGCAGGCGTGCCTGGTACTGATGGCCGCGCAGCAGCACCGGCAACGGTGCCCAGCGGCTGCCGAGGGCGGCAGCCTGCGTGTCCAGCGCCTGCAGCACGTCGGCACGCAGGCAATCCACATGGATATGCAGCTGGTGCTGTGACCGGCCGTGCGGCGAGTTCAATGCCAGGCTCGCGACGTTGCGCGGCAGCGGTTGCCGCAAGGCCTGTTCGGTGTGGCTGCGCGCCTGCCAGGCGGCAGCGAAGTAGTTCGGTGCACCACGCTGGTACAGGCTGCGGCTCTCGATACCGCTCACCTTGTCCAGCGGCATCAGCAGGAACTGGTAGTCGCCGTGCGCATCCTTGACCAGCACATCGCGGCGGTCTGCGGCTGTCTCCACGTGCAGGCAGTCGCCGCGTGGACCTTCGGGGCCCCGGCAGTCACGTTCGATCAATCGCCACAATGCATCGGAATGGGCCGGCGGCGGCGGCGCACTGGCACAGGCGGACAACAGCAGCAGGGACGACAGCAGGAAGGGGCGCAGGGACACGGCAACGACTCACGGAGCAGGCACGGCAGACAGCGCCGCGCTGCATTCTAGCCAGTGCGAAGCTGCAATCAGTAGGTGCCGAACGGCACTTCAACCACGATCGGGGCGGCACCCTCGCCGGCCTGCAGGCTGTAGCGGTCCAGCGCCCCATCGTCATCGGCGTGCGGCTGGCGCTGGAAATGCAGCGGGTAGCGGGTGTCCCCCAGGCGCACGGCGCTGCCGTCGGCCTCCAGCGCGGCACCTTCCGGAATCAGCAGCCCGCCCAGGTCACTGTAGGCGCCAGGCACATCGGCGAAGCTGTAGTCGGCCAGCTCGTCCACCCGCTGCATCGCATAGACGTGCGGCACATAGGGACGTGCGGGGCTGCGGCCATTGCTCAGGTCGGTCACCCAGGCCTGCGGCAGGTGGTACTGCTCGCGCAGCGCGGCCACGCCCAGCGAGGGGCTGGCCACCTGCAGGCAGCACACCGTGCGCTTGCCTTCGCGGTCAAGAATGGCGAAACGGTCACCGCGGGTGGCCGCCTGCGGCAGCATGGCGAAGGCCAGGTTACGCTGGGCCGGTGCGTAGCCGGATTCGGTCTGCAGGTTGCGCCAGGCACCGAATACCGGGGTTTCGACCGGCGCGGGTTCCGGATCGGCAGCGGAGGCGGAGGCGGAGGCGGAGGCGGAGGCGGCAAACGCTACGCCCAGCAACGACAACACCAGCGCCGTCATCGTCTTGTCCTTGCCGCGGAAGCTGCCTGCCGTCATACCGTATCCCGTATCCAACACCTGCGCCGGAAAGGCCCGGCCTGCCCGCTGGCGTATTGCCAGCCATTGCTCCCACTATGCAATGACCACGCTGTGCCGGCAATGACCGGGGTGCTGACGCCTTTCGCACGCTCGGTGCTATCGTTCCCGCCATCTTCCCCTGCGCAGGAGCGCTCGCATGTCTGCATTCCGTCTGTCCCTGTTGCTGCCGGCCTCTGCCCTGCTGCTGTCGGCCTGCGTCAGCACCCCTGGCCCGGAAGTCAAAGGCAGCGGCCGCTGCGACGCCAGCCAGCTAGGCTGGGCGATCGGCCAGCCGGCCAACGAGCCCAACATCCGCCGCCTGTCCCGCGAGAGTGGTGCCGGCCTGGTCAACCCGATCGGCCCCAGCACCATCACCACCAAGGACATCCGCCAGGACCGCCTGCGCGTGTTCGTGGACAAGGACAACATCATCACGTCCACGCGCTGCGAGTAAGCGCCGCCACCGCTTTTGTAGGGTCGAGCCATGCTCGACTGGCTTTTCGCGCCGCCCGTCCGAAGACCCGTCGAGCATCGCTCGACGCTACATTTCAGGGTTCGGTATAGCCGGCACAGTCCGGCAGTGCCTGGTCCGGGTGGAACATCCCCGCCCCGAAGCGGAACAGCCGGGTGTAGGTACACGCCGGGTCCTGTTCGATGCGCAGATCCTGCTTCTTCAGCGGCCCCCTGGCCAGCGAATCCTCGAAGCGCGAAACACCGGCCGGGTACCGGGTCGCCACGGTCTGGTAGCGCAGCACTGGCATGCCCTCGGCAACCGTATCCAGCGCCAGCTTCGCCGAGAACCCGTATTCGTCGTGGCAGGCACCGGCGCGCTGCCTGATGTCCTGCTCGCTGAAACAGGCGCGGATCATCGCATTGCCCAGCCATGGCACGGTCAGCACGTCGTCGTCCACCTGGATGTCGTCCTGCAGGTGACGCACGCGTGCCAGCTGCAGCGTGGACGCGTCGGCACCTCCACCGGAGTACATGGTGCTGAACTTGACGATGCCACCCACCAGCACATTCTGGCGGGCGCGCTGCTGCGGGTCGGTCACCGGTTCATCGCTGCCCACGCCAGGGGCCAGCCGCACGATCCATGGCCACAGCGACAGCTCGCTTTCCTGCGGCACGTCGATGCTGACGTGGTAGGTGTGCGGCTTGCCCTGGCCCGGTGCCTTCTCAAGCACTTCCAACACGGTCGGCCGGTCACCCTCCTCGGCAACCGGCTGCACGCGTACGCACCAGTTGCCGTCCCGCGTGCAGTCATAAAGCCCCGACGGTCCAGTCTCACTCGCGATCAGTACCTGTCCCAGCGGCTCCATCACGTTGCCGGCGGCATCGCGCTGCTGCGGCAGGATCGCGCTCTGGGCCAGCGCCAGCAGCGGGGTCGCCAGCAATGCAGTGCACAGGGTGGCGCGGACGGCGGCGGTGGGCATGGATGGCTCCTGCGGATGGGCTTCCGATGGTAACCGTTGCCCGGGCGGCGTCGAGCCATGCTCGTCTGCTGTATGTCGGCAGGAGCAGCCGAGCATAGGGTCGGCTCTACATCATCCGCAATCGCAGCCACCCCAGCCCTTGGCCTTCGAGGTCTGGCCGATACCGGGATTGAACGTGTTGCTCGGGTCCAGCTGCCTGTAGAACCCGGCCAGCGCCGGCTTGGCCGGGTACAGGTGACCGACATTGTGCTCGGCCGGGTACTCGGCACCACGCTGGTCCAGCAATGCCCACATTGCGTGCTCGATCGCCATCGGGTCTTCACCCTTGCGGGCGATGTAGTCCTGGTGGAACACGTGGCACAGGAAGTGCCCGTAATACAGCTTGTGCAGCAGGCGGCCGTCGATATCGGCCGGCAACTGCTCGAACCAGTCGCCGTCATCTCGGCGCAGGGCAATGTCCAGCGCCACGATGTCCTGCACCTGCCCGCGATGCACTTCGCGGTAGCGCACCGCGGCACCGGCCACGGCGAAGCGATGCAGGAACGCCTTGCGCCCCTCCTCGGCCGTGCAGTGGAAAAAGCCGCCTTCGTGCCCGGCGAAGAAGCCGCGCAACCAGGCCTCGGTTTCCGCAGCGTCCTGGGCAGAGACCTTCAGCAACAGGTGATGCTCGTAGCGCTGGCGGAACTCGCCCATGCGCTTGGGCAGGTGCGAGGGCAGCAGGCCGGTCAGAACCTGCATCACCCGGTCAGTCACCCCACGCAGTCCCAGCCGTTCGAACCAGCCGTCGACGCGGCTCTTCAATGCGAACGCGGCAGGTACACGTGCGGTGCCGAGGCGATCGATCAGCAGGAAGCTGTCCTTGCCGTAGCGCTCGCCGATGTCATAGGCATCGCGGTGGATGTACTCACCGGCAATCGGCAGGCGCTCGAAGCCGGTCAGCAGCTGGCGCCGGATCGCCGTGAGGCTGTCGGTGCGGTTGCTGCCGATGTAGAAGACTTCGGCGGCCTCCTTTTCGAAGGTATCCAGGCGCACCGCGAACACCGCCAGCTTGCCGGCCGAACCGGCAGCCTCGTAGTGGCGGCTGGGATCAGCATTGAAGCGCGCCGGGGTATCGGCGTCGACCTTGCGCACTTCGTCGGCGTAGCGCGGATCGGAGGCTGCGCGGCCGTCCCCGTCCCCCACATCCGACGCACTGTAGTCGCCCGCCTGCAGGCGCTGCAGGATCTGCTCGGGCGTATCGCCCAGCGCGATGCCGAGATGGTTGACCAGCTGTAGTTGGCCCTGCGCATCGACCCGCGCGTACAGCGCCAGCTCGGTGTAGGCCGGGCCACGGCGCACCAGCGCGCCGCCGGAGTTGTTGCAGATGCCGCCCAGCACCGAGGCGCCGATGCAGGACGAGCCGATCACCGAATGCGGTTCACGGCCCAGCGGTGCCAGCGTCTGCTCCAGGCGGTCGAGCGTGGCACCGGGCAGGCACAGCACCTGGCGGCCTTCGTTCAACAGCTGGATGCCGGTCAGGCGCAGCGTACTGACCAGCACGATCGGCCGGCCGTAGTCATCGCCGTCCGGGGTCGAGCCACCGGTCAGCCCGGTATTGGCCGCCTGCAGGATGATCGCCGCCCCACCCTGCACCGCTGCCTGCAGCACGCGCCACAGTTCCAGCAAGGTACCCGGGCGCACCACCGCCAGTACCGGGCCATCGCCGAAGCGGTAGCCGCGACGGAAGCGGCGCGTGCCCTTGTCGCCGGTCAGCACATGGCGGCTGCCGACCGCGTCGCGCAACTGTGCCAGCACGGCATCGTGGCCACTCATGGCAGGCTGACCAGCGAATCGCGGCCGATGTCGGCGATGCGGCGCGCACCGGTCAGTGTCATCGCCACGCGCATCTCCTTGGCGATCAGGTCCAGCAGGTTGGCCACGCCGGCCTCGCCCTGCGCGGCCAGCGCATAGACGAAGGCACGCCCCAGCAGCACGGTATCGGCACCGAGCGCCAGCATCCGCACCACGTCCAGGCCGGTACGGACGCCCGAATCGGCGAGAATCTTCAAATCACCCTGTACCGCGTCGGCAATCGCCGGCAGTGCGCGTGCGGTGGACAGCACGCCGTCCAGCTGGCGGCCACCGTGGTTGGAGACCACGATGCCATCGGCACCGAACCTGACCGCATCACGCGCGTCATCCGGGTCGAGGATGCCCTTGATCACCATCGGGCCCTTCCAGAACTCGCGGATCCACTCCAGGTCCTTCCACGAAATGGAGGGATCGAAGTTGCTGCCCAGCCAGCCGATGTAATCCTCCAGCCCGGTCGGGTTGCCACGGTAGGTGGAGATGTTGCCCAGGTCATGCGGGCGGCCGAACAGGCCGACATCCCACGCCCAGTGCGGATGGGTGATGGCCTGGCCGATACGGCGCAGCGAGGCGTTCGGGCCGCTCATGCCCGAGTGGGCATCGCGGTAGCGCGCACCCGGCACCGGCATGTCCACGGTGAACACCAGCGTGGTCACGCCCGCGGCCTGTGCCCGCTCCAGCGCATTGCGCATGAAGCCACGGTCGCGCAGCACGTACAGCTGGAACCACATCGGCCGCTGGATGGCCGGTGCCACTTCCTCGATCGGGCACACCGATACGGTCGACAGCGTGAACGGGATGCCGCGGCTGTCGGCCGCGCGCGCCGCCTGCACTTCACCGCGCCGGGCATACATGCCGGTCAGGCCGACCGGCGCCAGCGCCACCGGCATCGCCAACGTTTCGCCGAACAGCTCGGTTTCCAGGCTCAGGTCGGACATGTTGCGCAGGATGCGCTGGCGCAGCGCGATGTCGGACAGGTCGGAAACGTTGCGCTTCAGCGTGTGCTCGGCATACGCGCCGCCATCGATGTAGTGGAACAGGAACGGCGGCAGCCGCCGTTCGGCAGCAGCACGGTAATCGGTGGAGGCGGAGATGATCATGGGGTCAACCGTGTGGGGAAGGTAGACGCGAGGCCCGCGCACGCCGGGCTTCGTTGTCATCGAGCGTGCGCAGCGTGGTGTGCACGAACTCGAGGTGGGCATGCGCGGCGGCGCGCGCGCGTTCGGGGTCGCCGGCCAGCACCGCGTCCATCATCTCGCGGTGCTGGTCGGACAACGGCGAGAAGGTCCTCGCCGAGGTATAGAGCTTCTCGCGGCTCTGCGAGATGTTGGTCTGCAGCAGCTCGAACAGTCCGCGCATCACCTGCAGCAGCACCAGGTTGTGCGAGGCCTCGGCAATGGACAAGTGGAAGGCCGCGTCGGCCTCCGCTTCACCGGTGGGGTCGTTCTTGCCGTGCGCGTCCATCATGGTCTGGAAGGCCTGCGCGATGCGCGTGCGGTCCTCGTCGGTGGCTCGCAGCGCCGCATGCCAGGCGGTGGCACCTTCCAGCGCGTGGCGGATCTCCAGCACGTCGAAGCGGTATTCCGGGTCGCCCTGGAACAGCGGCAGGTACGGCGCCAGCGGTTCATCCAGCGCCTGCCGCGCGCGCGCCGCCGGTTCGGCCACGTAGGTGCCGCCACCGACCCGTGCGGTCAGCAGGCCCTGGCTGGCCAGCTGCGCGATGGCCTCGCGCAACGCCGTTCGCGAGACCCCCAGCTGCACCGCCAGGGTGCGTTCGGCCGGCAGCCGGTCGCCCGGCTGCAGCCGCTGTTCCTGCACCAGGCCGCGCAGCTGTGCGGCCACCTTGTCCGAGATACGTTGCGTGCTCATGGCGCCATTGTGGCCCGAAGCGCGTAACAGGGGGTCAGGCCGCGCGGCATGGCTCAGGGAATCATCCATGTCAGCCAGTAGGCCTGGGCCAGGGTGATCAGGCCGACCATGGTGGTGAAGACCAGGCTGTGCTTGACCGTGAAACGGAACAGGTCCGATTCCTTGCCGGCCAGGCCAACCGCCGCGCAGGCAATGGCGATCGACTGCGGCGAGATCATCTTGCCGGTGACGCCGCCGGTGGTGTTGGCCGCCACCAGCAGCACGTCGGACACGCCGATCTGCTGTGCGGTGGTCGCCTGCAGCGCCGAGAACAGCGCATTGGACGAGGTGTCCGAGCCGGTCAGGAACACGCCCAGCCAGCCCAAGAACGGCGAGAAGAACGGGAACGCGTCTCCGGTGTGCGCCAATGCCAGCGCCAGCGTTGCCGACAGGCCCGAATAGTTGGCGATGAACGCGAAGGCCAGCACCATGCCGATCGAATAGATCGGCATGCGCAGCTCACGCACGGTTTCGCCGAAGGTCTGCAGCGCCGACCGGGCCGGCATGCGCAGCGCGATGATCGCGATCACCGCCGCGAGGATGATCGAGGTGCCGGTGGCCGAGAACCAGTCGAATTTGTAGACCGCCTCATAGCTGAGCGGCGCGTCCACGATCGGTGGCATCTTCTGCACCCTCTGGTCGAGGCCCGGCACCGGGAGCTTCAGCACCCAGCCTTCCAGCGGGCCGCCTGCCGCGAACAGCGACTTGAACGGCTTGATGCTCCACAGCGTGACCATCGCGGTGAGGATCAGGAACGGCGACCACGCCTTGGCGATCTGGCCGACGCTGTAGCGCGGCGCCTCCAGTGCCTGTGCGGTCGCCTCGGCGCTGGTTTCGGTATCGAAGCGGAAGATCCGTACCGGCTTCCAGCGGCGCAGGAACAGGGTCAGGCAGACCAGCGACGCCAGCGAGGCGGTGATGTCCGGCAGTTCCGGACCGATGAAGTTGGAGGTTAGGTACTGCGCGATGGCGAAGGAGCCACCGGCCACCAGCACCGCCGGCCAGGTTTCCTTGATGCCACGCCAGCCATCCATGATCGCCATGATCCAGAACAGCACGATGACGGTCAGGAACGGCAGCTGGCGGCCGGCCATCTGGCCGATCTCGAAGGCATCCAGGCCGGTGACCTGCCCGGCCACGATGATCGGAATGCCCATTGCACCGAACGCCACCGGCGCGGTGTTGACGATCAGGCACAGGCCGGCGGCATACAGCGGCTTGAAGCCCAACCCGACCAGCAATGCCGCGGTGATCGCCACTGGCGCACCGAAACCGGCCGCGCCTTCCAGGAAGGCACCGAAGGCGAAGCCGACCATCAGCATCTGCAGGCGCTGGTCTTCGGTCACCGACAGGATCGAAGCGCGGATGATGTCGAACTGACCGGTCTTGACCGAGACCTTGTAGAGGAACACCGCGCCGATGATGATCCAGGCAATAGGCCAAAGGCCGTAGACGAAGCCGAAGCCGGCCGCACCCAGCGCCTGGCTCAGCGGCATGCGGTAGAACAGCAGGGCCACGCCAAGCGCGATGGCCACGGTGATCGTGCCGGCCAGCCAGCCCTTCATGCGCAGCACGGCCAGGGCAACGAAGAAGAACGCGATCGGCAGCAGCGCGATCAGGCTCGACAACCACAGGTTGCCGGCGGGGTCGTACAGGTGTTGCCAGGGCTGCATGAAGACTCTCGACTGGATGCGGAAGGTGCCCCACCGCAGGCGGTGGATCGCCGTGGCTGTCGATTATTGGTCGTACCAATAATGATTTCGATCAGACCACTTGCAGCGGATTTAACCGCCACTCCGGCGAGGAACCTATTAGACCATAGGGCTAGATGCCATATTGGTCCGACCATTTAGTCCGCAAGGTAGTGCCGGCCGCTGGCCGGCAATTCGAGATTCCCTACGAGATCCGTTTCTCCAGCCGCCGCATCACTGCCAGCACCAGCACGCACAGCACGCTCACGCCGATGGCAATCACGTACTTGCTGATCCCCACCGCAATCCCGATGGCCGCCGCCATGATCAACGAGCTGGCCGTGGTCAGGCCGCTGACCTGGTCCTCGCGTGACCCACGCAGGATGGTGCCAGCGGCAACGAAGCCGACACAGGCCACCACCGCTTCGATCAGGCGTACCGGATCAACCTGCAGCAGGTCGCGGTAGCGCTCCTGCTGGAAATGCTCGGCCACCGAGTCGCCAAGGCCGACGATCAACGCGGCGGCCCCTGCGATCAGCATGTGCGTACGCAGGCCAGCGGCGTGCTTGCCCATCTCGCGCTCGACGCCGAGCACGCCGCCGAACAGCATCGCTGCGGCAACGCGCAGCAGGATCGAGACATCCTGGGTAAGTTCCATGGGAAAGCTCCGGAATTTTCCCGGAGCGTCGCGCGGCGATCGTGGGACGGCGGTGAAGGCGATGGCACGCCTTCTTCACCGCACGCATTCCTCCACGCATGGCGTGGATCTACTGACCGCATTCGCTCACTGCGCCAGGTAGCCACCATCGATGGCGTAGTACGCGCCGGTCGCGAACGAGGCATCGTCGCTGGCCAGCCAGGCCACCAGCGCCGCCACTTCCTCGGCCGTACCCAGCCGCTTCAAGGCGTGACGGCCTTCCAGCGTGGCGCGCACCTTCGGGTCCATCTTCTCCAGCAGCGGTGTGCTGATGAAGCCCGGGCCGACCGCGTTGACACGAATGCCGTCGGCGGCATGTTCCCACGCGGCGGTCTGGGTCAGCCCGACCACGCCGTGCTTGGCCGCCGCATAAGCGGTGGAACCGGCATACCCCACCTGGCCCAGGATCGAGGCCATGTTGATGATGCTGCCGCCGCTTCCAGCGGCTCGCATTGCCCGGATCTGCGCACGCTGGCACAGGAACACGCTGGTCAGGTTGACGTCGATGACCCGCTGCCAGCCATCGATCGGATAGTCACCGCTGCTGGCGGCCGGCCCGCCGATACCGGCGTTGTTGACCGCCACATGCAGGCCGTCGAGTTCCTTGATCGTGCGCTGCACCGCCGCCTCCACCGCTGCGTCGTCGGTGACGTCCAGCGCGATGCCAATCGCCTGTGCTCCGGCATTGCGCAACTGCGCCACGGTGGCATCCACCGCATCCTGCTTCAGGTCCCAGACCGAGATCCGCGCGCCGGACGCCGCCAGGGTCTGCGCCACGGCCAGACCAATGCCGGACACGCCGCCGGTCACGATCGCGGTCTTGCCGGTGAGTTGGTAATCAATCATCTGCGTTCTCCATCAGTGGGGGTATCGAAGTGGCCTGCAGCAGCCAACCACCCCACCCTACGCGCATTCCTGTGATGGCCTGGCTGACACCGCGTCTACGGGCGATCGTTCCAGCCATGAAACCTCAACTCAAGTTGATGTATGGAATTACGTACGGATATGCATGCAAAACGCCGGCGTATGCTCGGCGGCATTTTCACTTTGGCCGTAATCGTCAATCGTTTTGACCCTATTGGAATCAAAAGCGCGCGAATCGAGGCGACAATGGGAAACGTTTCCAGTTTCTTCGACACACTCCATTCAACCTGGCGTTTCCCCAGCCATCCAGAGTGCCCACGCCACTGCTTCCCAGCATGCCTGCGCGGGTAACGACCGGATCTGCATCTGCGTTGCAGAGCGCGTGGGCGAGGTCATGCCAGCGTCCACCTCCAAAGTACGTGCCGAGCGATGTCCCGATACTTCACTTTTGCCGATTACCGCCGCTTCGGCCACCGTCATGGCTTTGATTACCGCGCTGACCCGGAACACCTGCGCGACGACCAGTGGGCCGGCCATGGCGAGGTCAACGAGCAGTTCCTGCGCGGCGGCATGAGCCTGATCGCCTCCGACGTCCATAATCGCTTTCCTTATGTAGCGACCGCCCAGCAGAGTCCCGGCCTGGCCATCCGCGTGATGCTGCAGGGCCAGGTCGATGTGCGCATTCCGCGACGCGGTGGTTTCACCCTGCGCGCCGGCACGGCGATGACCGCGCACCACCGCGAGCAGGTCGAGATGACCGGTGCGCACCCCGGCGAAACGCGCATGCGCGGCGTCAGCGTCATGGTGCCCGGCCAGATCGATCCGGATCTGTTCCATCTGCCGCAGCTGGAGACCGCGCTCAACAGCCACCTGGAATGCCGCCACTGGGCCATTCCGCATACCCTGCTGCCGGTACTCGGCCAGTTGTTCGACAGCCCATGGGAAGATGGCATCGACGCCTTGTGGCGCGAGGGCGTTGCTCTGCAGCTGCTGGCCGTTGGCCTGAAGGCCGAGGATCTGCAGACCGACCCTGTACGAACGCTGCGGGCCGGCCAGCGCGAGCGCCTGGAGCGCGTGCGTACCTACCTGCATGACGACCCCAGTCACGCCCACAGCCTGGTCGAGCTGGCCCAGCTGGCCTGCATGAGCCCCAGCTCGCTGCGCCGTCATTTCGCCCAGCAGTACGGCTGCTCGGTGTTCGACTACCTGCACGAGCAGCGCATGCGCCACGCCGAACAGGGCCTGCGCGAGGACGGCTGGACGGTCGAGCAGGCCGCCGCCGCCAGCGGCTACCGCCACCCCAGCAACTTCGCCGCGGCATTCCGCAAGCGTTTCGGCCTGGTCCCCAGCCGCTGGCGCACGGGCCCTTCGAAGGTGGGGTGAGGATCCCCGCTCCGGTAGGTGTCGATCTTGGTCGACACGCTGCTGCGCCATCGCGGATGCCGGCCAGCGGCCGGCACTACCGCAGCCGCCTGAATCGACCTGCCATGGCTCCGCTCTGGTGGGTGTCGACCTTGGTCGACACGCTCCCGCGCCATCGCGGATGCCGGCCAGCGGCCGGCACTACCGCAGCCGCCTGAATCGACGTGCCATGGCCCAGCCTTGGTAGGTGTCGACCTTGGTCGACACGCTCCTGCGCCATTGCGGATGCCGGCCGGCGGCCGGCACCACCCCAGCCGCCGGGTATCGCACACCCGGCGGATCTCACTAACCTCAATACACCGGCAGATCGATGTAGCTCGCCTGCGCCGCGCTGTGCCAGACCCGCTGCGTGGCCTTCTGGTAATCGCCCGGCTTGGCCAGGTAGATGTTCGGCACGTAGGTCTGCGGGTTGCGGTCGTACAGCGGGAACAGGCTGGACTGCACCTGCACCATCACCCGGTGGCCCTTCTGGAACGTGTGGTTGGCGTTGGGCAGGTCGAAACGGTACGGCAGCACCTGGTTGGCGGCCAGCGGCTTCGGATCGCTGAAGCTTTCGCGGTAGCGGCCACGGAAGATCGCCAGCGACACCGGCAGCTCGTAGCCCCCCATTTCCGGCGTCGACGCTTCCTGGTCCGGATACACGTCGATCAGCTTCACCACCCAGTCACTGTCGGTGCCACTGGTCGAGGCCTGCAGGTGCACTACCGGCGCGCCGCCGATGCGCAGCGGCGCGGTCAGCGGTTCAGTGATGAAGGTCAGCACGTCCGGGCGACCATCGACAAAGCGCTGGTCCTTGACCAGCCAGGTGGTCCACATATCGCGGTCACCGAAGCGGACCGGACGCGGCACGAACGGCACCGGCTTGGCCGGGTCGGACACGTACTCCTCGAAGTCCCCCTCGCCCGCCGCCGGCGCCTGGAACGCCAGCTTGCCGCCGGCCCGCAGGTACAGCGGCTTGCTGCTGGCGGCACAGCCCTTGTCGCAGCTGCGCGGCCAACCCTTCAGGCGATCCCAGTGGTTTTCGCCGGTGTTGTAGACCAGCACCGGCGGCGTGTCCGCCTTCGGCGCACCGTCCACCAGATACTGGTCGAAGAACGGCTTGAGTACATCACGGCGGAACTGCAGCGCGGTATCGCCATCGAACTTCAGCGCGCCCAATTCGCTGCCGCTGTAGTTCACCTGGCTGTGCCGCCACGGCCCCATCACCAGGTAATTGCGGTTGTTGCCGCTGTCGCGCCCTTCCATTGCCTGGTAGGCGTGGTTGGCGCCCCACATGTCCTCCTGGTCCCACAGGCCCTGCAGCCACATGGTCGGCACCTTCAACGGTGTTTTCGCCATCACCGCGTCCAGCGCCTGACCCTGCCAGAAGCCGTCATAGGCCGGGTGCTCGACCAGCTTCTTCCACCAGGTCAGCTGGTCCACGCCGGTGAAGCGCGCGTAATCGCCAGCCGAACCGATCCGCAGGAAAGTGCTGTAGTCGTCATAGCCGAGGCTGGGCAGCGGCGTACCCTTGCCGCGCTTCTCGGTCTGCATCGCGAAATAGTTGAAGTTGACCTGGCGGAACGCACCGTAGTTGAGCCAGTCGTCGCCCATCCAGCCATCGACCATCGGGCTCTGCGGTGCGGCCACCTTCAGCGCCGGATGCGGGTCGGTCAGCGCCATCACCACGGTGAAGCCCTCGTACGACGAGCCGAGCATGCCGACCTTGCCATTGCTCTCCGGCACGTTCTTCACCAGCCAGTCGATGGTGTCCCAGGCGTCGGTGGAGTGGTCGACTTTGGTGTTGTTCAACGGCCCGCGCAACGGCCGGGTCATCACGTAATCGCCTTCAGAGCCGTACTTGCCACGGATGTCCTGGAACACGCGGATGTAACCGCCGTCGACGAACACCTCGTCGCCCTGCGGCAGCAGGTCGCGCATGCGCGGCGAATCACTGCGGCTGGCGCGGCCAGCGGCATCGTAGGGGGTGCGGGTCAGCAGGATCGGGGCATTGCGGGCGCCCTTGGGCACCACGATCACCGTATACAGCTTGGTGCCATCACGCATCGGCACCATCACCACGCGCTTGTCGTAGTCACGACCGACATCGGGAGCAACGAAGGGCTTGCCGCTGATGTCCGGGGTCATCGGCGGGGTATCGGCGGCCAGCACGGTGCTGGACAGGCAAAGGGCAATGGCTACAGCGACGGCACGCACACGCATGGACAACCCCTCCCGGCAGGAAAGCCTCAAGCCTACTCCTGCCCCGAGCCGTGAGGTGTGGGCGGGCTTTGCATTCTGCGGCGGATGCAGGCAGGACTGATGGCACATGTGCCCGCGGTGCCGCCGCGCTCGCCAACGACCGGTAGTGCCGGCCGCTGGTCGGCAACTTCATGATCCTGGGGCGCGTTACGCGGTTGCCGGCCAGCGGCCGGCACTACCGGTCAGGCCATCGGCACTTCGTGCAACGCAAGCCAACGCCAACGCCCCTGCTCCTGGCGCAGCACCGCCAGCGACTCTCGCCATGTGGGCTGGCCGCCATAGAGCGAATGCCCTTCGCGATAGCGCAGCACCGCCAGCGGTGACAGCGCATCCACCGCCTGCACGGCTTCGATGGAAATCTGCAGCCCTGGACGCGCGCCATGGGCACCCGCGAACAGTGCCTGCACGGCATTCCGGTCCAGCCTGCGACCCGCGATGCCGACCATGCTGAAGTCCGCGCTGAAGTGCGCCATCAGATCCTCCAGCGCATCGGCGCCGACATCGGCACGGAACCAGGCCTGCAGCTTGTCGTGCAGGTGGTGGATTTCATGTTCTGCGGTGGTATCCATCAGATGTTCTCCGGTTGCGAAAGGGTGAGCAACTGCGGCCGGCGCAGCAGCGCCATCGGCAGCAGGGTCAGTACCGCGGCCAGACCCAGCGCCATGCCGGTGGCATGGGTCGGCAGCCATTGCATGGCCAGTGCCAGCACCATCGCGATGGCCGCGGTGCCCAGGCAGAAGCTGAGCTGGCGGTTGAGGTTCCAGAGTGCACTGGCATCGCCCAATGCTTCGCCCTCGACCCCATGGAACGCCAGCGTCTGCGCGGTGCTGCTGCACAGGCTGCCGCCGGCGCCCATCAGCGCGAACAGCAGCCCGGCCAACGCGAAGGCCGGCTGCGGCAGCATCGCCATCAACAGCAGGCCGCTGGCCTGCAGGAGCATGCCCATACGCAGTACCGTGGCCGGGCCGAAGCGCGCCAGCAGGCGCTTGCTGGCCGTGATCGCAATGGCCGAGGCCAGCGCCCAGGGCAGCATCAACGCGCCGATGCGTGCCGCGCTGTAACCGGCCTGGTGCAGCTGCAGGGTACTGACCAACTGGCTGCCGATGAACACACCCGGCACTGCCAGATACACCAGCATTGCCAGGCGCAGCCCGCGATGGGACAGCAGCGACCAGCGCAGCAGGGGCTGCGCCTGCCGACGTGCGTGCCGCAGGTGGGCCGCCGCCAGCAGCAGCGCGACCAGCAGCAACACGGCACCGGCACCGCGATGTCCGGACTCGCCCAGCCAGGTCAGCGCCAGCAGCAACGCGCCCAGCGCCAGCATCGCGGTAGACAGCGCATAGGCCTGCAGGCGCGGCGCACTGCGCGCGCCATCGGCCGGCATCCAGGCCAGCACCAGGCCGATCGCCACCACCGCCAACGGCAGACTGGCCCAGAGCACGCCGCGCCAGGACAACCACTGCACCAGCAACCCGCCCAGCGCCGGCGCCAGTGCCGGCACCAGCAGCGCCACCAGCAGGATGCGGCGGGTCAGCGCGCCACGCTGGTCGGACGTGCATTGTCGGTACGCTGCCGCCTGTGCCACCGGAATCAGCAGGCCACCGGCCAGCCCCTGCAGCAGGCGCCAGCCCAGCAGCCAGCCGATACCCGGTGCGGCGCCGGCCAGCACAGCGGCAACCGCGAACAACAGCAACGCCACCAGCAGCAGGCGACGCTCACCACAGCGCGCGGCCAACCAGGGTGCCAGCGGAATCACCACGCTCAGGCCCAGCATGTAGGCGGTGCCCACCCAGGCCAGGGTGCTGATATCGGCGTGCAGCTCCGCTGCCAATGCCGGATAGGCCACCGTGGCGATGAACATGTTGACCAGATCCAGGGCGAACACCAGCAGGAAGATCGCCTCATGGCGCAGGCGGGGGGACGGCATCGGCGGCGCTCCAGCAGGGAAGCGGCCAGCATGCCGTGCGGGCCTTGTTGGAAAAACACGACAGCAACTGCAACACTGTCAAATCCAATTTGACAATGAATTGCCATGGTCAGCCTCGATCGCTTCGATATCTTCCGCGCCGTGGTCGAGGCCGGCAGCCTCACCGCAGCAGCCGATCGGCTCGGCTTCAGCCGCGCGGTGGTCAGCTTCAACCTGAAGCGGCTGGAGCAGGAGCTGGGCGTGACCCTGCTGTTGCGCAGCACCCGCCACCTGGCCCTGACCGAGGCCGGCGAACAGTTCCTGCAGCACTGCGTGCAGGCGTTGGACGCCGCACAGGCAGCGATCGATGCCGCGCGCCGCGACCAGCACCAGCTTCAGGGCGTGCTGCGCCTGACCACCACGCCGGAGTACGCCCAGCTACGCTTGATTCCTGCGCTGGAGGCGTTCCGTGCGCGGCACCCGGCGCTGCAGCTGCACCTGTCCACGTCTCCCGCGCCGGCGGACCTGATTCCCGAGCGCTTCGACCTGGCGATCCGTCTTGGCCGTCTGCCGGATTCGGGCCTGCACGCCAGCGAACTGGAACGCCATCCACTGTGCCCCGTGGCGGCTCCGTCCCTGCTGGCACGCCTGCCCTCTGCCGATGCTGCCGACGACCCCGTGCAGCTGGGCACCCTGCCCCGCCTCGGCTACCCGCGCCTGGCCGACGTGCCGGTGGTGGCGCCGGATGGCAGCGACGCCCTGTTTGCCACCAACCCGGGCAATGCGGTGGTGCGCGTAGATGGTGCCAGCAGCCTGCGTGCCTTCGCCGTGGCCGGCGCCGGGGTCACCGTGCTGCCACGCTGGCTGATCGAGGACGACCTGGCCCAGGACCGGCTGCGCCCGGTGCTGCGCCAGCACCGCTTCCCGCAGCAGAGCGTATACGCGGTCTACCCGCACAGCACGCAGCCCTCACCGAAGGTGCGGCAGCTGATCGATTTCCTGCGCGGGTGGTCTGAAAGCGGGCGCGGGTAGCCTCCTGCGGCCAATCGCCAGGCCGCAGTGAAGTTACAGAGGGTACGAGCCTCCACGAACATCGCCAACCCAGCTATCGAACAAACTCCCCGGTGTCAGATCGTCACTGTGTGAGAACTTTGGTTCATACGACATTTTCGCCCGCATCTCATTGCTCCCCACAACGTAGTGAATGCGGATCTCAGTAGGCATCTCAGCGCCGAACTCATTGCACTTTTCTTCAAGCGCATCTATTTCATCCAGCCCAGCATCAAGCACCCAAGCCAAGCTCTCATTCAACGAGTCATACATCCCACCTCCAGATTTTCGGACGTCATTCAGCTGTTCCTTCTCCACCACAGAACCGTTAAGTCTGTAGAAGAAATCAAACATTGAAATCCCATCTTCACTCGCAACGAAGATGAATACTTCGTCAGGCGTCGCACCGGCATAATCGAGCGCGAGTCGAACCATGCTCGCCTGAGCGTCTGAAACGTGTTCCTCAAAGATCTTGTTCATTGTTCGATCCTCGTAGCACTCGCTTGAATTGGCACTGACACTGAGTTGACCGAGTGAGTGCGCTCCGTGCTGCTCGGCTCGAGATCACACCTGCTGCAGCCTTCGCTGGGCTGACGCCGCCACCATCTCGTCAGGGTCACCCGTTAGCAGCTCCAGGACCTCCCTGGATACCTTTGGATTGCAGGCGATTCGGTGACGGACGCTTGCATCGGAATCCCTTGCAAGGCGTGACATCAATGCTGGATCCAGCCGGCGCTTGCTCGCAATTTTCCAGCGGACATCTACGTCATCGCTGGCAGCCAACTGCTCGATGATGGCTAGGGGAATCGTTTTGTTTCCGGCAACGCAACGCGCCAGCTCCGGATAGGTCGACAGGATATCGCGCCACGTCTGATCGTCAGCGTGCCGCAAAGCGAACGAGGTATCCGACTCGTTTTCACACAACCGTTTGAATTCCCATGCGCTCGCGATCATTCGCTGGCTCTCCTGCGCCAGCCTTCCAGTATTGGCTGACCGGCAATTGACCTCCAGTGGCAGAAGCGACATGACTATCCGCCCCGGCGCCTGCTGTTCCATCGTCCGCCGGGCATGGCCCGGCGAGCGCAGCGGCACCCCACAAACAGAAACGGCCCCTTTCGGGGCCGTTCCTTCAAGCATCAACAACCCGCAGTATCAGCGCAGCACCTGCTCTACCAGCTGCACGTCCACCGTCTGCAGCGGCTCGGCCGCATTGCGCGACAGCTGCACCTGGTAGGTGCCGCTGTCGATCTTCCACTGGCGCGCCTGTGCATCGTAGTGGGCCAGGGTCTTCGGCTCGGCTTCGATGCGGATGCGGCGCTGTTCGCCCGGCTGCAGGTTCACCTTGTCATAGCCGATCAGGCGGATCGGTGTGGTGCTGCCAGCCGGAAGCTTCAGGTACAGCTGGGCCACGTCGGCACCGGCACGCTTGCCGGTGTTGCGGATGTCGACGCTGGCGACCAGGCGCGAGCCCTCCACGCTCACCTTCAGATTTTCATAGGTGAACGAGGTGTAGGACAGCCCGTGGCCGAAGGCGAAGGTCGGGGTCAGGCCCTTGGCCGCCATCCACTTGTAGCCGACGTTGGCGCCTTCGATATCGAAATCGAACACATCACCGAACGGCTTGGCCGGCTTGAAGCCGAGGCCGTCGATGTGCGGGCGTGGCAGCTGCGATTCGTCCGTCACCCAGGTCACCGGCAGGCGGCCGGACGGATTGGCCTGGCCGGTCAGCAGCGCGGCGATGCCTTCGCCACCACGGATGCCCGGGTACCAGGCCTGCAGCATCGCCGGCACCTGCGCCAGCCACGGCGTGCGCACCGGGCCGTTGGTTTCCAGCACCAGCACGGTCTTCGGGTTGGCCTTGGCCACTGCCGAGATCAGGGCATCCTGGTTGTCCGGCAGCTGCATGTCCGGCAGGTCCACCGATTCGGCGGCCCACTGGGTGGCGAACACGATGGCCACGTCAGCCTGCGCGGCGGCCTTGGCCGCAGCGGCGGCATTGGTCCCGTCCACATACTCGATGGTCGCGTCCGGGCGCGCCGCACGCAGCGATTCCAGCGGCGAGGACGGGTGGAAGATCACCGGGCCCGGCCAGGTGGTCGGCATCACGCCCGGCACCGCATTGGTGCCCTTGGCGGTCACGCCCACCATCGACGAACCACCGCCACCGATCACGCCTTTGTCGGCATGGCCGCCGATGATGACGATGTGCTTCACGCTGTCGGCCAGCGGCAGCAGGTTGCCCTCATTGCGCAGCAGCACGCTGCCTTCTTCCACCGTACGCTGGGCGACGGCGAAACCGGCCTCGGCATCGACCTTCTGGTGCTGCGGCGGGTTGTCGAAGTTGCCATGCAGGAACATCGTGCGCAGGATGCGCGCCACCATGTCGTTCAGGCGCGCCTGCGGCACCACGCCACCGTGCACGGCCAGGCGCAGCGGTTCGTCGAAGAACACCGCCGCGTCGAACACTTCACCGGCCGACTGTTGATCGAGGCCGGCCAGCGCCGCCTTCGAGCCACTGTGCACGCCACCCCAGTCGGACATCACGAAACCGGGGAACTTCCATTCCTGCTTCAGCACCTGGTTCATCAGGTAGCCGTTCTCGCAGCCGTAGGTGCCGTTGATCTTGTTGTACGAGCACATCGCCACACCGGGGCGACCGGCTTCAAGCGCGATCTCGAAGGCCAGCAGGTCCGACTCGTGCATGGCCTGTTCGCCGATGCGCACGTCGTGGAAGTTGCGGCGGGTCTCCATGTCGTTCAGCGCGAAGTGCTTCATCGAGGAGATCACGTGCTGGCTCTGCACGCCCTGGATCAGCGCGCCAACCATCGAGCCGGCCAGCAGCGGATCTTCACCGGCATATTCGAAGTTGCGGCCGTTGCGCGGGTCGCGCTGCAGGTTGACGCTGCCCGACAGCAGGATGTTGAAGCGCTGCTGCCATGCCTCGCGGCCCATCGTGGCGCCACCGGCGAAGGCGACTTCACGGTTCCAGCTCGATGCGGTGGACGGGCCCGACGGCATCGCCGTGGCGAAATCGCCCGGGCGGATGCCACCCGGATTGGTCACGCCGACGCCGGCATCGGCCGATTGCTGCGACGGAATGCCCAACCGCGCCACGCCCGGCACGAAACCGGCCGAACCGACTGCGCCTTCCGGCAGCGGGCCACCGTCCTTGCCCAGCCCGAAGTAGCTGTGCAGCATCTGGAACTTCTCATCCTCGGTCATCGCCTTCAGCAGCAGCGCAGCGCGCGCGTCGGCGTTGAGGGTGGTGTCCATCCACGGCCTGTCGCCATGCGTGTCGGCGGCGTAAGCCAGGGTCAGCAGGGTGGCGCGCAGGGTACTGCCTTCCACCTTGAACGGCGCACTGCTGGCGGCCTGGAAGCCATCGCTGAAATAGCTGGCATCGGCTTCCAGCGCGACACGCGCCGGATCGAAGCCTGCGGCCTTGGCCGATTCACCGGCCACCGCGCCGAGCAGCACCGCCGGTGCACCCAGCCGCGAACGGGTGACCAGCGCCGGCAGCTGCGCCGCACCTGCACCGGCATCGGTATAGACCGCCACGGTGTGGCGGCCATCGTCCAGGCGCAGGTAGTTCAGGCCCGGCTGGTCGGGGCCGGATTCAGCGGCGATCGGCAGCCGGGTCAGCACTGCCTGGCCGCGCTGGGTCTGGCCATCGTCCTTGCCGGCAGCAATGAAGCGGTACTCATAGCCCAGGCCATCGGCCAGCACCTGCAGCGGATCGACCTGGCCGATGCCGCGCTGCACCTGGCGCACGCTCACCGCGTCCACCTGCAGGGTCTTCAGCTGGGCGGCCAGGGCCGGCATCGCCTCGGCGGTCGGGGCCTGTTCCAGGGTCAGCACAGTGAACGCGGCAGGGTCGGCCCAGGCCGGGGCGGCCAGTGCGGCAGACAGGGCCAGGGACAGTGCAAGCGGCTTTGTAAACGTTTTCATCGGCAGGCGTAATTCCGTTGCCAAGGCAATCGGTCCAGGGAAAGTGCCGCCGAAGGGTGCAGCGTTCATGCCGCGCAGGGGTTGCCAGGCAACGTCCCGCAGGCCGATGGACGGGCCGGTCTGCGCGCGGGACCCTCCTCCCGGCGTGACAACCTGCCTGCCCGGGCCGCGCAGGGCGACCCAATCCTGTGAAGATTGTGCGAGGGCGTTCACACCTGTCAACAGGACCTAAGTCACAGGGGCAACCCGGCCAGCGGTTATCAGGCCATCACTGGCGGTCATCAGTGCGCCGCGCGGGCCTGCCGATAATGGAGATCCCTGGCCACGAACCGAGCCCATGACCGTCCACCGCGACTTCGACCATCTCTGGCGTGACCGCTGCGATACGTCCAGCCAGCGCGCGCCGCGCGTGCTGATCCGGGTGTTCGTGGCCCCCGGTGAGCTGGAGCGCAGCGTGGCGTTCTACGAGCAGCTGCAGGGCGTGGTGGCCGATGCGGGGTTCCCGTTTCCGGAGGCCGGCCTGCGTCTGGCGATGGTCGGGGCGTTCCTGTTGATCGAGGGCAGCGAGGCGGCGCTGGCGCCGTTCACTTCGACCACGGGGACACTGCTGGTCGATGACGTTCGGCCCTATCACGACAAGCTGGTCGCGGCTGGCGCCGAGATCATCTTCCCGTTGCAGGTGGTACCGACCGGGGCGGCGTTCAACGCGGTACATCCCGATGGGACGGTGGTCGAGTACGTGCATCACCGGCCCGACCCGCACGGGCGGTGAGGGTGCGCCCGGCACCCGCGGTAGTGCCGGCCGCTGGCCGGCAACCTCAGAAGCAACAGCCGAAGCAAAAGCGGGCTTCCTGTGGGATGGCGGGGTGGGTCCGGTTGCGGGGGACGCCGTGAATCCGTCCCTGGAGGCTCGGTCGCGCCATCCATGGCGCTCACGCCCCCGCAACCGGACCCACCCCGCCTTCGACAATTCGCCGCAATCTGCAGTAGATCCACGCCATGCGTGGATGCTCTTCGATCAATCGTCGAATTGATCGATTTCGATGGAGATTCATCCACGCATGGCGTGGATCTACAATCCCTCCATGTCCTCCCCTGCCCTGCCCTGGAATGGCACGTTGCTGCTGGATGCGCACGCCGCCGTGCTTCACGGCCATGCCGGTGACAGCGCCTCGCATGCGCACTACGCCCATCAACTGCTGTTGAGCGACGGTACGCCCTGGCAGATCGAAGTCGATGGCGTACGGCAGCAGGGCCAAAGGCTGTGGCTGCCCTCCTTCCAGACGCACGCGATCCTGTCGGCGCCGGAAGCAGGCTGCACGGTGTTCCTCGAACCCGCGCATGCCGATCCCGCACAGATCCAGCAGCACCTACACGTACTGCCGGGCAACGTGCTGGAACTGCACGACTGGCTGCCACGACTGAGCCGCCCGCAACCGCTGGACCGCCGCGTGCAGGCGGCGTTGGCCCGTATTGCCCAGCACCTGCCCGGCCCGGTGCCGGCCGCCGATATCGCCGAGGCGGCGCACCTGTCGACCAGCCAGCTGCACCGGCGTTTCCAGTCCGAGCTGGCGGTGACCCTGCGCGGCTGGGTGCTGTGGCAACGGCTGCGCAACGCGCTCATGCATCATCTGCGCGGGCACAGCCTGACCGACAGTGCGCATGCCGCTGGATTCGCCGATCTGGCCCATCTGTCACGCAGCCTGCGCCGCATGTTCGGCATCGGTGCCGCGCAGCTGCAGGGCCTGCAGCTGCACGCGGCCTGACATGTTCGATCATTCGCGCCTGCGCAGGCCTTCCGGCAGCTCCGGCACCTCGCCATGCGGCAGTTCGCGGAACGGCGCCAGCAGCTGGCCCGGATAATCGCGCGGATAGTCCGGTTGGCTGCCGATGCCAAGGTCGCGTTGCTGCAGCCGATAACCCGGCGCATCGAAGGCGGTCCCCAGCAGATGGTCCCAGGCGGTCAGGAACAGGCCGAAGTTGACGTCGCCAGCGGTGCCGTAACGCATGTGGTGGAAGCGGTGCAGCGGCGCCCAGGCCATCACCCGGCCGAGCACGCCGGGACGCATGTCAACGTTGGAGTGCTGCAGCAGCAGCTGGATGGCAATGGCGAAAGCCAGCACCGCAGCCACCGGCATCGGCAGGCCCAACAGCAGCAGCGGCAGCACGCCGCCCACCGCTTCGGCCGCCTGGTGAAGCGGGTGTTTCATCAGCCCGTTGAAGCCGTACATGCGGGTGACGCTGTGGTGCACCGCATGCAGCCGCCACAACCAGCCGATGCGATGGCTGGCGTAGTGCACCAGGGTGATGCCGAGATCAGCGCAGACGATGGCCAGCAGCACCTGCAGCGCGAATGGCCACTGCACCGGCCACAACTGCCACGGAATGATTGCCGCCAGCAGCGGCACCGCCGCGATCGACAGCAGGTTCAGGCTTTCGTTGACCAGTGCATGCAGGGTGTCACGCAGGCTGTCGCCGTGGTCGTGGTTGAACGCGGGGTCGTACGGCCAGGCACGCTCGGCGGCGAACGAGACCGCGATGGCGGCCGCCAGCAAGGCCAGCAGCCACAACGGATCACCGTGGCAATGGCCGACCCAGACGACGGCAGTGGCAACGAAGCCCAGCAGGAACAGCGGGGCATACAGGCGGAGCATCCAGTGCTTCATGGGCAACCCGGAAAGTGAGGGGCCTGCATGCTGGCGCCGCGTATGGGGTGCTGGCTTGAACAAACGACGCAACCCGCACGCACCGGGTAGACGCCGACCTTGGTCGGCGCCGCGTTTCCCACATCCACGCATGGCGCGGCTCTACAATGGCGCCCTCATCGCGCCCGGGGCCGGCATGGATTCCTTCAACCTGATGCGTGCCTTCCGCCGCATCGTCGAACGCGGCGGGCTGGCCCGCGCTGCCGAAGACCTGGGCATGTCGCCGGCCGGCCTGAGCAAGCAGCTGCGCACGCTGGAAGCGCATCTGGGCGTGGTACTGCTGCAGCGGACCACGCGGCGCATGAGCCTGACCGAAACCGGCCACGCCTATTACCGCGAATGCTGCCGCCTGCTCGACGAACTGGAGGCGCTGGAACGCGGCATCGCCGAACAGCGCGGCGACGTGGCCGGGCGCCTGCGCGTCAATGCGCCGCAGTCGTTCGCACTGAGCACGCTGTCGCCGCTGCTGCCGCGCTTCCTGCAGCAGCATCCACAGCTGTCGCTGGACCTGGTGATGGAAGATCGCCTGCTCGATGCAGTCGGTGAGGGTTTCGATGTGTCGCTGCGGCTGCGTGCCGAGCTGGATGATTCACGCCTGGTGGCGCGCCGGCTGGCGTCGCTGCAGCAGGTGCTGTGCGCGGCCCCGTCCTACCTGCGGCAGCATCCGGCACCGCAGGCGGTGGACGATCTGCAGGCGCACAGCGTGCTGGCCTACAGCCTGTCCGACTCGCCCGGCAGCTGGCCGCTGCTCGGCCCCGATGGCCAGGTGACGATCACCCTGCCGGCGCGCGTCACCGTCAACAACAGCCTGCTGCTGCGCGACCTGCTGGTGGCCGGCATGGGCATCGGCGCCCTGCCCTCGTTCCTGGCGGCACCGGCACTGGCCCGTGGCGAACTGCAGCAGGTGCTGCCCGACCACCGCTATCCGCCACGCTTCGTGCATGCGGTCTACCCCACGTCGCGCCACCTGCAGCCCAAGGTGCGTGCGTTCATCGATTTCCTGCACGCCGAGCTGCCCGGCTGCGCTGGCCTGGATTCGTAACCGCCAGCGAAAACTGAGCTGCCCGCGGCGTGCTGTTTCGGCCACGCCGCGCTGCCTAATCTGCCGCCTCCCCTCTCACCGATGGCAGGCAGATGTCTTCCGTTCCTTCCCCCGCCACCGCCGCGCCGGTGGTCGATTTCTTCCACGACGTGGTCTGCGGCTGGTGCTTCGTGCTGGCCCCGCGCCTGCAGCAGGTCTCGGCCGAACTCGGCATCCAGGTGCGCCACCGCAGCTTCGTGCTGCAGGACTCGCGCGCGCAGATGGTCGAGGTGTTCGGCTCGATGGAGCGCGCCAAAGCGATCATCCTGCGCCACTGGACCGACTGCGCCGCGCATGAAGACACCGCGCGCATCGATATCGAAGGCATGCGCGCACAGGACTTCGAGTATCCATCCGGCTGGCTCGGCGCACTGGCCTGCCAGGCCGCCGGCATGCTTGGTGGCAACGACGCCCATGGCGCGATGTTCGATGCCGTGCAGTGGGCGCACCTGCACCAGCACCGCAACATCGGCGATGCCGAAGTACTGCTGGATATCGCCGAATCGCTGGGCCATCCACGTGGCGCCTTCGCTGACCACATGCGCAGCGACACAGTGCGCCAGCGCGTGCAGGCCGATCGTGCCGAAGCCGCTGCCCTCGGCATCCGTTCCATACCCACCGTGATCGGCGGCAACGGCCTGCGCCTGCAGACCCTGCCGCTGCCACACCTGCGCCAGGCCCTGGCGCACCTGGTCGCGGCCTGAGCCGCACCATCCCCCCACCCTGCAAGGAGATTCCCCATGACCCCACGTACCCTGGCCACCGCGCTGGCCCTGCTGCTGGCCGGCACCGCCGCTTCCACCACCGTGTCCGCGCACGAACGCGTTCCCTCCGACCAGCAGGTCGGCACCAGCCCCTGGGGGCCGAAGGACGAGATCGGCCGCCTCAACCTGATCACCGAGGCCTCGCGTGCGGCGATCCTGTCGCGGGTCAGCGGCGGCAAGGCCTATGACCTGGCCACCGAATACTACGTCGGCATGCCCAGCTGGCAGGATGCCGGCGACCCGCACTACCAGTTCTGGATGACCCACACCCCGCGCGGCACGGTGATGGACGACCCGATGGGCGTGGGCGAAACAATGAACCTCACCCGCAGCTACACCGGCACCGCATTCTCGATGTACAGCCACACCGGCACCCACATCGATGCGCTGAACCACTTCGGCATCCACGGGAAGATCTGGAACGGCTTCGAGGCCGACAAGCACCTCGGCGATCGTGGCTGGAATGTCACCGGCATCGAGAAGTTCCCGCCGCTGATCGCGCGTGGCGTGCTGATCGACGTGGCCGCCGCCAAGGGCGTGGACATGCTGCCTGACAGCTACCGCGTCACCCGCCAGGACCTGAAGGATGCGCTGGCACGCCAGAAGGTGAAACTGCAGCAGGGCGACGTGGTGCTGATCCGCACCGGCCGCATGCGCCTGTTCGAACAGCCCAAGGCCTACATGGCCAACCCGCCGGGCATGGGTCTGGACGCGGCACGCTTCCTGGTCGAGGACAGCGGCGCGATGATCGTCGGTGCCGACAACCTCAGCTTCGAGACCTTCCCCTCGGAGGTGTCCGACGACTACGTGCCGCTGCACACCTACCTGCTGGCCCAGCAGGGCGCGCCGATCATCGAGCTGGTGGCGCTGGACGAACTGGCCCGCGACAAGGTCTACGAGTTCGCCTTCATCGGCGGCCCGCTGAAGATCCGCGGCGGCGATGCCGCGCCGCTGCGCCCGGTGGCGCTGCCGGTGCGCCCGTAACCAGGGCCTGTGGGTGCTGACCTTGGTCGGCACTCCTTCCCCCCTTCAGCAACCTGAAACCGGACCCTCCGATTTTATTAGTAATTCTACTCACAAGGCGAGTAGCATGTCTGGTCTCAGCCCCTGATACCGGCCCGTCGATACTCGCGCCATGCCCGCTGTTTCCGCCCGTTCCTGCCGTTTCCAGCCCGCCCGGCGCCTCCCCTGGAGGGCCGGCTGATGGGTGCCGTCGTCGCCCTCGACCGGCTGCTGGACGGGCGCCAGCTGTGGCGCGGCCCGGCCCGCCAGGGGCCGGCCAGCGACCACCTGGCCAGCGGCCACCCGGCACTGGACGCACGCCTGCCCGGCGGTGGCTGGCCCACCAGCGGGCTGTGCGAGGTACTGCAGGCGGCGCCCGGGGTGGGTGAGCTGGCGCTGGTCTGGCCGGCGCTGGCCAAGCTGAGCCTGCGTGACCGCCCGATCGTGCTGGTCGCCCCGCCCTATCGCCCGCATGCCCCGGCCTGGGCGGCAGCCGGGCTGGACCTGGCCCAGCTGCAGATCATCCACGCAGCGCCGAAACAGGCGCTCTGGGCCACCGAGCAGTGCCTGCGCTCTGCCGCCTGCGCGGCGGTGCTGTGCTGGCCACACCAGGCCGACGATCGCGCCCTGCGCCGGCTGCAGGTCGCCGCCGACAGCGGCCAGTGCCTGGGCTTCGTGTTCCGCGAGGCGCAGGCGGCGCGCAATCCCTCTCCGGCCAGCCTGCGCCTGCAGCTCGACCACGGCCAGGTGCGGGTGCTGAAGTGCCGAGGCGGCCTGCCGCCGGCGCAGCCGTTGCCGCTGGCCATCGCCCACTGAGGCCGCGCCATGCACTGGGCCTGCCTGTTGTTGCCGCAGCTGGCGCTGGACAGCGTGCTGCGCCTGCAGCCGGATCCGCAGCGCCCACTGGTGCTGCTGCAGGGGCCGGCACAGCGTCGCGTACTGCGTGCGGTCAGCCCATCGGCACGCGCAGCGGGGCTGCGCCCGGGCATGCTGCTGTCGGCTGCACAGGTGCTGGTGCAGGACATGCACCTGCACGATTACGATCCCAACGCCGAACAGCACACCCGGCAGCTGCTGGCCAGCTGGGCCTACGCCTACAGCTCGCAGGTCAGCCTCGATTTCCCGCATGCACTGGTGCTGGAGATCGGCGCCAGCCGCGCCCTGTTCGGTGACTGGCTGACGATCCAGCAGCGGCTGCGCAACGAACTGCACGAACTCGGCTTCCGTCACCGTCTGGTGGCCGCACCTACCCCACATGCCGCGCGCGTGCTGGCCAACGTCCACGACGGCCTCGGCATCGATGCACAGCAACTGCCGGCGGCGCTGGCGCAGTTGCCCCTGCCGCGCTGCGGCCTGCCCAACGAGGCGGTGACGGTGCTCGGCCGCTCCGGCCTGCGCACGCTGGGCACAGTGCTCGAGCTGCCGCGCGACAGCCTGGCCCGGCGCTTTGCCCCCGAGGTCCTGCAGCAGCTGGATGCACTGCGTGGGCTACCCACCGCGCCACTGCGCTACTACCAGCCACCGGACCGTTTCGATACACGCATCGAATTCGAGTACGAGATCGAATCCAGCCAGGCCCTGTTGTTCCCGCTGCGTCGCCTGCTGCTGGACCTGGCCGCGTTCCTGTGTTCGCGCGATGGCGGCGTGCAGCGCTTCGACCTGCATTTCGAGCACGACCTGCTGCCGGCCAGCGTGCTGACCATCGGCCTGCTGGCACCGGAACGCGATCCCGCGTTGCTGTTCGAGATCGCGCGCAACCGCATGGAAGCGTTCGCCCTGCCGGCCGGCAGCCGCGCACTGCGCCTGCAGGCCGAACAGCTGCCACCGTTCGTGCCCGCCGCGCGCGACCTGTTCGATACCCGCCCGGCACAGGCGATGCCCTGGAACCAGCTGCGCGAGCGCCTGCGCGCGCGGCTGGGCGATGACGCCGTGCAGCCGCTGGCGGTGCAGGCTGATCATCGCCCCGAACGCGCCAGCGGCAGCCAGCCTGCGGCCAAGCCTCCGTCGTACTGGCCGCTGCGCCCTGGCTGGTTGCTGGACACTCCGCAACCGCTGCGTGATCCGCGGCTGCGCATCGTCACCGGGCCGGAGCGGATCGAATCGGGCTGGTGGGACCAGGCCGACGCGCGCCGCGACTACTACGTGGTGGAAACCGCACACGGCCAGCGCGGCTGGGCTTTCCGTGAGCGCAACGATCCGCATGCGCCGTGGATGCTGCACGGCTGGTTCGGCTGAGCCGCCATGCACAGCGAACTGCCCGGCTACGCCGAACTGCACTGCCTGTCGGCCTTCAGTTTCCAGCGTGGTGCTTCGATCGCCGAAGAGCTGTTCGCGCGCGCCGCCGGCCAGGGCTACCGCGCGTTGGCGATCACCGACGAATGCTCGCTGGCCGGCATCGTGCGTGCCTGGCAGGCGGCGAAGGCGCATGGCGTGGCGCTGATCGTCGGCGCCGAATTCCAGGTCGAGGACGGACCCAAGCTGGCCCTGCTGTGCACCGACCAGGCCGCCTATGCCGGGCTGTGCCAGTTGATCACTACCTGCCGGCGGCGCGCGGCCAAGGGCGAGTACCGTTGCCTGCGCGAGGACCTGCTCGGCCTGCCCGACGGCCTGCTGTGCCTGTGGCTGGACCGGCAACCGGCCGCCACCGACCTGGAACTGCTGCGCGCCGGCTTCAATGATCGGCTGTGGCTGGCGGTGGAACTGCACCACGAACACGACGACGCACGCCGCCTGCAGCAGCTGCAGGCCTTCGGCGAACGCCACCGCCTGCCGCTGGTCGCCAGTGGCGATGTGCACATGCACGTGCGACGCCGCCGCGCCCTGCAGGACACGCTGACCGCGATCCGCCACCGCTGCAGCGTGGCCGAAGCCGGCTGGCGCCTGTTTCCCAACGGCGAGCGCCACCTGCGCCCGCGTACCGCGCTGGCCCAGCTGTATCCGCCCGAACTGCTGGCCGAGACCCTGCGCATCGCCGAACGCTGCCACTTCACCCTGGAACAGCTGCAGTACACCTATCCACGCGAGCTGGTGCCGGAGGGGCATGACCCGGACAGCTGGCTGCGCGAGCTGGTCGAAGAAAAGATTCCCTGGCGTTGGCCAGAAGGCATCAAGGACGCACAGCGCAAGCAGATCGAACATGAGCTGGCGTTGATCCGGGAGAAAAACTACGCCTCCTACTTCCTTACCGTGCATGACATCGTGCGCTTCGCCCGCAGCCAGGACATCCTCTGCCAAGGGCGTGGCTCGGCGGCCAATTCGACGGTGTGCTTTGTGCTGGGCGTGACCGAGATCGATCCTGCGCGCAGCAATCTGTTGTTTGAACGCTTCATCTCCGCCGAGCGCAATGAGCCGCCGGACATCGACATCGACTTCGAGCACGAGCGCCGCGAGGAAGTGCTGCAGTACGTGTTCAAGCGCTATGGCCGCGAGCGCGCCGCACTGACCGCAGTAGCAATCAGCTACCGTGGCCGCAGCGCGATCCGCGACGTCGCCCGTGCGCTCGGCCTGCCGATGGACCAGGTCAACGAACTGGGCGCGGCGATGGACCACTGGGGTGGCAGCATCCCGCTGCCGGAAACCCTCCGCGAGCGCGGCTTCGACCCGGACACGCCCTTGATGCGGCGGCTGCTGGCATTGACCGCCGAGCTGATCGACTTCCCACGCCACCTGTCTCAGCATCCGGGCGGTTTCGTCATCTCCGAGCATCCGCTGTCGACCCTGGTGCCGGTGGAAAACGCGGCGATGGCCGACCGCACCGTCATCCAGTGGGACAAGGACGATCTGGATGCCACCGGCCTGATGAAGGTCGACTGCCTGGCGCTGGGCATGCTCACCGCCATCCGCAAATGCCTGGCGATGTTGAAGCAGCACGGCCTGCATGAAGGACGCATGGATGCGATCCCGCCCAAGGATGCAAAGACCTTCGACATGATCTGCGCCGCCGACACCATCGGCGTGTTCCAGATCGAATCGCGCGCCCAGATGGCGATGCTGCCGCGCATGCAGCCACGCACGTTCTATGACCTGGTGATCGAGGTGGCGATCGTGCGCCCTGGCCCGATCCAGGGCGACATGGTGCACCCCTATCTGGAGCGGCGCCGGATCCTGCGCGAACAGGGACCGGACGCGTTGAACGACCCGGACAACCCGCTCTACCCACCGCAGCTGGAACGCGTATTCGCACGCACGCTGGGCGTGCCGCTGTTCCAGGAACAGGTGATGCAGCTGGCGGTGGAAGCGGCCGGCTACACGCCGGGCCAGGCCGATGCCCTGCGCCGCTCGATGGCCGCATGGAAACGCCGTGGCGGCTTGGAGCCGCATCGCGAGAAGCTGCTGTCCGGCATGCTGAAGAACGGCTTCAGCCGCGAGTACGGCGAGCATCTGTTCGAGCAGATCAAGGGCTTCGGTGATTACGGTTTCCCGGAAAGCCACGCCGCCAGCTTCGCCCTGCTGACCTATAACAGCTGCTGGCTGAAATGCCATCACCCCGCCGCGTTCACCGCCAGCCTGATCAACAGCCAGCCGCTGGGCTTCTACAGCCCCGACCAGCTGCTGCAGGACGCGCGCCGGCACGGCATCCGCGTGCTGCCGGTGGACGTGCGCCACAGCGACTGGGACTGCACCCTAGATTTCAGCAAGGGGCCGGCGGCGATCCGGCTCGGCCTGCGCCTGGTCGATGGCTGCAATGAACCCGCCGTGCAGGCCATCATGCGCGAACGTGCGCGGCGCCCGTTCGACGATGTCGGCGACCTGTGCCAGCGCACCGCCCTGGACCGCCGCCAGCAGGGCCTGCTGGCCGATGCCGGTGCGTTGCGTGGGCTCAGTGGCCATCGCCATCGTGCACGCTGGGATATCTCCGGCGTGGAAAACCGGCTGCCGCTGTTCGACCAGGCCCGCGCCACCGCCGAAGCCCGCGTGCCACTGCCCCTGCCCAGCGCCTGGGAGGACATGCAGGCCGATTACCGCAGCACCGGCACCACCCTCGGCCGCCATCCGATCTCGTTCCTGCGTGCGCAGCTGCGCAGCCGTGGCTGCCTGGATGCCGCGCAACTGGCGGGCCATGGCCATGGCCGTCGCGTGCGCATCGCCGGCCTGGTACGCATGCGCCAGCGCCCACAGACCGCCAGCGGTGTCACCTTCCTCACGCTCGAGGATGAGACCGGCATGGTCAACGCCGTGGTCTGGCGGCACCTGGCCGATCGCCAGCACCGGGTGCTGGTCGATACCCAGCTGATGCAGATCGATGGTCGCCTGGAACGCGTCGATGGCGTCCAGCACGTCATCGTGCAACGCATGCATTGCCTGGATGAACTGCTGCAGGGACTGCGCAGCCACAGCCGCGATTTCCACTGACGCCGGGAATCACCGCGTAACGGCCACTGGGTGATGTCGAGCAGGTAGAGGTAGAGTCGACTGTCAGTCGACTTGCGCGCGCCAGCGCGGGAATCTCCGTGATCTGATCGAACAGCAGTCGACTGACAGTCGACTCTACCCATCCCCTTTTGCATCCGCTATCGTCGGCACATCCAAGGAAGGACCACCCGATGCCCCGTGCGCTGCTGCTGACCACCCTGGTGGTCTCCACCCTCGCCCTGCTTGTTTCCGGCTGGACCGCCTGGAACCTGCATCGCAGCCAATCGCCACAGCGCATCATCGAAGCACGCGGCCTGGTCATCCACGATGCAAGCGGCCAGCCGCGGGTGATCCTCGGCGCACCGGTCCCCGACCCGCTCAGCCAGGGCCGCACCCAGGGGCCGCGCGCCACCGCCCTGTCTGGCCTGATCCTGCTTGGCCCCGACGGTTCCGAGCGTGGTGGTTATGGCACCAGCGACCGCGGCGGCGAAGCCCTGCTCACCCTCGACGATGCCACCGGCACTACCGAAGTATTCAAGGTCGTCGCCAACCCGGATCGCGGCGCCAGCCTGATGGTCAAGCACCAGAACAACACCGGCGCCATGCTCACCTCCTGGCAGGGCAAGCCGGAGCTGATGTTCGTCGATGACAGCGGCCAGTCCTACTACGTGCGCCCTGGCGCCAACGCCGCGCCCTGATCGGCTTCTGTAGCGTCGAGCCATGCTCGACGCTACACCCCACACACGGCCGCCAGGTCATCGGCCAGCTGCCGCAGCTGCGTCGTCCCCAGCGCCGCACAGGTGATGCGCAGGCCATGTCCCGGCGCCGCCACCGCGAACACTTCGCCCGCCCGCACATGCCATCCGCGCGAAGCCAGTGCCAGCACCTGAGGATGGCTGTCAGCCGACAACGGCAGCCACAGGTTCAATCCCTCCATTGGCAGCGGCGTCGGCATGCCACGCGCGCGCAGCAACTCCTGCAGCGACTGCAGGCGCTGCTGGTAACGCTCACCTGCCGAGGCGATCTTCGCCCGCTGCGTTGCCGACGCCAGCACCGACGTCGCCGCATCCTGCAGCAGATGACTGACCCAGCCGGTGCCGGACGCCAATCGCAGCCGCAACCGCATCGCGGTTTCTTCATCGCAGGCCAACCAGGCCAGGCGCAGGTCGGGGCCGAGCGGTTTGGACAACGAACGCAACAGCGCCCAGCGCCGGCCATCCAGCGGCAATACCGAGTGGTAGGCCTGCTGCGAAAGCAGCGCGTAATGATCGTCGACCAGCACCGCCACCTGCGGGTAGGCCGCCAGCAGCTGGCGCAACGCCCGTGCCCGCTTCGCATCCAGGCTGGCCCCGGTCGGGTTGTGCGCACGCGGGGTCAGCAGCACCGCGCGTGCACCGGCCTCCAGCGCCTGCCGAAGTGATTCGACCTGCATGCCATGCGCGTCCACCGCCACCGGCAACGGCGCGTGGCCCACGGCATTGAGCACATTGAGGCTGCCGAGGAAGCACGGATCCTCCACCGCGATGCGATCCCCCGGCAGCAGCCAGGCCGCCAGCAGGCGTTCAATGCCATCGACCGCGCCATGGGTCAGCTCCAGCGCATAACCCGCCGGGCAGTCCGCATCCAGCGAGGCGCGCGCCAGCGCCTGCAACCTCGGGTCGACCGTGCCCACGCCATACAGCCGCGGTGCGGCCGGGGCCAGGCGCAGGTTCGGCAGCAGGCGCGGATCCGGATTGCCACCGGCCAGGTCCTGCAGCGCCAGCCCGGGCGTACTGCCCTCGCGCGCCAGCGGCGGCGGCAGGCCACGCACCACCGTGCCGCGGCGGCCCGCCGTGCTGGCCAGGCCCGCCGCATCCAGGCGCTTGTAGGCAGCGGCCACGGTGTTGCGGTTCACGCCCAGCTGCTCGGCCAGTTCACGCACCGGCGGCAGCACGCTGCCGGCCGGCAAGCGGCCCTCGCCGATGCCCTCACGGATGCTGTCGAAGATCGACTCGGCACTGTGCCCGGTGATTTTCATTTTGTCCTATGCCAAAATATCTCTTGTCCTGTGCCAGTGTATCCCACCCTGGCCGCCCTGCATTGGAGGTGCCCGCATGCCCCTTGCCGCCGCCGACTGGCCCGTCGCCCAGTCCGTTGAACAGATCGCCGCCAACCTGGTCACGGTGCGCCAACGCATCGCCGATGCCTGCGCCCGCGTCGGCCGGGACCCGGCCAGCGTGCGCCTGCTGCCGGTCAGCAAGACCGTCGATGAAGCCCGCATCCGCATGGCGGTGGCCGCAGGCTGCCACGAACTTGGCGAGAACAAGGTGCAGGAGGCGCAACGCAAGGCCGAAGCGATGGCCGACCTGGACGTGCACTGGTCGGTGATCGGCCATCTGCAGACCAACAAGGCGCGCTACGTGGCACGCTTTGCCAGCGAGTTCCAGGCGCTGGACAGCCTGCGCGTAGCCGAGGCCCTGCAGCAGCGCCTGCAACTGGAAGAGCGCACCCTGGATGTGTTCGTGCAGGTCAACACCTCGGCCGAACCCAGCAAGTACGGACTGGAACCCGACGCGGTCGAGGCCTTCGTGCAACAGCTGCCAGCCTTCGATCGCCTGCGCGTGCGCGGCCTGATGACCCTGGCCATCTTCACCCCCGACGTCGAGCGCGTGCGCGCCTGCTTCGTGCGCCTGCGCGAACTGCGCGACCAGCTGCAACGCACCGCCCCGCCCGACCTGGACCTGTCGCAGCTGTCGATGGGCATGTCCGGTGATTTCGAAGTGGCCATCGAGGAAGGTGCCACCGTGGTCCGCGTCGGCCAGGCCATTTTCGGCGCCCGCGCCACCCCGGACAGCTTCTACTGGCCGAACAGCGGAGCCCCGGCATGAAGCACGCGGTTGTCCTGCAGCACGTTGCCTTTGAAGACCTCGGCACCCTGCAGCCACTGCTGTTGGCGCAAGGCTGGCAGCTGCAGTTGCTGCAGGCCGGCGTCGATGCGCTCGATGACGCCGAAACCGCCGACCTGCTGGTCGTGCTGGGCGGTCCCATCAGTGCCAATGACACAGGGACCTACCCCTTCGTCAACGACAGCATTGCCCTGCTGCAGCGCCGGCTGCAGCGGCAGCGGCCTACCCTCGGCATCTGCCTGGGTGCACAGCTGATGGCGCGCGCACTCGGTGCCAGTGTCGCTCCCAGTGGTGGCAAGGAAATCGGCTTTGCGCCACTGCTGCTGACCGATGAAGGCCAGCGTTCTCCGCTGCAGTCCCTGCAGGGCATTCCGGTACTGCATTGGCATGGTGAGGCGTTCGAACTTCCGGCCGGCGCACGCCGCCTGGCCAGCACGCCGGCCTGCCGTCACCAGGCGTTCGCCATCGGCAGCCACGCATTGGCCCTGCAATGCCACCCGGAACTGGATGCCCGCCAGTTCGAGCGCTGGCTGATCGGCCACACGCTGGAGCTGGCCCAGGCCGGCATCGATCCCAACGACCTGCGTGCGCAGGCGCGTCGCTATGGCGCACCGCTGGCAGCGGCCGCCACCGCGATGTTCGACCATTGGCTGCAGGATCTGCCGGAGACACCGCAATGAACTACCGATTGCAGATCCACCGCGATGGCGCCCACTGGGGCCACTTCGACTGCAGCGGCCCCGATGCCCTGCAACGCATGGACGCCATTGCCGCACAGCTGCCTGCCGATCAGGGCTTCCAGCTGAAACGGCAGAAAGGTGTCGGCGAAGAGCGCATCCTGTCCAGCAATGCCGATGGCCTGCGGGTACTGGCTTCGCAGATCCAGTACCGCGACATCTGACCCGATGGTAGTGCCGGCCGCTGGCCGGCATCCGGATCTTCCGGCCAGCGGCCGGCACTACCGCGGCTGTTCGCCCGCGTGCGAAGCTTCACGCATGTTGACCCTGCAACGCGGCAACCACCACGGACTGCTCATCGCCCCGCGCTGGCCCTCCACCCGCATCCAACTGGAAGAAGAGGTACTGCAACGCCTGCTCGACGCGCAGGCGATGCTGCCTGCCGGGTTGCGCCTGCTGCTCACCCGTGGCTTCGAACCCGGCCACAGCCGTCTCGGCGGCTTCCGCCGCGCGGTACGACGGCTCGGCATCGCAGCATTCCGCACCTGCTACCCGCAACGCCGCGATGAGATCGATGCCATTTTCGGTGCCAACGGCCACGACATCGATGGCCGTCATGTCGATGTCTCACTGGTACTGCACGGCAAGCGGCTGCGGCTGCTGCCCCTGGGCGTGTTCACCCCACCGCGCTGGCAGGATCGTCGCGTTGCCCGTCATTCCGAAGCCGTCGTGCAGGTGAAGCGCAGCCTGCAGCAGTGCGGCTTCGAGCTGCATCACAACGCCACCGAAGCCCTGCAGATCCACTGCGACTATCGTCCGCGCTGACGCCGCGGTGACCCATGCGTGCCGTGCCTCGCGCCATTGATGCAAATGATTCTCTTTTGCCGTAAGGTGCAGCCGCTGCCCTTGCCGCCGCGGGCTGTTCCCTTTCCCAGTTGTCGCCCGCCCCGTGTCCACGCCTGTCGAACCGACGGATGTCGCGCAGCTGTGCGCGGCCCATTACCGGCCGCTGCACGCCCATGTCCGCCGCAAACTCCCGCAACGCAGCGACGCCGATGACGTCGTCCAGGAAACCTGGCTGCGTGTCGTCAAAGTCGCCGCCAGCGGCCTGCTGAGCAACGGCCGCGCCTATCTGTACCGCGTCGCCCACAACCTGATCGCGGATCACTACCGGCAGCGCCAGCGCCGTCGCGAAGAGGTACTGGATGACACGCAGTTGCAGGCCATCGCCGATCCTGCACCACTGCCCGAGCAGCGACTGCTCGACGCCGAACAGCTGCGCCACCTCGACGCGATCGTCGCCGCGCTGCCACCGCGCTCGCGCCAGGTGTTCCTGCTGGCGCGGGTTGAACGATTGGCGCTTGCCGAGATCGGGCGCCAGCTCGGCATCAGCCGGCAGACCGCGCACGGCCATCTGCTGCGCGCCCTCGTCGCCCTGCAGCAGGTGCCCGGCGCATGAGCCAGGACGCGATCGCGCGCGAAGCCGCACGCTGGTGGCTGGACGGGCACGACGGTGACCGCGACGAGAACGCGTTCGACCAGTGGTTCCAGGCCGACCCCCGACATGCCGCGCAGTACCAGTATCTGCAGCACCTGTGGCAGGCCGGCGCGACGCTGCCCAGCCTGCAGCGGCAACAGCAGCGCAGGCAACGCCGTCGCCTGCGCGAAGCCGGCATTGCGGTGCTGTTGCTGTGTGCGCTGGGTCTCTACAGCCGCCATGCCTCGCCGCCGGTGGCGCAGGTACTGCGTACGGCCGCTGGCGAGATCCGCGATGAGACCCTTCCGGATGGTTCGCATGTCCTGCTGTCACCCGGCAGCGAAGTGAAGGTGCGCATCGATGGGCAGCGCCGCCAGCTCCAGCTGCAGCGTGGCCAGGCCTGGTTCCAGGTCGCCGCCGATGCCGACCGGCCCTTCCAGGTACACACTCCGCAGGGCACCGTCACTGCACTGGGGACCGCATTCGATCTTGCCGTGCAGGGCAACAGCAGCGTGGTCACCGTTACCGAGCATCGCGTGCGCGTGGACAGCGGCAACGCCAGCATGCTAGCCAACGACGGCGAGCAGCTGCGCTTCGATGGGCAGTCAACAGCCCATGCAACAACCACCGCCCCGGGAACACTGGCCTGGCGCGAGCGGCGCCTGCACTGGGTCTCGGCCCCGCTGGCCGACGTCACGCAGGGCCTGGACCGCTGGCACGGCGGGCACACGTGGGTCGTCGGCGAGCAGCTGCGCCAGCAGCCGGTCACCCTGCTTGGCAGTGCCGACGGTGCAGCCAGCAACCGCGACCAGTTGGCCACTCAGTTGCAGGTGCGCGTGCTGCGCCTCGGCGACGGCATACAGGTGTGGCTGCCGCCACGCAGGGAACAGCGTGATGGACCCTGACATCCGGCCTGCGGCTGCGTCTACCCAGGATGACGACGCTCTGCGTCAGCCCCTGGAGCCCCCGATGCTGTGCCCCCGCCCCCTTGTCCTCGCCCTGTCGCTGGCCTGCGCCAGCACCGTTCCACTGCTGCCAAACAGCGCCCACGCGCAGGCCGCCACTCGAAGCTACGATCTGCCCGCCCAGCCACTGGCGGCCGCGCTGGACGCCTACAGCCGGCTGACCGGTGTCGATCTGGTGATCGGCGCGGCGCTTCCCGCTGGCCATGCCGCGCCCGCCCTTCGCGGTGACTTCGACGATGCGCAGGCCCTGACGCGCCTGCTGGCGGGCAGCGGCCTGCGCCCGCGCTTCATCGATGCGCGCCGCGCCACTCTGGAGCCGGCGCCGGCCGAGCGCGGCGATGGCAGCCGCCGCACCGGGCCCTTGCGGGTGCAGGGCAATACCGCGCACGGCCATTCCCCCGGTGCAGGTGCCAGCCAGTATGTACCAGCCACCCGCGATGGCTTTGCGCCTTCGATCGGCAGCGAGCGCGTGGCGATGGCCGAACGCCAGGAAGGCAACAGCCTGCTGCGCTCGATGCCTGGCACCCACAGCTTCCATTCGCGCAGCCAGCCGGGCCTGCAGGTCAACATCCGCGGCATGACCGGTGCTGGCCGGGTCAACACCATGATCGACGGTGTCACCCAGACCTTCCGCAACAATGCCGGGCATGGCTCGGGTGGTCCGTTCGCCTATGTCGATCCTTTCCTGCTGGCCGGCCTGGACGTGCAACGCGGTGCGGTCGCCGGTGGTGATGGTGCGGGTACGCTGGCCGGCAGTGCCAACTTCCGCACGCTGGATATCGACGATCTGCTCGGTGAGGGCCGTGACTGGGGCCTGCGTGCAGGCTATCGCAACGGCAACAACGGCTACGGCAGCGGCCGTACCTTCGCCGGTGCCTGGCGCCACAGTGAAGAGGGTGGCGACCGCCAGTTCGGCCTGCTGGCCGCTGCCAGCAGCAGCCGCAGCAGCGAATACGCGACCGCGCGTGGGCAGAAGAACAACGCCGACCCGGGCAGCCAGCAGCCCAGCAGCTGGCTGTTGAAAGCACGCCTGCAGCCCAGCGACCAACACCGGCTGGACCTGAGCCACATGCGTTACGAAAACGACTTCTACCACAACTATCCGTGGCAGATTTCCGCGCGCAACCAGCGCGCCAGCTACCACTACACGCCCTATTCGCCGTGGATCGACCTGCGTGCAACCTTCGCCGGCAACAAGACCCGGCTGTTCTATCCGCCAGTGGAGGATTCCAGCTACATCGGTCGCCGCACCCACAGCAGCCTGAGCAGCTGGACCGTTGATAACACCAGCCGCTTCGACATCGGGGCACTGCAGGCGCGCTGGAACACCGGCATCAAGCGCCAGTCGGACATCTATGTGGCCGATACCCCCGTCCTGCGCGGTGCCAACCCGCAAGGTCGCAGCCAGCTGGACAGCGTGTTCAGCACGCTGGAGCTGCAGTACGGCATCTACGCGCTGACCGCCGGCCTGCGCCAGGACCGCTTCGGCATCCGTGGCCACATCCCGGTGTGCTCGGATGTGCCCGGCCAGTGTGCGGAGATCAATGGCGGCGGCATCGACGTGCGTCGCACCGAGCGCGCACTCAGCCCCAGCCTGGCGGTATCCTGGCAGGCCACCGACTGGCTGCAACTGTTCGCAGAAGCCTCGCGTACTTCCCGCCCGCCGCGGGTGCAGGAGATGTTCTTCGAGAAGATCCCGCTGGAAGGCATGAGCGATGCCGATGGCGTGGGCGCCAACCCGTTCCTGCGCCGCGAGCGCTCGCGCAACCTGCAGTTCGGCGCCAACCTCAGCACCGACTCGCTGCTGGTCGACGGTGACCTGGCACAGCTGCGGATCACCCGCTTCGACAACCGCATCCGCGACTACATCAAGCCGCAGTACCTGCTGATCGTGCATCCGCCGGAAGTGGAACCGTTCGTGGTGCCGATCGACAGCGATCCGCAGCTCACTGCCTGGACCGATCCCCTGGACGTGGACGACTTCAGCACCACCACGCGCTGGATGAACCACCCCGGCGTGGTGCGCATGCGCGGTATCGAACTGGAAGCGCATTACGCCAGCGAGCACTACCACGCCACGCTGAGCTGGACCCGCTCGCACACCAGTGCGCCGGCCATCGAGTTCGTCAACCTGGAAGACATCACCGCCCTGCCCGACCGCTACTGGACGCTGGACGTGGGCGGCCGCTGGTGGCAGCAGCGCGTGCAGGCCGGCCTGCGCGCCGAGTACTCCGGGCCGACCGAGGAAGGCTACGACTTCTTCCAGACCCGCAAGACCGGCGGCACCGGCGTGCTGCTCGACTTCTACGCCAGCTTCAAGCCCCAGGCCAACACCACGCTGTGGCTGAACATCGAAAACCTGCAGAACAAGGCCTATGACAACAATGCCTCGATCGACAGCATCTTCAGCCCGATCCTGGACCGCGGCAACGGCCGTGGCCGTACCGTCTCGATGGGCGTCAATGTGGCGTTCTAGCCGTCGCTGGCTGCCCGTATGCCTGCTCGCGCTGGCGACCGTGGCCAGCGCGCAGTCGATGCCTGGCTCAGTGATCGACCTGGCCAACGGCCGGCACCTGGACGAAGCCGCGTTCGTGGCGCGTGCGGCGGACGCCCGGAGGCTGATGCTGGGTGAGCGCCATGACCTCGCCGGAGACCACGCCGCCCAGCGCTGGCTGCTGCAGGCGCTGCAGCGGCGGCGCCCGCAGGGTTCGCTGGTGCTGGAAATGATCGCCAGCGAGCGCCAGCCACGCCTGCAGCGGGTGCAGCGCTGGCTGGCCAAGGGCAACCAGGCCGAAGGTGCACGCCTGCAGGAACTGCTGGAATGGGATACGCGTTGGCCGTGGGCCGCGTATGGCGGGCTGGTACAGGATGCTGCCGATGCAGGCACGCCGCTGTTCGGCGGCAACCTGTCGCGTGCCGAGGTCAACGCGCTGCTCGCGTCCACCAAGGGCGTACGGTTCCCGGTGGCCGCTGCCCGCCAGCGCCTGTCGGCGGTGGTGCTGGCCCAGCACGCAGACGCAGCACCGATGCTGGAAGGGATGCTGGCCGTGCAACAGGCCCGCGACACACGCATGGCACAGGTGCTGCTCGATGCGCCCGCGCCGGCGCTGCTGGTAGCGGGGCGCTGGCATGTACTGCGCGGTACCGGGGTACCGGGCTACCTGTCACCGGCTACGCCTGCGCTGGTGATCGCATTGGCTTCGCCGGGTGAAACCGTGGATGCGGCGGATGCCGATCTGCTGTGGGTGCTGGACGATGAGTGAGCGCGGCCAACACTGGCAGGCGATCGCGATCACCGCCGTCCTGCACCTGCTGCCCTTGCTGCTGTTGGTGCACTGGGTGGCAGCGCCGCCGATGCTGCCGCCGCCGGAGCAGGACGTGCGCATCAGCCTGCGCCTGCTGGCGCCGGCCACGCCGCCACAGCCCGTAGAGGAGCGCCAGGCCGACACCCCCAGCCAGGCGCAGCAGGCGCGCGCATCGCAACCGGCAAAGTCGCCCTCGCCACCGAAACCCACCGCCGCGCGCGAGGGCGAGTTGGCCGCCAGCGAAACGGGCGGGACGGGTCGAACGCCGCTGCCGGTCGCCCCGCCGGCGGCCGCGACCGATGCCAGTCCCGCACCGGCATCGATCACGGCCGCTCCGCCCGCTCCAGACGCGCCACCGGCGGACTTCCAGGCCGGCGCCGCCAGCGACCAGTGGGAAGCCCGCCTGATGGCGCGGCTGGAGCGTTACCGCTATTACCCTGCCGCCGCACGCTCGCGCCGGCAGCAGGGCACTGCCTGGGTCAGGGCCAGCATCGACCGCGAAGGCCGCCTGCTGGCTCTGCGGCTGGAACAGTCCAGTGGCCAGCCGATGCTCGATGACGCTGCGCTGCAGACCTTCCGTCGCGCGCAGCCGCTACCGTCCATTCCCGATCAACTGAAGGCACCACAGGAACTGGTGGTGCCGGTGGAGTACTACCTGCGCTAGGCGGCGTAGGCCTCCGCCTCGATCTCGAACAGCATGCCGTCCAGCGCCAGTCGCGGCACCGGGATCAGCGTGCAGGTGGGCGCCGCACGGTTCGGCCAGCGTCGCCGCACCTGGTGGGCGATGATGCCCAGCCGGTCCTCATCGTGGCCGACCACCAGGATGCGCAACCGCGCCACATCAACCAGGCTTGCCTGCGCCGAGCGCAGCGCGGTCTGCAGGTTGTCCAGCGCCTGCCCGACCTGGTCTTCGAAGCTGGGCGAGAGACGGCCCTGCGCATCTTCACCGCCCTGCCCGGCCACGTGGATCACCCGTGCCGGCAGGCGCACCACCGCCACGTGTGAGTAGCCGTTGGCCGAAGGATCGTAGAGGCCCGGTGGATTGAACAGCTCCAGCAGGCCATGGCTGAAGTCCGGTGTGGTCAGCAGGTTCATGCCGCGCGCCTCGTGGGGGTTGCCGGCAGTCTGTGACCTCAACCCCGGTTGAGGTCAAACGGATCCGGTGCAACAGACCGGTCTGCCACGCGCAACGATCACGCGATCCCGTGGAATCGAGCCTGCTCGACTTCCGCTGACGAAAAGCAGTCGAGCAATCTCGACTCTACAGAAGCGTGGTCACGTCCACGCTGGGTCTGCGGTGAAATCGATGGTCAGCCAGAACGTGCTGCCCCGAGCATCCAGCCTGACCGCGATCTCGTCACGCATCGCATCGACCTCGCCCACCGAGCCCAAGGGCGTAGCCGGATCGGCCAGCACATGGATCTCGATGAAGCGCATCCGCCCCATCTTCGCCACGTGGCTGGTGAAACCGGCATAGCCACGCTCGGCCACGAATGCCTGCATGACCTGCTGCACGCGCCGGTCCAGATCATCCGGCGCCACCTGGAGTACTTCGCGCATGGCCTTCCACGCACTGCGCGCCGGTACCGGCAGTACCGCCAGGCTGATCAATGCCAGCACGATCGAATCCAGGTACGGCACCCAGTGGTGCCACTCACCGCCATGCAGGACCAGGGCCAGTACGAAGGCCAGCACTACCGCCAGGCTCATCAAGCCACCCAGCAGCCAGCCCCGTACATCCAGCCACAACAGCGCCGAGCGCAGGCGCCGCGCCCGCTGGGCGACGAACGCCGCCATCGCCAGGTTGCTGGCACTCAGCAGCGCCGCCCACCACAGCGCGGGCCCGAATTTCACCTCGTGTCCGCCCGTGGTCAAACCGATCACCGCGTTGGCCAGCGCATACACGCAGGCCAGCGACAGGATCACACCGCCCAGCGCCTCGACCATCGGCTCCAGGTGCCAGTAGCCGTACTGGAAGCGCGGGCTCTGTTCCCGCGCCACCAGCCGCAGCACCGACAACGACACCAGGGTCAGGGCAACGTCGACCAGGCTGTACACACCGTCGAACAGGATGGCCTGCGATCCCACCAGCAGGCCACCGCTGAAGCCGACCACGCTGACCGCGATGGTGACCCCGATCGAGAACTTCAGGATGCGTTGCTCGCGCGCGGTATCCATCGTTCGCCGAAGGGCCGACCGTCGCCGGTCAGGCCTTCAGTACCTCCACCTTGTACGAGGTCACATCGCCCTCGTTCTCGATGATGAGCCCGTGCACGTCCGACTCGAAGCCCGGGAAGCGGGCATTCTGCTCACGGGCGATGCGCAGCGACTGGATGATCGGCTCATCGCTGTCGCCAAAGCGCTCGCCCGGCATGATGGTCGGAATGCCCGGCGGGTACGGCACCAGCATGGTCGCGGCGATGCGACCACTGACCTGCTCGATGTCGACCCGCTCGATCTCGCCCTTCACCAGGTGGTTGTAGGCATCGGCCGGGGTCATCACCGGGGTTGGCAGATCCACGTACATCTCGCGCATCACCTTGGCCACCGCGAACTCCTGGTTGAACGCATGCAGCGCGTCGCACAGGTCACGCAGGCCCCAACCGGCGTAGGCATTCGGATAGTCGGCGGCCAGCGTCGGCAGTGCCTGGCTGAGCGGCGCATTGCGGTCGTACAGTTCCTTGAAAGCCATCAGTTCGGTGACAAGGGTGCTCCACTTGCCCTTGGTGATGCCCATCGAGAACAGGAACAGCACCGAGTACAGGTTGGTCTTCTCCACGGTGATGCCGCGGCCCCACAGGAACTTGCTCAGCACCGCCGCCGGAATGCCCAGCTTGCCCATGCTGCCGTCCATCGCCAGGCCCGGGGTCAGCAGGGTCACCTTGATCGGGTCGATCAGAACATAGTCATCCACCAGGTTCTCGAAGCCGTGCCAGTGCGCATCCGGCTGCAGGTACCACTCCTCGCGCTTGGCCACCATCGGTGCCGGCGTATCGCCCTTGTCCAGACTGCGCTCGACCTGGGTCGGTTGCCACACGCTGAACCACCAGTCGTCGCGGCCGAGATCATCGCGGACATGCAGCATCGCGCGGCGGAACGCGATCGCCTCGTCATGCATTTCCTGCACCAGCGAACGGCCGGCGTCGCCTTCCATCATCTTCGAGGCCACATCACAGGCCGCGATCACTCCGTAATGCGGGCTGGTCGAGGTGTGCATCATGAACGACTCGTTGAAGCGCTCGGCATCCAGGTTGCGCTGCGCCGAGTTGCGCACGTGGATCATCGAGGCCTGCGAGAACGCGGCCAGCAGCTTGTGCGTGGAATGCGTGGTGAAGATGATCGCATCCTGCTCGCGCGGCTTGCCCTTGGCCATGCCGTAGTGGTTCTCGTAGAACGGATGGAACGCAGCGTAGGCATACCAGGCTTCGTCGAAATGCAGGAAGTCCACCGCGCTGCCGATCTCGTCGGCGATCTTCTCGGCGTTGTAGCACAGGCCATCGTAGGTGGAGTTGGTCACCACTGCGATGCGCGGCTTGGAGCCGGCCTTGTAGGCCTTGCTGGCCAGCGGGTTGGCGGCGATACGCTGCTGCAGCGACTCGGGCGTGAACTGGTCCAGGCTGATCGGGCCGATGATGCCATGCGCGTTGCGGCTGGGGGTGAAGTACACCGGCACCGCGCCGGTCATGATCAGCGCGTGCAGCAGCGACTTGTGGCAGTTGCGGTCGACGAACACCACGTCGCCGCGGGCCACTGTGCCGTGCCAGACGATCTTGTTGGCGGTGGAGGTGCCGTTGGTGACGAAGAAGGTATGGTCGGCACCGAAGTTGCGTGCCGCCTCGTTCTCGGCGTCCTTGATCGGACCAGTATGGTCAAGCAGCGAACCCAGTTCCGGCACCGAGATCGACAGATCGCTTCGCAGCGTGTTTTCGCCATAGAACTGATGGAACGCGCGGCCGACCGGCGATTTGGTGAACGCCACGCCGCCCGCATGGCCAGGCGTATGCCAGGAATAGTTCGACTCGGCCGCGTGATGGATCAGCGCCTTGAAGAACGGCGGCAGCAGGTTCTTCATGTAGTCTTCGGCCGCTCGCATCACCTGTCGCGAGATGAAGCTCTTGGTGTCTTCGAACAGGAAGATGAAGCCGTGAATGTACTTGAGCAGCTTGCTCGGCACCTTCTCGATGGTGCGGCGCTCGCCGTACAGGAACACCGGCAGGTTGGCGCGGCGCGCGCTCTGCTCGCGCAGGAAGGCGGTCAGGCGCTGGAACTCGCCATCCACCTCTTCGCTGCCATCGATCGAGATCAGCACCGCCGACGCCGCCACGTAGGTGCGGGCACCGGCACGGGCATCGTCCAGGTTCAGGCCGCACAGCACGCGCTGGTCGTTGCTGCGCAGCTCTTCCACCAGGGCGCGGATCAGGATGCCGCCGATGCGCGGCGACTCGTAGTCGTTGTCGATGACAATGACCGGGTAGTCCAGGGACTTGAAGTACACGTTGATTCTCCTTGTCTAACTCAGGAACGCTGGGCGCCGGCGCTGATCGCCGAGGCCTCGCGGGCGCGCTGCCGCTGCTGGCGGCGCTCCTCGCTGAAGAAGGGATAGAACACGGTGATGAACAGCACGAACAGGAACGCGTACTGCACGATGGTTCCCGACGAGCCGTAGATCGCCCACAGGCAGTAAACGACGGTCAGGCTGGTCAGGGTCCAGAACGCACCGGTGTGGACCAGGGTGTGCGAGCGCTCGACCACGAAGTAGCAGGCCACGCACGAGTAGATGTAGGGCAGCAGGGTCAGCACCACCGCCGCCGATGTGATCACGTCGAACTGTGCCGACGCGGTTTCCGAGGTGGAAGTGACCAGCACCGCCAAGGTCATCAGCACGGCCACGATCAGCACGCCCTTGACCGGTACGTCGTCCTTGTTGGTCTTGCTGAAGATGCTCGGGAACAGGCCGTCATCGGAGGCCGCCTTGGCGCTCTGCGCGGTCAGCAGGATCCAGCCGCCCAGCGAACCGGCGGCACCGATGAAGGCACACAGGCTGACCAGCGCACCACCCCAGCCACCGACGGCCTTGGCCGCAGCCAGTGCGAACGGCGCATCGGAAGTCTGCAGTTCGCCATTGGGCACCATGCCCATGATCACCGAGGAACTGGCGATATAGGCGATGGCGGCCAGGAACACACCGGCCAGGGTGGCACGGGCCACGTTCTTTTCCGGGCTCTCGACCACACCAGCGGTGACCGAGGCCGACTCGACGCCAATGAAGGCCCACAGCGTCAGCGCCGCGGCGCTGGAGATCGCGCCGAAGTTCGATTCGCCGGACACGTTGTAGGCGCCCTTGAAAATGTCGGCATCGAAGAAGAACCAGCCGAAGATGGCGATGCCCAGGATCGGCACCAGCGCAAAACTGGTGGTGACGGTCTGCACCCGGCTGACGAACGCCGGACCGATCACGTTGGCGAAACTCAGCGCCCACACCAGGATCAGCACCGCGATGCAGCGCACCAGCGGCTCGGACAGGATCGGGAAGAAGTAGCTGAAATAGCCCACTGCGGCGATCGGAATGGCGACGTTGCCGATCCAGTTGGCGAACCAGTAGATGGTGTTGGTCTGGAAGCCCATGTACGGCCCGAACCAGTCGCGCGCATAGGCGTACGGGCCGCCCGCCTTGGGTGCCAGCTTGCCCAGCTTGGCGAACACGAAGGCCAGCAGCAGCGCACCGGCGGTGGTGATCAGCCAGCCCCAGATCGAGGCGGTACCGATCTTGGCCAGACTCGACGGCAACAGGAACACGCCTGAGCCCATCATGTTGCCGGCGACGAGGAAGGTGGCTCCGACCACCCCGATTTTCTTTGCTTCTGCCATGACAATCTCCTGTACTGGCATGAGCCCGGTACAACCGGGCGTGGGGACGGTTACGCTGGCGTACGACCGCTGGCGCTTATTTGATGAAGTTGTATTGCAGGCTGCCCTGCACCCGGACCGTGTCGCCGCGTGCGCCGCCCTGCTGTTCCAGGCGGCCGTACAACAGCTCCATGCCCATCGTCCAGGACGGTGCGGGGCTCCAGATCAGGTTGAATACGCCGTACCGGCTCTGTCGGAAGGCATCGGCCGCCAGTGCGGCGTTCCGCTCCAGGGTCAGCTGGCCGAAGATCAGGTTCGATCGCCACAACTCGGACCAGTAGTGGGTATAGCCGACGAAGCCGCCGTGCAGGTCCAACGCGTCGAGGCGGCCATCGGCACCGACCACCGCGTCCAGCCCGGAGCCGGTCAGGTCGGCGGTATAGCGGCTGAGGCCGCGTCCTCCCAGCGCACCGAACAGCAGCAGGTCGCGCTCGCCCACCGAGGCCGAGCCACTCAGCTGCAGGCCGCCGGCCATTCGCCGGTCGCGCTCGCCATCGCCGTCATAGGCCAGGCTGCGCGCCACCGCGCCCACCTGCAGGTGGCCCCAGTCGCGCTCCATGCGCGCGGTCACGGTTACGTCCGGCAGACGGTTCACCGCAGCCCGCTCATCATTGGCACCGGCAAGTTCAGTCTTCGGGTCTTCGGCCGCCACGGTCAGCGTGTTGCCCTTGCCCATCGTGAAGCTGTGGTGGATGCCGGCCACCAGCAGATAGCCGGCGCCGCCCGGCCCGGCGAAGTCCAGCGTGTCGGGCAGGCTGTCCGGGTCCATGAAGCTGGAGTAGCCATAGCCGGCATAGGTATTGCCGAGCTGTCCATACGCATGCCGCAGGCGGAACTCGTAGCCATCGCTGCTGCCGAAGAAGTCGTTCTCCAGATAGAAGCGCAGGTTGCCGTGCGTGGTTGGACGCCGCGCCTCGAAGCTGAAGCGGGTCTGCTTGGCGTGGATGTTGAAGTTGGAGACATCGCGGTGGCTGCCGCCCACCGGCATCGACGAGGGAATGAACTGATCCTCGTCGCCGGCCGCGCGCGAATCGGCGATGGCATCCAGCTTGGCGTAACCGCCGATGCGGATCACCGTATCAGTGCCGGGTATGGCAAAGAACCCCTTCAGATCCGGGTCGGTCGGGCCCGCCGCACTGTCCGGTCGCGATGCCGCAGTGGACGGATCAGCGACCGAATCGCGCTGCGGCAGTACCGGCTGCGCCACGCCCGGCACCTGGGTGCGATGGATCACGTCGGAAGGGGCGGCAGAGGCCATCGGCGCCATTGCAGGCGCGGCTGTTGCCTGCACAGGCGCAGCATCGCGCTGCTCAAGCCGGTCCAGCCGTTGCTGCATGCGTTCCAGCGCCTGGCGCATGGCGGCCATCTCGCGCCGCAATGCCTGCGCATCCTCTGCATCACCCTGTTGAGCGTACGCCGGCGTGATCGCCAGTGCCCCCAGGCATGCCAGACTCAGTACGGCCAAACGCATTGCATCCTCCCCTGACGAACACTCGCATCACGGTTCCGGAGCGCATGCATGCGCCGCCCTGGCTTCGCGTTGCCGTTGCTGGAAATGCGGGTACTGCGTCGACGACATCGGCCAGCCTGCGCACGGCAGGCAACAGGACGATGACACTGCCCCGCCTGCACCCATGTCGACTCCATCAAGGCCGCGCTGCCAGAGAGGTGGCGACCGCAGCGGTCTGGGTAACAAGCACAGAGTGAGAGTGTCGTGAATGGCTGTGCCGGCCGACCCTGATCAGGGCGTGGCGAGCGCGGCATCCATCGCGCATTGACGCTGTATTCCATGCGTCAAAGGCTAGTCTGTTTGTCGCTTTTGGCCTTGATTGGAATCAAGGCACGATGCTTGATCTCAGTCACGATTCAGACGTGACGACGAACAGACAATGCGCAAGCGGTTGTGTTCGCCTGAGGCAGGAACGCAACAGGCCCGCATGTCACCATGCGGGCCTGTGGTCTACATCATCATGCAGGCGTGGATCAGCGCGGACCAAGCACCGTCTGCAGGTCGTCGCCCTGCGGCAATCCGGCCCGGCGCTGCACCTGGCCCTGTGCATCCTGGAACAGGATGCCCGGGGTGCCCTGGAACCCCATCTCCAGCATCAACACCTGGTTGGCGTCGAGCTTGCCGGCGATCTCGCGGCTGATGTTCGGCAGCGCTTTGATGCCGCCACGGTCGAACTGGTGTTCGTTCTCCAGCAGCGCCGCGCTCGGATCACGTGCGGAGAGGATGGCTGCGGCCTTGGCCGGACTGTCCTCGCGGATCACACCCACCATGATGTGGCGCAGCTGTACCTTGCCGGCGTCGACCCACGGACGGGCCGCCTCCCAGAACTTGTGGCAATACGGGCAGTTGGCATCGCTGAAGGTATAGACCACGCGGGGCGCGTCGGCCTTGCCATCACGTACCCAGGCGCTGGCTTCAAGCTTGGTCCACATTTTGGCCGACATCGGTGCGGCAACCAGCTTCTCGACCGCTTCGGCAGCCACATCATTACCTTCGGCATCGAACAGGCTGCCCACCAGTACGTGCTTGCCATCGGCCGTGACATAGGCCGCTGCAGGCTGCTGCCCTCCCACCACGCCAGCAAAACCGCGCAGGCCGTCCGGCGCATCGAATTCGGCAACGACCTCGAAGCCGTGCTTCTCGATGCCCTTCAGCACCGCTGGGCGGTCGCCCTTGGCGGCAGATGCCGGAGCAGTCGTCGCCGATGCCGTGGCGGCCTTGCCCGGCGGCGTCTGTGCCTGGCTGCAGGCGGCCAATGCCAGCATGACCGGCAGCAGGAGCACCGCCGGGGCGGTGCGCAGGGAAATCGACAACATGGGAACTCCGTAGTGAGATGCCCGCGCAGGCTACCGCAGCCGGCGCAGTTTGTGTTCAAGGCCGGCTGCGGTCAGTTCGCCCAGGTGCAGTTCACGCAGGCGCCCATCGGCACCGAAAAAGAGCGTGGAAGGATACGCCTGAATGCCGAGCACGGTGGAAGCAGCAGCGTCATCATCCAGCAGCACGTTGCCCAGCATCAGTCGTTCGCCGGCGAGGAAACCCTGGACCTCATCCAGGGTTTCACCCTGGTTGAGGAATACGAACTGCACGTCATCATGTGCCTGTTGTGCCGTCGCCAGCACCGGCATCTCACGGCGGCAGGGCCCGCACCATGTGGCCCACAGATTCAGCACCAGCGGCTTGCCGCGGAACTGCTGCAGATCGATACGATCGCCTTGAAGGTCCGCCACCTGCAGCGCCGGCAACGGCATCTGCCGCTCCTGCCATGCCGACAGCAACTGGCCACCAGCGACCCAGAACAACACGCCTACCAGTGCGCTCGTCAGCACCGGTGCACGCAACTGACGCCACGGCCGCAGACGCCATAATCCCCACGACAGCCCGGCCACCAGCACCACCATCAGGTGATAGCCACCATCGGTGACCTGCAGAATGCTCCAGGGCTCCGAACGATAGAGCGCGAAATTCAGCACAACAAAACTGACACGACCACACAGCAGGCCGATCAGCAGCATGTCCAGCACGATGCCTGCTGCCGACGGCAGCGGCATTCCCACTGCCCTGCGCGGCCAAAGACGGGCAACGATCATGGCCAGCAACGTGCACATCAGGATCAACACCACCGGCATCGGTACCGGTCCAACACTCGACATCAGCCCACCTGTTCAAGTTCCACTGCCTGCATGGTCAAAGCGTCACGCCCAGGTTGCAAGCGCTCGCCCGCCACCCATGGTCAGGCCGCACTCCGCCCCAACTGCATTCCGGGGGACGCCTGCAGGCCGCGCAGACTTCCGGCCACCGACGGCATCAACGGTCGCTCCCGCCGCTTGCAGTTGACGTGGCGGCGATAGTTGGCCGGTGTCATGCCCACGATGCGGAGGAACAGACGCCGGAACGCGCTCTGATCAGCGTAGCCCACCCCCCAGGCCACCTCCTCGATGCCTGCGCCCTGCTGCAGCAGGGTCTGCGCCTTGGCAATGCGCAGCCGTTGGCAGTATTCGATCGGCCGCAGACCGGTCGCCCGGAGGAAGCGCCGCTGCAGGGTGCGCGGTTCCAATCCGGAAACCTCGCAGATTGCGGCCAGAGTGGCTCCTCGTGCGGCAGTGGTATGCAGCCAGCGCTGGGCCTTCAGCACATCGCGGTCACCGTGGGCGAAGTTGGCACTGAAACGCTCAAGATCCTGCTGGATTCCTGCGGGCACGACGATCCCAAGCTGTTGCGCGACCGCGCTCGCCACGCCCTGCCCGTGCAGCCGGTACAGCAAACGCAGCCCGAGGAAACGCCATGCCTGCGATCCGCCAACCGTCAGCAGATCGCCATCGTCGACCAGCGCCCGCTCACTGGGCACCCAGCTCACCGCCTGCGCCTGCAACCCTGGATGTCGCCCCAGATCGGGGCCGCTGACCGTTCTTCCGGCCAGCAGTCCCGCACGGGCCAGTACACCGACCCCGTCGCTGGCAGCAGCCAGCAGGCTGCCCCCGTCGTAGTGGGCCCGCAACCAGTCCAGCAGGACCTCTTCGGCGCGCAGACAGGCTCCGGGGCTGATCTGGCCGGGAACCGCGATCACCGCGGGAATGGCGGCGTCGAGCATTTCAGCACCCGCGATGCGGTGTACACCGGTCTGGCTGGCGGGAACGATCCAGCGGGTGACAAGCACACGCTTGAAGGGTCGGCGCTGCTGTTGGGCCAGGCGGTTGGCGACGTGGGCCATTTCGGCCAGCACAGAGGCGGCGGAGGGGTCCCCTCCCGGATATTCGACCACCGCAACCTCTACGAATGCTTCGTTCCTGACTCCCTCCACAGACCACCTCCTCGGTTCGTTGCAGGCCATCGAACGGCCGGTTCAGGCGAAGGGTAGGAACAGGCCCATCTGCGGGGCTATGAAGAAAGTTGCAAAGTGGGCTGAATGCGCGCACCGAGCTGAAGCCTTGACTCTCGACCAGACTCCAGGCTTCACAATGGCCGGCAGGATCCGCAGGAAAGCTGCCATGAACATTGGACAACTGGCCCGTCAGGCGGGCGTGCCGATCGATACGGTCCGCTATTACGAACGGCAGCAGCTGCTGCCGACGGCGGCGCGCTCGGCCGGGGGTTACCGCATCTTCGGCGAGCCGGATCTGCGCCGGCTGCGCTTCATCCGCCGCGCCAAGGCACTGGGCTTCAGCCTAGAGGAAATCGGAGAACTGCTCGCGCTCAGTGATCACCACCAGCAGGACATGGGCAGCGTGCGTGACACCGCGCAGGCCCGCCTGCAGGACATCGCACAACGGATGGCCGAACTGCAGCGCATGCACATCGCGCTGTCGCAGCTGGTCGACGCCTGCCCCGGGCATGGCGCGCTGGACCAGTGCCCGATCCTGGCCGCTCTGACCGACGACACCACCGCCGCAGGCGACTGACATCGGCTTCGCAACACGCGTGAAGAAAAGTGCAACAAATGCTTGCCAACCCCCTGGGGCAAGGCTATTATTTCGCTCCTCAGCGACGTGGGGCCATAGCTCAGCTGGGAGAGCGCCTGCATGGCATGCAGGAGGTCAGCGGTTCGATCCCGCTTGGCTCCACCAATCTTTCGGCATTAGGCCGTCGAAAGGTCGCTAAAGAACATTGATGAGAATTGCGTCCCCATCGTCTAGAGGCCTAGGACATCACCCTTTCACGGTGGCGACCGGGGTTCGAATCCCCGTGGGGACGCCACTCATCACGAACAACGAGGACCCGGCCGATAACCGGGTCTTTTTTGTTCACCGCCTACCGGTATTCAGGGTGTGGCGTTGCGGTTCCCCTGCCCTCGTGGCTGCGGTTGAAACCGGAACGAAAAAAGTTCAAAAAAGACTTCCACAAACGTGAACACGCAGGTATGATAGGCGGCTCGGTAACACGGGGCCATAGCTCAGCTGGGAGAGCGCCTGCATGGCATGCAGGAGGTCAGCGGTTCGATCCCGCTTGGCTCCACCACTTTCGACATTAGGCCGTCGAAGGTTCTACAACTTGAAGTTTTTCGTGCGTCCCCATCGTCTAGAGGCCTAGGACATCACCCTTTCACGGTGGCGACCGGGGTTCGAATCCCCGTGGGGACGCCAGTTTCAAAACGGACTCTGCTCCCGGCAGATCATCCGGAGTTTCATGGGGCCATAGCTCAGCTGGGAGAGCGCCTGCATGGCATGCAGGAGGTCAGCGGTTCGATCCCGCTTGGCTCCACCACTTCGACATTAGGCCGTCGAAGGATCTACAACTTGAAGTTTTCGTGCGTCCCCATCGTCTAGAGGCCTAGGACATCACCCTTTCACGGTGGCGACCGGGGTTCGAATCCCCGTGGGGACGCCAATTCTTGAAAACCCTGGCTTCGGCCGGGGTTTTTCTTTGCCTGAGATTCCCGGGAAAGCCCTGTCCACGCATGGCGTGGATCTACTGCAGGGCCGGGATGGATCCGGCGGCCGGTTGGCCCAGTAGATCCATGCCACAGATCCATGCCACGCATGGATGGCCTCAGCCTGAACACACCTCAGAACCGGCGATACATCCCGATCGATGCAGGTGCGGTGGGTGCGAAACCAAACTGCGCGTACAACCGGTGCGCTTCACCATCGGCCAGAAGGCTGACGTATGCAGACGGCGGCAGGTTCGCCTGCATCCAGCCATCCAGGCGACGCATCACTTCCTTGCCCAGGCCCTGCCCCTGCAGGCGCGGCAGCACGGCGATATCACAGACCTGCAGGTGGCACCCACCATCGCCAACGATGCGGCCCATCGCTACCAGCTCATTGCCCTGGTAGGCGCACACGCCATACAGGGTATTGGGCAGCGCGCGTGCCGCCGCCTCCTGGCTCTTGGCACTGAGGCCCGCCAGCACACGCAGCTGGCAATAGTCTTCGACCGTGGGGACAGCCTCGCGGAACTGGCAGCTGACGGAATCATTCATGCGGTATCTCCCTGTAGGTCGGGCTATCCTGCCGCATCCACGTCGCAACGACTGCGACCCAGGCCTGCAGAGTTCCCATGTGCTATTCCGCCCTGATCCGCGCTGACTACGCCAAGCTGGTCCGCGAGTTCGGTGCCATCCTGTCGCTGGAGGAGTTCGCCGAACTGTACGCGCACGATCCCGGCAAGAAGCGGCCGAAAACCCCCAAGGCCATGGACGACGGCTTTGCCGGCGCGCGCACCGAACAGGGTCGCGACATCGTTGCGAAGATCCAGCAGTGGCATGCGCAGGAACGCCAGAATCTCGAGGCGGAGCTGGCCCGCCAACGCGAGCGCCGCGATATCGCCCACGCGACGCTCGCCACCCGCCCCACCCAGAAGGCACGCAACGACCTGCGCGTGGCCGGCAACCGCATCGAGCGCGCCCAGGCCCGGCTTGAGGACCTGCACCGGGTACAACTACTGCCGCGCGACAACCGCATTTTTCCCGGCACCTACGCGCCGGTGATGGTCAGCGAGAGCGGCCGACGGGTGATCAAGCCGATGCGCTACCAATGCCGGCTGCCGGACAAGCCGGCACGCAACGACGTGCTCTACCCCGGCACCTACAACGCACGACGCGACAGCCTGGAAGGCTATTGGCGCGGCGCGTTCGGCCTTCGCCACGGCGTTGTCGTGGTGCAGGCGTTCTATGAGCACGTACCACGCCACGCGATCGCAGGGCGCGCGCTTGGCCCCAGTGAAAAGGAACAGGATGTGGTGCTGGAGTTTCGCCCCGACCCGCCCCGCGACCTGCTTCTGGCCTGCCTCTGGGCGGAATGGGAGGGACCGGAAGGACGCCTGCTCTCATTCGCCACGATCACCGACACCCCGCCACGCGATGTCGCCGCGGCAGGTCACGATCGCGGCGTGATACCGATCCGCAGGGAGCATCTCGATGCGTGGCTCAACCCCGATCCGGACAACCTGGCCGGGCAGTACAGCATCCTCGACGACCGCGAGGACATCCGTTACCTGTACGAGGAGGCCGGCTGAAGCGCCGTTCTCACGCCGTTGCGCTGGAACGGCCCACCGCACGGCTCAGCGCCCGGGTCAGGTCCGCCGACAGATACGGCTTGACCAGCAGTACTCCGGACAGCATAGACTCGGGCAGCTGCTCAGCCAGCATTCCGGTGGCAAGCACGAACGGTACGCCTCGCGCCGACAATGCTGCCGCCACCGGCTCGCTGGTCTCGTTGCGGGCCAGGCGATAGTCCAGCAGGGCCACATCGGGGACCGAGTCTTCCAGCACGCGCAATGCTTCAGCCACGCTCGCCGCCAACCCGACCACGGTCGCGCCGGCATGCACCAGCTGCATCTGCAGCAAGGCTGCGCTCATCTCGTCGTTCTCGACCACCAGCACCCTCAGGTCCTGCAACACTGTCATCGGCTATGGCTCCTGGAGGCATTCAAGCCGGCGCAGTATAGCCATCGCAGAGCCGATGCCGACAGGAAACGCCTCGATCTGCCTTGCCCCTATGAAAGCCCTGCCCTCCTCGGTTACACTCACACGCTGCCTGCCGGTGTGGCGGAATGGTATACGCAGCTGACTCAAAATCAGCCGGGGGTGACCCCATGAAGGTTCGAGTCCTTTCACCGGCACCACAGCATCAAAGGCCAGGTCCATGACCTGGCCTTTTGCTTTTCAGGCGATGCAGGCCCATATAGCCGCTCCGGTGTCACTGTGCTGACGCAAAACTGCGACCGCTGACAGGGTTGTCGCTAGACGTAGTGCACACTTTTCTTGCCAGCCTCACGTACATCTGCCTATCGTGATCCCGCCGGATCCGGGGGTGGGGGACTGCATGACGTTGCGTGCTGCACTGTTTTTTCTCGTCACGCACGCGCTCGTCATTGCCTTTGTCGGCCCGCAGGACCCGGTCGGCTCCTACCTGATGCTGATCACCGCCCCGCTGCTGGCTGCACTGGCCTGCGTACGGCGTGCACGTGTCAGCCAGGCGGCCTGCCAGTGGCGACTGCTCGGCGCGGCCGTCGGCCTGTTCTCTCTCGCGCTGCTGGCCCTGCTGTACCGCAATGTGGCCGGCCTCGCCCCTGCGCAGATGACCGCCTCAACACTGATCCTGTACGTGTTCTACCGGATCCCCCTGACCTACGTCGCTGCAAGCCCGGGCGGCGGGAACCGCTACATCCGTGCGGTGGACCTCGGGATCATTGCCCTGCTTTGGCTGCTGTACTACCTGCATGCGCGGGCCATGGCGCCGCTGAACACCGCCTTGTGGACGCAGTGCCTGAACACCATGAGCGGCGTGCAGAACAGCCTGGTGTTCTGCTTCGCACTGATCCGTTTCCTGGCCGAGGACGATCCGGACCGCCGCGATTTTTTCCGGACGCTGACGATCTACGCGCTGGGCTACTTCCTGCTGGCCTTCTACATCAATACCTATCAGCCGCAGGTGCCCGACGGCAATTGGGGCGACCTGCTGATCAGTGGACTGTTCGTGCTGCTGGCCATCCTGGCGGGCAGCCATCGTCGCTGCCCGGCAGTGGAGGTATCCCGCAGCCTGCGGCGCATCGTCGATGCCGGCGTACCACTGATGCTGCCCTTGCTGCTGATGCTGGTGGCGCTTCTGGTCGCGCGCCTGCAGCCGACCCTGGCCACGGTCGGCTTCATCGGCTCCCTGCTCGGCTATGCGCTGCGCAGCGTGCTGAGCCAGATCGAGATCCAGCGCCAGCGCGATGAACTGGAAACGCTGGCGCGGCGCGATCCGCTGACCGGACTGGGCAACCGGCGCAGCTTCGATGAATCGCTGGATCGGGCCCACCGCCGCGCGCGCCGCCAGGACCAGGGCCTGGCGGTACTGATGATCGACATCGACCACTTCAAACGGCTGAACGACACCTACGGCCACCCGGAAGGTGATCGGCGCCTGCGTGCCGTCGCCGGCATCCTCGATGGCTGCCTGCAACGGGGCGACGATCTGCTGGCCCGCTATGGCGGCGAAGAGTTCATCGCCGCCCTGCCCTCGCCCGATGCCACCCACGCCCTGGGCCTGGGCGAACGGCTGCGCGCTTCGGTCGAAGCCGCAGCCCTGCCCGCCCCCGTGGCCACCGTCACCATCAGCATCGGCGTGGCCTGGCAGGCACCCGGCGAAGACGGCGATCCGCGCGGCCTGGTCGAACGCGCCGACCAGGCCCTGTATCGCGCCAAGCATGCCGGTCGCAACTGCGTACGCGGCGAGACCGAAACCAAGGAAGAACAGTCCGGTCGCCGCGCCTAGACCGCATGCAGCGCCGCCGCTCCGTGCCGGTGCCCGGCACCGCCCTGCAAGCGGAAGCTGGCCACCGTCTGCAGCAGCTGCGCCGACTGCTCTTCCATGCTGCGTGCTGCCGCCGACGCCTCCTCGACCAGGGCCGCGTTCTGCTGGGTGCCCTGGTCGATCAGATCGACGGCATGGTTCATCTGCTGGATGTCGTCGCTCTGCTGCTGCGAGGCAGTGCTGATTTCGGTCATCAGGTCGCTCACCCGGCGCACGTTGGTCACGATCTCGTCCATGGTGCGGCCCGCGCTCTCAACCTGCGCCGTACCGGCACCCACATTGGCAACCGACTCATCGATCAGGTGCTTGATCTCCTTCGCTGCGCTGGCCGAACGCTGCGACAGCTCGCGGATCTCGGTGGCAACCACGGCAAATCCACGGCCGTGTTCACCGGCACGCGCCGCCTCCACCGCTGCGTTCAGCGCGAGAATGTTGGTCTGGAAGGCGATGCCGTCGATCACCCCGATGATGTCGACGATGCGCCGCGACGAGGCATTGATCACCGCCATCGTCTCGACCACCTCATGCACCACACTGCCGCCGCGCGCAGCGACATCGGCGGCTCCACCGGCCAGCTGGCTCGCCTGGCGCGCGTTGGTGGCGGTGCGCTGCACGGTCTCGGCCAGGCCCTTCATCGACACCGCGGTTTCCTCGAGCGAAGCCGCCTGCTGCTCGGTGCGCTGCGAGAGGTCGCTGTTGCCCTGTGCGATTTCAGTCGCGCCGACCGCGATGGTGTCCGCGGCGAACTTGATCTGGCCGATGATCGCGGCCATCGCCTCGACCAGCGAATTCACGCCTTCGCACAGTTCGGCGATCGAGCCATTCTTGTCGGCGGTGGCCACGCGCTGGGTCAGATCGCCCTGCTTGGCCGCGGCCACCACCTCGCGGGTCTGCGCCACCGCGCGCTGCATGGCCTGGTTTTCATGCACCTGCGCGGTGATGTCGGTGGCGTACTTGACGACCTTGAACGGCTTGCCATTGAGGTCCAGGATCGGGTTGTAGGATGCCTGGATCCAGACCTCACGCCCGCCTTTGCCAAGGCGCCGATACTGGCCGGCGTCGTATTCGCCGCGCCCCAGTTTCTCCCAGAACTGGCGATATTCGATGCTGCTGCGATGCTCGGGCTCGACAAACAACGAATGGTGCTGCCCGCGCACTTCGTCCAGGCTGTAGCCGGTGGCGGCCAGGAAATTGTCATTGGCCGACAGGATGCGGCCATCCATGCTGAACTCGATCACCGCCTGCGACTTGGTGATCGCGGCCAGTTGCCCCGCCGAGTCGGCCGCCTGCAGCTTCTGCGCGGTGATGTCGGTCGCGAACTTGACCACCTTGTACGGCCGCCCCTGGCGGTCCAGTACCGGGTTGTACGAGGCCTGGATCCAGATCTCGCGCTGGCCCTTGCCGAAGCGGCGGTACTGTCCGGCGTCGTATTCGCCGCGCCCCAAGCGCGCCCAGAAGTCGCGGTATTCGGCGCTGCGCGCCAGCTCGGGGTCGACGAACACGGAATGATGCTTGCCCTGGATCTCCTCCAGCCGGTAGCCCATCGCCTGCAGGAAATTGTCATTGGCCTGCAGGATGGTGCCGTCGAGCGCGAACTCGATGACGGCCTGCACGCGATGCAGCGCGGCCACCTGCGCTTCCAGCTCGGTGCGGTCGGTCATCGCCTTCTCTGTGCCGGTGCGTTGCTGCGGCGCCAGTACGCCAAGCAGCGCACGCCACGGCGACCAACGGGTGTGCAGCTCGGCCGGCGCCTGCGCGCCTGCCGTGAAGCCTGGAATAAGCATTGTCTGATCCTCGGTGTCCGGTAAGCGGTTGTGACCCGACGGGCGGGATGCCCGGCGACAACATCAGTTGCCAGGGACTACAGGTGCCAACGGCACCTCTCGAGCGACTGCCAAGAACGTCTGCTGCGGGTGCGATCGGCATCTGGGAGCGGCGGAACACACTGCGCGGACCGCCCATCGGGGGCAGCCTGGGGTCCTGCGGCGGGTGACTGGAGCGGGATCCAGAGGGAGTATCGGCGATGCCGTCAGCCGCTTTAGCGGGATTCCGCGACGTCCGTCGCAACTCCGTGCATTGCAGCCGGAATGCGGTAGACGATTGCCGTGTACTTCACGCCCTGCTCACGTGCTACAGGCAGTCCCCCGAGGGACTCAGCGAGGGAACAGCTGGACAGGTTCTGCTCGGCCACCGGATAGCGGAACGCAGCACAGCGCAGGCGCCCTGAGGCGGCCGACCACACCGCCGCCACGGCTTCGCGACCATAGCCGTGCCCATGCATCATTTCTGCGATCCAGATGCCCAGTTCGGGTTCTGCGTCACGGGCTCGATGCAGGCCTGCCAGGCCAAGGAATACACCGGGGCGTGAACGGCCGGAGGTGCAGCGCGGACTGTCGATGATCCAGTCGTCGGACGTCATGTTCTGCATTGCCTGGGCGCTGGGTACAGCATCGCTCAGCAGAAGGATGCAGCTCAAGGCAAAAAGGTTTACATGACCAATGCGGGATTCCGCGGCAGGAGAATATGACCAGCATGAAGGTCCCGCAGGATGCTCATCGACATGGAGATCGCATGTTCCCTCGCTTTGCCAGCCTTCTCTTCCTGGCCGTGTGCAGCAGCAGCGCGCTGGCCAACGACACCGCCTATCGACCGGCCTTCCACCCGGACCAGCTGAAGGGACCGCCCGCAGGGCGCCCGAACGAAGTGCTGGTGCTGGGCAGCCCGCACCTGTCCGGCCTGCCGGAGACCTTCACGCCGGCGATGCTGGAACCTCTGCTGCAGCGCCTGGAAGCCTGGCGGCCCACCGCGATCGCGGTAGAGAACCTGTCCGGCCTGCAGTGTGACTTCATGCGCCGCAATCCGGCCCGATACGCCGAGAGCGTAGCGGACTACTGCGTCGATCCGGCACCGGCGCAGGCCGCCACCGGCCTGGACGTGCCAAGCGCCAACGTGGAGATGGAACGCCTGCTTGCGGATTGGCCGAAGGCGCCAACCGCCGCCCAGCGACGCCGACTGGCCGCAGTGTTCCTGGCTGCGGGCGAGAGCAGCTCGGCAGTCGTCCAATGGCTGCGGCTGCCCAGGGAAGAGCGACGTGCCTCGGACAGCCTGACACCGGAGCTGGTGCAGTTCCTCGACACGCGCATGGCACGCCGCAACGAGGCCGGCCTGGTGGCCGGCGTCCTCGCCGCGCGCCTGGGGCTGGAGCGGCTGTGGGCGGTCGACGACCACACTGCGGATTCGCCTACACCGGAATCGCAGCAGAAGGCCTACGCTGCCGCCATACGCGGTGCCTGGGACAATTCCTTCGTCAAAGCGCGCAGGGCGGCCGATGAACGACTGGAAGCCAATCTTGCTCAATCGGATGGGTTGCTCGCGATGTATCGCGCCTACAACGCACCCGAGGCCGCGATGCTGGCCTTCAACAGCGATTTCGGCGCGACGCTCGTCGAACCCTCGCCGGAAGGCTTCGGCCGCAACTACGTGGGCTACTGGGAAACCCGCAACCTGCGCATGGTCGCCAACATGCGCGACGTGCTCGGCCAGCACCCGGGCACCCGCATGCTGACCATCGTCGGTGCCTCGCACAAGGGCTACTACGAGGCCTACCTCAACCAGATGCACGATGTGCAGCTGGTCAGTGCAGACGCAGTATTGCGTTGACGGGATGGGTGCCGGCCACCCACCGGCACTATCCTGCAGGGCCCCATCCAGAGGCGCCTGCATGCTCAAGGTCATCGCCGAAGACTTCATCCATCCCGATGCCGTGGACACCGTGCTTCCGCTGTACCGGGAACTGGTCGCGTGCACGCAGCGCGAGCCGCTCTGCCTCGGCTATGAACTGTTCGTGGACCAGAAGGATCCCGGGCACTTCGTCTTCATCGAGCAATGGCCTGACCGCGCCGCCCTGGACATCCACTGCGCCAGCGAACATTTCCAGCGGCTGGTGCCGCAGATCAATGCCTTCCAGCGCGCGCCATGCCGGTTCCTGCTGATGGATGCTGCGCCTCTGTAGTGCCGGCATCAACGCGACGGTGATCCCGGCGCCTGTGCCGCCACAGCACCAGGCTGGCCGCCACCGTGCACGCCAGGGTGAGGGCCAGCAGCGCCACCACGCTCGCCTGCAGCACCGGCAACATTGCCTGGGCGAGACGGTCCTCACGCACCTCCTCCAGCCGGAGCCCGGCCGCCAGGGCCAGGCACCAGCCGACCAGGGCCGGGGCGAAGGCACGCACCGCCATCGGGTTGCAGACATTCATGGGATCACCTGTAAGAGAGGAGGTGCGCGGAGTATTTGCGCCCGCCCTCTCACAGGCTGAGATCAGCCCTCGACGACCTCGGAATCATCGCCCGGCAGCTCACTGGCCTCGCCCTGCACCTGCACGTTGTTGCGGCCCATCGCCTTGGCCCGGTAACACTGGGCATCGGCCGCGGCCACCGCCTGATCCACGCTCATCCCCCCGGCCAGCGGCGCGATGCCGATGCTGGCCCCTACCCGCAACCGGTCCTGGTCCCACGGAATCGACAGCGACGCCAGGGTGTGCAGCAGCTCGCCGCCAATGCGCGCTGCACGACGCGGCGTGCAACCGGACAGGATCACCGCGAACTCATCGCCGCCCAGCCGCGCCACCACATCCGAATCGCGCACCCCGTGACGCAGAACGCTGGCCACCGCCCAGAGCACCGCATCGCCAGCCAGATGGCCCCAGGTATCGTTGATCGGCTTGAACCGATCCAGATCGATGTACATCAGCGACGCGGCCTGGCCGGTACGTTCGACACGGGTGATCGCCTGCTGCAGATGCACCTCGAAGCCACGGCGGTTGCTCAGTTCGGTCAGCGGATCGATCTCGGCCAGATGACGCGCCTCGCGCTGGCGGGCACGCTGCTGGGTATCGTCGCGCAGCACCCAGACCGCGCCTCGCACATGGCCCTCGTCATCGCGCAACCAGGCGCGGGTCAGGTCCACCGGCACCGTGGCGGCACCCAGGCGCAGCAGCAGGTCGGCATGCAGGTCGACCGCATTGCTGTCCGGATCCAGCAGTACCGACACGTCCAGCACCGAACCCGGCGCGTATTCGGTGGTCAGCGCCAGCACATCCTGCACCTTGTGTCCGGCCAGCGACAACGCGCCATCGCCGGCCAACATGCGTACTGCAGCGGCATTGGCGTAATCGATACGGCCATCGAGGCTGACGCTCAGCACCAGGTCGGCCACGGCATCCAGGGTGATGCGGCTGCGCTGTTCGCTCTCGAACAGCCGCTGCTCGCTGCTGCGCTGGGCGGTGATGTCCTGGATCTGCGACACGAAATGCAACGGCTCGCCATGCTCGTTGCGCACCAGCGAGACCGACAATCGGGCCCAGATGACCTTGCCATCGCGATCGAGATAGCGCTTTTCCAGGTGGTAGTGGCTGCGACGCCCGGCCAGCAGGTCCTGCACCAGGGCCAGGTCGGTCTGCAGGTCATCAGGATGGGTGAGGCGCTGGAAATCCACCTGCAGCAGCTCTTCCCGCGGATAGCCGAGGATCCGGCACAGCGCATCGTTGACGTCCAGCCATCGCCCTTCCAGTGACACCAGCGCCATGCCCAGCGCAGCCGAGGTGAACGCACCGGCGAACTTCTCCGCGGACAAGCGCGCTTCGGCCCTCGCCTGCAGGATCTCGGTGATGTCGATGGCCATCCCGACATAGCCGATGCGTACACCGTCGGCACCGTCCATGCGGCTGATCGAGAGGCGTACCTGGCGTGGCTGGCCGTCCTTGCGCAGCAGCGTCCATTGCCGCGAATAGGTCTGGCCATCGGCACGCGCACTGAGTGCCTCGAACACATCTGGCAGTTGGCCATCGGCATCGGCCAGCGGTCGCAGCCAGGCATTCAGTTCCTGCGGATCGTGGAAGGCATCCAGCCGGCGCTGGCCGACCACATCCGCCGCGCTGTAGCCCAGCAGGCGTTGCGCGCCCGTGTTGAACAGGGTGATGGTGCCATCGATATCGGTGGCGATCACCGCCACCTCGTCGGAGGCATCGACCACGGCCTGCAGGCGTTGCCGTGTTTCGGCCGCATCCTGTCGGGCCTGCTGCAGCTCGGTCACGTCGGCATGCGCACCGGCCATCCACAATGGTTTGCCCTGCGCGTCCCATTCGAAGACGCGGCCACGGTCCTGGATCCATATCCACTGGCCATTCTTGTGGCGCATCCGCAGCAGGCACGCGTAGTTGTCGGTGCGCCCCTCGAAATGCTCGTCCAGTGCCGCGTCCGACAGCGCTATGTCATCGGGATGGACCAGCTTCAGGAAGGTCTTCTGGCAGACCGGCTCCAGCTCTTCCAGGCGGTAACCGACAATCTCGGCCCAGCGCGCGTTGACCCGCATCTCGCCGTTCTGCACGTTCCATTCCCAGGTGCCCGCGGCGGTGCCATCGATGATCATCGCCAGCCGCCGACGCTCTTCGGCCAGCGCCTGCAGGCGGCGCTCCAGCAACCCGTTGCCGTTGGTGCCCTGGCCCGCCATCACCGCTGCCCCCGGCCCGCGCAGGCAGGCAGCGGCCGCAGCGCGACGCTGCAGACCTCAACGAAGACGACGGGTCCTGCTGGCGTCATGGCCCTCCCCAGCGACAGCGGGGTGGCCGGACGCCTCCCCTCAAGCGCAAGTGTGCGCAATCACGGGGAAAATCGACAAGTCCCCCGCCACGAATCAAGCGTGACGGGGAACACGGTCCTCAACTACGCTTGGCGCGGGCGAAGGCCTCGGCCAGGGCGTTGTTGGCCGGGGGCGCGGACGCGGCGGGACGGCCGCCATTGCCCTGGCCCCGGATCGGCCCGCGGTTCTGGCCGCCTGCATCCCGGCGCGGACCCTGCCCATGGCCGCGCTCATCACGCTGGCCCGGGCGGCTGGTGGCCTGCCCGGGGGTATCGTCCAGGCGCCGGGTCAGGGCAATGCGCTTGCGCGCCACGTCCACCTCCAGCACCTTCACCTTGACGATATCGCCAGCCTTGACCACGTCACGCGGGTCCTTCACGAAGGTGTCGGACAGCGCCGAAATGTGGATCAGGCCGTCCTGGTGCACGCCGATATCGACGAAGGCACCGAAGGCCGCCACGTTGCTCACCACGCCTTCCAGCACCATGCCTTCGCGCAGGTCCTTGATGTCCTCCACGCCTTCGGCGAAGCGCGCAGCCTTGAACTCCGGACGCGGGTCGCGGCCCGGCTTCTCCAGTTCCTTCAGGATGTCGCGCACGGTCGGCAAGCCGAAGGTGTCATCGGTGAACTGCTCGGCCTTCAGGCCACGCAGGAAGCTGCCATCACCGATCAGCGCCTTGATCGGGCGTGCGGTGCTGGCCACGATGCGCTCGACCACCGGATAGGCTTCGGGGTGCACCGCCGAAGCATCCAGCGGCTGGTCGCCGTCGGCGATGCGCAGGAAGCCGGCGCACTGTTCGAAGGTCTTCTCGCCCAGGCGCGCAACCTTCAGCAGATCCTTGCGGCGCTTGAACGGGCCGTTCTCGTCACGATGGCGCACGATGTTCTCGGCCACCGTGGCCGACAGGCCGGACACCCGCGACAGCAGCGCGGCCGATGCGGTGTTCACGTACACGCCCACGGCGTTCACGCAGTCCTCCACGCGCGCATCCAGCGCCCGTGCCAGCCGGTACTGGTCCACATCGTGCTGGTACTGGCCGACACCGATCGCCTTGGGTTCGATCTTGACCAGTTCGGCCAGCGGGTCCTGCAGGCGACGCGCGATCGACACCGCGCCACGCAGCGACACGTCCAGCCCCGGGAACTCCTTGGCCGCGAACTCGGAGGCCGAGTACACCGAGGCGCCCGCCTCGCTGACCACGACCTTCTGCAGCTTCGGGTTGGCGGCAGCCTTGATCGCTTCGCCGGCCAGCTTGTCGGTTTCGCGGCTGGCGGTGCCGTTGCCGATCGCGATCAGTTCAACGTTGTGCTTGGCGCACAGTTGCTTGATCGTCTGCACCGACTGGTCCCACTGGCGACGTGGCTCATGCGGGTAGATGGTGTCGGTGGCCACCAGCTTGCCTGTGGCATCGACCACGGCGATCTTGCAGCCGGTGCGGATGCCCGGGTCCAGCCCAAGCACGGTCTTCGGGCCCGCCGGTGCGGCCAGCAGCAGATCCTTCAGGTTGTCGCCGAACACCGCGATGGCCTCAGCCTCGGCCTTCTCGCGGGCCTGGTTGAACAGGTCCAGCAGCAGATGGGTGTGCAGCTTGGCGCGCCAGGTCAGGCGGCAGGCGTCCAGCAGCCAGCGATCGGCGGCGCGGCCCCGGTCGGCGATGCCGGCCCTGCGCGCCACGCGGCCTTCGGCGTACTGGTGGCCGGCCTCGGCATCGCTGCCCGGGTCCAGTTCCAGGAACAGGATCTCTTCGCGGCGCGCGCGGAACAGCGCCAGCAACCGGTGCGAAGGAATCTTCGCCAGAGATTCGGCATGTTCGAAATAGTCGCGGTACTTGGCGCCTTCGGTTTCCTTGCCCTCGGCCACGCGGGCACGGATCACGCCGTTCTCTCCCAGCCAGGTGCGCAGCTCGCCCACCAGCGCGGCGTCCTCGCCCCAGCGCTCCATCAGGATCGCGCGCGCACCTTCCAGCGCAGCCTTGGTGTCGGCCACGCCCTTGTCGGTGTTGACGAAGGCGGCCGCGAAGGCCTGCGGATCCTGCGTGGGGTCGGCTAGCAGTCCATCGGCCAGCGGCTCGAGACCGGCCTCGCGGGCGATCTGGGCGCGGGTACGGCGCTTGGGCTTGTACGGCAGGTACAGGTCTTCCAGCCGGCTCTTGGTGTCGGCGGCCAGGATGTCGTTGCGCAGCTCGTCGCTGAGCTTGCCCTGCTCGCCGATGCTGGCCAGCACCGCCGCACGGCGCTCCTCCAGCTCGCGCAGGTAGGTCAGCCGGGTTTCCAGGTTGCGCAGCTGGGTGTCGTCCAGGCCCCCGGTCACTTCCTTGCGGTAGCGCGCGATGAACGGAACGCTGGCGCCCTCGTCGAGCAGGCCGACGGCGGCGCGCACCTGGGCGGACTGGGCACCGATCTCGTCGGCGATGGTCTGGGCGATCTGCTGGGCGAGCGCGCTCTGGGCGTTCTTGGCGTCGTGCATTGCTTCAGGTCTGTGCCGCGGTACGGGAAGATCCCATTCTGGCAATCCACGACGGAGCCGGACAAGGCATTGACAGGGGGCGAGGTTCAGCGGCGGGGCCGGAGTGGACGCCGGCATCCTGGCGGAGAGAGGGCTCGGACTGGCCCTGGGCTGGGATGCCGGCGCGGGCGCGCGATGGTGGGCGCGCCCTGCCGCGTGTTGCGAAGGTCAGCGGTAGTGGCGGGCGGCGCGCTGCATGACGATCTCGTCACGCATGCCTTCCAGGGCCATCAGGCGGACCTTGCCGACACCCTGCAGTTCCATGAACCGCTCCGTGTAGAACTCCGGCCCCAGCGCGGTGTCGGCGCGGGATTTGCTGAAGCCGTAGGGCACCACGCCCTTCTCGCCATCCTTGCTACCACCGACATAAAGAACGATTGCCATGTGATGTATTCCTCCAAATTGCTACTGCGTACTGCACTCGATGAACGATGCTGCGAGCTCATCGAGGGAGAGCTTACCGCGTCGAACCTGACTGGAACGTCACGAAGGCTAATGACGATCGGTTGCATGCAGATGACTGCGGGATCGCAGCAGAATGCTTACGGATCTTTAACTTCCCTCTAACGAATCCGTGGGGGATTCCCGCCAACGGCGCAGCCCCTCGTGGTGGTTTGGTTGTTCGCGGAAAGCTGGTTTCCCGGGGGCTGGCCGGGAGGGTGGGTAGTGCGGGGACGCCGTGAACCCGTCCTTGGGGGCTTGGCCGCGGCATCCATGCCGCGGACACCCCGCCCCACCCACCCTCCCGGCCGCTGACAGGTTCCTGATGCCTGCCTCCCCCCACGGAAAAGAAAAAAGAAGATCAAAAGCAAAAACGGCTTGGCCGGCTGATTTGTTGCTTCCTGTAGAGACCAGCCAAGCCAAGCCATGCCCCGCTCGCGAGCAAGCGCAGCGCGCGACCCGCTTCTGCTGTTCTATTTCTTCTCCGTGGCTGGACGCGCACGGAAACTGTCAGGGGCCGGGCGGGGTGGGTTCGCGGGACCGTTGGCGCCATGGATGGCGCCATCGAGCCCCCAGGGACGGGTTCACGGCGTGTCCCGCGAACCCACCCCGCCCGGCCCAATCGCATGAAACGCATTCCGCGACCACCCACGAGGGGCTGCGCCGTTGGCTGGAAACTACGGCCACCAGCCACGCCCGAACCGGGCGAAATGATCGGCCGCCCGTTCGAACGGATTGCGCGCACTCACCCCGCCGCACAGCAGGTACACCGGCAGGTACAGCGGGCCCAGCACCATGTACTGGTACACGTGCGCCCGTTCGTGATCATCCAGCCGGATCAGCGGCTCCACGCCCCACCCTGCCTGATGCGCATAGGTGCGGCAGGAAATGCCCAGGTCATGGCCGGTATGCAGGATCACGTTCCCCAGAGTGATCGCCCCACCTGGCCCCCACGGCCAGCGGTCGAACACCAGCGCGCAGTCACGGCCGCTCCAGCGCAATGTCGCGCCGCCAAGCATGCCGGCCAGGCCGCCGATCACGCCGAGCAGGGAATTGGGTGACGTCCACACCGCGCCCAGCACCTGCAGCGCGCGCAGCCAGATCGGCCAGGGCGTTGCTCCAGTCTTCAATCGGCCTCGTTGGGGATCAGGAGCCACAGGATCAGGTAGACCAGGATGCCAGGGAAGGCGGCGGAGGCCAGCGAAACCAGCACGTAGATCACCCGCAGCAGGGTCGCATTCCAGCCGAAGCGATGGGCAATGCCGCCCATCACGCCGGCAATCATGCGGTCGTTCAATGAACGCGACAGCGTTTTGGGCGTGGTGTTCATGGCGGCAGCTCCGGGAAACGGACAAGGCAGTCGAACATGGCTCGACTCTACACTGCCCCCATGTCTACGGCGTGCGGTGGCGCAGGGCCTGCAGGCGTGCGCCGAACCAGGCGGCTGCGGTCTGTTCAGGCTGCCCCGGACACTGGATGCGGTAGGGTTTGCCACTCATGCTGCTCTGGCTGGCAGCGCGCTCGATGAACTGCTCGCCGCTGTCCACCATGCCCTTTTTCAGCAGGTAATCGTACTTGCGCTGCAGGTGCGCGCGCGCGTCGCTGCCGTCGTACCAGCTGCCATTGCGCTGGAAACGGCACTGGGAGCCATCCAGGCTGGCGATCAGCTGGGCGATCTCCCGGCGTGCATCCGTACTGGGTGCGGCGTGGGCAAGTGGTGCTGTCAGCAGTGCCGCAAGAATCAACAAAATCCGGTACATCATCACCCCCAAGTCAGTCGAGCATGGCTCGACTCTACAGATCGCGCGCCTTCAACCAGCCATCGATCGTGGCCGGTACTTCGCGCTGCGCGCGGCCGGAAACGTAGATACCAATATGTCCACCACGGAAACTGGACTCGGTGTAGTCGTCCGTGCCCAAACGCCCGCGCATCGCGCGCGAGGCATCCGGTGGCACCAGATGGTCCTGCTCGGCATAGATGTTCAGCACCGGCAGCGTCACCTGCGACAGATCCACCGCTTCCTCGCCGATCCGCACCGTGCCGTTCACCAGCCCATTGCCCTGGTAGAACTGCTTGATGAAATCGCGAAACGCCTCGCCCGCCAGGTCCGGTGAATCGAAGATCCACTTCTCCATGCGCAGGAAATCCTCCAGCGCGGCCTTGTCATCGAGGATGTCGAGCAGGCCGACGTACTTCTGCACGTTCAGGCGGAATGGCTTGAGCATCAGGTAACTGGCATTCATCAGGTCGGCCGGGATGTTGCCCAGCGTGTCGACCAGCAGGTCCACGTCCACCTGCCGCGCCCAATGCGAGAGCATGTTGTCAGCCGTCTGGAAGTCGACCGGGGTGACCATGGTGATCAGCTTGCCCAGCTTCTGCCGGCGCAGCGCGGCGTAGCAGAGTGCGAACACGCCGCCCTGGCAGATGCCGAGCAGGTCCACCGGGTCACCACTGCGCGCACGCAGCGCATCGACCGCGCCGTCGATGTAGCGCAGCAGGTAGTCCTCCAGGGTCTGGAAGCGTTCGGACCGGTCCGGGTAGCCCCAGTCCAGCACGTACACGTCCTGGCCCAGCGCCAGCAGCTTCTGCACCAGCGAACGGTCGGCCTGCAGGTCGACCATGTACGGCCGGTTGACCAGCGCGTAGACGATCAGCAGCGGCGTGCGCCGGGTCGGTGCCTGTTCGCCGACGAAGCGGTACAGCACCACCTTGCCGTCACGCCAGACTTCCTCGCGCGCGGTCACGCCATAGTCCACGTCTTCCACCTGCGGCAGCAGCTTCAGCCCTTCCATCAGCTTGCGCTGCATGGCCAGGGTTTCCTGCATCAGGTCATCGGCGTTGAAGCCCAGTGGTCCCTTCATCGGTCACGCGCCCGAGTGGAAGCGCGAGACGCAGCCTTCTTCGCAGACACCTTCTTTGCAGGCGCCTTCTTCGCCGGCGCGGCCTTCTTCGCGGCTTTGCGCGCGGCCGGCTTCACCTTCGCCGGTGCCGGCTGCGACACCGGATCGACCGCGGCGGTCCCCGCCAGCACCGCCACCTGTGCCTGCAGGCGGCGAAGGCTGCGCTCCAGTTCGGCAATACGGCGATGCGCGGCGTCCATCTCGCTGCGGGTCGGCAGGCCGATACGCTCACTCGTCTGTTCCACCTCGCGCTGCAGGCCGGCGCGCAGGCGCATCTGCGCGTTGCCCAGCGAGGCGTACACCTGCTGGAACGGTTCGGACATGGCGACCTTGGCGTAGGCCTCCTCGGCCACTTCGATCCACAGGTCGAACATCGCGCGGGCGCTGGTCAACTGGCTGCCGGGCTGTTCGTGCTCGGCCAGACGCTGCTCGAACAACGCGAAGGCCTCGTCCAACGCCTGCCTGATCTGATCAACGTAGGCGCGCGAATGCTGCTGGTACTCCTCCTGCGCCCGCAGCAGCGCCTGCCAGCGCGCCTGGTGCTCGCGGCCGGGGCCGAACGCCGGGCTCTGCAGCCACGGGCCCGCCTGCAGCTGGAACTGCTGCAGCCATGCGGCGAATTCGGGCACGGTGGCGCCGGCGTGGGTGCTGCCACGGGCGCCCTGCAGCATCCACTGCAGCATGCCATCGCCCTGCCCCTGCACCGCCTCGCGCCAGGCCTGGGCCACATCGGCACTGCTGGCGTCGCGGCCGGCAAATCGTGCGGCGACCTCCTGCATGGTGCCGTACCAGCTGCCCGCCTGCTCCCGGAACCGGCGCACGGCATCTTCCGGTGCGCCCTGCGCCTGCTCGGGCAACAGCTGGCCCCACCAGTCGAACAACCGCTGCCAGCTGCCGGGGTCGTCACCGGCGGGTGCGCCGGGCGTGCTCGCATGACGCAGGGCATCGCCCCAGGCGCCGAAGTACTGCCGGGCCAGGGTCTCGAAATCGCTGCTGCCGGCGTCGTGGGCCGAGCTGGTCATTGCAGGCCTCCGCTGGGCTGGCTCATGGCTTGGGGATACGCAGGGTCTTGCTGATCATCAGCGACCCGGACAGGGCGAACAACAGCACCATCGGGTGCAGCTGCCACGGGCCGATCTGCCACTGGCCGAACCAGATGTTCTGGCCGATGGCATCGGTACCGGCGGCAATCGCCAGTACGATCACCAGCACCAGGCTGGTCGGGATCGGGGTGCCCTCGAAATACGTGACCTTGCCCTCGTCGCCGGCCAGCGCCTCGGCAGTGACGTTGTAGCGTGCCAGGCGGCTGACACCGCAGCAGACGAAGTAGCTCAGCACCAGCCAGTCCCAGCCGCCCTGCATGCCGCAGGCATAGGCCAGCGCCGCCGGCGCCACGCCGAAGGAGATCACGTCCGACAGCGAGTCCAGCTCGCGGCCGAGGGTGGAGCTGGACTTGCGCCAGCGCGCGATGCGCCCGTCGAGCGCGTCGAAGATGAAGGCCAGCGGGATCAGCGCCATGCCGAACAGCAGGTAGCCGCGCTCGCCGTCCTGCAGGAAGCGCATCGCGGCAAAGACCGCACCGGTGCCGCAGAAAGCATTGGCCAGGGTGAACCAGTCGGCCAGCTGGAATTCGCGCAGCATCGAGAAGTGACGTTTCATGGGGTCTCACGGAGCATCAAGGCCCACAGGTTACCGCGAGCGCCGCCGCTGGCGACAGCGCTGGTAGGCCCCGCCTTCACCGCTCCCTCACCTGCCCTCACCGACGGTGAATTTTTCGCCACCCATCTTGACAGCCTAGGGGGGTGGCGCCTGTCGCGGCTTATCCACAAAGTTGCCCACGCGTAATCCACACCCCCTGTGGACAACCAGATCTCACCGACTGCGACGCTGGACATTTCCTCATCACCCGGAAGCGGGGTTTCCCTACTTCCCAAGCCACAAGGTCGGCGCTATGGTCACCGGCGGACCCGCCGCCGCCACGTCCGAAACTCTGCAACGGACGATGATGATGCTGGATGCTCCCACCCTGGCCGCACAGCTGCGGCAGCCCCACGGCGAGGCCGCGCTGGCGGTGGCCGACTCGATGAACCACAGCAACGGCGCACTCAACCTGGCCGCAATCGGGCTGCTGGCCGTCGGTGCCGGCGAACGGGTCCTGGAGGTCGGCCCGGGCAATGCGGCCTTCGCGCCACTGATGCTGCAGGCCACCGGCAGCCACTATCTGGGCATCGAGCTGTCCACGGCCATGGTCGAGGCCGGCAACCAGCGGCTGGCCGACGCCGGGATGGCCGAACGTGCGGCGATGCGACACGGCGACGCCCATGCACTGCCGGTCGCCGATGCCGCGATGGATGCCGCGCTGGCGGTCAACACCCTGTACTTCTGGCCAAACCTGGCCCCGGTGCTGGACGAACTGGCGCGGGTGCTACGCCGGGGCGGCCGCCTGTGCCTGGCCTTCGGCGATGCCAGCTTCATGCGCAGCCTGCCATTCGCCGCCGACTTCCAGCTGCATGAGCTGGACACGGTGGAGCTGGCGCTGCGGGTATCGGGCTTCCGCGTCTCGGCCTGGCGCAGCCACCGCGAATCCGCGGCCGGCAATGACGGCCAGACCCGAGAAAAGCACTTCCACCTGCTGCTGGCACAGCGGCACTGAAGTGGTAGAGCCGGCCGCTGGCCGGCTGCTCCGGCCATTGCGGATTGCCGGCCAGCGGCCGGCACTACCCAACCTGCACCTGCCGCCAGCGAACAAAGCAGAACACCTGCATCCGCGCCGGATGCGATCCGACCGAGTGGTAGAGCCGGCCGCTGGCCGGCTGCTCCGGCCATTGCGGATTGCCGGCCAGCGGCCGGCACTACCCAACCTGCACCTGCCGCCAGCGAACAAAGCAGAACACCTGCATCACCAGCATGGCCAGCAACCCCAGCGGCCATGCCCACCACAGCCCGGCCAGACCGTGCCGGGACTGCAGCCACATCGCCAACGGCAGCTCCAGCAGCAACACGGCAGCCATGCCCAGCAATGCCGGCAACAGCACCGTGCCGCTGCCGCGCATCACTCCGACCAGCACCGCACTGCCTCCCATCGCCAGCACGCCCCACACCACCGTGCGCAACTGCTGCGTGGCCATTTCGCGCGGCTCTGCGGCCGCCAGGATCAAGCCAGTCAGCCATGGCGCCAGCGCCATCACCAGCAGCACTACGACTGTCAGCATCGCCAGACCCAGCATCACCCCGGTGCGGGCGATGGCAGGCAGCCGTGCCGTACGCCCCGCTCCCATCGCATGCGCGGCGAGGATGGTGGCAGTGATCCCTAGGGACATTGCCGGCAGCTGCACCCAGCTCATCAACTGATTGACCGCACCGTAGGCGGCCGTGGCCGTGTAGCCATAGCGGTTGATCCAGCCCAGCAGCACGATTTCGGCAATGGCCAGGCTGAGCATCTGCAACGAAGACGGTATGCCGATGCGCAGCATCGAACGGATCAGCGCTCCATCAAAGCGGATGGCTTGCAGCAACTCATGCCCCGGGGCCAACGGGTGCCCCATCCGCTGCCACCGCCACATCAGCCAGGCCAGGGCCAGCAGCGAGGCGAGCGCCGCCGAGACTGCCGCACTGGCCGCGCCCAGCTGCGGCAGGCCGGCCCAGCCCAGGATCAGCAGCGGCGTGCACAGCAGGCCGACCACCGTGGCCAGCAGCAGCGCATGCAGCGGCGTTTTGGCATCGCCCACCGCACGGCCCACCGCAGTGGCCAGCCACAGCAGGAAGAACGCCGGTGCCGCCAGCAGCAGGACACGGGCATAGACGATGGATTCGCCGAGGATCGGCGCTGGCGTGCCCAGTGCCGCCAGCAGCTGTGGCGCGAAACCGCCGCCGACCGCCATCACCAGCACTGACAACAGCAGAATCAGTGCCACCGCACTGCCGGCCACCCCGCGAGCCTGTTGCGGCCGGCCCGCTCCCCAGGCCTGGCCGATCAGCACCATCGCACCGGTCGCCAGACCCATTACCAAGGCCAGCAGCAGGAAGAAGACAGGGAAGAACGCTGCGGCGGCGGCCACCGCCTGCGTACCCAGCAGATGGCCGAGGTAGATGTTGTCCAGCGTGCCTGCGGCCAGCTGCAATGCGTTGGTCAGCAGCATCGGCAGCAGCAGGTTCAGATAGGTGTGCCAGAGGGGCGGCGCGACCGGGGGGATGGGATGTGCGGGGGTGTCCATGGGGTTCTCTGGGCAAGGCGCTGCCCTGCCCGGCGTTTCCGCCAGCAAAGCAAGCAAATGGGAGCGGGCGGCCGTGGCCCGCGATCAGGTGGCGCCGCCGCTCAGCAACGGCGCAGTGGCTCAGCCGTCTGCGTGGTCCGAAGAATCATCGAAGGCCAGGCGCAGGGCGTGATTGCGCACATCCTCCGGCCAGCTGCGCAACGCCATTTCCAGGCCCGCCCGGTCGTGCGCGAACAGGACACGGATGGCCTCCTCGAAACCCGGCAGGTCTCCGGCGATGGTCTGCAGGAAGTGATAGGCACGCTCGCTGTGGCGGCGCTGCCGGTCCTTGTCGGCACCAGCACGGCTGGCCGCCTCCACCAGTTTGCGCAGCACTACCGAGGCCCCGCCGGGCTGCTCGGCCAGCCACGCCCAGTGGCGCGGCAGCAGGGTCACTTCGCGTGCGACCACGCCCAGCTTGGGGCGGCCGCGGCCACGCGGAGTTGCCGGCGCCTCTTCGGCAGTAACGTCGGCATCCGCCTCGACGGCGGCGGGAAAGGCTTCGACGACCCGCGCCAGCAGTTCTGCGTCACTGCCGCGCGTATCGAAATCACGGGTGCGGCCGGTAGCGTTGTCGAACACAAGCAGCGGACCGGCAGCGTTGCCGGCGCGCAGCTGTTTCAGCGCAAGCGCTGCCACTTCCGGTGTACCGGAAGCGACCAGGCGGTGGCCGTCGAAGCAACTGAAGGGAGGGAGTCGGGACGCAGGCATGGCAATGGCATCGGAGGTGATGCGCGAATATTGCCCGGGTAATTTGTGTTCGTCAATATTGCCCGGACATTAATCAGCCGGAAGAGCGTGCCAACCAAGGTTGGCACCCACCTGGAAGGTTGATCCCCACTCGAAAGATCGCCCCCCTCCCGATTCGCCGGGTTACAGCCGGCTGTAGGACCAGCTGACCATGCGGCCGTCCTGGTACGGCATCACGCCGTGGAAGGGGCGCGGGTCGGCGTCGAACACCAGTGGCAGGAAGTTGCGGTCGCCCTCCCACATCGGCAGCGTGTCCAGCTTGTCCAGGTCCACCCACTCCAGCGTGCCCTCGTGGTTGCCGCCGTGCGGGGTGCCTTCGAAACTGTCGATGACGAACACGAAGCCCAGCCAGTCCTCGCCGTGCTTGCCGAAACCCGGCCAGCTGATGGTGCCGCGCAGGCGCATGCCGGTGCAGTCGATGCCGGCTTCCTCGGCGATCTCGCGGCGCATCCCTGCCGCAACGTCTTCGGTTGGTTCGATCTTGCCGCCCAGCCCGTTGTACTTGCCCAGGTGGTGGTCACCGGGCCGGGTGTTGCGGTGGATCATCAGCACCTGGCGACGATCGGGCGACAGCACGTAGCCCAGGGTGGCGACGATCGGGGTGTACGGCATGGGCAGCATCCAGCGGCAGGTCAGCCGTGGATTATGGCCGATCAGCGCACCAGCGACAGGCGGCGTTCGGCAGCCGCAGTGGCGCCATCAGGATCGCGGCGCAGGGTGGCCACGCCGTGGCCGCGCTCGGCGAGGTATTCCAGCCACTTGCCGAGGAAGGTGTTCATACGCATGCGGTGGCTGATCAGTTCCGCCGGCGGCGGGTACAGGCCCATGGTGTCCTGCCAGCGGCGGCCGACATAGCAATGGGTGGTCTCAGCCTGGCGCGCGTCACGGTACAGGCGCACGTAGGCCGACGGATCGGGCTCGCCGGTGACCGGGTCGGCCAGGTCGTAGGTCAGCCGCAGCTCCACCGTGTAGCGGTGGCACTCGATCACGTCCAAGCGGACATCCAGGCCGTCGCCGATCGAGGAGATGTAGCTGCCCGCCACCAGTCCGGCCGGTTCGAACAGGCGCACCAGATGGCGATAGTTCTCCGCGTACAGGCCCATGAGCCAGCTCAACCGGCTCAGGCGGGGAATGCGTTCGGTACGGGGCAAGGCTCGGGCCATGGGTCGATCCTACACGTTGGTGCTTCAACGTGGGGGCGTACATGCGCAAGCCAAGCCCTGGGGTAGTGCCGGCCGCTGGCCGGCAGCGCAATATCGCGGCCGAGGGTCCATCGATCAGCCGGCCAGCGGCCGGCTCTACCGGCTCTACCGGCTCTACCGGCTCTACCGGCTCTACCGGCTCTACCGGCTCTACCGGCTCTACCGGAATCAATACAGCTCGCGCTGCAGCCCCAGCGTGGCCAGCACCTTGCTGGAAATCTCCTCGATCGAGGTATGGGTGGTGCTCAGCGTCGGGATCCGCTCCATCTGGAACATCACCTCGGCCGCGGCCACCTCGCGCTTGCAGGTCTCCAGGTTGGCGTAGCGCGAGTTCGGGCGGCGCTCCTGGCGGATCTGCTGCAGGCGGTCCGGGTCGATGGTCAGGCCGAACAGCTTGCGCCGGTAGTTGCGCAGGCGTGGCGGCAGGCGATCGCTTTCCAGGTCCTCGTCGGTCAGCGGGTAGTTGGCCGCACGCACGCCGTAATGCAGGGCCAGGTAGATGCAGGTGGGCGTCTTGCCGGCGCGCGACACCGCCACCAGGATCACGTCGGCATCGTCGTAGTTCACCGCGATACCGTCATCGTGGGTCAGGGCGAAGTTCATCGCGTTGATGCGGCGGTGGTAGGTGTCGAAGTCGACCATGCCGTGGGCCTGGCCGACCCGGGCCAGGCGCGGGCTGGCCAGTTCACGCTCCAGCGGCTCGATGAACGGCGCGAACACATCCAGCATCAGCGCCCCGCTGTCGGCCAGGATCAGGCTCAGGCTCTGGTCCACGCAGGAGTTCACCACGATCGGCCGGACCTGGTACCGCTCCCCTGCCGCCTGGATCCGGGCACAGGCTTCACGCGCTTTTTCGGGGTCGTCGACAAACGACATCCGGTCGGTAATGAAGCTGAACCCGGAGAACTGGGTCAGGAGGCTATGCCCAATGGTTTCAGCGGTGATACCGGTTCCATCGGAAACGTAGAACACCGGACGGATGGTCGACATGCGCGCTTTTACCCCCTACGAAGCTTAAAAAGGCCGCCAGCACAAGCTTGTGCCGACGGTGCTCTGCCCGGCATCATATCGGCTTCTTCCTACGGACGCGGCCACTCAGCCCGCCTCGGGCGATGGCCAAACGGAGCATCGCGCTTGAACGAGAACATCCTGTGGTTGCACGAACTGCGTCTGGCCGATCTGGCCCGCGTAGGCGGCAAGAATTCGTCCCTGGGCGAGATGATCGGCAACCTGGCCGGTCTGGGCGTTTCGGTGCCGGGCGGTTATGCCACCACCGCTGAAGCCTTCAAGGACTTCATCGCGCACAACGACCTGTCCAAGCGCATCTTCGACAAGCTGGCCACGCTGGACGTCGAGGACGTCAACGCGCTGACCGCCGCCGGCAAGGAAATCCGCAGCTGGGTGATCGATGCGCCGCTGCAGCCGCAGCTGGACCAGGACATCCGCACCGCCTACGCCAAGCTGAGCGCCGAAAACGGCGGCGGCGACGTGGCCGTGGCCGTGCGTTCGTCGGCCACCGCCGAGGATCTGCCGGATGCCTCCTTCGCCGGCCAGCAGGAGACCTTCCTCAACGTCACCGGTGCCGACGATGTCGTGCACAAGGTCAAGGAAGTGTTCGCCTCGCTGTACAACGACCGTGCGATCGCCTACCGCGTCCACCACGGCTTCAAGCATGAGGACGTGTTCCTGTCCGCCGGCGTGCAGCTGATGGTGCGTTCGGGCGTCGGTTCCTCCGGCGTGCTGTTCACCCTGGACACCGAGTCCGGCTTCCGCGACGTGGTGTTCGTCACCTCTTCGTTCGGCCTGGGCGAAATGGTCGTGCAGGGTGCGGTCAATCCGGACGAGTACTACGTCTACAAGCCCACCCTGCAGGCCGGCAAGCCGGCGATCCTGCGCCGCTCGCTCGGCAGCAAGGCGATCCGCATGGTGTATTCGGATGTCCCGGGTGAGCGCGTCAGGATCGAGGACACTCCGGTCGAACTGCGCAACACCTTCTCGATCAGCGACGAGGACGTGCAGGAACTGTCCAAGCAGGCGCTGGTCATCGAAAAGCACTACGGCCGCCCGATGGACATCGAGTGGGCCAAGGACGGTGTCAGCGGCAAGCTGTTCATCGTGCAGGCGCGCCCGGAAACGGTGAAGTCGCGCAGCCACGCCACCCAGATCGAGCGCTTCGCGCTGACCGAAAAGGGCGGCAACGTGCTGGCCGAAGGTCGTGCCGTCGGCGCCAAGATCGGTTCGGGCGTGGCCCGCGTGGTCAAGACGCTGGACGACATGAACCGCGTGCAGCCGGGCGACGTGCTGATCGCCGACATGACCGACCCGGATTGGGAACCGGTGATGAAGCGCGCCTCGGCCATCGTCACCAACCGTGGTGGCCGCACCTGCCACGCCGCGATCATCGCGCGCGAGCTGGGCGTGCCGGCCGTGGTCGGTTCGGGCAACGCCACCAAGGTCATCGAAGATGGCCAGCTGGTCACCGTCAGCTGCGCTGAAGGCGATACCGGCTTCATCTACGAAGGCAAGCTCGGCTTCGAGCGCACCACCACCGATCTGGGCAACATGCCGCCGGCCCCGCTGAAGATCATGATGAACGTGGCCAACCCGGAACGTGCCTTCGACTTCGGCCAGCTGCCGAACGCCGGCATCGGCCTGGCCCGCCTGGAAATGATCATCGCCAGCCACATCGGCATCCACCCGAACGCACTGCTGGAATACGACCGCCAGGACGCGGCGACCAAGAAGAAGATCGATGAGAAGATCGCCGGCTACGGTGATCCGGTCAGCTTCTACGTCGACCGCCTGGCCGAAGGCATCGCCACCCTCACCGCCTCGGTTGCACCGAACCCGGTGATCGTGCGCCTGTCGGACTTCAAGTCCAACGAGTACGCCAACCTGATCGGCGGCAGCAACTACGAGCCGCACGAAGAGAACCCGATGATCGGCTTCCGCGGCGCCAGCCGTTACGTCGACCCGAGCTTCTCGGCCGCCTTCGCGCTGGAGTGCAAGGCCGTGCTGCGCGTGCGCAACGAAATGGGCCTGGACAACCTGTGGGTCATGATTCCGTTCGTGCGCACCCTAGAAGAAGGCCGCAAGGTCGTCGAGGTGCTGGAACAGAACGGCCTGAAGCAGGGCGAGAACGGCCTGAAGATCATCATGATGTGCGAAGTGCCGTCCAACGCACTGCTCGCCGATGAGTTCCTGGAGATCTTCGACGGCTTCTCGATCGGCTCCAACGACCTGACCCAGCTGAGCCTGGGCCTGGACCGCGACTCTTCGATCGTTGCGCACCTGTTCGACGAGCGGAACCCGGCAGTGAAGAAGCTGCTGTCGATGGCGATCAAGGCAGCACGAGCCAAGGGCAAGTACGTTGGCATCTGCGGCCAGGGCCCGTCCGATCACCCGGATCTGGCCGAATGGCTGATGCAGGAAGGCATCGAGTCGGTGTCGCTGAACCCGGACACCGTGGTCGATACCTGGCTGCGCCTGGCCAAGCTGAAGGCCAACGGCTGATGCCGTGATGGCTACAGGCTGACGTCGTGTTCATCGGCGTCGGCCGATACTGCTGCTGCATGCAAGCCCCGCCTCTGCGGGGCTTCGTGTTTCTGGCGTGCACGCACGCCCTGCCCCACGCAGACACCGTTTCTCAGCAAAGGACTTCCGCATGATCGCCGCAGCAGCACCCGCCGCCCCCGCCGCAACGCCTTGGTTCCACTCGCTCGACTGGGAACGCCTGCTGGAAACCTACGGCGTGCCGTTGCTGGCCGCGATCGTGGTGCTGCTGGTGGGCCTGTGGGTGGCACGTCGCTTGTCCAATGCAATGCCGCGCGCCACTGCGCGCATGGGTGTGGACCCGATGCTGGGAAGCTTCCTGCGAAACGTGGTCTATGCCACCTCACTGGTGATCGTGGCGCTGCTGGCCATCGACACACTCGGCGTGAAGATCACTCCGCTGCTGGCCGTGCTCGGCACCGCTGGCCTAGCGGTCGGTCTGGCATTGAAGGATTCGCTGTCCAACATCGCCTCGGGCGTGATGCTGGTGACGCTGCGCCCGTTCCGTGTCGGCGACGTAGTGACGGTGGCCGGGCAGACCGGCACCGTGCGCGAAGTGCGCATCTTCCAGACCGTTCTGACTGGCGCCGACAACCAGCACACCACCATTCCGAACACGCTGATCACCGCCGCGCCGATCATCAACCTGACCGCCGAGCCGACGCGCCGCGTCGAACTGGTGATCGGCATCGGCTACGAAGACAACATCCAGCTGGCACGCGACACCGCGCTGGCGCTGATGAAGGCCGACCCGCGTGTGCTGCAGACCCCCGCACCGGACGTGGTGGTGTACGAACTGGGCGCACACGCCATCAACCTCGGCATCCGCTGCTACGTGAAGTCGGCCGACTGGTTCGGCACCAAGGTCACCCTGCTGGAGCAGCTGAAGCTGGGCTATGACAAGGCCGGCATCAACATTCCGTATCCGCAGCAGGACATGCACCTTTACCTGCATGGCAAGGATGGTGGGGTCATGGAGGCTGATGCGCTGGTGCGCGACAAGCCGTGATCCGGCAGTGGAATGCCGGCCAGCGGCCGGCACTACCCCTCGCCGCCTGACTGAAATGCCGGCCAGCGGCCGGCACTACCCCCCTCGCCGCCTGACTGAAATGCCGGCCAGCGGCCGGCACTACCCCCCTCGCCGCCTGACTGAAATGCCGGCCAGCGGCCGGCAGCGCCCAGGATCAGGCCGCGACGCTCTCTTCCAGCGCCGGGTAATCAGTGAAACCCTCCGCACCACCGCCAAAGAACGTGGCGCGATCCGGCGGATTCAGCGTCGCACCCGTACGCAGGCGCTCGGGCAGATCCGGGTTGGCGATGAACGGCCGGCCGAAGCCGATCAGGTCAGCCCAGCCTTCGGCCAGTGCCTGCTCGGCGCGCTCGGCGGTGTACTTGCCGGCGTAGATCAGCGTGCCCGGGTAGACCATGCGCAGCGCCTGCTTGAACGCCACCGGCATCGGCGGTGCATCGTCCCAGTCGGCCTCGGCAATGTGCAGGTAGCCCACCCCCATCTCACCGAGCAGGTGTGCGGCAGCCAGATAGGTCGCCTGCGGCGTATCGTCCACCGCCCCCTGCAGCGTAGTCAGCGGCGCCAGGCGCACGCCTACACGCTCGCCACCGGCAACCTCGACCACCGCCTGCACCACCTCGCGCAGGAAACGCAGGCGATTCTGCAGTGAGCCGCCGTAGGCATCGGTACGCTGGTTGGCCTGCGAATCGATGAACTGGTTGATCAGGTAGCCGTTGGCGCCGTGCAGTTCCACACCATCAAATCCCGCGGCCAGCGCATTGCGCGCGGCCTGCGCGTAATCGGCGACGATGCCGGGAATCTCGTCCTCGCGCAGCGCGCGCGGCATCGAGTGCTGGATCATCTCGCCCACACCGGCTTCGGGACCCGCCCCAGTCGGGTCGACGAACACTTTCACGCCTTCGGCGAGCAATGCCGAGGAAGACACCGGCGCCGCGCCATCGGGCTGCAGGGCCACATGCGAGACACGGCCGACGTGCCACAGCTGGGCGTAGATGCGGCCACCGGCGGCGTGCACCGCATCGGTCACCTGCCGCCAGCCCTGCACCTGCTCGACGCTGTGGATGCCCGGGGTCCAGGCATAGCCCTGGCCCTGCTGGCTGATCTGGGTACCTTCGCTGACGATCAGGCCGGCGCTGGCGCGTTGCGCATAGTAGGCGGCCATTTCCGCGGTGGCGACGTTGCCATCGGCGGCGCGCGAGCGGGTCATCGGCGGCATCACGATGCGGTTGGGCAGCGTCAACGCGCCCAGGCGGTGGGGGGTGAACATCATGGCGGCAATCTCTTGCGGGGGGAGTGCCGCAAAGGATGGGGATGCCGGCTGCCAGGCAACAGGCATGCACTGGCAAAACAATTGTTCCCTCGAGGCAAGGATCACCCGCCACGAGGACTCATCCACGCATGGCGTGGCTCTTCTACTCCAGCCTTGGCTCGATCTTTACCGCACCATGCGCCACGCGGTCATAGCAGGCGCGCACCACGTCTTCCCCGTACTTGCGCTCCAGCCGGCGCACGATGAAGTGGCCGCGCGCCATGTCCTGGTAGTAGTCGGTGAACATGGTATTCAGTGTTGCACCGGCGGCAGCACCGACGATCGGCACCGCCTGTGCGGCGAATTTCTCGGTAACCACCACGCCGAAGCGCGCCGCCACCTTTTCCACCATCTTCGCCAGCAGCTTTCCAGCTTCTTTCGGTGCCACGCCCAAGGTCAGGTCGCGGCCGGTCACCACACGCCCAGCCAGTTCGGCCGAAAGATGCCGCATCACGTCGGTGGTGAAGCCACGGGCCAGGTAGTAGCCGGTCTCGCTGGCGTCGTCGCGCGGCGAGTTGCCACCGAGCGCGAACACCTCCAGGCACGCCTGCCGGGTGCTGAACTCGGACAGGTCGAAGCCCTCGCTGCGGGCCACGTCGGCCACGGCGCGCATCATGATGGTGGTCGACACCGGCAGTTCGATGAACAAGGCCGCGAAACCAAAGGCACCGCCGACCGCGCCCGAAGTGGCTGCCGCCAGCTTGTGCCAACGGGTCGACGCTCCCTTGCCGGGGGTGTTGTCCATGCTCCACAGCGCCGCCTGTGCGGACTTGGACAGCGCCGCCTGCACCGCTCCGTGTATGCGACCGGAGACCGCCTTGGGCAGCGCCTTCACCGCGAACTCCAGCGGCGTGCCGACCAGGTTGGCCATGCGCGCGGTGAGGGTCGGCGCTTCCAGCAGGGCCACCGCCCGCTGCAGGTCGGACCAGTCGCGGGCGTCGTGGGCAATGTCGCGGGGAAGCAGGATGGGCTCGTTCATGGCGCCGATCTTAGCGCCGGGGAGTTGAACGGTTCGTCGCGAGGCACGACAGAGGGGTCGGATCCCTTGCCGCGGGAAATGGATCCGACCCCGACGCCTTGCCGGCCAGCGGCCGGCACTACCAGTTCGCGTGTCACCCGGTCGCGCCGGGCCATGCCCGGCGTTGTTGTTCAGGCCGTGGGCAAGCCCGCCAGCGTGCCCATGAACTGGCGGTAATGGCGCAGCTCGGCGATCGAGTCGTGCACGTCGCTCAGTGCGGTGTGGTTGCTGTTCTTGCCGACGCCAGCGGCCACGCTCGGCGCCCAGCGCTTGGCCAGTTCCTTCACCGTGGATACGTCCAGGTTGCGGTAATGGAAGTACTTCTCCAGGCGCGGCATCTGGCGGTGCAGGAAGCGGCGATCCTGGCAGATCGAGTTGCCGCACATCGGCGAAAGGCCGGCCGGGATCCACTGCGCCAGGAAGTTCACCGTCTGCGCCTCGGCCTGGCCGAGGGTGGTGGTGCTGTCCACCACGCGCTGCCACAGGCCCGAACGACGATGCTGGTTGCGGTTCCACTCGTCCATCGCCTCCAGCGTTTCCAGCGGATGATGGATGGCGAATTCCGGACCTTCGGCCAGTACGTTCAGCTGGGCGTCGGTGACCACGGTGGCGATCTCGATGATCGAATCGTTGTCGGTGTCCAACCCGGTCATTTCCAGGTCGATCCAGATCAGTCGTTCGTTGGCCGCGCCGGTGTCCGCCATTGTGTCGCCTCGTTGCTGGGCAGGCGCGCGGCCTACCGGTGAAGGAAAGAGGCGCCCATCATACCCGTTCGCCCCTCAGCCCTCGCCGACGTGGTCTTCCAGCAGCAGCGGCGGCTTGCCACGCTTGGCGCGGAAATAATTGGTCAGGCGCGTACTGGCTTCCTTGGCCAGCACCCCGCCGTGGATCTCGACCCGGTGGTTGTGGCGGGCATCGCCGAGCAGGTCGAACACGCTGCCGCACGCACCGGTCTTGGGGTCGCTGGCGCCGTAGACCAGGCGCGAAACGCGCGCATGCACGATCGCCATCGCGCACATCGCGCACGGCTCCAAGGTCACGTACAGCGTGCTGCCAAGCAGGCGATGGTTGGCCAGCAGCTTTCCACCGGCCCGCATGGCCACGATCTCGGCATGCGCGCTGGGGTCGTGCGAGGCGATGTTGAGGTTCCAGCCCTCGCCCAGCAGCTGGCCGTCGGCGCCCACCAGCACCGCCCCGACCGGAATCTCGTCGAACTCACGCTGCGCGCGCTCGGCCAGGGCCAGTGCATGGCGCATCCAGTGTTCATCGGCATCGTGCACCGGTACACCCAGGACATCGGTCATGGCGGTTCTCGCTTTTCAACTGGGCCAGGATGGCCGCCGGGGGCGCATTGTACGCCCGGGGCCGTGCAGGCGCCGCTAGCGCGCGTCGAAGCGCTCGCGGGCCGCATCGAGCGCCGGGAAGTTGTGCTCGGCCCAGCGATCCAGGGCGGACAGCGTCTCGACCAGGCCGCGCGCGACCTCGGTCAGGCGGTACTCCACATGCAGTGGTTTGCTGCCCCGGTCACACCGCTCGACCAGCCCATTGCGCTCCAGCTGGCGCAGGGTCTGGGTCAGCACCTTCTGCGAGATGCCTTCGATCTTCCGCAGCAACGCGCCGTTGCGAAGCGGGCCCTGCGCCAATGCCGGCAGCAGCAGCATCACCCACTTGCCTGAAATCAGCGCCAGCGCATCGCGTGCCGAACAGTCGGCGGCATAGACATCCCCGGGAAAGGCCATGGTTACCTCAAGGTGCGTAATTGCCGGCGCATGCCGGCACCGCGAGGATGGTCGCACACTCCTCGAACACCTCGCCCCATGCGCGCCCTGATCCTGCTTGCCCACCCCGAGCCCCGCTCCTTCAATGCACATCTGGCCGCTCAGGCCGCCGAGCAACTGCGGCATGACGCGCTGCAGGTGGACGTGGTCGACCTGTATGCGGAGGGCTTCGATCCGCTGGAAGCGGCTGACCACCATCCGCATCGCCTGCATCCCGGCCACTTCGACGCCCAACGCGAACAGCGGCACAGCGCCGAGCAGGGCAAGCTGCCCGTCGATGTGCAACGTCACCTGCAACTGCTGCGGGCCGCAGACCTGCTGATCCTGCAGTTCCCGCTGTGGTGGTTCGCGGCGCCGGCCATCCTGAAGGGCTGGCTGGACCGCGTACTGGTGTACGGGCCGATGTACAACAGCCGCCTGCGTCATGAGCACGGAGCGATGCGCGGCAAGCGTGCGTTGCTGAGCGTCACCACCGGCTCATCGGCACGGGCCTGCGCAGTCGACGGCCGCGAGGGAGATACCCGGTTGCTGCTGTGGCCCTTGATGTACAGCCTGCGCTACGTTGGCTTCGACGTGATGGAACCGCACGTGGTGCACGGCGTGCGTTCCGGGCTGGGACCGGAGCGCGTGCAGGCCCACGACGAGGCACTGGCTGCAGCGACCCACTACTACCGCGAACGCCTGGCGCAATGGCCGCAGTGGCCCACCGTGCCCTTCAACGACAGCAGCGATTTCGAGGACGGCGTTGTGCTGCGCGCGGAGGCCACTACCTACAGCCCCTTCATCCGCCATCGCAACGCCGGATGAATCCACATCTGCGCGCTGGATCGGGACGCGCCATACTACGCACTCTTTGCAAGCACCTTGGCGAACCCATGATCACCCTCCGCCCCTCCCGCGCCGACGACGGCGCCGCTCTTGTCGACCTCTGGCGCCGCGCCGTCGACGCCACCCACGACTTCCTCAGTGCCGAAGACCGCCAGGCCATCGATGCCGAAGTCGCCGGTTTCCTGCCGCAAGCGCCGATGACCGTTGCTGTCGATGCGCAGGATCGGCCGCTGGGCTTCATGCTGATCGACGGCACGCACATGGAAGCGCTGTTCATCGATCCGGACGTACGTGGCACCGGCATCGGCCGGCAACTGCTGCAGCACGCACTGGCCCAGCATCCGCAGCTGAGTACTGACGTCAACGAACAGAACGCACAGGCCGTCGGCTTCTACCTGCGCATGGGCTTCGTCGAAACCGGACGTTCACCGCTGGATTCGCAAGGCCGTCCGTATCCGCTGATCCACCTTCGGCACAACGGCTGACATCCGTCGGCAGCAGCCACGTGCTAGCGTGGTTGCTTTCGACCAAGGAATGCCGCATGGATGGTGCCAAAGCCCTGTTGACCCTGTTTGCGCTGGGCATCAGCCTGGTCTGGATCCTGGTGCCGTTCGCCATCTTCGCCGTGCGCAACCTGCTGCGTGAAGTACTGGTCGAGCAGCGCCGTACCAATGAACTGCTTGAACACATCGGCGGTTACCGCATTCCGAAGCCGCAACCCGAACCGACCGTCTGGCGCGCGCCCTGAGCAGAAACGTGCCAGGCCCGGATCAGGCCGTCGCCTCGAAGGCCGGTGAGTACTGCACTTCGCCCTGTGCCAACGGAGGCTGCAGGCAAAGTGCCTGGAAGTACTCCGGCGGCACACCCGGCAGCACCAGGCCCGGCTCGGCACAGAAGCCGAAGCGACTGTAATAGGCGGGCTCGCCCAGCAATACACAGCCATGTGCGCCCTGCTGACGCAGTGCTTCAAGTGCGGCATGCATCAGGGCCGCACCGATGCCCTGCCCCTGCCAGGCGGGCAATACCGAAATCGGCCCCAGGCCAAACCAGCCCGTGCTGCCATCGCTGATCGTCACCGGCGACACCGCCACATGGCCGATCACCTTCCCGTCCATCTCGGCCACCAGCGAAACGCTCAGCTCCCCGCGCGCGCGCAGGGCGTCGACGATGAACTGCTCGGTATGGCTGCTGTGCGCAGCGTTCCGGAATGCGGCCTCGGTGAGCGCATGGAGGGTGGCGTGATCATCAATGGCTTCGGCACGGATGGTGTAGTTCATGGCGTAATGCTCGCTTGCGTGAGAGTCGCGTGAATAGGCGACCGTTGTCACAAATTGGCGGCGAAATGTCGAACGCGAAGCGCAATCGCCTGGTCAACCCCGAATCGCCTGTGCCGCAATCGATTCGGCGACGCTGCCGAACGCTGAATGCGTCAAAATTCCGTCACCGACACCTTGCCGTAGCTGGCGCCAGGTTTCCAGAACACTCCATAATCGATAAACCTGTCACCAGGGAAGGATATATGGACACGGACGCACGATGCAGGATGCCGCCATGGATGTAGCCACGCCGACACGCGATGGACGCCACCTGGTACCGATGGGCCTCTTGATGGCGCTGACGGCCTGCTCGCCTTACGCGGACGCAGAGCGTGACGTTGCCGCAGGTGGACGCGGCCTGGCCAAGCTCAACCCGTCACCGCAGCAGGGCTACGAGCTGGTACTGACCCTGAAGGATGCCCCCGGTCCCTTCGCGGTGGTCGAGGGCGTTGCCCAGTACGACGTCAGCAACCACAGGGACTGCGGCCGGGTCCTGTGGGCGACCGGTACCGCCAGCCGTATCACCAGCCAGGAGTTGGTGGAACTACACAAGGTCGACGAGAACGAATACCGCGGCACGTTCTACCTCGACCGCATGCAGGACGAGGACTACTACGGGCGTGGCGTCTGCCATTGGACGCTGACGGGTGTCGGTGCGATGTTGCGCGCTACGACCGGCGAGGCGGATACGCGATTCCTTACGTTCGTCGACAAGGAGCGCATGGAGAGCGACTCACCTCTTACGCTTTATTACCCAAACCTTATCTATCCGCGCGCCGACACTGTCGCCAACTTTGGCGCCAGTGGCGAGGAAGATCCGTCGGGGTACAGCGAAGATCTGCGCGACGCGCTGTTCTCAACCACCACCACTGTGCAGAAGCTCGTGCCATGAGCTGCCAGTTCAACAACCCCTACCCCCAAGGAGGCCGACATTGCGCCACAAGATGATCCCGTGCCTTGCTCTGCTTCTATTGACCGCCTGCAACCCGGAGACCGCCATGAACCAGGAACGTGCCGCTGCCGAAGCCGATGTCGCCCAGGGTGGGCGCGGCCTCGCCAAGCTCAACCCCAGCCCGCGCAAGGCCTATGAACTGGTATTGCGCCTGAAGGATGCACCCGGCGACTTCGCACTGGTCAAGGGCGTAGCGCAGTACGACGTCACCAACGAGGATCAGTGCGGCCACATCGAGCCGGCCACCGGCACAGCTGCACGTATCACCAGCCAGGAACCGGTGGAGCTGCGCAAGGTCGCTGAGGGCGAGTACCGCGGCACGCTATATGTGGACCGCATGCTGGATGAGGACTACTACGGTCGTGGCGTCTGCAAGTGGGAGTTCACCGGTGCCGGGGCAATGCTGAAGGCGACGGGTGCCGAAGAAGAGACCCGCTTCCTCACCTTCGTCGACGCCAAGCCGCTGACCGAAGGTGGCGCCCATACGCTCTACTATCCGGATCTGGTCTATCCGAAGGCAGATCGCGTTCCCAACTTCCCAGCCAGTGGCGAGCCCGATCGCAGCAACTACGCCGCTGATCTGCAGGACAAGCTGTTTACGATCACCCTCTCCGCAAGTGAGGTCGCGCCGTGACCATCACCTCTCAGGACTACGCCGCGTTATCCAATGACGCCTACAAGGATCGGGCCGTCGGCCGACGTGAACCCGGCCAAGAAGAAAAAGTCACGTTAAACGGCCATGAGTACAAGATACTTGAGCATGTCAACAATCGTCTCAACGGCTATCAGGGCACCGTCTATCAGCGCGTAGACACCAAAGAGATCGTCATTGCGCATCGTGGCACCGAGCAGATCGCTCGCGATGCGATTCTGACCGACGGCGGCATGGTGGTTGCGCGCACCAACGTACAGGCGCCTGACGCGATTGCTTTGACACAGAGGACGCTCGAAGGCGCTGCGCTTCAATCCCGCTTGAACGGTGTGCCCGCGCCCCAGGTCACCGTCACCGGTCACTCCCTCGGCGGCGCTCTTGCCCAGATCACCTCGCACCACTTCAACGTCAAGGGCGAGACCTTCAATGCCTACGGCGCGGTCAGCCTCAGCTATCGCATTCCGGAAGGCGGCAACACCATGATCAACCACGTCATGGCCTCCGATCCGGTCAGCGCCGCGTCACCGCATTTCGGCCAGGTACGCATCTATGCCAAGCCCGACGAGATCAAGACGCTCGCGGCAAACGGCTTCAGCAATCACGCCCTGCGTGATCTGATTCCGGACCGCCCGATCATCGCGGCCACCAGCTCGTTCGGTGCGCACAAGCTGGGCAACTTCCTCAACGAAGGCTCGGTACTGAAGCACCCGGAAACGCAGAAGCTGGCGAAAGACAACGCCAAGATGATCGAGGAGTATCGCGACGACGTCGAGTCACTGCGTCGCGGCGTCACCCGCGCTGCACGCGGCATCCCGGGCGGCGCCATCGATCTGTACGACCACATCCGTGGCCCGCTGCAACCCGGTGAGCCGGCCCGTCGCGAGGCGGAGAAGAACGGCCATCACACCAGCATGCTGCGCATGGACGATGCCAACCACCTGGGCAACCCGCTGTTCAACGACGCGATCCGCGGCGTGCACGCACATGACGTGCGCGTTGGCCGCGTGCCGGACGTGATGAGTACGCAGCTGGCGGGCAGCCTGGCGGCGGAGATGCACGCTGCAGGCGGCAAGCGCATCGACGAAGTGGTGATGAACGCCGATGCCTCGCGCAGCTTCGCCGTGCAGGGCCAGGGCGGTGACCCCGCCCACCTTCGCGTGTCGGTGGATACGGCAGTGGCGATGAACACGCCGCTGGAACAGAGCAGCCAGCGCATCGACCAGCAGGCTGCAGGCCAGCGCCTTGCGCTGGAGCGCGACCAACAGCTGGAACAGCAGCAGCATCAGACCCGCAGCCTGCAGGCCTGATGGACAGCGCGGGAGCCGGTCATTCCGGCTCCCGCCTCAGCACCGTGACTCAGGGGCTGGTGGCCGCGACCGGCGCAGATGCACTGGCGGTCACGAACAGATCCGGCCCGGAATCCGGGAAGCCGCCGCAGGCGCGATCGCCCGGCGCGACCGGATCACACGGCCACTGGCTGCGCGAGACCTTGTCGCGCAACTCGAAGCGATCGCCGGTCCAGACCACGAAGGCGAGATGCTCGCGGTTCCAGTCACTGAACGCACGCGCCCCACCCTTCGGCACCGTCTCCGGATACTGCACGAACCAACGCATGGCCGGCCCGAACTGCAGCTTGCTGTGATCCAGCGTGATCCTGCCCCCACGCGCCAGCTGGCGTGCGCGATCCGCCTCGGTCACCTGTGGCATGGCCGGCATCGCTTCGGCGGTAACATCCCTCGGCGGCGCATCGCCACGCACCTGGTACACACGCTGGCCCACATAGGCCTCGCGGCAGCTACCCGCTGGCACACGTACCGGCTCCGCGCTGTAGTCGTCGCGGTTGGCGACCTGGTCGCTGCAGGTGAACGGCGCGGACACCAGGTAGAACGTGCTGTCGGCGTCGCGCCCTTCCAGCGAGCGCACCCAGACGTCGCCCATCCGCACGATGAAGTCCGGGCGCTGGCCGTACCCAGGCACCGCCTTGAACCAGGCCTTCTGCTGTACCTCTCGCTCGCGCCAGTTGCGCGGCGGGTGGATGTCCTGCTCGGGCAGCGCAACCAGCAGAGCGGCCAGATGCGCCGGCATGGTGCCCTGGCAGGCGCCGGTCAGCAGGTCGCCCTGGGTCGCCAGTCGCCCGGCCAGATCCACCGGGCAGCGCGCACCGAGCGCCCGCTCGGTCGCCCGCTCGGGCGGCAATGGCACGATGGCCAATGCGGGCGGTGCGGGTGCTGCCGCCGGAACGGTTCGCTCGACGGTGGCAGGCGGTGCCGTCCCTGCAGGCGCATCAGCGATCGCCTGTGCCGTGGCGTGCGTTTCCGCGACGGGCGGCGCTGTCTCCTGAGCCTGTGCCGAGGCTGCGGCAAGTCCAAGTGACAGCAGCCAGAGCGGCGGCAGGCGGCGCGCGGATGCATTGCAGCGGGCAGCGGCCTGCAGGGCATTCAAGGGAACGATTCGCATGTGGTGTCCTTACGGGTGGGTTTCCATGTCGGCGCCACAGGGCGCCACGCGTCGTACGCAAAACAACGGCGGGCACCCTGCCCGCCGGCACCAAGTGCTACAGGGATCGAGAACGCTGCTCCTGCTCGCGGGCGAGCGCGGCCGTCGGATCCTGCTGCGCAACGCTGGCCGCCAACTGCTGGCTGCTCTGCGCCAGTGACTGCTGGGAGGCCTGCTCCCGGTCAACAGACGCACGCAGCATGGCCGGATCACCCAGCGCGCCCTGCACTGCAAACAGCGTACGGCCGTCGTTGCCCGCCAGCAGATGATCGATGCGCGACAGGCCGGCCTTCTGCGCCCCCAGCGCCAATGCGCCAGCGGTATTGTCGAGCTCCTGTGCACTGCGCAGTCCACTTTGCGGCCCCATCTGCCGCAGGTGCTGGCGCGCATCCTCGAACAATGCGTTGCCGGGCTCACCGGCATGCGACATGTCGCGTGCAACGGTCTGCGCCGGCGCACCGACTTCGCCGCGATCCAGTCGCGCCATCACGTCCGGCGTCAACTTCTGCTGCCAGACCTCAAATCGTTGCCGGCGCGCCTCGATGCCATTGAGCGCGCCGTTGAGCGCATAAGTTGCTTCTCGCACATCATGGCGCGCCCCCTCCGGCACCCGTGTCTGCCACTGCCATACGGCAATACGGCCTGCGTGCTCGGGCTGCGCTGCCAGCTCCGGTTGATTCACCAGGTCCAGATCCAGCGCCTTGCCGGCACGCTCGTAATTCTCCTTGCCGACCAATGGCAGATAGCCGCGGCCGTGGTACTTCAGCGCGTCACCAGGCGCGTCGTTGCCCATGCGCCCGCCGTACATCAACTCAGCCAGGTTTTCCGGGCGACCACGCAGCGCTTCCTGGCGGGCGCTCTCCAACGCGGCGTTGCCATTGCGCCACGCAGCCTCCACCGGGATCTGCGAGATTCCCCGGGTGAAGTTGAAGCTCTCGTTGAGCCGGCTCAAGCCGCGCGACTCGTGCCCTGCCTGGGCCATGAAATTGGCCAGTTCAAGCGGGGAGTCGATGCCGGCTTTGGTCGCCTGTCGCAACAGCTGCGACTCTCTATCGGTCGACACAGTGCAACTCCTGAATCTTCATCAGCGCGGATTCCCTTCCGCCGGTTGGAGCTTGGCTCATGGAAGCGACACCTCGGCAACACTGGATGGGTCGAAGTCCTCGAACCTCACCCTGCCCAGCTCCGCCGCCGAGTAATCCCGGATGTTGGTCGCTTCGGTCTCGATATCCACGACCTTGCGTCTCACCCCGTCAACCCAGCAGGCCTTGTCCGCGGGCGCATAGCGGAACCGGTAGGTGCTGCTCCAGCGCTCGCGGCTACCGCCGTTGGTGATCACGCTGAAGGTGCCCTTCTCGACCATTGCATACGCAAAAGGGTCGCCGGCCAGGCCACCTCGGGTGGAACACGGCACCAGCTTGTCGTTGCGCGCGGCCAGCTGCCAGCGCCCGCGCCCATCACCGCGCAGCAACAGCAGCACCCGGTTTGGCCCGTGCTGGCCGGGCACCAGCCCTTCCGGCGTCGGCTGGTCGATGACCAGCAGCTGATACTCGATGCCATCGCCGTTGAGTTCGCCCCTTACGGCTTCCAGCAGGTTCGCACCGGACGGAACAAATGCCAGGGCATCGTCCATGTGTGCGCCAACCCTGTCTTCCATCCCCTCCCACTCCTTCAATGTGGTCATGCCGATACCCGCCTCCCTGCCCAGCCGGAACGCGTTCCGGCTTATCCGCGCCTGCGCGGACAGGAATCATAGCCTTGCGTACGGCAAGACCGCGATGATGGCGAGCGTCACCCGACGCAGGGGCTGACAGCGTCCTCATTGGACGGAAGAACCCCTGCATTCGGCGGCACTGGCGCGTCATTTTCATGACGCGTGGGGAGCTTACCGCGAGGCGTTCTGCCGCGTCGAAGTGCGAGGAAATCGAAAAGCGGAATTGATCACAGAAAACGGGGCTTAGCGTGAATGGCGCCTTACCTAATGAACAGATCCGCCGTGCAGGCCGTTCTGGCGATCCCGCATTGTCCCTGCGGCAGCTGCTTCCATGCCGCCTTCGCGTTGCATTGCTGCATCGCGACAATGACCGCTCCCTGTTCGGACATGGCGGTGGCGACGCTGGTGGTTTCAGTGCCCAGGCCCGCGTGGGCGACCGCCACGCATTGCGCCTGGAACAGGGTCGCCAACGTACATTCGCCTTTCCCGAACTCCTTGCACTCCTTCATGGATGCACGCTTGGCCTTGCCCCGCGAGCGCATCGAGTTGCTGATGAAGGTGTCGCCGCGGGCATCCATCGCCACGCCACGCACGGTCTGCGCCCAGTTGGGGCGATTGTTGTACGGGGAGCCTGAGCTGCTCACCGGAATGGGCGCACAGCCCTGTACACCCTGGCCACCGATGGGATACATGCCCTGCGGGCAATTGCCTTCGGCAAGCGCGGTGAACGGCAGCAGGCCTGCAATCAGCAGGCACGGGAGAAAAGCGAGGTGGATTCGTTTCATGGGGAGACTCATTCCTTTGCTGCCCATTGTGAGAGGCGGGACGGCCTGAGCAGATGATCGTTGCCCAAACTTGCCTCCCGGGTTGGGAAGGCTTCGCAGAGCAAACACAGGCCCGGGCTAGCCGGGTACAAGATCATTGGAGAACTCGGCGATTCCAACCGGAGTGCGCTGCAAGCCCGATGGTGGCGCAGCCACGCTGAACGCTCAAGGTCAATCGCGTCAGACTGTGCATCAACGCAGGCTCGACTGAAGTAAATCACCCAGTTGAAGTAGAGCCGGGGCGCAGCAAGTTACTGTCGATCACATAGACGCCGTCGCACCAATATCGCCTTCACGTCGGCATGTCGAAGCTTGCCCAAGCCGTTGCCCTGAGCAATCAACACGCTCCAAGCACTGGCTGTCAGGATCCTTTAGCTAGAACGCCTCATAGACCGGCTCAGAACACGCTGAGTAGGCGACTTTGCATTGCGTTCCAGCCGGATCCACGCAGATCTTTTGTGCCTGCGCAATGGCTTCCTTCAAGTCTTTACCGCTCGCAACGCCACCACGCGCCCCATTGCCTTGGCTCTGAGGAACGACCCAAGCCGCACACTGGTTCCGGTACGCGATGAGTACTCGGCAGTCGCGAGCAGCGCGCATGCCGCATCCCTCGAGAGCGACACGCTCCGCATCCTCCTTCGTAGCCCTCCCTGTCGCCACGCCTGCTTCGTTCGTGCTGGGCGAGGAAGCAATGGCACCCCACGTCTTATGCCACTGGCCAGCGGGTTCCGCCCCACGGGCGCTCCCCCCCGCTCCAGGGATGGGGGCACACCCCCCCACCCCTTGATCGCCGATGGGGTACTGGCCGGCCGGGCATCGGCCCTCCGCATTGGCGTTATTGGCAACGAGGAGTGCAGCAAACAGCAGCGTCAGAGTCACGAACGCCGGATTACCGCGTAAAGGTTTGAAATCGGCCATTGTCTTGAATCTCTGAAAATTCACGGCGCCTCAGTCTCACAACTCATTGACCTGTTGCATTTCCTCGCATACCTGGGCTTTGAGTCGGAGCAATCGCGTTATTGACAACAGGGGAGGTTGCTGCGACAGGCGCCCCCACCGAACCACGATCTCCCGACGGCGCCGGCGGCGGAGCCGACATGCCCGGCGGACGACCATCGGCACTCGGCGAGGCACTTGCACCACCGCCTATCTGCGAATATGCCATGAAGGTGCCCAGGGTACCCTGGAAGAACATCGCTGCCATTGGGGGTGTAGTCAGGATCAACGCGGTGAGGATCAGGCCCATGCCTCCCTGCTGCATTGCCTGGCTGGTCATGCCGTCGGACATGCTTTCCTTGAGGATGAATTCCTGCACCAGCGCTGTGGTCCAGAAAGTGGCCGCCACACGTACCACCATGTCCAGTGCGATGGAAACCATCGCTGCAAGTACGGCCATGGAGAACATCGTGCCAATGCCGTAGAACAGCCAACGTTGGAACAACTGCTTGGTCTGGTCGAACAACAGGCAGAGGATGAACAGGGGGCCAAAGCCGATGAACAGCGCCATGGCGATTTCATACAGCATCAGCATCGCACCAGCGGTGATGGCTGGACCTGCGGTGCCCATGCCGATGAAGAACAGTGCCCGCTTCTTGTCCTCCAGCAGCTCCCCGTCATTCATGATCTGGATGGCGTCGATACTGGAAAGCGCCACCTGCATCCATGCCAGGCTCTTGTCGATCTGAGCTTCGGGTGACTCGTTCGAGCCTGTCACGACCTTCGTGATTTCTGCCTTGACGTCGTGGGTGAGGAAGCTCTGAAGGTTGGTGCCGAAAGCGCCCATCGTGGTGGCCGCGCTGACGATCAACGCCGCACGCGCCATATTGGTCACCAGCACCATCATTGAGTCCCGGCTGCGGCCGGTCACGATGCGGAAGCCCTGCACCAGCACCCACAGGGTCATGAGCGTGAGGGCGATGCCGCCGACCCACTGCATCATTTCCCCCATCATGTCGATGCCGAACTTGTTTATCTTGCTTCGCAGGAAGTCGAAGATGAACTTGAAGAACACGAAATCCCCGATCGATTGGACACGTGCAACGTGCCCCATCAAATCCTGGAATCCGCCATTGAAATCAAAATTGGCAATCGACCTGATCATTTCCGCAATCCCTTGATGTATCCCTACCGGACAACCTCGTGGAGCGGGTGCCTATGCACCTGCCCCAAGCGGCGTCAGTCGACGTGCAAAGCGCGTTCCAATGCGGCCGTCTTGACCAGCTGCGAGATGACGCCCGGCTTGCCCTTCAATGCCACGCGCGCCAGCACGCGCTGATTGGCCATCATTGACTCCTGATAGGCGTCGTAGGACCGCATGCGCGCCTCCCACTCCTGCTGCAGCTTGGAAATATCGTTTGCCGTACGCAGGGAGTCACTGTTCACGGCCGAAAGAGTTCCCGCAAGATTGCCATCGGCGCCGCCTCGCCAGCCCATGATCTCAGACAACGACGCGTTGATGCTGGGAATGGTCTTCTCGATGAAATCCACCGTCTCGTTGCGCTTCCGGTTTTCCATCATCTGGATGTTGACGCACAGCTGCTGCTGCTGCGCGTAGAGATCACCGGAGGTATCCAGCACAAACTTCTTCAGCAGGCTGCCAGCGCTGAAGCCCGCCGACGTACGGCAGAGGTCGGCGACCATATAGTCGTCTGGAACCCGCTCCAATGTGGCGCCTGGCGGCAAGCCGAAGTTGTTGATCATGCCCTGGATCTGGACAAGCGCATTTTGGTACTCCTGGAACGTCCTTCTCCACCGAGTTACCTGAGCCGCGTACTCCAGCCCGTCAGCCTTCATTTGCGCCTTCCCTTGGGCAAAGTCCTTCAGTGCCTGCATGAGATTACTGAGGTCGAAGACAGGGTAACCACCGGCCGAAACCGACGTGGTGGAGAACATGACCATGCTCCCCAGCAGGATGGCTGCCAGGCGCTTCTGACGCAGACCGCGGTGGCGCTTGTGATTTCGGGATGTCATGCTCATGTTCTTCTCCAGGGGAATGGATTTCATTCGGCGCTGTCTGATCCAGGGCTTTCAAGCCGCATCGGTTTCGGCAGAGGCCTTGGCTTTACCAGAGCCCTTTCGGTTCTTGTAGAAGTCCTCCAGCCACTGTTCCGGCGTGAGTTCGTCCACGGTGATCCGATTGCGGACTGCAGCCGTCTGCAGCACCCGATGCATGATGTCGATGTTGTCGGTCGAGGCCGAGATCACCGACAGGATGTCGTCCATGCCACGCAGGTTGAGCTGGCAGACACTGGAAGCATGGCCCTGCTTGACCAGGAAGCAGCGCGAGCGCTCGTCCAGTGCCGTGACCACCTTGAACTCCGCCTCGGTCAACTTCAGGCCATCCATGTAGTCGCTCTTGCTGGCGTTCGGGTTCGGCAGCAGGATGAGCGTGGCGGTCTGCTCGATCAGGGCAGCGGAGATATCACTCTTCAGCGCGTCTTCCGGGCTCTGCGTGGCGAAGATGCCCAGGCCGTTCTGCTTACGGATGGTCTTCTGCTTGTTCTTCGCGAACTCCTTCAGGCCACCCTCGCCGTCCAGGATCTTCCAGAATTCGTCCATCACATAGATCAGCGGTCGACCGTCGATCAGCGATTCCAGGCGGTGCAGCAGGTAATTGATGACCGGCACGCGCACTTCGGGATTGTCGATGATGTCGGTGTAGTCGAAGCCGATGATGTTGGCCTTGCTCAGATCCACCGTATCGATCGGATTGTCGAAGACCCAACCCAGCGAATTGCCCGAAGTCCAACGGCGCATGCGCGCATAGAGGCCGTCGTCGCCCATGTTGGGCAGGCTCTTCTGGAAGTTGGTCATGCTGCGCAGATGCATCGGCGTATCGAGCATGCTCTCCACCGCACGGTAGATGTCCTCTTCCTCGCGGGCGCTGTACTCGCGCTTGCCGGCCAGCACCTTGATCAGGTCGGCCAGGAACTGCACGTTCGCTTCGTTGTTCTCGCACTGGAACGGGTTGAAGCCGGTCGGCGCACCGTTCTCCAGGGCCAGATAATTGCCACCGCAGGCACGCACGAAGATCTCCGCACCACGGTCCTTGTCGAAGAAGAAGATGGTCGGTGACGGCTCATACTTCTGAACCTGGCTGAGCAGGAAGTTGATCAGCGCGGTCTTGCCGGTACCGGACTTGCCGATCACCATGGTGTTGGCGATCGCCTTCTCACCCAGCGAATTCTCGGATGGATGGGTGGCATGGAAATTGAAGTAGTACGGCTGGCCGTTGGTGGTCTGCAGCGTGGTCACGCAGTCGCCCCACGGGTTGTTGTGCTGCTTGCCGGTGGCGAAGTTGTGCAGCGGCGACAGGCCGAGGAAATTCAGCGAGCTGACGTTGGCCAGCCGCGTGCGGAAGCGCCAGTTGGCCGGCAGCTGCGAATAGAACGACGAGGTGACTGCCAGATCCTCCTTGGTCGACACGAAACCGGCGTTGGACAGCTCGGCACGGGTCGAGGCCACGTTCTGCGACAGCTTCGCCTGGCTGTCGCCATACACCGCGATGATGAAGTGGTATTCGCCCAGCACGAAGTTGCCTGACGACAGATGATCCATCGCCTGGTCGAGTTCGACGATCTGACTGACCGCCTTGTCGCCCGACGAGATCATCATGCCCTTGGTCCGGTCCAGCACCTTCAATGCGTCCTGGCGCCCCATCGGGCTGAACGAATGGGTGATGACGTACTCGTAGTCCAGATACTTCAGACCATTGAGGATGCCCGGATAGGTCCCCTCGGCATATTCCTTGATATTCAGGATCGCGCCGAAATGGTTAACGCCATTGGGCGTATTGATCACGAAATCGCCGGTCTTGGCCGAGAACATATGACGGCTGACCGGAAGATAGTCTTTCACAGGCGCCGACAGCACCGGTACCGGCTCATCGATGCGGTTGATCAGGTAGCCGAACAGCTCAAGCGTTTCGGAAAACACCACGCCGTTCTTGGCTTCGTACATACCGAGCCGGTAAGGCGCGTAGTCGCGGATCACAGCCTCGACGTTGCCGGCGAGCTCCATCAGCTTCTCGACGGCCTGCTCCTGCTCGGCGCGCAGCTTGTCCACGTTCGCGGACTTCTCCACGAAGCGCTTTCCCGCCACCACCGGGCGATAGATCATCGACAGGTACAGCTCGTTCTGCATGATGCGCTGGGAGGACAGCATGCCCATGTACTGGTCGGACACATCCTGGTTGAAGCGCTGCTTGTAGTAGCTCTTTCCCTTCAGGGTGCGACGGCGCCGGATGTCATGCACCCAGAAGGCAACGTTGACGAAATCCGGTGCGCGCAGCGTCTGCAGCAACCGGTTGAAGGTGTTGTGCCGATGCTCAAGCTCCCATTCTTCGCGCCCCACGAACGGCAGCCCTTCCAGGTGCCACGTCAACAGGTAGTCGCCGCCCGTGGTCTTCACCACATTCGGAGCCACGTGCGACGACAAGGGGATGAATTCGCTGATGGAGGTATCTGGGTTGAACATACGACTGCTTCCAAAAGGTACTGCCGACAAAGATGCGGAGTTGGCCAGGCGGGCGCTCAACGCCCGCCTGGCCGGATCCAGCCCTCAATCCCTGGGGGCTGGCTTGTTGCGGTAGTGATTCGGGTTGAACACCCACATGCCATCATGCTCCTGCACGTTGCGCACCTTGAGCTTGAACATCAGGCGCAGGCCCAGCAGGCGGAAGATCATCTCGTCACGCTTGGCCATCTGCCGCATGATGAAAATGGCCACCGGGATGGTCAGCAGAAACCAGAAGTTCGTGTACATGCTCAGCAGCAACAACCCACCCGCCACCATGAAAAATGGCAGGTAGGGAACGCCCAGGAACATCGCTGGGCGCGTGCATCCCCGGAACAGGACGTTCTTATGCACTGTAGTACTGGACGGCGTGCTTGATCATTTCAAACGCCATGCCAGCGCCGTCGCCACCACCGACCTTGTCGCAGCTGCCAGCCTCCTTGCCGAGCAGCATGCGCGCGATCTGGCCTGCCGCGCCGATCAGCACACCGCCGATGAGGATCGGGGCCACGTCACCGATGCGCTTGTGGGCAAATGCGATCTGGTAACCGGCGAAGATCACGGCGATCGTGACCACGGCGATCGAGGCCATGTTCAGCAGACCGTTGATGTTGGAGAAGAAGCCGCAGACCTTGCCATCGGTGCCGCCGAAGTCGGTACCGCCTGCCAGGGCCTGGGGAGCGAACACGGCACCTGCGAATGCGACGGCCATCAGCATGGTCTTCAGCGTGCGCTGGGCCTGGACGAGGTCGAGATTGAATCGCTTCATGGATTGATTTCCTTGTTGATGGACTAACACAACTGAATCGACCAGCCGGGGGACCGGTCGCACCACGACTTCGTCAGAACACGAAGGCCGCATCCCCTGCGGGAATCTGCTGCACCGGCGTACGGGGCGCCGGTGCGTTGTAGAAATTCTGGGTGTCCGCTGCCGGCGCGTTACGCTCATTCCAGGGGCGCAGCATCACCGGCGCGTTCGCGCCAGCAGCCATCCCGGGCAGCTGTTGCGGCATGGCTGCCCCACCCTGCGCCGCACCAGGCTGCTGATACTGCTGCGGAGCCTGCTGCGGCATGTCGTTTCCGCCCTGCGCCTGTGGCTGCATCATTCGATCGACCGAACCCAGCACCACGCGCGATACCGCCTGGTCGGCGATGTTCAGCAGGCTGCCGCGGGCCATCGCACCGGTCGATGGGTAGACGGTGTAGGCCCGTGCCGGGTCATTGGACGGTACGTACACCGGCGCACTGGCCTGGGCGACGATGCGCGCCTGGGCCGGCGAGGCCGTCTGCGGATGATGTTCGACCCTGACCACCCGACGCTCGCCGCGGCTGACCACGTCAATCGGCGCGACGCCGTTGCTTGCGACCTGCTGACCGCGGCGGATCGAGTCGTAGATCTTCTGCACGTACCCGTGACGGAAGCCGGTCTCGAAGTTGCCCGAGTAGTAGCAGCTGAACGACTTGCCCCAGTCACCACCGGAGCGCTTGTAGCAATCGGCGAGGATGCGCGAACCCGCCTGCAGGTTCGGGCACTGCTGGAAGGCCTTCTCGTAGGAATCCAGCCCGTACTTGCCCAGGTTGTAACGGTTGACCTGGGCCAGGCCAATGGAGAAGTTGTAGCCCTTCTCCTCCAGCATGCGAACGGTGGCCAGCGCCTCGTCGAGGGCCTTGGGCTGGCGCACCAGGGCGCCGCCGACCACGCCGATGGCATAGGGGTTGCGCGACGATTCCACGTTGATGACGTGCTGCATCACGTCCATCGAGACGGCCATTTCCGGGCACGCCATCATTTCCAGTCCTGGCAGCATTGGTCAGCCCTCCTGCCCCTGGGCACGCCCAGGATTGAAGTCGATGCCGGTGATGTAGCGCGAGCCGGCATGTGCCTTGATATGCACGACGATGTCGATGGTCATCATCAACAGTCGCTTGATCACGTTGAACTCCAGGCCCGAACCCTCGGCCGAGGCCTTCACCATCAGCGCCAGCTGATCCCAGGTCTGCTCCGGGCTACCGGCATGGCAACTGGTGATCGAGCCCGGGTGGCCCGATGCGCAGTTGCGGATGAAGTAGAACGCCTCGTCACCGCGCAGCTCGGCCAGGATGATGCGTTCTGGCTTCATGCGCAGGCAGGCTTCCATGCAACTCTTTGCGCTGACATTGCTGGTGCTCTGCCCTCCCTTGGAGTACAGCAGGTGCACCACATTGGGTTGGGTCAGAAACAGCTCGCGTGCGTCCTCGATCGTGACCAGGCGCTCGTTGTCCGGGATATGATTGACCAGCGCTTTCATGAAGGTGGTCTTGCCGCTACCGGTCGCACCGGAGACCACGATGTTCTTGCGGTACATCACCGCACGACGGAAGAACTCTGCGTACTCGCGCTGCTGGCGCAGTTCCAGCAGCTCGCGGTCCTGCTCGCTCAGACTGCCATCCTGTTCCAGGATCTGGTTGAAGAAACCATCCTCGTGGTACTGGGTGAGCGACTTGGTGTGCTTGGACGGCAGGCGGATCGTGATCGAAACCTTGCCGGCATCACAGGCAGGTGGAATCACGAACTGCGCACGCTGGCCGGTGGGGAACGTGAGCGAGACCACCGGATCGGCATCGGTGATGCGCTGGCCGGTGTTGCTTTCGTTCACTACGGCGGTGCAGAACTGCCGGGCCCGCTCGAAGGTCAGGCCCGGCACGTCCACCCGCTGCCACCCGGCCCGGGTTTCCAGGTACAGCTCACCGGGACGGTTGATGCAGATTTCCGTCACTTCCGGGGATGTCATGTACTCGGCGATGCCCAGCACTTCGTACTGATAGCGCAGGAAATCGCTAGAAACGAGGGCGAGGGGTGACACTTCGGCGTCCATGGTTGTTCTTCGGGTTACCGGCGCGGGTTGAGCACGTTGGTGAAGTCAACGTCCTTGGCGACGTAGACGTTCACGATGGTGCCCTGGTTGATGGTGACAGTCGGCGGGCGATTCGAACTGGTGAGGGCTTCGTTGGCGAGACGCTCCATCGTGCGCGCGGTGGCGCTTTCATAGGGCGAACGAACGGCGAAACCATTGCTGGAAACCGTCGTCGACTCTGGGCCATGTTCGGCTGCGGCGTACTTGAAGGCGTCGGCGATCAGGCTGATCATCAACGCCGACGCAATGCGACTACCCCAGTGCGCGCTGTACTGGCCAGGATGACCGGCACCACCCAGCTGATCCACGCCCGGGCTGGACATGGCCACGTCGATGCCATTGGGCGTGGTGATGCGATCCCAGATCACTTCCACGCGCTTGCCCTTGGGACCGCCACCGTACGCACCATAGATCTTGGACCCCTTGGGCAGCAGCAGGCTGCGGCCGTTGATCGAGTAGACCGGCTCGGTCAACAGGCACGACGTATAACCTGCAAGATCGGTGATGATGCGGGTCTCGAGTACACAACGCAGATAGGTGCCACGCACCAGCAGCGCGTCGGGGCTCCGGATGTAGGAAGCATTGGACACATCCTCCACATCAGGCCCGCGGCGCACCTTGGCCGGCGGAGCATTGCCGTTCTGCGCCTGCAGCGCAGCCAACGTGGCCTGCATGTAGGGATCGTCGTTGTCCCCTGCTGCGGCCTGGCCGCCAGCGTCGCCCGTGCCCACGCCTGCGCCACCACTACCGGCAATGCGGCGATCCAGCAGACTCGGGCCACGCTCGACCTCGCGCTCGGGTTCGGCACGAGGAATGAACGTCGGGCCCATCGTTTCCTGCGGCGGTGGCGGCAGCATCGGAATGGGCTCGGCGGCTTCCCGGGCAGCCTCGCGAATCGCGGAGGGTGCAATGATCGGCAGGTCGGGGGTGCTCGAACGTGCAACCTGCGGCGGCGCCTTGGCTTCTTCAGCGTCTTCCTTGCCCTTGCGCAGCAGCAGGAAGCCCATGGCCAGCAACAACACCAGGATGCCGCCGAGGAACAACAGCGCCTTGCGGTTCAAGCGCTGCTCTTCCGCAGAGCGAAGCTGTGGGGCACTGGCATCCAGATCCGGCGCCGCCTCTGCCTGCGCGTGCCCGTAGTAAGGGTTCGCCGATGGCTCCTGAGCCGCAGGCCCCTGTCCGTACGGAGACGGATTCGGATCGTTTTCGGGAGTGTTCTGCTGGCTCATTTCTTCACGTTCCTTCGCAGGCCGACGACGAAGTCGCCGTGGCGGATGACCAGGTACGGGTACGTCCCGTGCACGATCAGCGTATTGCCCTCAACCGTGGTGTTGACCACGAAATCCTCGCCATACTCCTTCTCGCGACCGAATACGGCCGGGAAGATACCGGTCTTGTACTCGGGCGAGTTGGGCAGTTTCAGATAGGTGAAACGGCCATCGTCGTAGGCGTTGACCGGGACCAGCCATCCCATCTTCTTGGCCTTGCTGGTCGAATAGGAGTAGTTGAAGTTGTATTGGCGATCCTTGGCCAGCTCGGTACTGAGCAGCGGCTGCGCCTCCTCCTCGACCGCCGACTGGGCAGGGCCGAACACAGTGTCATTCGGATAGACGAATGCGATCTTGTACTGCACGCCGGCGCGACGGGCCTGCTCAAGCTGGCGCCAGTCGGTGGCAACGACCTTCAGCTCGAAAATGTACGAATGGGTCTCGGTACGCACCATCATGTTGGTGTCGACGTCGACGTTCTTCGGCTTGAGATAGAACACGTTCTCGCGACGGGTGAGTTCCCAGCCGCTGCTGAAGCCGGTGCTGTAGTCGAGGATCTTCTCGTTCGGGCTCAGCTCGATCTGGGTGGTGAGGCCCAGGCCGGTGCGAACCGGGTAGATGCGGTCCTTCTCATACTCGTAGTGGTCAACTGCCTGTGCCATCGCCGCGCTGGAAAACACCAGCGACAGCAACGACAGCAGCGCCCACGCGCTTCCCCTGATTTTTCGACTACTCATCGGTTGCTTGCTCCATCAGCATTTCCGGTGGAATGGTTCGGTGCCGGCATCATTGCCGGCTGTCCCGGCGCGCCCTGCCCCGGCATCGGCTGCCCCTGGACCGGCTGCCCCTGCATGGGCGCACCCTGCATCGGCTGCATCTGCCCATTGGCCGGCACTGCGACAGGCTGACCGGTGGCGGGATCGATCATGGTGGCAGCGGCCGGATTGTTCGGAACGTACATGCCCTGCGCCTGCTGCGCGGCGAGCTGTGCCTGTTGCGCGGCATCCTGGGCCTGCTGCTGCATGGCACCGTCATCCGGCACGGGCACCCCGCGCGCATAGTCGTTGTCGACACGGTACTCCGTGACCTGGAACGCCAATGGGTTGAGCACGCGGTCCTGTTCGGAGAGCGCCAGATTCTGGTTGTACTGGAAGCGCATGGTGACCAGCTGGTTGTCCAGATAGGTCGACACACCGCTGCGCTTGTCGAGCAGGCTGCGCTGGATGCGCACGGACGCGCCACGGAAGCTGCCGTTCGCCTGCACGCCCAGCGGGGTGATGCTGAGGATCTTGACCCTGATCGCCTTGCCCCGGCCGTACATCACGAACGGATTCTGCGGATTGTTGCTGGCATAGCGCTGCTTCATGCTTGCGGCCACGGCATCACTGGACATGACGAACACCAGCTCCCAGTCGCGCAACCCCATCACCGCGGAGTCGTACGACTCGCGCGCCAGCACGTACTGGGCGACATTGCTGCGGTTGACCGCTTCGTTGGTGGTGATCGTCTCGCCCTGGAACGTGCCCCTCAGGCGCGCCACCGTAGCGGTACCCGTGTAGGCATCGGCCATCACCAGGAACGGCACCTTCTCCTTCAGCGGCAGCATGTAGTAGTAGCCGCCAGCCAGTGCCAGCGACATCAGCAATGAGCCGGTGGCGACCCACCAGGCACGGCGCTCACTGCGACGCGCCATGTCGGCCACGGTGATCTCGTAGCTGACCGCCTTGGCGACCGACTGCTCGACCTTGGGACTATTGCCGGGATCCTTCTTGCGGAACATGGATTCTTCCGTACTGCTGAAACATCAATGGGCGTGGCACCCCTGCGACAGGCGCGGGGAGCGGCACGTTCGATGATTTCGAGGTGGACTCAGGTGCCGCTGTTGGAATCAGCGCCCTGTGCCGACGCGGTCGGCGTCGAGCCAGCGCTCTGCACAACGATCTGGTTGCCAACGATGGAGACGGAGATGCCCTGCGCTGCATAGGCCGCCGTCAGATCGATCACGGCCTGCTGAGCGTTGGTGGTATCGATGTTGGAGACCGCGCCGTACAGGGTGAAGTCCGAGCTCAGGCGGTAATCCAGCGTGCGTCCGGAATCCTTGGCCCAGCGCTCGAGCATGGCTTTGAGCGTGCCATCCATCGGCGAGGCCTGGTAGACGTAACTGGAGTACAGCGGGATCTCGGTGGTTGCCGCAGCAAAGCGGTTCACCGGCTTCCAGCGGCCTCCGAAATCCGGAGCGGACTTGGTGGCGCAACCGGCCACCATCAACGCCGCCACTGCGGCGATGGACATTTTCGCGATAAACGCCTGATTCATACGGGCTTCACTTTGACGTACGAAAAAGCAGTCCCGAGCATTGGTCCCCTGGTAGTCCGGCGCTGCGTCGCGCACGCCGGAATCGGAGCGACGCACTGACTGGCAGCACACCCACTCCGGCTCCCCTGCAGCCAACGGCTGCCAACCAAGTCGCGGGGCCGCCAGACACTGCCGGCGACACACCCGCATACCTCACCAACGTCGAAACCATCCATGTTTCATGGCACAAACTCCTGGCCACCCTGCTCTACAACATCTGCCATCCATCACACATTTCTGAACGGCATGCACAGGGTCGCACAACCACGCGTCAATTCCATGTCAGACAAGTCTGAAAATCTATGAACAAATGCCGAATTCTTGACTCAACTCACGTTTTCACGTCAGTGAATATGAATCTACGTCACAAATTTAACGACGTGAATTAGACGTTAAGCATGGGAACGTCGACTTTCGGCAGCAGCCGCGAGGTGAAGTAGCGATCCTTGTAGTAGCGGATCTTGTCGCATTTCACCGGATGCGGTATGCCCTCGTACAGGAACACTTCCTTGTCCGGCCCCATCGCCTTCAGCTCCTGCGGCAGCATCAGTGCCCGCCGCTCCTCGGTGAAGCTGTGGGTCTTCTCGCGGGCGTGCGTGACGTTCTTCTTGCGGATGGTGGTGTAGCCCAGCATGTCCGAATAGTCGTTGGCGTCCTGCTGCTCGCGCGGCGCGTACAGGATCTGCAGCGCGTGGTTGGTGATGATCGTGCGCGAGACTTCCCGGCCGTAGGTGGCGTCGAGCTGGGACATGCTCTGGATGATCGGCAGCAGGCGGATGTTGTAACCGGCCATGTAGGACACCGCCGAGGCGATGATCTCGACCTTGCCGATCGAGGTGAATTCGTCCATCAGCAGCAGGCACTGGTACTTCAGGTCCGGGTTGGACTTGGGCAGTTCCTTGGTGTTGAGGTTGATCAGCTGGCTGAAGAACAGGTTGATGATCAGCCGGCTCTCGGCCAGCTTGTTCGGCTGGATGCCGATGTAGATGGTCATCTTCTTCTTGCGCACGTCGGTCAGCAGGAAGTCGTTGCTGCTGGTGGCCTTGTCCAGCACCGGGTTGATCCAGGGATTGAGCGGTTCCTTGAAGGTGCCCAGGATCGAGGCGAACGTCTCGTCGGCCTGGGACAGCATGTTGGCGAACGCCGAACGCGCGTTGCCACTGAGGAACGAACGCTCCGACAAGGCCTTGAGGTACTTCTTCAGATCGGTGCCATCGCCGGATGACAACCGGTAGACAGAACCCAGCGTCGGCGTGCCCGAGCCGCCCGGGAAGCCACTGCTGCGCTCGTCGTCCCAGTTTTCGAACAGATACAGGGTGAAGGCCATGAACGCGTTGCGCGCCTGGCTGACCCAGAACTTCTGGTCCTCGGCGCCGTCCGGATACAGCATCGCGGCGATGCTCATCAGGTCCGACACCCGGAATGCCGGATCATCGGAGACATAGCTGAGCGGGTTCCAGCGGTGCGTGCGCCGATCCTCGGCGAAGGGATTGAACAGGTAGATCTCCTGGCCCTGGCTGGCGCGCCAGCCGCTGGTCAGGTCGAAGTTCTCCTGCTTGATGTCCAGCACCACCAGCGATTCGCCGTATTCCAGCAGGTTCGGGATGACCACGCCCACGCCCTTGCCTGAACGGGTGGGTGCCGCAAGAATCACGAACTGCTGGCCATCCAGCCGCACCAGTTTGCCGCCATGGCTGCCGACCACGATGCTCTGGCCGGTCTTCTTGAACATGCCATGCCTGGACAGGTCGGCGCCGGTGGCGAAGCGCGCGTCGCCATGCAGCGAGCGCTTGTCCTTCTTCAGCAGCAGCACCAGACCGGTCACCAGCAGGACCAGCAGCGGCAAGCCGAAGCCCACGTAGCCGGCCCACTTGATCTTGCCCACGAACGGCGCAACCTGCGGTTGGCCGATGGCGTGGTAGTACTGGTAGTACGTGTTCCAGGTGAACAGCTTGGTGTCCAACCCCAGGAACAACAGGGCCAGGTAGCCGGAAAACACGAAACCAAGCAGCAGGGTCGCCAGCGTGACGATGGCGATGAGCAGATACTTCTTACTGGGCAACACCCGAATCCTCCATGATGCGCACGAGGGCGCGACGGCCTAGCGGCGGCGCCAGCGCGACGCCTTCTTCCGCAGGTTGTTTTCGTTCTCCAGCCCGGGCTCTTCGCCCTCTTCACGCACCCGCTGCAACAGCAGTTGGCGCGCTTCGGCCAGTGATACCAGGTCGGTCAGACGATCCCCATCGTCGGCGACGACCGCATGGCCGACCACATCGCCCGGAGCGTACACCGGCTCGTAGGACACTGCTACCAGCTGATAGCGGCCACGGGTTTCCAGCACATGCCTGAATTCCTGCATCGCATTCCTCCTTGTCGGGGCAACACTGCGTCCCCTGCCCCGCCATGATGCCCATCGCAGTGTCATCGGCGTATGCACAAGCGCTACGGTTTCTGCGCGAAACTGTCTGCGGATATCCAAGGAGACGCAATGGACTGGGTAGCACTTGCACGCACGCTGGCCACCGAGGCCCACGCGGGCCAGACGGACAAGGCTGACCAGCCTTACATCTGCCATGTGGCGCGGGTGGCGGCCGCGGTGCGCGGCGACGATGACGCCGAAGTGGTGGCCTGGCTGCATGACGTAGCCGAAGACTGCCCGGCGTTTGCCGCACGGATCGAGGTCTTTCCCGCCCCGCTGCGCGAGGCGGTGCAACTGCTCAACCGCGACGCGGCCCCCGACGCGGACAGCTACTACGCGCGCATTGCCGCCCACCCGCTGGCACTGAAGGTGAAGCAGGCCGATCTGGATGACAACGCCGATCCGCAGCGCCTGGCGATGCTCGACGCGGCGACGGCCGGGCGCCTGCGCGGCAAGTATGCGCACGCCCGGGCAGCGCTGGGCCTCTGATCGCGCCGCGCGATGGCGGGTGGGCGAACGTGTCACCGATCAAACGCTGATTTACCCTGAGTGCTGCTGCCCTTGTTGCGGTGCAGCAGTACAATGACCGGCTCCCCGCCCCCATCGCGCCCCGCATGAGCCCCAACTCTTCCCTGGCTGCGCGGCTGACGCCCCGTCAGCGCACCCTGATCATCCTTGCCCTGTCGCTGGGCGGCTTCGCCATCGGCACCAGTGAATTCGCCAGCATGGGCCTGATGCTGGAGATCAGCCGCGGCCTGTCGATTTCCGAAACCCAGGTCGGCCACCTGATCAGCGCCTACGCCATCGGCGTGGTCGTCGGCGCCCCGATCCTCGCCTTCGTCGGCGCCAGCTTCCCTCGCCGCAAGCTGCTGCTGGCACTGATGGGCTTCTATGCCGTCGGCAACCTGGCCAGCGCACTGGCGCCGAACTACGGCACGATGCTCATTGCGCGTTTCGTCGCCGGCCTGCCGCATGGCGCCTACTTCGGCGTGGCGATGCTGGTTGCCGCCGCGATCAGCCCGGCCGGCCAGCGCGGCCAGGCGATGTCGCGCGTGTTGCTGGGCCTGTCGATCGCGATCCTGGTCGGCAATCCGCTGACCACCTGGCTGGGCCAGCAGCTGAGCTGGCGCACCGCCTTTGCCCTGGTCAGCGTGCTGGCCATCGCCACCGTGGCGATGATCGCGCGCTTCCTGCTGCCGGACCCGGACGAGGTTCGTACCTCGCCGATGCGCGAACTGCGCGCCTTCAACACCACCCAGGTGTGGCTGGCGCTGGCGATCGGCGCCGTTGGCTTCGCCGGCATGTTCTGTGTGTTCACCTACCTGGCACCGACCCTGGTGCAGGTCACCGGCGTGGCCGAATCGTGGATGCCGCTGGCGGTGGGCGTGTTCGGCATCGGCGCGATCATCGGCAACATCGCCGGTGGCTGGCTGGTCGACAAGTTCCACTTCAAGGCCGCCGCCGTGGTGCTGCTGTGGTCGATCGTGATGCTGCTGCTGTATCCGCTGGCCGCGCAGTCGGTGTGGACGATCGGTCCGATGATCATTACCGTCGGCACCATGGGCGCGCTGGCGGCAGTGCTGCAGACGCGCCTGATGGACGTGGCCGGCGAAGCACAGACCCTGGCCGCCGCCTCCAACCATGCCGCCTTCAATACCGCCAATGCGCTGGGGCCGTGGCTGGGCGGCATGGCGATCAGTGCCGGCTTCAGCCCGGCCAGCACCGGCTATGTCGGTGCCGCCACCGCCATCGGCGGCCTGCTGCTGTGGTGCGTGGCGGTGATGCTGGACAAGAAGCGCAAGACAGCCGGCGTGGGCAGTCACTGACCTTCGCGCCGGATCGTCAGCTGCTGCGCCCGAGGCGGCGGCGATCCGGCCGCAGCAACGCCGTATCGCCGGCCGCAAGTGTCGGGCGCGCCAGCTCACCGCGCTTGACGCGCTCCAGCACCCGCCGCGAGTTGGCCGCGCAGTCGATGCCCTCCGGCCGCGCCTGGATGTCCTCGATCAGGGCCAGCAGGTGCGCCCGGCTCTCTGCCAGCCGCAACTGCAGCGCCTCGATGTCGGCCACCTTCTGCTGCAGCATCGAGATCAATGCGTCGTGCTGCCACTGGCCCATGTCCGGTGGCAGCAAGGCGCGTATCTCCTCCAGGCTGAAGCCGGCGCGCTGCGCACCGGTAATCAGCTCCAGCAGCAGCACCGCCTGCTCCGGGTAGTCGCGGTAGCCGTTGGCCTGCCGCTGGACGACCAGCAACCCTGCCTCCTCATAGAAGCGGATGCGTGACGCCGCCAGGCCCGTGCGGCGGGCCAGCTCACCGATCTTCATCTGCCTGAATCCTCGACATCGGAACCCATTGACCTTCAATAAAGCTTGAAGGTTAGCGTAGCGCCATTCCCCTGTCCTGGAGCTGTCCCATGTCGCTGTTCTCGCCCCTGGCGCTGCCTTCCGGCGCCCTCATCCGCAACCGCATCGCCAAGGCGGCGATGGAGGAGAACATGGCCGACGCCGACCACGCCCCCTCCGAAGCGCTGCTGCAGTTGTACCAGCGCTGGGCCGACGGCGGCGCCGGACTGATCATCACCGGCAACGTGATGGTTGATGGCCGCGCCATGACCGGCCCCGGCGGCGTGGTGCTGGAGGACGATCGCCACCTGGAGCGTTTCATCGCCTGGGCCGACGCCGCGCGCTCGCGCGGGGTGCAGATGTGGATGCAGATCAACCACCCCGGGCGGCAGATGCCGGCCGCGCTCGGCCAGCCGGCATTGGCTCCTTCGGCGGTCCCCTTGGACATGGGCGCACTGTCCAAACAGTTCGCGCCGCCGCGGGCGATGACCGAGGCGGATATTGAAGACGTGATCGCCCGCTTCATCCGCAGTGCCGAGCTGGCCGAGCGCGCCGGTTTCAGCGGCGTGGAGATCCATGCCGCGCACGGCTACCTGCTCAGCCAGTTCCTGTCGCCGCTGTCGAACCGCCGCGATGACCGCTGGGGTGGCAGCCTGCAGAACCGTGCACGCCTGCTGCTGGAGATCGTGCAGGGTGTGCGCGCGGCGGTGGCGCCCACGTTCGTGGTGGCGGTGAAGCTCAACTCCGCCGACTTCCAGCGGGGTGGCTTCTCGCCCGAGGACGCGCGCGACGTGGTCGAGATGCTGGCGCCCCTCGGCGTGGATCTGGTCGAACTGTCCGGCGGCAGCTATGAAGCACCGGCCATGACCGGCGCCGCACGCGACCAGCGCAGCGTGGCCCGCGAAGCGTACTTCCTCGAATTCGCGCGCGAGATCGCCACGGTGGCAACGATGCCGCTGATGGTCACCGGCGGCATCCGCCGCCGAGAAGTGGCAGAGCAGGTGCTGGCCAGCGGCGTGGCCATGATCGGCATCGCCACGGCGCTGGCGATCAAGCCGGATCTGCCGCAGCACTGGCAGCAGGGCCGCGATCCGGTGCCGACACTGCGCAACATCAACTGGCGCAGCAAGCCGCTGGCGGCCAGTGCGCACATGGCCGCAGTGAAGTATCAGCTGGGCCGGTTGAGCCGGCACCGCCCCACCGCACCCACGATTTCACCGGTATGGGCCCTGCTGCTGGCACAGGCGGCCGCAAAGTGTCGGACCCGCCGCTACCGGCGCTGGATCGGCGCCCGCGCCCTCGCACACTGAGCCGCGCGGTCTTCTCATCGTCGCAGCGATGCTCCACCATCTGCAGGACGGCGGCAGTTCCGCCGCCGGTCGCAGCATGGAGATGGAGCCCACGTGGCAGCAGGATCGACCAGGAACCGCGAGAAGCTGCTCGATGACCTGCTCTCGCTGGGCCGTAACTGGGCGCTGGCGATCGCCATCGCAGGTGCCGGGGCAGCAGTTCACTACAGCGAGTCGGTGTACGAAGCAGGACTCTGGCGAGGCCTGCTGCCTACCATCTGCTTCCTGGTCGCGATCATCTGGATCGTGCTCAGCATCATCCGCTTCGACCTGACCCTCCAGCAGCACTTCGAGCGCAAGCGCACGCGCTGGCTCAGCCGCCTGCTCTATGTCGTGCTGCTGGGTACCGGCATCACCGCCGTGTTCTTCGTGACCGAACTGGCGTCCAACAACCACATCGCAAGGATGTGCGACGCCGTGGCCAACGAACCGGCCAGCCGGATCCACCGGTCCGCCGAGTGCCAGCGCCTGTACCAGCATCGGGCGGCGTACCGGCAGCGGTTGGAATCGGCCGAGGGCGAGTTCGACTGAGCAGATGCATGGGCGAAGGCGCACGAGGACTCACACAGGGGTCCAGCAAGGGTGGATTCGAAATAGTTGTATGGACTTCATTGCAACGCCACGCCACGCTTTCTTGCCAGAATGCCGTGATCGAACGCAGTCCATGAAGTCACCCACCGCCCGCTCCCGTCTCCCCGCCCGGCCGCGGAAAATCGGCAGCGAAGTACGCATCTTCAGGCGCTATCACCAGTACGCCATCGTTGCCGCCGGAGCCGGACCACTGGCAATACTCCTGTTTGCCGTCGCACCCGAACTTGGGCCGCTTCCGGCACTGGGCGCGGCAGCGATTTTCACGCTGTCGCCGCTGATTCTCGGCTTCGTTGTCTATTCCCCACAACGGGACCGGGTGGTACTGGAACAGGATCGTCTGGTATTCCAGCACCGTCCTCCTCTCCCGTTCAAGCAGATCCGGTCCTACAACCTGGACGATCATGTCGATCTGATCCTGATCGATGGACCGAGCGTGCTGCTGCAGCGCACGCGGGCATCGATGCATGATTTCCCAACCTTCCGGGACGCACTGGCAGAGGCGCTCGCAGATCGGCCCGCCAACGCTGCCGCGGCTCCGCAACGTCGCCACTTCTTCGGTGCCTGGCCCGCACGCGTTTGGGGTGCGGGCCTGTTGCTGGCGACGGCGGCACTGGTGATCACGGGCGTACTGCATGGCTGGCCGTTGTACAAAGCACCGATCCTTGGGATCGTGCCCGTGGTGGGCATTGGGCTATTGCTGTCGCGCCGCCGTCACTGATCACGCCGTCGGCGAAGTACACATGGCGTGGATGTGTATTCGGGCACAGTACGCGCGCCGCTCACGCTTGGAACCATCCAGCCACCATGCTCCACGCGCCTGCCCCCGCACATCACGATGCCATCGCCCTGCAGGCGGGCGTGCTCGGCAGCGTATTGGGCGTGGCTCTGTACAAGGCCATCGCGTTGTCGGCGCTGGCGACCGGATCCTTGATCGTGATCGGGCTGTGGCTGCTGGCCTGCGCGCTGCTGGCTGCCTGGGCACTGGCCGCCTGCCTGGCCTGCCTTGCGCTGAGCCGGCGCGTATTCGTGCTGATGCTGGCGCTTAGCATGATCCTGATGATCTGCGTCGCCTGACAGCAGCAGGCGCCGGACTATCGCGCATCTGTTACAGAATAACAAGTGCGATTGGACGGATTGCTCGTGCCCGGGGTCACGGATTTGAATTCCATGGCCAGCCCGGCACCACCCGAGACCTCCCCATGACCCTGCAGCCCCTGCTTCGCGCCTCCCTCACCGCCATTGCCCTGGTCACGCTCAGCGCCTGTGCCACGTACGACGACAGCAACATGCACCAGGCCTGCCAGGAGTCGCCGCATCTGAAGGACCTGCCACCCGAAGTGGCTGCCCGCGAGAGCCGCTGCAACAAGAGCATGGAAGTGTGGTCGAGCGAGCGCAAGGGCAGTGACAGGCCGATCGACCTGAGCGGCAAGAAGAAGGATCTCTGAGCCGCCGGGCATCTTGATCGTTCCAATGCATGCGGATGACCAGCCCGTCACGATCGGGGGGGGCAGGATAAGGCCTCCCCATCAAGACGACTTTCCCGATGCCGGCCACTGGTCACCCTGTCATCCATGCCTTTGAAGCTGTGTTCGACCTGTCTGGCGGGGTGGAGCGCATTACGGCGCTCACTGTCATCTGCCGGCATTGCTCTGAAACCCGCTCGGCCAGCGAAGACAATCTGGTCCAGCTGCCGGGCGGCGCCTTGTTCCGCTGCGACGGATGCGGCAGTCATCAGGCGGTGAGCTATGCGCGGGTTGCCGATTGGCAGGTGAATTCGCTTCTGGGTGTCTGAGGCTGCAATACGACGGTGCCACGACGCAGGCTGTTGGCGCAGAGATGATGGTGAGTCAGAGGGCGCCCCGTGAGCCACCTCGTCCGCCGCGCAGGGCCGATGACAGCCAGGGCAAAGGAACTGTGCAGGGCGCAATGACATCACCTCGGCTAAGCTGCGGCACCTTTCTTCGCGCACGGCCATGCATCCCTTCCCCCTTCCTGTCTCGGCACCCGATCAACTCGCCTACCGACTGCTGCAGGACAGCGACTGGGCCCGTTCCGCCGACGCGACCAACGCTCCTCCCGAACTTCGCGCTCTGCTGGCGATGATCCTGGATTCTCCGGAGCCGCTGTGGATCGCATGGGGCCGCGACAACAAGGCGTTCTTCTTCAACGATGCCTACCTGCCGATGCTGGGCGGCAAGCTGCACGGCGCCATGGGCAGCCGATTGGAAGACGTCTGGGCGGACGTCTGGGCCGACGTCGTCGATGCTGTCAACGAAGCCTTCAGCGGCACGAGCCGCAGTTTCAAGAACATGCCGTTGATGATGGACCGTGATGGCACGTTGCGCGAGACATTCTGGACGTTCTCCTACTCGCCGCTGCGTGCCGGTTGCGGAGGCGTGGCCGGCATCATCTGCATGGTCAGCGAGCAGACCGAGCGGGTGATCGAACGCGACCGGCACACCCGCCAGGTAGCGGCCATCACCGAGCAGGCACGCGAGGCCCATCTTGAACTGGTACGCGCCCGCGAACAGCTGCGGCAGTCGCAGAAGCTGGAGGCCATCGGCCAGCTGACCGGCGGCGTTGCCCACGACTTCAACAATCTGCTGCAGGTCATCACCGGTTCCGTGGACATGCTGCTGCATACCTGGCCGGCCGAAGATGCGCGCCTGCGCTATGTACAGGCGATCGAAACCGCCGCTGACCGCGCCACTCGCCTGACCGCCCAGCTTCTGGCGTTCTCGCGCAGGCAGAGCCTGTCGCCGCAGGTATTCGACCTCTGCGAGAGCATACGCGCGCTTTCAGACATCATCACCACAGTGCTGGGGTGCACGCATCTCCGTGTCGGTGAACCTGCCCGACGCCCCGTTGCCGGTGCTGCTGGACCGGACCCAGCTCGACACCGCACTGATCAACATCGCGGTGAACGCGCGCGACGCCATTGACGGCCACGGCAAGGTGACGATCGATGTGGAACAGCTGACATCGGTGCCTTCCGTACGGTTCGCTGCGCCGATGAAAGGCAACTTCGCTGCTATCAGCGTCAGCGACACCGGTGCCGGTATCGATCCGTCCGTGGTGGACCGGATCTTCGAGCCATTCTTCACCACCAAGGGAGTGGGCGCGGGCACCGGGCTTGGCCTCAGCCAGGTGTTCGGCTTCGTCAAGCAGTCCGAGGGCGAAGTGGACGTACAGAGCCAGGCCGGTGTCGGTACGCGCTTCACGCTGTATCTGCCGCTGGCGCAGGCAAACGCCTCCATCGAGCTGCCGACCGCGCAACCGGGATTGCTGCATGGTCACGGATTGTGCGTGCTGGTGGTGGAAGACAATGTGGATGTGGCCGAATTTGCAGTCGGTGCGCTGCGCGAGCTTGAGTACAACGTCGTACTCGCGCGCAATGCCGACGAAGCACTGGCGGAGCTCGAGCGCGACGCTGCGCGTTTCCACGTGGTGTTCAGCGACGTGGTCATGCCCGGGACCAATGGGCTGGATCTGGCCCGCACCATCCGCAGCCGCCTGCCCGATCTTCCGATCATTCTCACCAGTGGCTACAGCGAACTGCTGGCCCGCGATCCAGGCCACGGTTTCACGCTGCTGCGCAAGCCCTACTCACTGAAGCAGCTGGCCTTGGTGATGACCGAGGCCAGCTGTCGCTCGCAGACGATGGTGACTGCGCATTAGCGGGCAGATCACCGGGTCGGACCGGCCCAGGAAGCAAGCGCTGAATCGAGGCCGGACATATCCCCCCGTGTGCCACAGGCCCAGGCAACGATGCCATCCGGGCGCACCAGCACCGCCCCCAGGCCCGACGCCACATCCCCGGTATCTGCGGCGCAGGCGATGGAAGGCTGCCAGCGTTGGCCATGCTGCGGCGGCGAAGACGCCGGGTCGAAAACAAGCAGCGCCCCCTGCCCCGCTCTCAGCAGTTCGCCCAGGCGGCGGCCATCGACCAACCGGAAGTCCGGCGCGCTCCTGCCGACCAGCGGGTGGTCTCCGTCAAGATCCAGCTGCTGCGAAACACCCCAGATCCGCTCGGCCAGATACGTGGCCCCATCGCGGGTGCTGGCCAGGTCGGCCATGATCGCTGCCAGCGCGCGCGAACCGGGCCCGGGTCGCATCAGCGCAACCTGCGCGCGCGACCAGTCCAGCACCTTGGCGCCCACCGGATGGCGCTCAGCCTGATAGCTGTCCAGCAGCGCCTCATCGGCCTTGCCCCGCGCCACGGCGGCCAGCTTCCAACCGAGGTTCATCGCATCGCCGATGCCGAGGTTCAGTCCCTGGCCGCCCAACGGCGAATGCATGTGCGCGGCATCACCTGCCAACAGCACACGTCCGCTGCGATAGGCCGTCGCCTGGCGCGCAGCATCGGTCCATGTCGTGGCCAGGTGCAATGCAGTGATCGTTGCCTCGCGGCCAGACACCCGCCGCAGCAACGCTTGCGCGGTGAGCCGGTCCAGTGGCGTGCGATGGCCGGCGCCACCATCGAAATCGGCCAGCGCCAGCATGCCTGGCGGGTTGAAATTGCACATCCCGTGATCGGTGAACTGTCGGCCCGGTGTGAGTACACACCCATCTGCCAGTTCGACCAGCAGCGTGTAACCGGTGAACTCTGGCCCGGTTCCAGCGAAGAGGAAGCCCGATTGTTTGCGTACCGTGCTGCGGGCCCCATCACAACCGACCAGCCAGCGGCCGTGGACCCTGCCGGAGCCGGTGTGCACCGCAACCTGCGCCTCGTGCGCATCCACCGCCTGTACCGCCCGCCCGCGTTCGATGCGCACGCCCAGCGCAGTCGCACGTTCGGCGAACACCGCTTCCAGGGCCTGCAGCTCCACCGCCATCTGGGTGCCCGCCGGTGTCGGCAGGCGCCAGCTCCAGCGCGCCTGGTCCACATCGTCCAGTGCAAATGGAATACCCGCGAAGTGCCCACCCAGCGCACGCGGCTGCGCCAGCCAATGGGCGGTGCCGGGCGGCGGCGCGCCCTTGTCGGGCTTGAGCACCTGCGTCGCGGCGACCGCGTCCAACAGGCCGCGCCGATCCAGTGCCTCCAGCGTGGGGGCGTTAAGGCCGCGCAGCCCGAATGGCAGGCGCTTCAACGGCGAACCGGCGGACCCGGCCTGTTCCAGCACCAGCACCGAACACCCGGCCAGGGCCAGTTCGCAGGACAGGAACAGGCCAACCGGGCCAGCACCGGCAATGACGACGTCGTACAGCATCGAGATTCCTTGTGAGCGCCGGGTCGGCGCTCTGGCGGATCAAATGTTACACTCGGTGTACGTTTTCACAAGTGAACCGCCCATGACCCCGCCTCCTGGCCGCCGCGAACAACGCAAGGCCGTGACCAGACAAACGATTTCGGACGTCGCCACCGAGCTGCTCATCCGGCGCGGCTTCGAGGCCGTCTCCATGTCCGAGATCGCCGAAGCCGCGGGCGTCTCACGCAAGACGGTCTTCAACTACTTCGCCAGCAAGGAAGACCTGGTGTTCGACCGGGATGAGGAGGCGCGCACGCTGCTGCGCGAGGGCATGATGGCGCGCAGCGGCCTGACCCCGCTCGCGGCCTTCCAGTCGCTCGTTCGTGAGTTGCTGGAGGCTGGCCATCCGCTGCTGCGCATCAATGCCGGCGCTGTCGCCTTCTGGGGCACCGTGGCGGAGAGCCCGGTACTGGTCGCGCACGCGCGACGGCTGCAGGCGCAGTTGACTGACGATCTGGCGCGATTGATGGCCCACGCTGTCGGCCGGCCCGAACATGACGCCGAAGCGCGACTGGGCGCGGCCATGCTGCTGGCGTCGATGGTGGCGGCCTATGAGAAAGGACTGGCAAGCCAGCTGCAGGGCGAGGACCCGCGTGAGGCCATGCGGCAGCTGATCGTGCGCGGTGCCACCGGGGTACTGGTGGCCTTGGCGGGCACCCCGTATACGGACCCCGGCGCGCGTCCATAGCGCATCCGGGGAATAGGAGCCGAAGTATCGCAAATGCTAATCTTTCTCATTTGCAGACACGTGACCCTCCCCAATGCCCCTGCCCATGCCCCTGCAACGCACCCTGTGCCTGGCACTGACCCTGCACGTGGCGACCCTTGCGCATGCAGCTGAGTCCTCCGCTGCCGCACCCAAGGATCTGGACAAAGTCGAAGTCCGCGGACGCGCACAGACACTGTATCGGGTAGACGATGCCGCGGTCGGCACCCGCACCGATACGCCCCTGGAGCTGGTCCCACAGTCGATCCAGGTCATCCCGCGTGAACTGATCGACGACCAGGCCGCGCGCCAGGTGACCGACCTCTATCGCAGCATCAGCGGCATCAGCTATTTCAGCTATGCCGGGGTGACCCTGCGCGGCTTCCGCCAGGAGAACGTGCTGTATGACGGCCTGCGCGGCGACCCGTACGCAGGATTTTCGGTGCCGCAACTGTTCAACATCGAGCGCGTGGAAGTGCTGAAGGGGCCGGCAGGCGCGCTGTATGGCGGGGGTGATGCGGGCGGTGTCATCAACTACGTGACCCGCAAGCCGAAAGCCAGCGCCGAACGCCGCATCGAGGTCCAGCTCGGCGACAAGGACTTCCTTGCCGGATCGATCGAGGGTACCGGGCCATTCAATGCCATCGGCAGCGTACGCTATCGCGCCGGGATCTATGCCGACAGTGAACAGGGCGTGCGCTGGAACACCGACAGCGAGAGCGTGATCGGCGACGCCTCGCTGGCCTTCGACGTTGGCCAGACCGGCGAGCTGGTGCTGCAGTTCACCGACATCACCCAGAACCTTGGCGGCAACCGCCTGCGTGGCGTGCCGGTCAACGATGCAGGCACGTTCCTGACCGACCGCCGCTGGAACCACAACGAGGCCAGCGACTTCCTCGACATGCGCGCCAAAGTGGCGCTGGCGCAGTACCGTTTCGCGCCGAGCGACACTCTGGACCTGGACTTCGCCGCCCGCTGGTTCAGCAACAACGAACACCAGATGTACCACGAGCCGATGGGCCTGATCGATCGTGACCGCGATGGCGTGGCCGAGTGGATGACCCGCCAGCTGCGCAACCAGATACGCGACAACGAAGCATTCACTGCCAACGGCAATGCCGTCTGGCGGGTGGCCACCGGCACGGTTGAGCACAAGGTGCTGTTCGGCGCCGATGTGTACCAGCTGGATGCGGATTTCACCGCACAGACCGCGAACAGCGCTGACCTTGCGCGTGGCGCCGGGCCGGTGCGCGGCATCGACCTGTTCAATCCCGTGTACGGCGCCAGTACCTGGCACGACTACAACCTGGCGGCCCTGCCCTGGCGCAGCACATCCACCCGCAGCAAGCGCCATGGCGGCTACCTGCAGGACGAACTGGTACTGGGCCCGCGCTGGCATTTGCTGGCCGGGGTGCGCTGGGATGGCTTCAAGGATGAGGATCGCATCACTGGCAACAGTGTGGATGGCAACGATCTCAGCTGGCGGCTGGGCAGCACGTTCACCGTGCGCGAGGGCCTGAACGTCTACGCCAACGTCGCCAGTGGTTTCGTGCCGCAGAGTGCCGCCAACCAGAACCCGGCCGCTGGCGGACCGTTCGATGCCGAGCGCAGCAAGCAGTGGGAAGTAGGCATGAAGTCGCTGCTGGCCGACCGTGTGGCCTTGAACATGGCGGCCTACCGGATCGACCGCAGCAACATCGTGCAGGCCACCGGCGAGGTGATCGGTGGCGTGAACCAGTTGGCCGCGCTGGGCCTGGTACGCAGCACCGGCATGGAGCTTGACCTGCTGGCCGACCTCAGCGAGCGCTGGGTGCTGAATCTGACGTACGCCTACAACGATGCGCGGGTGAAGGACGCCGGACCGAATGGCATCACCAACGCCTCAGGCGACCGATTCGCCAATGCGCCGCGCAACAAGCTGGGGTTGTGGACGCGTTATGACCTGCCGGCGATCAACTCCGCCATCGGCTTTGGCGCGGATCACGTCGGCGAACGCGTCAGCCTGGATGGGCAGACGGTCAAGGCCTACACCGTGTTCGACGTGAGCTGGAAGACCACGTGGAGGCAGTGGCAGTTCCAGGCCAACGTCAAGAACCTGTTCGACAAGGTGTACGCGGCCAGTGGCTTCATTGAACGCAACGGGCATTTCCCCGGAGATCCACGGCGGGTGTATGTGCAGGCGGCCTACAGCTTCTGACCGGAAGCACGTGTAGCGCTGATCCACTGCCGGCAAGCAGATCGTTGCCTGGCACTGGTCCACGCGTGTCCGAAACCGTCGGCACTTCCAGTCACTTGTGCACGATCTCCTCCGCCTGTAGCGTTGCCGTTGCCCAAGGAGGGCTATCAACGGAGTGAAGCATGAAGATTGGATTCAAGCTGTCTGTTGCTATTGCGGCTGCTGCACTGACCCTGGGAATCGGCAGTGCCTCCGCGCAGTCCCGCTGTACCCCTTGCTACACCGCGTATGACGCGTGCCTGGCGGCGGGTAATGGCGAGAAGGTCTGTTACCCGGCGTTTGCTCGTTGCCTGCGGAACAGCGGCTGCACCATCCCGTAAGCCACGCACTGCCGTGATGCGTGCCGGCCCCCATTTCGGGGGCTGGCATTGGCTGGCAGGCGCTGCGCCTTACTACTGAAAAGGTTCCATACGCGACTGGCGGTGTGATTTCATCCCATCCGCATCGCATGGTTCTCGCGCGCCTGCACATCAATTTCCTGCTGGCGTTGCCCGGCAGTCTGCTGGCGATCCAGGTCGACCGCTTTCATCTGCTGCAACGACTGCGCAACCGGCGTCTGTACTGCTATATCCGTGGGCATTGAAGCGCGCAGGTGGGCGGGGTCGGTCATCTCGCCCTGCACCACGAACACGTTCCGCCCTGCGGGAGCGTCGGCCGTCTGGGCGCTCAGCAGCACGTGATCGGCGCGTTCAAGCTGGTTGCGGCGGGCCAAGGCCATCACGCTCGCCACAAGACGCTCGCTGTTCTCATCGTGGGTACGCCCCGCGCTGGCATCGATCGCGGCCACGCCTTCGCGCACCTGCTGCAGCAATGTGTACTCACGGTGGCCAGGACCAATGTCGGCCAGACGGGTCGGCGCCTGTGAGGGATCCGGCACGTCGTCCACGGCTGCGGTAAGCGGGCTGCGGGTAATGGTCCGATACGGGTCGTCCGGGTGGAACTGGGTTCGCTTCTCCAGGCGCTCCAGACGAACCTCGCGCGCGTCGTTGAGTTCGGCGATACGTGAGGGATCGGTGATCTCGCGCAGCGACATGTGACCGCCGCCCGCACTGATGCTGGCCCATTTCCTGTCCGCCTCGAAGTACATCGCGTAGTAGCTGTTGCCACCGATGACGTTCGGATCGACCGCCGAGCGCCCTTCCAGGGCCTGGGTGGCTTCCAGCACGCTCAACCGGGTGAGGTACTGGCCGCCTTTCGTCCATCCCATCTGGCTGATGGCATCGACGCTGGTGTTGCCTACACGCGGGCCTCCGGCGTAGTCATTGTTGAGCATGTTGGTCCAGATCTGTTCCAGCTTCGCGGGGCCGCTCTTCTGCTCAGCCGCCTGCAGCAACACGCGCGGCGTCCAGCAATTGGGATCGAGTTCATGCCGTTCAAATGCACGGTCGTGAGCCAGCATTACATCCTTGCCGGGAAGATTCAGTGCCAGGTCTGGGCGGCGCTCGTTCATCCACTGCTGCCGCAACTCAAGATCTCTTTCGAGCAGTGTCTGCCCAAAGGACTCCCATTGCCGTTCGGTCAACTGTGCATTTGGAAACCGGGATCCCTCTTCCTGCTGGCTCTTCGCGTAGTTCTGTGCATAAGTGTTCGCGACGCGTCCCGGCAGGCTGTCATTGCGTACAACACCCAGTGCCAGTGTCCCGTATCCATCGGCTCCCGGCAGTTGCGACAGGTAGTTCCAGTAAAGCTCGCGGTTGCCGTCTCTGGCATAGCTGCCAAGGACGCTCAGATCTCGCTCGGTCAATCCACTCATACCCTACCCCTTCTCTTCCTTGAATCACCGATCACTTGGACCGGGTGCGCGCGATGACGTCCCTGACGGCCTCTTCCATGCGCTTCCAGTCCTTCAGAAACGCTCTCTTGTAGTCCAGGCTGACGGACAGCTTGTTGTCGATGTCCACGAAGTAATGAACGCAGCCCGCTGCCACTTCCCCGGGCTCACTGATCACCTCGCGCCCCTCCAGCCGCACGCCGTCGCGTCGGAATTCCTCGCCGTCACATTTGATGAACGAGCTGATCCGACCATCGCCCTGGCGTGCGATGTACCAGTCTCTCTCGTAGGCGGGATTGCGGACAGGCGGCTTCCCGTACCGCGCCTCATACTTCTTCGCGTACACCACCATCTTCGCTTCATCGATTGCATAGGGCGTCAGGCCCAAGGTCTGCGGCTTTGCAACGCGTTGATCGAGACGGTCCCTGGGATCCTCCCTTTCCACAGAGCCCTCCTCCGTGATGGCTTCATTTGACGACAGCCTTGAAAGCAGTGTTTCGACGGGAACGCGATCGACGTAGTTGATCCGAATGGCAATCTCCTTCCGGAAATCATTCGTACGCGGATTCGCCCGCGCACCCGGCGCCGTCGGCTTCATGTCCGGCCACTCGATGACCAGCGTCACGCCCTCGCCCGGCCACGGTGCGATCTGGCTGTCCAGGTAGTTGGCCGGAATGCGGAAAGTGTTCGGCCCGAGCTTCACGTCCACGGGCGCATCGGTATAGGTGTGGCCGTTGATCGTGCGGCCGGTCTGGGTTGCGCCGGGCATGGCGGGATTCCTTTCGTGTTCGTTGGACGGTGGCCGCGCACAGGCGCCGGCACTCACTGCAACGGCAAGTGCAAGCGTCAGACACCGGCTGGGGGACATCACGTGCATGGGCATTCCATTGCAGGGTTCCAGCGCCACTATAGGCAACCGGCCGTCCACGGAACAGGAACCGCATCGCAGCCCTTCATGAAACCAGGCTGCGCGCCACATGCGCTGCCTGCAGTACTGCGGATACTGCTTCGGCACTACTCCAGGTCTCAGCCGTCGCTGTCCGTGCCTTTATGGCCGCGATAGGTTTCACCCCACTCGCGCATGGCAAGCAGCACCGGCACCAGCGTGCGGCCGAATTCGGAAAGCTCGTACTCCACCTTCGGCGGCACTTCCGGGTACACGTGGCGGATCACCACCCCGTCAGCCTCCAGTTCCCGCAGCTGGCTGGTCAGCATGGACTGGGTGGCGTTGGGCACACGCCGGGTCAGCTCCATGAAACGTCGCTTGCCTGTCATCAGGTGAAACAGAATGATCGGCTTCCACACGCCGCCCATCACCGACAGCGTGACTTCCACCGCGCAACCGCTCTTGCCATCCCAACGCCTGCTACGCATGCATACTCCGGAAAACCATAGTACCTACGGAAATTCATCGTTCTTGTTGCGATAACGGTGCGAGCCTAGCATGGCCCCATTCCTTGAATGTGAGGCCCAGCATGACGTTCAAAGCACTGCTCACCCGCAAGACGAACAACCAGGTTTCGACCGAGCTGGTCGATTTTGATGAAGCCGATCTGATGGACGGCGACGTTCTGGTGGACGTCGAGTACTCCACGCTGAACTACAAGGATGCGCTCGCCCTGACCGGCAAGAGTCCGGTCATCCGGACGTTCCCGCTCATTCCCGGCATCGATCTGGCAGGTGTGGTGCTGGAATCCAGTAGAGCCGACTTCCAGCCAGGCGACCGCGTTGTGCTCAATGGCTGGGACCTGAGCATGGGACATCACGGCGGGCTGGCCCAGCGCGCGCGCGTGCGGGGCGAATGGCTCAACCGGATTCCCGGCAACTTCAGCACCCGCGACGCCATGGCCATCGGTACCGCAGGCTATACCGCCATGCTGTGCGTACTGGCCCTCGAACATGCGGGGCTGACGCCCGAAAAGGGCGATGTGCTGGTGACCGGCGCCAACGGTGGCGTCGGTTCGATCGCGGTGGCGATCCTCTCAAAGCTGGGCTATCGCGTGGTGGCTGCCACTGGGCGACCTGAACACGCCGAGTATCTGCACAGCCTGGGTGCCGCCGAGATCATCGACCGCGCGCGGCTTTCAGAACCGCGCGAGCGGCCGGTGAGCGCCGAACGCTGGGCCGGGGTGGTGGATGTGGCCGGTGGCCCTACCCTCGTCAACGCCATTGCCGAGACGAAATACCGAGGCGCCGTGGCCGCCTGCGGGCTGGCGCAGAGTGATGAGCTGCATGGCTCGGTGCTGCCCTTCATTCTCCGCAACGTGACGCTTGCCGGCGTGGATTCGGTGAATGCGCCGCAGGACATCCGACAGCGCGCGTGGGACCGGCTTGCCACCGACCTGGATCCGCAGAAGCTCGAAAGTACCGTGCAGTTGATCGGGCTTGCCGAGGTGCTGGACGTCTACGACCAGATCATCCCGGGCAAGGTGCGTGGGCGGATTGTGGTGAATGTGAATGCGTGAGCAGGTCGTCTGGATCAACTGCATCTGATGCAGCTTCCATGCTGCGGCGAATGGTGAACATGCAGTGAAACGACGCGGGCGGTGGTGTCCCCAAGCCACTGCCGCTCGCATACGCTCGGGTTCCCATCGCTGCCTGGACACCCGACATGCCAATGACCGCGTTCGCACTTGCCGCTGCGCTTTCGGGCCTGCCCGACATCACCTGGGAGCGCGAGCGCGCCGAGGATGCGCACCAGCTCATGCTGTGCCAGATCCATCGCGATGCGCTGAAGCAGAACGAGGGCAAGGACGATGCCTATCCGCGTGCCAAAGCGGTCTGCGACCTGCTGGCACGCGAGTACAAGGACAAGTGGGATTTCGATGCGCAGGATGCCCTGGCCGCTTCGGCGGTGGATCTGGACGAGCTGATCCGACGCGGTGATGTGGTGGAAGTACCGCCGACGAAGCAGGATCGCGCCTACGAGTGATGGTACGCGATCCTAGCGCCGTGATCTTCTCGGCCTGCCCCAGGTTGCGGAGCCACGAGCGCGCCTCAGCACCCACACCTCGCCCACCTCAAACCGCCCCCGGCAGCTCGCTCTCGATCTGCTCAACCAACTGATTGAAGACGGGTCTCATCTTCATGATATCCAGCACCGAATCGCCCACTTCATCCAGGATCATGGGGTCCGCACCACAGGAGAGAAGGTAGACAACGGCCTCGAGGCTTTCACTAATCACGGCGTTCGCCATCGGGGTCAATCCAATATCCCCGAGTACGTCGATATTGGTGACGAACGGCATCAACTCTTTGAGTAGATCCACGTCGTTATTGAACGCCGCTATATGCAGCGGCGTATCGTCGTCGATCCCATGGCTTTCCGGACTGGTCAACTCGCAGCCTTCGAAGGTGTGGCACTCATCGAACCTTGACAGAAACCTCTTTAATTCCGGATCCACTGCATTCATCGGGGCATTCCCTCCCAGGCCTTTCTCCAAGCACTGCTTTCACTTAATATGCAGTGAGCCGCCGGATCGTGGCACACCATTGCACAGGTGCATAGTGGCACGTACGGAGCCCGCATCCGGGACGCACGCGATAAACGCGACACCCCGCGACTCCACCGACCACTTCCTGCGCACGCGAAGCCCGTACCGAGGTCAATCCGCGAGCTGACGACCACAGGCGGCTTCCAAGCCCCTTATCATGTGGGCTTAGGGGCTCAATAAGCCCTATTGACGCTTGCAAGGCAGTATCTGGATGTCTATGGAATGGCGCCCCTCGGGCTGGGGCCGACGCGTGACCCGTTCGCCCCATTGGTCGCTGCGGCTTGATGGCGAGTACGTTGAACTCAGTGTCTCCGGCCAGCAGTACAGGTTGCGCGTGGATGGTGATCAGCAGGTGCAGGTCCATCGAGGGGTCTTCTGGTCACGGGTCGAACTGCAGACCGGCGATGCTGCCGGGCTGTGCGTGGACGGGCTCCCCAACGGACGAGCGTCCCGGCTTGCGGGGGCCCTGCAGCACCTGCTCTTTGCGCGAACCACGCGTGGACGCAAGGCCCTGTTCGACACGATTCTGAAGCAGATCCAGTCCTGGTTGGGCGACGCGGATGCCCTCATCGACCGAGGCAGTGCCGGTCGCAGCTGGATCACCCATGAGCAGCAGCAGGCGCTGCTTGCGAAGCGCTCAGACCTGCCCCTGCAGCCGCCTGAGCTGGAGCAGCTGTTCCGCGACGAAGACGTGCATGAAGATCTGCATGCGGACAGCCATCGCGCGGCGCTGGACGCCCTGCGCGACTGGAACCTGGATTGGCCCGCTGCCTGGGCCGAAGCCAATGAGGCCATGACCCTGCGCGAGCTGGTGTTGGCCAGGGACTTCCTGGGCCGGGTCGAGAGCAAGCCGCTGACAGAGGAACAGGCCCGCGCCGTCATCTGCTTCGACAATCGGGTGCAGGTCGTGGCCGCGGCCGGCTCCGGCAAGACCTCCACGATGGTCGCCAAGGCCGCTTATGCCATTGACCGCGGCTTTGTCGAGCCCGAACGCATCGTGATGCTCGCCTTCAACAAGGATGCTGCCAAGGAACTGGAGGAGCGTGCGCAGCGAACCTTCGATCGACTCGGCATGGGCAACACCGTGGTTGAGGCCCGGACCTTCCACGCCCTAGGCCTGGCCATCATCGCCAAGGTCACCGGCCGCAAGCCCGACATCCCCGAATGGACCATTGACGCCACGCTGGGCTTCAACAAGCTGGCCGAGCTGGTGGACGACCTGAAGGATCGCTCGATCCACTTCCGCACCCAGTGGGACATGTTCCGCCTGGTGTTCGGGCGCGACCTGCCGGCATTCGGCGCGGAAATGGAGGCCGATGGCTACGAACGCGATGGCACGCCCTACATCCGCACCCTGCAGGGTGAGCGGGTGAAGAGCCTGGAAGAATGCGTGATCGCCGACTGGCTGTTCTACAACGGCGTGACGTACGACTACGAGCGACGCTACGAGTTCGATACTGCGACAGACACCCACTGCCAGTATCGCCCCAACTTCTATTACCCGCACGCCGGGCTGTATCACGAGCACTTCTCGCTGGATGCGGATGGCCAGGCGCCAGAGCAGCTTCCCGACTACGCCGAAGGTATGCATTGGAAGCGTCAACAGCATGCGGCACGAGGCACCGCCCTTGTTGAAACCACCTCGTTTGGTCTGCGCAGTGGATACGCCCTGCGGGATATGGCGGAGAGGCTTGGCGACTCCGGTGTCGAACTCGACCCCAACCCCGACCGCGAGCTGCCCGAGCAGGGCGCAAAGCCCATGCCGGACGCGGACCTGATCGGCTTGATGCGCACCTTCATTGCCCATGCCAAGAGCAACTGCCTGACGCTGGATGATATGGCGGAGCGCCTGCGACAGATGCCCGAAGACCAGTTCAAGGAACGGCATCGGCGCTTCCTGGAAATCGCCAGCCCTGTTTTCCAGGCCTGGGACAACGCACTGGCTGACGAGCACGGCATCGATTTCGAAGACATGCTCAACATGGCGGCCGGACTGCTGGAACAGGGCCGCTATGAATCGCCCTACGAACTGGTGATGGCCGACGAATTCCAGGATGCCTCGCGCGCCCGCGCCCGGCTCTGCCGTGCCCTGGTCAGCCGCCCCGGCCGCTATCTGTTTGCGGTGGGCGATGACTGGCAATCGATCAATCGTTTCGCCGGTGCCGACGTTTCGGTGATGACCGGATTCCGCGAGTGGATGGGCCATGGCCAGGTGCTGAAACTGGAGCAGACATTCCGCTGCCCCCAGGCGCTCTGCGATGCGTCCAGCCGTTTCGTCAGCCGGAATCCAGCGCAGATTGCCAAGGCGGTTCGTTCTGCCGCACCGGCAATGGGGCCAGTGCTGCAAGCGTTCCAGATGAATCGTCGCGAGGAGCTGCAGGATGGCGTTCGCCAGTACCTCGCCAGGCTGCATCAGCAGCTGTTGTCAGGCGCGGTGCCGCAGGGCCGCAATGGGCGCGTGACTGTATTCATCCTGGGGCGGTATCGCGCCGATCGCAGCGCGGTGCCACCGGATTGGAAGACTGCCTTCGGCAGCACGATGGACGTGGAGTTCCTGACGGTCCATCGGTCGAAGGGACGCGAGGCGGACTACGTGATTCTGCCGGGCATGATCAACCGCAGCTTCCCGAGCCTGCGCGCCGATGACCCGGTCCTTTCGCTGGCAATGCCGGATGGGGATACCTATCCGCTGAGCGAAGAACGGCGGCTGTTCTATGTCGCGCTGACGCGTGCGCGACGCTCGGTGGCCATGTTCACCCTACAGGGGAAGCGTTCGCCGTTCCTGGACGAGCTGGTGAAGGACAGAGCAGTGGAAGTGACCGCGATTTCAGGCGCGGCCATCCACGAAGAGCGCTGCCCGGTGTGCAAGGTCGGCGTGTTCGTGGACCGGATGGGGCCGCATGGGGCCTTCCGGTCGTGCTCCAGTTACCCGTTGTGCCATAACAAACCGAAGGGTGGGCAGCGGGGATGAGAGCATCCCGCTCCCTCCAAATATGCCTGCCTGCATCAGGGCACACAGACACCGTCTCGGTTTCGCCCCCGGCATGATGCACGCCATGGCGTTTCCGGAAACGAAAAAGCCCCGGCAGGACCGAGGCTTTTGTCTGGATGGTGGCGAGGCTGCAGGGTATCGCAAGGTCCCCACGCGTCCTCGCCGCGTCCTATTACGGGAAAATGCAGGCATTCAGACGCAAGCAGTGCATATAGTTCCGGGCACAGATACTCAAGTCTGTACCTGACGCCTCACATGCAATGTACTGGACCTCGCAGACGAAACAAGGGCAGGGGCCTTTCGCCGTGGCGCTGCTGATTCCAAAGTTCAACGCACAGGCCGCAACAGCAACAGAATGCTTGCATCCAATCTTCATGCCATGACTTCGTTCGTCGCCCTCCATGGGCATGCGCAGCCTAGCGCGGATGCCTGATGCATTCAAATTGACCGGCGCCCAGCTCAGTAATTGCGCAACAGAAGCACTTGCCGTCCTTGAATGCGTTACTTCCCTGGTATCGGAGGACGGCACTGGTTTGTTCGTTCACTTGACCCTTGTGGGCGGATGGCTAGGCAGCAAGGGCCGTATGACCCGTCCTGCCATAGGTTGACACCTATGGGGTGGATGATCTGACCGCCCTCAGGCGGCCAAAGACGCCCGATGCACCGCATCGGGCGTCTGCATTTTAAGGGGCAGATGGGGTCGCTCCGCGTTGTAGATCTCCACTGCCTCAGCCACCATCTGCCGGGCCTGTCCCAGGTCCCGTGGGCGACGAAGCAAAAATTCTCCTTTGAGTATCCCGTTGATCCGCTCCGCAAGCGCGTTCTGATAACAGTCGTAGCCGTCGGTCATGGAGCAGGTCAGGCCATGCTTGGTGTGGATGGTCTGGTAGTTGTCCGAGCAGTACTGGATGCCCCGATCCGAATGATGGATCAGGCGCTGCCTCGTTTTTCGCCATTTCAGGGCCATTTCCAGTGCTTGCGCAGTGTGTTCCGTCTGCAGCGTCTCATTCACGCTCCAGCCCACGATCTTGCGTGACCAGACGTCTGTAACCAGGCTCAGGTAAACGATATTTCCGTCAGTGGGCAGGTAGGTGATATCCGCTACCCGCCCCGCCGCTTGTAGCTTCGGTTCAATCAGATGGTGCAGCTTGCGCGTACCCAACCGCGGCTGGCGCGCGCGGCAATCGCTCACCAGCGCCAGCGCCGTGGAATCAGCAGCGTCTCGCCGCTGATGACGGTGTCCAGCCTGATAGAACGCCTGCCGACTGATGCTGAAATGGCGGCAAGCCCTTGCCACGCTTACGCCTTTGAGGCGCCCTTGCGTGAGGACTTGCCGGAAGGCTTTTTTACGATGCGTACCCCGTAATCCTCTTTGAGGACGTCCAAGATCGCCTCGAAGAGCTGCGCCTTCTCGTTCGCCTCTCGCAACTGGACCTGCAAGGCCTTGATCTGTTGTTCCGGCGTAAGCGGCTTGGCCGCGACGGCTTTGGGGACGGTGCTCATGGGAGGGAATGATGCACCAGCTGACCAGTCTTGCCGACCGTGCCGACGAAGCCAGGAAAGGACCGTGCTCCGGCCTTGGATCCCATAACGCTCCTGGGCCTGTTTGTAGGTCAATTCCCCGCGCTCTACCTGGTCGACCACCGACAGCTTGAAGGCCAGCGAATAGTCCCGTTGGCTGCGCCTGATTGTTGATTTCATTGAACATTCCTTTTCCGTAGGGGAAAAGTGTCAACCCAATTCAGGACGGGTCAAGGTCAACATTCAAGGACTGGGCTAGTGAAACCACGGATTACCCTGACGACCTCTCTGAGACCGCCTTGGCTCACAGGATCCGCGATAAAGCCAAAGTAGCCTATAAGCGGGGAACCATGTTGGGGAAGCAGAGAGCGCTCATGATGGCATGGGCCGAGTACTGCGGGAATGCTCCGTTTTCGCCCTGAACGCCATGGACTGGAAGTTGCCCAGAAGCCCGGGTAAGATCGAGCCATCCACAGCACACGCGCCAGGATGGCCATGCCGTCGGTGAATCCTGAAATTTTGAGATGGGCACGCGAAACGGCGGGGATGACGCCGGATGTTGCCGCGTCGAAGCTGGCCCTTAACGACACAAAGCGGGCAACCAAGCTTGATCGCCTGATCGCTCTTGAAACGGGCGAGGACGAGCCCTCCGATGCGATGCTCCTGAGGATGGCCAAAGCCTACCGCAGGCCGCTGCTGTCTTTTTATCTCTCTGCTCCACCTGAACCTGACCGGTCTTCCCTCGATTTCCGCACACTTCCCGAGCGGAGTTCTGCAGATGAGCCGGTGGTTGCAACTTTGTTGCGTGATGTAAAAGCGCGGCAGGCACTTGTTCGCGCATTGCTTGAAGAGGAAGATCAGCCGCCGGTGGGATTCGTAGGGTCTTCGAAGGGCAAGACGTCTGTTGAGTCTGTTCTAGCTAGCGTGGTCAAGTGGAGCGGCATTAGCCGCGACGAATTCAGGCGCGCCAGGAACACGGATGAAGCCTTCTCTTACTTGCGCGAGAAATTCGAGGCGATTGGTATCTACGTCGTGCTGCTAAGTAATCTTGGCACTCACCACACGGATATCGATGTTAGGGCATTCCGAGGAATAGCCCTTTCTGACCCCTTCGCTCCGTTTGTCGTAATTAACAGCCAGGACGCCAAGAGCGCGTGGAGCTTCACTCTGCTGCATGAGGTTTGCCATCTTTGGTTTGGCGAGTCCGGCATCAGCACTTTAAGCACAGAGCTTGCTTCTGAGAGATTTTGCAATGAGGTGGCTAGCACTTTCCTGCTTTCTGCAGAGGAAATAGCCTCCCTACCGCTGCCAGCGAGCAATGCTCCTAACGATTTAGCTGATGCTATGTCTGCCTTTGCGGCGGCGCGCAACATCAGCACAACGCTCGTCGCATTTCGCGCATTTCAAGCCGGCAGGATCTCCGAGGAATCTTGGACCAGCGTTGCGGAATTCATGCGCGCCGAATGGCGCCGTCAAAAGCAGAATGAGAAGGACGCTCGCAAAGATCGAGCAAAAGATGGCGGACCGAACTTTTATGTTGTTCGACGCCATAGGCTTGGCAAGGCACTGGTAGAAACCGCTTACCGGGGGGTGATGGAGGGGAGCCTCAGCCCATCGAAAGCGGCAAAAATCTTGGGCGTTGCGCCTCGTAGTGTGTACCCGCTCTTGAACACGGCAAATGGAAGGGCCGCCTGATGATCTATCTGGTCGATGCGAACGTCGTGATGCAAGCGGCGAACACCTACTTCCGACACTCGTGGGTGCCTGAATTTTGGTCTTGGCTCCACCACCACGGAAGCCTTGGAAACATCAAGATGCCATTGGAAATTTTCCAAGAGATCAAGGACGGCTCCAACAATTCCGAGAAAGACGAGCTTTTTGCTTGGGCGAGTGAAAAGAAGAACAAAGATGCGATTCTCCTTGCGGACTCCGTTACTTCCCCGCTCATTAGAACGGTGATGGAGAATGGGTACTCACTGACATTGAACGAAGTCCAACTCCAGATGATTGGACAAGATCCATTCTTGGTGGCTCATGCCCTAAAGGATCCAGGCAACCGCTGCGTGGTAACCCATGAGGTTAGCCGACCCAAAGCAGCAGCTCACAATAGAAAGCTTCCTGACGCATGCGCCTCAGTTGGAGTGGCTTGCTGCACTCCATTCCAGATGATGCAGAGCTTGGGCTTCAAGACAGCGTGGAATACTCCGCCAGTCGCTCCGAAGACTCTCCCGCTGCCACCAAAACCTTTTGCTACGGCGCCCAACCCGCTGCCCCCTCTGCCCCCCCCCTTCCCGATAAGTCTCCCTGACTAGCTTTGCGGGCACGCTTGTCCCAACCGTCCACCTCGGGCGTGACTGGACCGAAGCTGCGTATGCCCTGCCCTCACCCAAACCTTCATCGGGTACTTCGCACTGGGCTTGGCCTCCTTCGGTGATCGGCGCAGTTACAGCGCCTCTTTGATCCGCGCCACATCTCTAGCCCCAGCCTCAGCTAGGCGCCGGCTTGTTGGTGTTGCTCGAGCGTTGGCGGCAGGCCCGGAGGCGGTTCGAGCGGTTCGCTTGGAGTGGTTTCCAGCAGCCGGGCCAAAGCCGCCCGCAGGTGCATCTCCGGGTACAATCTCGCCGCGCACCAGCGTTCGGCGTAGCGCATACCCTGCCTGATGCTGGACGCACGCACGTCCTTGGTCTGCCACATCTTCCGGCCGTCCAAATGCGCACGCCTGCAGACCCCAGGCCTGCCAAGAGAAATCCTATGGCTGCCTCAAGCACGAAGTGAAGCGTCGCATAGTAGGCATTTACCTACAGCACAACACGGACTTCCATGATCGACAAGTTCATCGGAAATTGACAATGTGATTCATATATGAATGCTTAGTGAATACGGAATTGAGGCTCGGCGTGCCTGACGTCCCTGTCATCGGGCGCCCGATCGAAACACGCTCGATCCCCTCGTTACAACATGAAGGAAGGCAATGTCATCAAAGACTAAGGTTCTAATCCTCTCAGCGGCAATTGCTTTGATTGGAACAGGCATCTGGCGGTTTGCCGCCACCTCCCCCACGTCGCGACAGGACAATGACAGCATCAGAACGCCCACGACTGGCGTGCCCAAGATCACGATAGACGCGAATTCGGTCCCCGCGCCCCATACAACCACAACGACCAGTCTGTCGTCGTCGGCCAACAGATCAGTTCGCGTGCGACATCTATCTGGCAGAGCCTATGTCGTTGAGGACTTCGGGCGTGTGCCGAGTGGCACCGTCGACAAGGTAGTTGCGGAACTTTCGCCATTGGCGATGGCCGGCGATGCGACGGCCTCCTATGGGATCTTTCTAAAGCTCAATGAATGCGCAAACATCAACAGGCGCGCATCCAGGGGAGCCGCCTTGCAAGCCTCGCCAGATGTCGCAGCCGCCTGCAACGACCTTTCGGCGGAAAATGAAGTCAGCTCGAGCAAATGGCTATCGCTTGCTGCAGAGCAGGGGAACATCGGAGCGAGACTGCTCTATGCCGCAGACTCCGAATCAGCTCTGGGCGGACCTGCTGAGCTGCTTCGCAACCCGGACCGCGCAAAGGAATACAAGCAGACAGCCGTAAGCTATCTGCAAGAAATGGCATCTCAAGGTAGCGCCGACGCGCTACTTCAGCTGGGGAATGCCTACCACGCTGGTGTGCTGATCGATGAGGACCAAGTTACAAGCAGAGCGTACTTTGAAGCAGTACGCCTCATGGACCCCTCGATAGTGCCGGCTCGTCAAGTTAGTACCTTGGACAAATCGCTAAGTGGAGAACAGCTCTCCTTAGCCCTAAGAAAGGGAAATCAAATCTATGACTCTTGCTGTCGATAGGAAGTTTTTCCGCATACCCCGCCGCAAGGCCATTCTCATTTTGGTAGCCACTGCCGCGCTCGCCCTTGCTGCAAGCACTTTAGCCTTTGAACGCGGCCCCTACTTCTGCAACGACTGTCACGTGGCATCGCCGGTTCCTGACGCAAGAACCCTGGAAGTCATCAAAGACTCACGCGCACCAATCGATTACGTACCACTCTTCGCGTGGGCGACTGGAACGACGTACCAGATATGCAACGCAACGCATTGCACCGTCTACCACGAGAATTTCGAATCGAACTGGGTAGGCGAAGGTCAGACGCCACGCGAAGGCGTCATGCCCGAGCCAATTTATGAAGGCGGTGGCGGCGGCGGAGACATGGGCGACTGGGGAGGTCACGGCGGAGGGATTGGCGGCCCTGGCTTGGGTGGTGGCTGCGTAGGCAGATGCAACGGCGACGTAGAGGTCGGACCAATTCAGCAAATCTGATAAAACCGTGACCGGCCCAGCTCCACTAGGAGCTGGGTTTTTATTGACGCGCTGCAATCTCAGCCCATGCAAACTTATCTTTACCAGACGACGGTGATGTGGGCGGAATAGCACATGGCGCCATCTGGCCCCGGCCATGTTCAGCCATCGTGATCGCTTCCCGCGGCTACAGCTCAATCGCCGGCTCACTAGCATCCAGCGGCAGCTCCGCCTTTTCCGGCCAGGCAAACGCCTCCGGCTGCGATAGCAGCGCGCCTACCTAGTCCCAGTCTCGATCCCCGCCGGCGGCGCCAGCACCAGTTGCTCCAGCGCCTGGTTGACGGCATCACGCCAGCCGCGCCGCAGCCCGCGTAGAAACTCGGCCCACGCAGGAACCATTGTCATCCAGGTCGGCGACGCGCTGGTAAACCTGAACCCGTTTGAAGCACGGAAAGTGGCCGAACACCTCGTCCTTGCGGCCGATCAGATCGACCAGCGCGCCTCCATCGACCGCAGCAATCCGCAGGCGGCCGCCGCATGAGCGCCGCCCTCGGCCACCACTCCAACGCTGACCGCGCTCTACACCGCCCAGCCTGTGCGCTGGGAGTATCGCAACGAGAAGGACGTGGGCCCGGGCAGTTGGGTCCAGGCCGACGCCGGCTACGTCTACGCCGCCCACCAGCGCGACCTCGTTGTCCGCGCCCTGTTCGAGACCCCGCGCGTCGTCCAGCCCGAGAAGGTTCACGACTTCCAGCGCCACGTCTGTGCTGCGGGGAAAGCCAGGACTGGGCCGGGCCGGATTGCTTCCCGCCCGACAAGAAGGTCGACCCACTCACCCGGCTACCCGTGGAACCGAGCTGGTTCCTTGAACCGCTGAAGTGGATCCAGGATGCCGGCCCCATGCCGGTCAGCACGCACGAACGCCGCCGACGAGCCAGCGAAGCCACCTTCCTGATCGAACAGCTCGAAGCCCACATCGAGGAGTGCAGCCATGACCCAAGAACATATCAGCCACCCGGAAGGGTTGCCGAACTGCGCCACCGGCCACCGCGCGCGCCACATCCACGACAAGCGCTGTGCATCCGCCGGTGGCGGCCACCTGGTCGAGTGCGCTTGCAGGTCGACCAGCAAGCATGCCGAACCCGACAAGGCCATCGCAGCCTGGCGAAGACTGAATCGCCCGGCGCGCAGCGCGCGCCCCACTTCGGTCGAAATGCCGATCGACAACGTTCTGCAGTTCCAGCTTGGGCTGGCCTACCGTCCTGCGAAGGCTCGCGCCATGGGAGGCTATCATGGCCGTGGCTGAAAGACTGGAAGAGCTGCTATCGCTTGATCACGTGAGCCAGATGACCGGTATGGACGCCACCTTTATCTGCGGAGAGATCAAGGCCGGCCGCTTCCGGCGCTCTATCCGCATCAGACGCCGCGCACTCTGGATACAATCCGAGGCGCAAGGCCGGGTTCGGCAGCAGATCGTGCAGAATCGATCTTTGCAGGTGAATGGGTAAGCGGGCGGGCAGCGAAGGCTGTAGAAACAAAAAAGCCCCTGTTTCCAGAGGCTCTTTTAAACAACTGGCGGAGAGAGTGGGATTCGAACCCACGGAAGGTTTAACCCTTCGCCGGTTTTCAAGACCGGTGCCTTAAACCGCTCGGCCATCTCTCCAATCGGGTCCCGGTCGCCCGGGCAGCGGCGTATTCTCGCACGTGAAGGGCATTTGCCCAAGACCACCTTGCCCGTGTCCTCCGCATCCGGCACGGTGGGGGCCTTCACCGCACTCGGAGCCGCCATGGCCCATCTCGATCTGGCCAACCTGCGCACCACCCTGCTGGACGACACCCAGCTGGCCGCAATGGCCCTGCATCGCACGTTCGCCGGGCACCTGCCGGTCAGCAGCGGGCATCTGGTGGTCTGCGATCCGCTGGTCCAGGCCGAGGCGCCCGCGCTGGCCGACTACACCGCCCCGCTGGGCCGACATCCGGTCGAAGTCATCGTGCACAGCGGCCGCCCGGCGTTGGCCGTGGTCTGGTTCAAGCCCCGCGAAGCCCTCAGCGCAACCGCCCTGCACTGGCAGATGGCGCGCTGGACCACGCAGGATCTGACCGGCCTGGATGAAGACAGCTTCATCGGCTATCCGGTCGACGCTGGTATCGGCTGCTTCATGGATACAGACACCCAGCGGGCGCTGCTGGCCCTGATCGAACAGGCCGATGGCGACGAAGACAACGCGTGGTCGGATGCACTGATCGACCACGATGGCCTGGATGTAGGCGCCGAGTACCGCCCCTGGGGCGAGGACTCACCGCATGGCCTGATCGTATTCACCAGCGGCTGGGGCGACGGCGTCTATCCGAGCTACTGGGCGCTGGATACGTCCGGCATTCCGGTCGCTCTGGTCACAGATTTCCTGTGCATCCAGGGCGGTGATGGGCGCGACCAGCGCGAGATTGCCGACCAGGCCTATCGCGACAACCTGCCAGCTGCGGAAGCCGACGCGCTGGCGCGGTTGGTGGCCGCCGTGGAGCGCGATGACGCGGATGCGCTGCGTGACCTGCTGAAGGATGCGCCACAGCGCGCCAACCAGATTGAGCCCGGATGCGGTGGCACCGCCCTGTTCGAGGCGATCCGTCTGGACCGCCCAGAGGCGTTGCGGGTACTGCTGCAGGGCGGCGCCTTGCCGGCCATGCCCGAGCGCCTGCACATGAGCAAGGTGACCAGCTATCTGGACTACGCGCGCTTCCTGAAGAAGCCGCGCAGCGCGGAACTGATGGCGGTGCTGGAAGCGCCGGTCATTGCCGAGCCCACACCGGCCGCACCCCCGCGGCGCAGCTTCTGGGACCGGCTGTTCGGGCGGAACTAATCGGCGCCAGAAAGCAGCAACGCCGGGCATGGCCCGGCGCTACCGTTTCACAGATCGGCGGTGCAGTTGCGGGTAGGTACCTCAGCCCGCGTCCACCGCCAACGCGCCCAGCGCACTGGCCTTGATCCGCTCCTTGGCCTTTTCACAGGCACCACCGCAATCCAGGCGCGAGGCCTCCAGTTGCGGCGGCAGATGTTCGGCCAGGAAGTCGATGAACACGCGCACCGCCGGCAGCAGGCCGCGGCGCGAGGCGAACACGGCATGGCACACGCCCTGCGGCAGCGACCAGTCCGGCAGCACCACTTCCAGCTCGCCGTTGCGCACGGCGTCGGCGCACACGGTTTCCGGCAGCATGGTGATGCCGAAACCGTCCTTCACCATGCTCTGCAGCAGCGGGAAGTCGAAGCCGGCCACGCGCGGCTGCAGGTCGACCCGGCGCACTTCGCCTTCCGGCCCGTGCAGCTCCCAGCGTTGGCGGGCTTCGTCTTCGCTGATGCTGAGGGTGACGTGCTGGGTCAATTCTTCCGGATCCTTCGGCCGGCCAGCGCGGTCCAGGTACTTCGGGCTGGCCACCAGCAATTCCTGCACCTGGCCGAAGCTGCGCATCACCAGGCTGCCGTCATCGTCCAGGCGCGAACGCACGCGCAGGGCCACGTCGTAGCCTTCGTTGATGATGTCCACGCGGCGGTTGCTGATGTTCAGCTGCAGGCGCACCTTCGGGTACTGCTCAAGGAACTTGGGCAGCAGCTTGGGCAGCTGCATCTGCGCCAGTGACACCGGCACGCTGGCGCGCACCACGCCGCGCGGCTCCGCGCTCAGGCGGTCCACCACTTCGCGGGCGGCCTGGGCCTCGGCCAGCATCGTCTGCGCATGGCGGTGCACGCTGGTGCCGACATCGGTGACCGCGAAACGGCGCGTGGAGCGCTGCAGCAGGCGCACGCCCAGGTCGGTTTCCAGCTGGCTGATGCGGCGGCTCAGTCGCGACTTGGGAATACCCAGTGCGCGCTCGGCGGCGGCAAATCCGCCGTGGTCGACCACCATCGCGAAGTAGTACAGATCATTCAGGTCATGCATGCCCGAGTTCCATATCTAGAACAATGCGTGGCATTCAATCACCTTTATTCCGTCTTTGCAACAACCTATCGTTCTCTCCGTCGGCGGGGCCACCCCGCCCCTTCCCTCCAGAACATAGGTGACTGCCATGAAGCTTCTGCATCTCGACGCCAGCGTGCTTGGCGACAATTCCGTCTCGCGCCAGCTGTCGGCCGCCGTGGTTGCCCGCTTCACGGGCCAGATCGATGGCCTGCAGGTCGATTATCGCGATCTTGACGCCAATCCGGTACCGCATCTGCGCAGCAGCTCGCTGGCCAGGACCGATGCCGCCGAGGCGACCGATGCTGAACAGGTGATGCAGCAGTTCCTGGAGGCTGACATCGTGGTGATCGGCGCGCCGATGTACAACTTCAGCATTCCTTCCACGCTGAAGGCCTGGATCGACCGCGTGGCCGTGGCCGGCCGCACCTTCAAGTACACCGAGAACGGCCCGGTGGGCCTGGCCGGTGGCAAGCGGGTGATCATCGCCAGCAGCCGCGGCGGCATCTACACCGACTCGCCGGCCGACTTCCAGGAACCGTTCCTGCGCCAGGTGTTCGCCTTCATGGGCATCAACGAGGTCGAGTTCGTGCGCGCCGAGGGCATCGCCTACTCGCCGCAGCACCGCGAAGACGCGATTGCCGGTGCACTGGCAGCCCTGCCGTCGCACGAAGTGGTCGAAGCCGTCGCTGCATAAGCGTTCCAGCGTTCGGCGCCGCTCTCTCCTCGTCGAGGCGCTGAACGCGGGCCGTGGATCCCCTCCCCCATCCCGGCCCACCCTGGCGGCCCCGCTTTGCGGGGCCGCTTTTTTGCATCAGTAGATCCACGCCATGCGTGGATCGGTGCCATGCGCGGCGCTCACCAGCACGTTAGGCTGGGGCCATGAACTACATCGTGACCACTGCGCACCGCAGCGAATTTCCGCACCCGATCACCCTGCGCCGCGGCCAGGCGCTGGTAGTGGGCGAACGCTATGAAGGCCCGGAGGGCTGGGATGACTGGTTCCTGTGCGAGGCCGAGGGGCAGCACCCCGGTTTCGTCCCGGCGCCGGTGATCGGTCGCGACGCGCAGGGTGGCGCGTTTGCCACGGAGGACTACTGCGCGCGGGAACTGGATGTGGATCCCGGACAGCTGCTGCGTGGGCAGCGCACGCTCAATGGCTGGGCGTGGTGCGTGCCGGAGGCCGGCGACCCGGGATGGGTGCCGTTGGAGAAGGTGCGGGTTGTGGAGTGATCACGGCGGTTCATCCACGCATGGCGTGGATACGGTGCCATGCAAGCATGACACCCACCAGAGACACAGCGGTGCCATGCAAGCATGGCACCCACCCGAGCCGCAGCAGTGCCATGCAAGCATGGCACCCGCCCGATCAGGGAATCAGGCGATGGTTTCCAGGCCGCCCATGTACGGGCGCAGGGCTTCCGGCACGGTGATGCTGCCGTCGGCGTTCTGGTAGTTCTCCATCACCGCGATCATCGCGCGGCCGACGGCCACGCCCGAGCCGTTCAGGGTGTGCGCCAGTTCCGGCTTGCCGGTGGCCGGGTTGCGCCAGCGCGCCTGCATGCGGCGGGCCTGGAAGTCACCACAGTTCGAGCACGAGGAGATCTCGCGGTAGGTCTCCTGCGACGGCAGCCAGACTTCCAGATCGTAGGTCTTCACCGCCGAGAAGCCCATGTCGCCGGTGCACAGCAGCACCTTGCGGTACGGCAGGCCCAGCTTTTCCAGCACCACTTCGGCGCAGCGGGTCATGCGCTGGTGTTCGGCATCGCTGTCTTCCGGGCGGCTGATCGAAACCAGCTCGACCTTCTCGAACTGGTGCTGGCGGATCATGCCGCGCACGTCGCGACCACCGCTGCCGGCCTCGGCACGGAAGCACATCGAGTGGGCGGTCATGCGCAACGGCAGACGTTCGGCATCGACGATCTCGTCGCGCACGATGTTCGTCAGCGGTACTTCCGAGGTCGGGATCAGGTAGCGCGTGGAATCGCCCACGGCCGTCTTGAACAGGTCGTCCTCGAACTTCGGCAGCTGGCTGGTGCCGCGCAGCGAATCGGCGTTGACCAGCAGCGGCACGTTGGTTTCCTCATAGCCGTGCTCGCCGGTGTGCAGGTCGACCATGAACTGGGCCAGCGCACGGTGCAGGCGCGCGATCGGGCCGCGCAGCACGGTGAAGCGCGAGCCGGACAGCTTGGCGGCGGTCTCGCCGTCCAGCCAGCCGTTGCGGGCGCCCAGTTCGACGTGGTCGAGCACCTTGAAATCGAACTGGCGCGGGGTTCCCCAGCGCGACTGCTCGACGTTGTCGTTCTCGTCGGCACCGGCCGGCACGTCATCGGCCGGCAGGTTCGGGATGCCCATCGAGATCGCTTCGATCTTCTCGCGCAGCTCGTCCAGCGCCACTTCCGAGGCCTTCAGCTCGTCGGCGAAGGCTGCGACCTCGGCCATGATGGCCGAGACGTCCTCGCCCTTGGCCTTGGCCTGGCCGATGGCTTTGGAACGGCTGTTGCGCAGGCTCTGCAGCTCCTGGGTCCGCACCTGGATGCGCTTGCGATCAGCCTCCAGGGACTCCAGGGCAGACACGTCGAGCTCGAAGCCGCGGCTGGTGCGCAGGCGTTCGGCGAGGTCGGCGGGCTGGTGGCGGAGCAGGGCTGGATCAAGCATGGCAGGTGTCGTGGTGGGTATCAGGGATGGGATTATCGCTTGTTATACGGATTTCTGCCGCCCGGTTCATTCCCGCCGTGGCAGAATCGAGCCATTCCGTACTGGTCCGGTCCATGTCTGCACCCCGCTCGTCGTCCGCCAAGTCGTTCACTGTGCATATCCCGCGCAACGCCCTGAAGATCGCCGGCATCGCCTTCGGCGTGGGCGTACTGCTGTTCGTGCTGGTCTGGCTGACCGGTCGCGACAAGGAGTTCTTCCGCGCCGATCCTGCCGCCCAGACGCCGCAGGAAACCGCCCAGATCGAGCCCCTGCCGGAGCCGTTGGCTGCTGCGGCCGGTTCCAGCGACATGCCCGATGCCAAGCCGGCCCCGGTGGAGGAAGAAGCACCAAAGCTGGTCGAAACAGCCCCACCGCCGCCTGCCCCCATCGCTGAAGCAGCCCCGGCCGCACCGGGCCCTGCGCCGGCGGCCACCGGCAACAGCCAGCCGATGCCGATTGCCGGCCAGTCGCCGCCACCCGCCTACCCGGCTGCCGCGCTTCGCGCTGGCGAGACCGGCACCGTGGTGGTGCGGGTGGACGTGGACGCCACCGGCTATCCAAACAACGCTACGGTGATCCAGCGCAGCGGTTCACGCGAGCTCGACCGTGCCGCCACGGACGCCGTGCGCCGCTGGCGCTTCACGCCGGCGCAGAGCAACGGCCAGGCCGTCCCCGGCAGCATTGAAGTGCCGTTCGACTTCAAGACGCAGTAACTGAACGCTTCCCGGCAGGCAAACTGAACCCTGCCGGTGGCGTTGACGCAACGCTGACACTTCTCGTCCGTGGCTCGGGCAACACTGCCCACGTCGTCCATTGACGGAAGGAGTTAGCGATGACTGCCACCACCCACGAAGACCTTCATTCGCCGCATCTGCAGGAGGATTCCAGCCTGCAGCACAAACCCACTTCGCCCTGGATGTGGATCGCGCTGATCGTGGCGATGTTTGCTGCCGCCCTGCTCTGGCTGCGTCATTCAAACCAGGAAGACGTGGCACCGGCACCGGTCGGTGAGCGCATGCTTCCAGCCCCCGAGCAGGCAGCGGTGACGGATGCAGCGGCCCCTGCCGCGCGCCAGGCAGCCCCGGCTACTGCTTCGCGGAAGGCCGCGCCGGTAGTGCGCAATCGTGAGGCCCGCCCGCTGGCCAGCAACCGCATGCCCACCTACCCCGCCGCTGCGCTGCGTAGTGGCGTGCAGGGCAGCGTGATCGCCAGCCTGAGTGTCGATACCCGCGGCAACGTCGCCAATGCCGCGATCGTTTCGCGCAGCGGCGAGCGCAGTCGCGATCTGGACCGCGCAGTGCTGAGCACCGTGCAGAACTGGAAGTTCCAGCCGGCGATGCACGAAGGCCGTGCCATCGCCAGCGTGGTGCGGGTCCCGGTGGATTTCCGTACCGAGCAGCGTTGATCGCGGACGAGGGGTTCGTGATGTTTAGACGGAGGCTTCGGCCTCCGTCCTTTTATGCGGGAAAGCGTGCCAACCAAGGTTGGCACCTACCGGGAGATGTGAGCGTGCCAACCAAGGTTGGCACCTACCGGGAGATGTGTGCGTGCCAACCAAGGTCGGCACCTACCGGGCATTGCGATCCGCCGGGCATGACCCGGCGGATGCAGTGACGATCAGGCCAGGTTGAATCCGGCGCTGCGGGCCAGGCCGTCGAAGTCCGGGAAGGACGTGGCGACGTTGGCGATATCGTTGATGCGCACTTCGCCGTCACTGATCTGGCCGGCAATGGCGAACGCCATGGCGATGCGGTGGTCGCCGTGGCTTTCGATGGTGCCGCTGCCCAGGCGCACGCCACCATGCAGGGTGGCACCGTCTTCAGTTTCGTCCACCTGCATGCCCAGCGCGCGCAGGCCGGTGGCCATCGCTGCGAGACGATCGGATTCCTTCACCCGCAGCTCGGCGGCGCCGGTCACCACGGTCTGGCCTTCTGCAGCAGCTGCCGCCACGAACAGCGCCGGGAACTCGTCGATCATGTCCGGCACCAGTTCTTCCGGAATGCGTGCACCCTTCAGCGGGGCATAGCGCACCACCAGGTCCGCCACCGGTTCACCGCCCTGCTCGGCCGGATTCTCTTCGGTGATGTCGGCACCCATCAGGCGCAGCGCGTGCAGCAGGCCGGTGCGGCGCGGGTTCAGGCCAACCTGCTTCAGGCGCAGCTCGGAGCCCGGGATGATGCTGGCAGCCACCAGATAAAACGCCGCAGACGAGAAGTCGGCCGGCACCACGATATCCGTGGCACGAAGGCGTTGGCCGCCGCGCAGGCGCGCCTTGCCCGGCGAGAATTCGATGTCCACGCCGAACGCGGACAGCATGCGTTCGGTGTAGTCGCGGGTCGGGTGCGGCTCGACAACGCTGGTTTCGCCCTGTGCGTACAGGCCTGCCAGCAACACCGCCGACTTGATCTGCGCGCTGGCCACCGGCGAGGCGAAGTCGATGCCATGCAGCGTCTGGCCGCCATGCACGTGCAGCGGCGGCGTGCCGTCATCCTGGGTGTCGATCTTCGCGCCCATCTGCGACAGCGGGCCGGTGACGCGGCGCATCGGTCGGCCGGACAGCGACTCATCGCCGATGAGCGTGCAGTCGAAGGCCTGGCCTGCCAGCAGGCCGGCCAGCAGGCGCATGCCGGTACCGGCGTTGCCGCAGTCCAGCGGCGCATCCGGCGCCTTCAGGCCGTCGATACCGACGCCGTGCACGATGCGCTGCGACGCGCTGGGGGTTTCGATGCGGACGCCCAGCTGGCTGAAGATGCGCGCGGTAGCGCGGGTGTCTTCGCCTTCCAGGAAGCCTTCGATATGCGAGGTGCCATCGGCCAGCGCGGCGAACATCACCGAGCGGTGCGAGACCGACTTGTCGCCGGGAATGGTCAGGCTGCCCTGCAGCGGCTGGCCCTTGCGGGCGATCCAGTGTTGCGCGTTGCTCATCGTTCGATCATTCCGTAAACGCCGGCAGCGCCGGCGATGCATCAGGGAGCGGCGGCCAGGGCCGCCGCAGCAGCACTCAGGGCACGGCCACCGGATAGGAGCCCAGCACCTTGATCTGCGCCGAGTGCGCTTCCAGTTCGGCCAGTGCGGCCTGCATCGGCGCGTCGTCGATGTGGCCGGCCAGGTCGATGAAGAAGCCGTACTCCCACTTGCCGTGGTGCGACGGCCGCGACTCGATGCGGTTCATGCTGATGCCGTGGCGGGCGAACGGGCTGAGCACGTCGAACAGCGCACCGGGCTTGTCATGGATGAACACCAGCACCGAGGTGCGGTCGTGGCCGGAGGTCGGGAAGATGTTGCGGCCCACCACCAGGAAGCGGGTGGTGTTGTCGGCATCGTTCTGGATCGGCTTGGTGACCACCTTCTTCAGGCCGTACACGTGGCCGGCACTCTCGCCGCCGATGGCCGCCGCGTCGTCGGCGTTGCGCGCACGGCGCGCACCTTCGGCGTTGCTGGATACCGGAATCTTCTCGGCCTTCGGCAGGTTGGCGCGCAGCCACGCCGAGGTCTGCATGAACGACTGCGGGTGTGCGTAGATGCGCTCGATGTCCTCGATGCGGCCGCTGCGCGACATCAGGTACTGCTGCACGCGCAGTTCCACTTCGCCACAGATCTTCAGGTTGGAGGTCAGGAACATGTCCAGGGTGATCTGGATGGTGCCCTGCCCCGAATTCTCCACCGGCACCACACCGAAATCGGCGTTGCCCGCTTCCACTTCCTGGAACACTTCCTCGATGCTGGCCATCGGCAGGCCCAGCGCGGAGCGGCCGAAATGCTTGAGCACCGCCTGCTGGCTGAAGGTGCCTTCCGGGCCGAGGTAGCCGATCTTCAGCGGCTCCTGCTGCGCCAGGCAGGCCGACATGATCTCGCGGTAGACGTGCACCAGCAGTTCATCGCTGAGCGGGCCTTCGTTGCGGTCCACCACCATGCGCAGCACCTGCGCTTCGCGCTCGGGGCGGTAGTAGTCGACGGCAGCAGCCAGCTTGCCCTTGGCCTTGCCGACCTGGTGGGCGAAACGTGCGCGCTCGGCGATCAGGCTCTGGATGTCGCGGTCGATCTGGTCGATCTTCGAACGCACATCGGCCAGCGCCAGCGGCGCCAGGGTGGGCGCCGGGTTCGACGCAGCCTTGGACGTGCTCTTGCCCTTGGCCTTGGTGGAGGCGCTGTCCTTGGCCGGTTCGGCCTTCTTCGGCACCTTCTTGCTGGATTTGCTGCTTGCCATCGGAATTCCCTGTTGCGGGGCACGCACCCGACGGTGCGCGCCGTTCATTGCTCAACCGTGACGCTGCTGGAAATCGGCCATGAAGGCGACCAGCGCCTCGGCCCCGGCCAGCGGCATGGCGTTGTACAGCGAAGCCCGGATGCCGCCGACCACCTTGTGGCCCTTCAGCGCCAGCAGGCCAGCGGCCTTGGCTTCGGCGACGAAGCGGGCGTCGAGTTCGACATCGGGCAGGAAGAACGGAATGTTCATGCGCGAACGGGCCGCATGTGCGACTTCATTGCGGTAGAAGCCGCCGGAGCCGTCGATGGCGCCGTACACCAGCGCGGCCTTGGCGGCGTTGCGCTTGGCGAATTCGGTCACGCCGCCCTCGGCCAGCATCCACTTGAACACGAGGCCGGCCAGATACCAGTTCCAGGTCGGCGGGGTGTTGAGCATCGAATCGCGGGCGACGTGCGAGCGGTAATCGAAGATGTCCGCGCGCGGCTGGCCACTGCGCTCGAGCAGGTCGCGGCGGATGATCATCACCGCGATGCCGACCGGGCCCAGGTTCTTCTGCGCGCCGGCGTAGATCACACCATAACGGCGCACATCCAGCGGTTCGCTGGCGATGGACGAGCTGAAGTCGGCGATCAGCGGGACGTTGCCGGTATCGGGCACATCACGGAATTCGACGCCGTGAATGGTCTCGTTGGCGGTGATGTGCACGTAGGCGGCATCGCGCGACAGCTGCCAGTCGGCACGCGCCGGCAGCTCGCGGTAGCCGTGGGCCTCGCTGCTGGCGGCGATGTTGACGTCGACGTAGACCCCGGCCTGCTTGACCGCGGTCTTGCCCCAGTGACCACTGACCACGTAGTCGGCACGCTGGCCGGGGCTGGCGAAGTTGAGCGGGATCAGCGCCTGCTGGGTGGTGGCGCCACCGGACAGGAACAGCACCGCATAGTCGTCGGGGATGTCGAGCAGGCGACGCAGGTCGGCCTCGGCTTCGGCAGCCACGGACATGAATTCCGCGCCGCGATGGCTCATTTCCACGATCGAAGCGCCGGACCCGTGCCAGTCCAGCATTTCCGCCTGCGCCTGGCGCAGGACCGATTCCGGCAAGGTCGCAGGGCCGGCACTGAAGTTGAACGCGCGCGTCATGTCACACCTGTGGGGCAAGACCCCTAGTATGCCGCAGTGCACCAGCCTTGCGGCCTTGTGGCGCAAGGGAAATTTGGTTTCATTGGAATCCATTGGCGACGCGGCCGGCACTACCGTCACCGCGCGACCGTCAGCGCGCGCCGAACCAGAGCAGCAGGCTGAGCACTGCCGCCAGCAACAAGGCGCTGGCCAGCAGCCACGGCCAGCGCCGGACCCTGCGCGGCGTCACCGGCAGCACCGGCGCCTGTTCCGCGTCCTCGCCGGACTCGTCCTCGGCCGGCAACGGCCGCCGACGTGGATCATGCGGCACTTCCAGCACAAAACGATGCTGGCCATCGAACACCACCTGGTCGCCGGCCTGCAGCCAGCAGTGGCGCACGGCTACGCCGTTGACCCGGGTGCCGTCGGCACTGCCGAGGTCGCGCAGCAGCACACGATCACCGTGCACTTCCACGCGGGCGTGCTGTTCGGCGAAGGCCGGATCGTCGATGGCGATGTCGGCGTCGCTGCCGCGGCCGATCAAGCGTGCCCGCGACAGCGTATAGCTGCGGCCATGATGCAGGCCGCCGACACCGCGCAGCAGGCGCTGCTGCTCATCGGTGCCATCGTCGTTCTTCGGCGCGGGTGCCTGCAGCAGGCTCTCGACCTCGCCCTGCAGCACCATCTCCACGCCGTCCACATAGACCGCATCGCCTGCACGCAGCAGCGCCATGCGGCGCACCGGCCGACCATTCACGTGGATGCCACGGATACCGTTGCCGACCTGCAGCCACAGGCCGCGATCGTCCATGCAGAACTGCGCCAGCAGCAGAGCGCCGTGGCCGGCGTCGCCGAGCCGCACGCTGCCGTTGGCCTGGCGCACGATGCGTTGCACCCCGGGCCGCAGCGGCTGGTCGGGCTGTTGTTGTTGACTGAAGTGAACAAGCAGGTTCTGCACGCGGCGCAGCCTAGCAGGTTGGCCGCCAACGAAGAAGAACCTGCGATGAGTGCTTGGCGCGACGGCCCTCGATGCGCACAATGCTCGCCCTCATTGATCATCCCCGCCCTGCGCCAGGAGCCTGCATGTCCACCATCGATGTCCGCCACGCCCACGCCCTGCCCGACGCGCAGGCACGCGCCGCGATCGAACAGGTCGCCGCCAAGCTGTCCGAGCGCTTCGGCCTGAAGTCGTCCTGGGCCGCCGACGTGCTGAACTTCTCTGGCAGCGGCGTGGACGGTGCGATCGAACTGCAGCCGGGCGCCGTGCGCGTCACCGCCAAGCTGGGCTTCCTGCTGTCGGCGATGAAGGGCATGGTCGAGGGCGAGATCCAGCGCGTGCTGAAGGAAAAGCTGGGCTGAACCCCGGCGGCGGCCGTCACGGCCGTGCAACGCCATCGCGCGCTACTCTCGGGGCAGGCCCAACTCCCACGGGAAGTGCGATGAACCAGTACGAAAACGATGACCGCCGCAACGACGACGCCTCGTTCGGTGACCAGGCCGAGCGCTTCTCGCGCAAGCTGAGTGACTCGGCGCAGCAGGTCTGGCTGGCCGGCCTGGGCGCTCTTGGCCGTGCACAGGCCGAAGGCAGCCGCTTCTTCGACGGCCTGGTGAAGGAAGGCGAAGCCTGGGAGGCCCGCCGCCGTGAACGCCACGGCGAACAGGGCCCGGGCTGGCGCGACAACGTGGAATCCTCGCTGGATGAGGCCCGCGAGAAGGCCTCTGGCACCTGGAACAAGGTCGAAAAGGCCTTCGATGACCAGGTGCAGGGCGTGCTCAAGCGCCTGCATGTCCCAACTGCCGATGAGGTGACCGCGCTGGAAGCCCGTATCGACGCCCTGCACGCGCGGCTGGCCAAGCTGGAAAACCGTGCGGCCTCGGGCGCCGATGCTCCCGCCCCGGGCAGCCATCAGTCGCCAGGCAGCGTGCCCTGACCGGCCATTGTTGCAATGCAATAAAATTTGATTGACAATCGCGAGCAACCCGCCAATCGCTTCGGCTGCCGTTTGTTCCCTCCCCTCACGGCTTCAGGATTGGCGGGTTTTTCGTGCCCGCCGTATGCCGATCTGAGCGTTCCATCACGCTTCCTGTCAGGAACGTCCTGACCCAGCCGGATAGTGCGACCTTTACACTGTCGTCTTCCGCATTCGCCCCTTCCGCGCACCTCCTGCATGCTCCCTTGGATCCTGGCCCTGCTGTCGGCCCTGCTTACCTGTTCCCTGGCTGTTGTCTATCTGTGGTGGATCAAGCGGCGGCAGAAGGAGATGCAACTCGGCCTGCAAGCCCTGGCGGGCATGCACTGGCGCGAGTTCTCGGTACTGGTCAAGCGCATGCTGCGCGAACAGCGCGGCCTGCGTGAACTGAATGACCCGGCGGAGGAGTCCCGCGAGCCAAGCAGCGACTTCCTGCTCAGCGACGGCCCCAACCAGTGGCTGGTGTCCTGCAAGCATGGTCTTGCCTACCGTATCGGCACCGCCGCAGTGAACGAGCTGGGGGCTGCTGCGCGCCTGGCCGGCGCCAAGGGCGGCGTGCTGCTGACCGAAGGCCGGATGGAACGCGACGGGCGCAGCGCTGCCGAGAAGCAGGCGGTCGAGGTGCTGGACGGTCCACGCCTGTGGCCGCTGCTGCAGCCCTACCTGCCGGCGGAAATCGAAACCCGTGTGCGTGCCAGCGCCCGCCATGAAGCCCTGCGCCGGATCGCCATTGCCGCGCTCGGCGCGGTCACGCTGGGCCTGCTGGTGGGATTGAGCCTGCAAGGCTTGCATGTGCAGGACACCCCGCCTGTTGCCGAGGTGGCGGACACCCCCGCGCCGGTTGCACCTGCGGTTGAAGCGGCGCCCGAACCGGCGTCGGCCCCCGCCACCACGCCGCCGGCCCCTGCGCCTGCACTGGCCGCGCCCTCAGCCGACGCGCGCAGCAACCCCAACCCGGATGCCGCCACGCTGGAGCGCTTCCAGGCCGATCTGTCCCGCGCCTTGGCCGGCAAGCCCGGTATCGCCAGCGGGGTCTGGCTGACCCGCCAAACGCTGGCGATCAACCGCACGGGCGAGCTGGACGCGGTGTGGCCGCAGGTCTGCGAGGAAGTGCTGCACTACCCCGCCCTGCGCAACGTGCGCATCCAGCTCAACGCCCGCCCCGGCGTGGATGAGCCGGTGCGCTGGCGGCAGTGCGCCACGTACTGATGGGGCCGCATCCACCGTGGCGTGGATTTACTGAACCCCGATGCGCGCCCCCTTGGTAGATCCACGCCACGCGTGGATGCCTTTGCAGAGTTGAGCCACGCGCGAACAGCAGCCGAGCATCGGCTCGGCTCCACATGGCGCCTGCTCAGCCCAATGCCGCGAGATGGGCGATGTAACTGGAGCGCGATTCACCCGCCGCTCTGGCCTGCGCATCCAGCCTCGCCAGGATCCGGCGTGGCAGGCTGATATTGACCCGCTCGATGGTGTCGTCCAGCAGAGCCGGATCAATGCAGATGTACGCAAGAATCCAACGGATGTCCTTGGATGCCTCGGCGGCGATCTTCTGTGGCGCGGAAGGTGTCGGAATCGAGCGCCCCTCATCCAGCGCCGCATCAATCCAGGCGAGCGCAGCTTCCTCGGCAGCGCTGAGCGCATCATCAAGCGTGTCGGCCGCCGAGAAGCACCCCGGCAGATCTGGAACGACCACACCCCACGCGGTGCGCTCATCGCCTGCCTCGATCAGGACTGGATATCGCATGGGCCCTCCTACGTCAGTCCTGCGAGCTTCCGCAACGCCTGCACCAGCCCTTCCCCAGATCCTTCCTTGGGTGAGGAACGGTGATGATGTGAGGGTGCTGCGGGTGCACGAATACATGATGGGATCCGCGGATCCGACGACAGATCCAACATGCCGCTTCCAGATCCCGGATGAGGTCCCTGCTCTTCATGCAAGGACGATACACATCGCACACACGCCCCGACAGAGTTCAAGGCGACAGTCGTTGCGGCCCAGTAGATCCACGCCATGCGTGGAGGGAATCCCTATCGCGCGCCCGGCGCGAAGCGCGCCACCAGGTCCCAGGCATCCCCCAGGAACACCTGGCGCACGCGGGTGATCGGCTGTTCGCCACGCCAGGTCAGGCGTTCGATCACCAAGCAGGCGGTACCGGGCTTCACGTCCAGCAGCTTGGCGGTGGCGGTATCTGCCCCCCAGGCACTGATGCGGTGCTGGGCACGGGTCCACGACACGTTCTGCAGCAGCCAGCTGCCCGGCGCGGTAGTGCTGAAGTCGACCTCCAGTACCTCAGGCACGCCCACCGGGCTGATCAGGCGATGCTCCAGCGCCAGCGGGCGACCATCGGCCAGATGCAGGCAGCGCATCGCCAGCAGGTTTTCCTGTCCGGCCAGCTCGACTTCACCGGCATTGCCGGCATCGGCAAGGCGCAGGTCGCGCTGCAGCAGGCGATAGGTGTACTGGTGGCCGCGCGAGCCAACCTCCATCGCGATATCGGGGATCTCCAGCGCCACCTGCTCCAGGTGCGGGGGTTGCCGCGCCACGAACGAACCGGCACGGCGGCGACGCTCGATCATGCCGCTCTCGGCCAACGCGGTCAGCACTTTGTTCACCGTCATCCGCGAGCAGCCGTACTGCTCCATCAGCTCGTGCTCGTACGGAATCCGGAAGCCCGGCGCCCATTCTCCGCTGAGGATGCGGCTTTCCAGATCGCTGCGGATACGCTGGTTGAGCGTGGCGGACTTGCTGGCCTTCACGTAATGGGGTCTCGGTAGCGGGAGGCGATCAGCCCAGCACGCCACGCAGGGCGGCGGTAAAGGCGGTGGTGATCGCCTCGCGCTGCAGGTGGCGGCCCTCGGCCACGCATTGGCGGCCATGGCGCCAGACCGATCGCAGCGCGCCATTACGTGCGGCGAACACCCAGCTGTCAAGCCATGCGTCATCCTGTCGCGCCTGCAGCGCCGGGTGCCCGGCATCCAGTTCGACCAGGTCGGCACTGCCGCCGATCTGCAGGCCAGCGGCCACGCCCAGCGCCTGTGCACCACCGTGCAGTGCGCCTTCGAACAGGAAGCGGCCGGTACTGCGGGTGGCATCCGGGGCCAGCACGTTGCGACCGCGCAGGGTCAGGCGCTGGCCGTATTCGAGCAGGCGCAGTTCTTCGGCCGCATCGATCAGCACATTGGAATCGGAGCCGACACCGAAGCGCCCGCCCTCGCGCGCGAACGCCTGCATCGGGAACAGGCCGTCGCCCAGATTGGCTTCGGTGATCGGGCACAGGCCGGCCACGGCCTGGCTGGCCACGATGGCGGCGCGCTCATCGTCGGTGATGTGGGTGGCGTGCACCAGGCACCAGCGCGCATCCACCGGTGCATGGTCGTACAGCCACTGCACCGGACGCTGGCCGCTCCAGGCCAGGCAGGCCTCGACTTCACGCATCTGCTCGGCGATATGGATGTGCACCGGGCCGTCGGTCAGCGGCAGCAACGCACTCAATTCCTCGCCGGTGACTGCACGCAGGCTGTGCGGCGCGATGCCGAGCACCGCATCCGGCAGCGCGGCCAGTGCCGGCTTGGCGGCGTCCAGCAGCTGCGCGAAACCGTCCACATCGTGGATCAGGCGACGCTGCGCCGGATTCGGCGGCGCGCCACCGAAATCGGCATGTGCATAGAACACCGGCAGCAGGGTCAGGCCGATACCGGTCTGGTCGGCCGCCGCCGCGATCCGCGCACTCATCTCAGCGCGATTGGCATAGGCGCGACCATCGGCGTCGTGGTGCAGGTAATGGAATTCGCCGACGCGGGTGAAGCCGCTTTCCAGCATTTCCATGTAGGCCTGGGCGGCGATGGCCTGCACTGCGTCCGGGCGCAGATGGGCCAGGAAGCGGTACATCAGTTCACGCCAGCTCCAGAAGCTGTCACCGTCGCCGCCGCCGATCTCGGTCAGCCCGGCCATGCCGCGCTGGAAGGCGTGGCTGTGCAGGTTGGGTAGGCCCGGCACCAGGATGTCGACGCGGGTGTCGCCGTGCTGGGCGCCCTGCCCCGTATGGATCGCCGTGACGCGGCCGTCCTGCACCTGCAGGCGGACATCGCGGGCCCAGCCATCGGCCAGCAGGGCATGGGCGGCATGGAAACAGTGTGGGGAACGCGAATCGGACATGGCTGGACAACCCGAAATGGACGCCTATATTGTATAGACATATAAGCACAGCCGCGTTGTGGATGCCATGCACGTCGATACCCTCTGGTCCAATGTCCACCTGATGACCCTCGATGGCGAGGGGCTGGGTGTCATCCGCGATGGCGTACTGGCCTGCGCTGGCGGCCGCATCGTCCATGTCGGCCCGGCCGGCAGCGACGCCCACCTGCAGCCGACCACCCGCATCGATGGCGAAGGCCGCTGGATCTCGCCCGGCCTGATCGACTGCCACACCCACCTGGTCTACGCCGGCAACCGTGCCAACGAATTCGAGCAGCGCCTGCAGGGCGTCAGCTATGCCGAGATCGCCCGTGCCGGCGGCGGCATCGTCTCCACCGTGCGCGCCACCCGTGCTGCCACCCCGGAACAGCTGGCCCGCGAAAGCCGGCCGCGCCTGCTGGCGATGCGTGCCGAAGGCGTGACCACGATCGAGATCAAGTCCGGCTACGGCCTGACCCTGCCCGACGAACGCAAGCAGCTGCAGGTCGCACGTGCGCTGGGCGAGGAGTGCCGGGTCAACGTGGTGACCACCTTCCTCGGCGCACACGCGATTCCGCCAGGCCGCGAGGCACAGGAATACACCGACGAGGTGTGCAACGTGATGATTCCGGCCATCGCCGCCGAAGGCCTGGCCGAAGCGGTGGACGTGTTCTGCGAGAACATCGCCTTCTCGCCGGCGCAGGCGCGGCAGGTCTTCGAGGCGGCGCGCGCCAACGGGCTGGCGGTGAAGATCCATGCCGAGCAGCTGAGCAACCAGCATGGCGCCGAACTGGCCGCCAGTTTCGGTGCACTCTCGGCCGACCATATCGAACATCTGGATGACGCCGGCATCACCGCGATGGCCGCGGCCGGCACTGTCGCCGTGCTGCTGCCCGGTGCCTTCTATTTCACCCGCGATACCACCCTGCCGCCGATCGGCGCGCTGCGTGCGGCCGGCGTGCCGCTGGCCCTTGCCACCGACAGCAACCCGGGCACCTCGCCACTGACCAGCCCGCTGCTGGCGATGAACATGGGCGCCACCCTGTTCCGCCTGACCGTGGACGAGTGCATCGCCGGCTTCACCCGTGAAGCGGCGCGCGCGCTGGGCCGTGGGGATCGCATCGGCCGCCTGGCCGTGGGCATGGACTGCGACCTGGCGATCTGGGACATCGACGCCCCCGCCGACCTGGTCTATCGCATTGGATTCAACCCGCTGCACGCGCGCGTGGTGCGCGGGCAGCCCGACCTGCCTGCCTCCTGGAGCAACACATGAGCAACACCCTGGTTCTTCGCCCCGGCCACGTCACTCTCGCCCAGTGGCGGCAGGTCTATCGCGGCGCGCCGCTGGCACTGGATCCCGCCGCGCTGCCGGTAGTGCGCGCCAGTGCTGCTGCAGTCGCCGCCATCGTCGCCAAGGGTGCGCCGGTGTATGGCATCAACACCGGCTTCGGCAAGCTGGCCAGCGTGCGCATCGAGCGCGAGGACCTGGCCACCCTGCAGCGCAATATCGTGCTCTCGCACGCTGCTGGCGTGGGCGAACCGATGCCGGCCAGCGTGGTACGGCTGATGATGGCGCTGAAGCTGGTCAGCCTCGCGCAGGGCGCTTCCGGCGTGCGCGAGGAAACCCTGCGGCTGCTCGAAGCGATGCTGGTCAAGAGCGTGCTGCCGGTGGTACCGGCGCAGGGTTCGGTCGGCGCCTCGGGCGACCTCGCGCCGCTCTCGCACCTGGCCAGCGTGATGCTGGGCGTGGGCGAAGCCTTCATCGGTGACGAGCGCCTGCCAGCGGTCGATGCCCTGGCACGTGCCGGCCTGCAGCCGATCGAACTGGGCGCGAAGGAAGGCCTGGCGCTGCTCAACGGCACCCAGTTCTCCACCGCCTATGCGCTGGCCGGCCTGTTCGAGATCGAGACCGTGTTCCAGGCCGCGCTGGTGACCGGCGCGTTGTCGGTGGAAGCGGCCAAGGGCTCGGACACCCCGTTCGACCCGCGTATCCACGCCATCCGCGGCCAGCGCGGGCAGATCGCCACCGCCGCCACCCTGCGCACGCTGATGCAGGGCTCGGGCATCCGCGAGTCGCACCGTGACAACGACGTGCGCGTGCAGGATCCGTACTGTCTGCGCTGCCAGCCGCAGGTGATGGGCGCGGCGCTGGACATCCTGCGCCAGGCCGCGACCACGCTGGAAATCGAAGCCAACGGCGTGTCCGACAATCCGCTGGTGTTCACCGATACCGGCGAAGCACTGTCTGGCGGCAACTTCCACGCCGAGCCAGTCGCCTTTGCCGCCGACATGCTGGCGATGGCGGTGTGCGAGATCGGTTCGATCAGCGAGCGCCGCCTGGCGATGCTGGTGGACCCGGCGCTGTCCGGCCTGCCGGCGTTCCTGACCCCGCGTCCTGGCCTGAATTCCGGCTTCATGATTCCGCAGGTGACCGCCGCTGCGCTGGTCTCGGAAAACAAGCAGCGCGCCTACCCGGCCAGTGTTGATTCGATCCCGACCTCGGCCAACCAGGAAGACCACGTGTCGATGGCCGCGCACGGTGCGCGGCGCCTGATGCAGATGGCCGAGAACGCGGCCAACGTGATCGGCATCGAACTGCTGGCCGCGGCGCAGGGCTGCGACTTCCATGCGCCGCTGCGCTCCAGTGCCGCGCTGGAAGCCGTGCGCGCCACGCTGCGTGCGCAGGTGCCGACGCTGGAAGAAGACCGCTACTTCCATCCGGACATGGTGACGGCCACGAATCTGGTGCGCAGTGGCGCGCTGGCGCAGGGCCTGGGAGAGCTGCTGCCGACCGTGGAACCGCAGGCATGAATGCCCATCCCGAATGGTTGACGGTGCACGAGGGCGACGCCCCGTTGATCGTCAGCTTTCCACATACCGGCAGCGAGCTGCCGCACGATCTGATCGGCGACTACCACTCGCCGTGGCTGGCCCGCCGCGATGCCGACTGGTGGGTGCACGAGCTGTACGACTTCGTGCGTGGCATGGGCGCGACCACGGTGCGCTCGGCAATCTCGCGTTCGGTGATCGACCTCAACCGTGACCCCAGCGGGGTCTCGCTGTACCCGGGCCAGAACACCACCGGCCTGTGCCCGCTGACCACCTTCGACAACCAGCCGCTCTATCACGCTGGGCGCGAGCCGGATGACGCCGAGATCGCCCGGCGCCGCGACACGTATTTCCTGCCCTACCACGATGCGCTGGCCGCACAGATCACCCGCCTGCGTGCACGACACGGCACCGTGGTGGTGTATGACGCGCATTCGATCCGCTCGCACATCCCGCACCTGTTCGACGGCGAACTGCCGCAGTTCAACCTCGGTACCGCCGGCCCGTCCGGCGCACCAGACACCTCCTGCGACAACGCCTTGAGCGACGTGGTGGAGAACCTGCTGAAGATCAGCGGCATGAGCCAGGTGCGCAACGGCCGCTTCAAGGGCGGCTGGATCACCCGCCACTACAGCAACATCGCCGGCGGCGTGCACAGCCTGCAGATGGAGCTGGCCTGCCGTGGCTACATGCACGAACCCCTGCCGGACCAGGTGGACGAACACAGCTGGCCCACCCCGCTCGACCCCGACCACGCCGCACCGCTGCGCCACACCCTGGCGCAGGTGCTCAACGCCTGCCTTGAATTCGCTACGAACCGGAGCGCCGCATGACCCGCAACGACCCGTCCCGCACCATCGCCGCGCCGACCGGCACCACGCTCAATGCCAAGAGCTGGCTGACCGAAGCACCGCTGCGCATGCTGATGAACAACCTGCACCCGGACGTGGCCGAGCGCCCGCAGGAACTGGTGGTGTATGGCGGCATCGGCCGCGCCGCACGCGACTGGGAGAGCTTCGACGCCATCGTCGAAACGCTCAAGCGCCTGGACGATGACCAGACCCTGCTGGTGCAGTCCGGCAAGCCCGTGGGCGTGTTCCGCACCCACGCCGATGCACCGCGCGTGCTGATCGCCAATTCCAACCTGGTGCCGCGCTGGGCCAACTGGGACCACTTCAACGAGCTGGATAAGAAGGGCCTGGCCATGTACGGCCAGATGACCGCCGGCAGCTGGATCTACATCGGTGCGCAGGGCATCGTGCAGGGCACCTACGAGACCTTCGTGGAAATGGGGCGCCAGCATTTCGGCGGCGACCTGACCGGGAAGTGGCTGTTCACCGGTGGCCTCGGCGGCATGGGTGGTGCACAGCCGCTGGCTGCCGTGATGGCCGGCGCCTCCTGCCTGGCCGTCGAGTGCCGCAGGAGCAGCATCGACATGCGCCTGCGCACCGGCTACCTGGATACCTGGACCGACAACCTGGACGAAGCGCTGCGCCTGATCGATGAATCGTGCAAGGCCGGTACGCCGAAGTCGGTGGGCCTGCTCGGCAACGTCGCCGACGTGCTGGCCGAACTTCTCAAGCGCGGCGTGAAGCCGGACCTGCTGACCGACCAGACCTCCGCGCACGACCCGGTGAACGGCTACCTGCCGCAGGGCTGGACGGTCGAGCAGTGGGACGAGAAGCGCGTTTCCGCCCCCAAGGAAGTGGAGAAGGCCGCGCGCGCATCGATGGCCAACCACATCCGCGCCATGCTCGGCTTCCACGCGCTGGGCGTGCCGACCGTGGACTACGGCAACAACCTGCGGCAGATGGCGCTGGAAGAAGGTGTGGCCAATGCCTTCGATTTCCCGGGTTTCGTGCCGGCCTACATCCGCCCGCTGTTCTGCCGTGGCATCGGCCCGTTCCGTTGGGCGGCACTGAGTGGCGACCCGGAAGACATCGCCAAGACCGATGCCAAGGTGAAGGAACTGATTCCGGACAACCCGCACCTGCACCGCTGGCTGGACATGGCCGCCGAGAAGATCAAGTTCCAGGGCCTGCCGGCGCGCATCTGCTGGGTCGGCCTGGGTGATCGTGATCGACTTGGCCTGGCGTTCAACGAGATGGTCGCCAACGGCGAACTGAAGGCGCCGGTGGTGATCGGTCGCGACCATCTGGACAGTGGCAGCGTCGCCTCGCCGAACCGCGAAACCGAAGCGATGGCCGACGGCTCCGACGCGGTGTCCGACTGGCCGCTGCTGAACGCCCTGCTCAACACCGCCAGCGGCGCGACCTGGGTGTCGCTGCATCACGGTGGTGGCGTCGGCATGGGCTTCTCGCAGCACGCCGGCATGGTGATCGTCTGCGACGGCACCGAGGCAGCGGCCAAGCGGATTGGCCGCGTGCTGTGGAACGACCCGGCCACCGGCGTGATGCGCCATGCCGACGCGGGCTATGAGATCGCGATTGAATGCGCGAAGGAAAAGGGGCTGGATCTGCCGGGCATCCTCGGCTGATCGCAGGGGTGCCGGCCAGCGGCCGGCACTACCGGAAACGTGTGGTAGTGCCGGCCGCTGGCCGGCTCTCCCTGATGCGGGAATCGGTGCCCTTGACCCGCTCTTCCGACGTGACCAACATGCGCCATCACCGCTGATGGATCACCGCGATGTACCGCACCCTGGCCGTTGCATTGCTCTGCACGCTGTTTGCGATCCCACCCGTTTCGGCGCTTGAAACTGCCGGCGATCTTTCCAAGCAGCTCAGCACCCAACTGCAGACCAACCGCGAGCGCTACGGCATCGCCGGCCAGGCGGTACTGGTCGCCCACAACGGTCAGGTGCTGTACCAGGGCGCCAGCGGTGAACGTGATCCCGCTACCCATGCGCCCGCCACCGTCGAGACCATCTTCGCCGCGCAGTCGATGGCCAAGCTGCTGACCAGCACGCTGGTGATGCAGTTGGTCGACCAGGGCAAGGTGGATCTGGATGCACCGGCCAGCCGCTATGTGCCGGACCTGCCTGCAGCATGGCAGGCAATCCACGTGCGCGATTTCCTCAACCACAGCTCGGGTATCGGCGAGTACTACGATCGTGTCGACAACCGTTGGGTCAGCAAGGGCTACGCCGGTGTGGCCCCTGACCTTGGCGCTGCACTGAAGGTGGCCGGCGCGGCACCGATGCAGTTCGCCACCGGCAGCCGCGTGCATTACACCCAGGCCAACTACCTGGTGCTGACGGCGTTGCTGCAAGCGCATTACCGCAAGCCCTACCCGGCCATCGCGCGCGAACACATCCTGCAACCGCTGAAGATGACCAGCACCTCATGGGGCGTCACCAGCGTGCCAGCCACGCGCGCGGCGGTGCCTTACATCGGCAAGGACGGCCAACTGCAGCCGGCCAATGAAGATGCCTGGCCGGACTACGGCTGGGGCCATGCCGATCTGCAGACCACCGTGGGTGACATGAACCGTTTCCTGCAGGCGCTGGCGACCGGCAAGCTGTTGCGCACGGCGACCCTGGAAACACTCTGGCAGCCGCAGAAACTGGCCGGTGGCGGCAACAATTTCTTCTCCACGGGATGGGACACCACCCGCAGCGACGGCTACACCCAGGTTGGCCACGATGGCGGCACCCGCGTTCGTGCGCGGTTGGCCTACAAGGGCACGCTGGCCAGCGGCTACTGGGTGTTCGTGTATCTGACCAACGGCAGTGCGCGCAATGTGTGGTCGAGCACGTTGGTGGAAAGCACGATGGCGGTGGTTGCGCCCGGGGAGTTTCCGCACGCTGTGCTGTCCGAGCGGCTGATCGGCTATGCGCTGGATGACAGCACCGATGCGAAACCGCAGATGCGTAGCTGGCTGCGCGACAGCAATGGCGTTCCCACCGGCGAACTGGAACGTGCGATCAATGCCGATGGCTACGCCATCCGCGAGAGTCTGGGTGCCAGCAAGGCACTGAAGGTGTTCGCGCTCAACGCCGAGTTGTATCCGGATTCGGCCAACGCGTGGGACAGCCTGGCCGAGTGCCATGCGGCATTGGGCGATGCAGAGATTGCCAAGGCGCTGTACGCGAAGGCCAAGGCGCTGGCGAAGCCCTCGCCCTAAACCCTGCTGCAGAGCCGAGCCCATGCTCGGCTGCTCTTCGTTGCGATCTCAGGAGACCCGCGCTGCGCGCGATAGCCGAGCATGGACTCGGCTCTACATGGATGTTGCGGGCGGCCATACGCGAGCGACGGGTGACGTGACGCCGCCGACCTGTTAACTTGCGCGCCACTTTGGTAGTTTACAGCATTCCCGCATGTCGCTCTCGTCGTACCGCCCCACCCCCTCGCTGCTGTTCCTGGCCGTTTCCCTCGGCCTCTCTTCCACCGCCGCTGCGGCCCCACAGGCCACCACGCTGGATGCCGTGCAGGTCACCGCTGCCGCCGATGCCAGCGCGCAGGCGCGCGAGGCGCTGAAGCGCGTGCCCGGCGCCAGCAACCTGATCGACATGGCCAAGGCCGACAGCCGACTGTCCACCAGCGCCGATGTGCTGGCCTACCAGCCGGGTATCAGCGCGCAGTCGCCGGGTAATGAGGGCACCAAGATCTCGATCCGTGGCTCGGGCATCAACCGGGGCCCGGGCGCGCACGCCTCGGGTATTGCGGTGTCGATCGACGGCCTGCCACTGACCGGCCCGGGGGGCACGCCCTACGAGCTGCTGGAACCGCTGTGGCTGTCGCGCGTGGAAGTCCTGCGCGGCGCCAACGGCTTCGAGCGCGGTGCGTTGGCGCTGGGTGGTGCCATCGACTACGTCAGCCGCAGCGGTCGTGATTCGGCGGGCGTGCAGCTGCACTACGAAGCCGGCAGCCGTGGCTACCAGAAGCGCGGCATCAGCTGGGGCGGCGTCAGTGGTGATGTCGACTACTTCCTGGCCTACACCGATACCGAATTCGACGGTTACCAGCGTCATACGCGCGGCGACGGCAAGGGTGCGATGGCGAATGTGGGATGGCAGATCACGCCCGACCTGCAGACGCGCTTCTTTGTGCGCTATCGCGAAACCAATCATGAAACGCCCGGCCGCCTGACCCGCGATCAGATCCGCAACGATCCGCGTGCCGCGAATGCGGCCAACCTGGCCATCGATGCACGTCGCCCGCAGCCGGGCAGCACCTGGGTGGGCAACGTCACCACGCTGCAGATCGATGAGGACTCCTCGTTGCAGGCCGGACTGGTCTATCACAAGTACCCGATGGACTTGAACGAGAGCCTGTACCGGCAGCAGCTGGACTACGCCAACCTCAACGCCACGCTGGACTACCGCCGCCGCCACCGGCTGTTCGGCCTGGACAGCGAAACCACGGTCGGCCTGCGCGTCACCCACGATCTGGACGCCGATGTGCGCGAGTCGCTGCGCTTTGCCAGCAACGGCTATGCCGCCGGTACGCGCACGCGTGACTTCCGCCACCACGGCACCGACAGCACGCTGCACGTCAGCAATACCCTCACCTTCAATGACCGCCTGCGCATGCAGACCGGGCTGGCACTGATCAACACCCGTCGCGATGTGCAGGTGACCTGGCCGAGCAGCGGCGGCCGCCTGCGCGACCACGACTGGGACTATGCGCCGCGACTGGGCTTCACCTGGCAGCACAGCGCCCAGACCCAGTGGTTCGGCAACCTCAGCCGCTCGGTGGAGGCGCCGCACCCCTGGTCGATGATCTGGGGCTCGAACCAGTACTTCGGGCCAGGCAATGGCCCGTCCAGCGGCCGCCAGCGCGCGCCGGTGCCGATGCAGAACCAGACCGCCACCACGCTGGAACTGGGCGCGCGCGGTGACGCGGCGCTGGGCCGCTGGGAACTGACCGGCTACTACGCTCACGTGAACCACGAACTGCTGAGCGTCGAACTGCAACCGGTGCCGAACCTGTTCATCGCCGAGAACAACGCCAGCCCCACCGTTCACCGCGGCATCGAGGCCGGATTGGACAGCACGCTGTGGCAGGCTGCACCGGGCCGCCTGTCGCTGCGCCAGGCGTATACCTTCAGCGATTTCCGCTATCGCCACGACGCGCGTTTCGGCAGCAACCGCCTGCCCGGCCTGCCGCGCCACGCCTACCAGGCCGAGCTGCGCTTCGATCATGCATCCGGCCTGTACGCCGCGCTCAATACCGAATACGCCTCGCGCATCGCCGTGGACTACGCCAACAGCTACTGGGCTGACAGCCATGTGATCTTCGGCAGCCGCATCGGCTACGACGCACCCGGTGGCCGCTGGCAGGCCTGGGCGGAGATGCGCAACCTCGGCAACCGCCACTACGCCGCCACGGTCACGCCGGGCTACGACGACGCAGGCAGGGATATTGCCCGCTCGACGCCGGGCGAAGGCCGTGGCATCTACGCTGGTGTGCGTTTGCGGTTTGACTGATGACCGCAGGCGGCGCCGGGTGTGATCCGGCGCCGTCGTTCCAGGATCAGCCGATACGCCAGGCCGGCAGGCGCTCGCTGCGCTTCCAGATGGAAGGTGCGAAACCAATCAACGCCAGCGCCGCCAGCCACTTCGGTGAGGTGTTGAGCAGTGTCGAGGTAAGCGAACCATCGACAGGGGCGGCCATTTCCTGCCACGGGTTGTAGCCCAGGTAGACGACGCTGCCAGCCCACCACAGCAATGCCACACCGACACCCATCAGCAACAGAGCCAGCGTGCGGCAGGTCCAGCGCTGCGAGGTGGTGCCCCACTCGCGGGACGCCGCTACCAGCAGGCCCACCACCAGCAGCGACACCAGTGCAACCAGCCCGATATCGATCTTGTGCCCGATACGCTCGTAGGTGCAGGCGCGGCATCGCGCCTCTTCCGCGGCAGTGGCGGCTTCGGCGCCATCGGCCTGCCCGGCTGCGGGCTGCGCCAGTGCTGCAAACGGCATCAGTACCGCCAGCAGCGTCACCATGATCCAACGAAACAACGTCCTGTTCCTGCGTGCAGCGACATCCATGCGCTCTTCCTCGTCAGTGGTTGTACGTCCAGGGCCGCAGTATGCGGCCGTCCCATACGCCGCCCAGACCCCGTTCCGGGGGTTCGGCCATCCAGCGTTCTTGTTCCCGATGCAGCACGACAAGCTCCCGGTAGACGAAATCGTCGGAACACGAATCCCAGGCGACCGCAATCATAGCCCACTGCCCATCGACGCTGAAAACAGGCCGGGTCAGATAGGCGACGTGGTCGTATGTCCGAGTCGGCCCATGCACCGTTGCCCCGCACCCTTGCTCCCGCAGCGCTCGAAGCCCCGCGCCGTCCATCCGCTGCGCACCGGCCAATGCGGCCGCAGGCACTGGCGTGGACCGGCGATTGACGGGAACCAGGTCCGCCTGCAGCTGCAACCGCAGCGCATGGATGTCCGGCGGCCACCGGTCGTCCAGCGGCAGGACCAGGTCGTCCACCTCCTGGCAGATGGAGGCACTGCTGCCCGGCCAGCAATAGGGCAAGGTCTGCTCCATCACGTAGATGTCCTCCCCCACCGGGTCGGTCAACTGCGGCTGTTCCTGCGGGCGCCATTGATCAACGCGCGTGGACGGTGTCTGCGGTGCGCTGGGCACCTCGCTCAGCGACGATGGCAGAACTGGCGTTGGCTGCGGCACTGGCGGGGGTGGAGGGGGGAATGGGGGGCTCTGCCGGATCGCCAGCGCCATCGCCTCCGCCTGCATCTGCGCTGTTCCCAGGTTGATCGGTAGCCGACCGATCTCCTGCTGCCACTTCGGGCGCAGGCTGCAGATCCCGGCCATGAGCGCCAAGGCCGACAGCGCCGCCGCCAGCGATGCAATGCGTCGCCAGGCGATCCGTTGTTGGCAGTCACGGTTTGGCTTGAACGAGGTATCTATCATCACGACTCCGGCAACGCGGGCCACAGGCCCTGTCCAAAGCTCATATGGCGGACAGGCTCCACTCGAACACGCTCCCAGCCGCCCTTCCTGCGATGCAGAAGGTAGAGGACACGCATCGCCGTTCCTCCACTGCACAGATCCGAGGCGACCGATGCCATTGCCCAGTTCCCATCCAGGCTGAACACAGGACGCTGCAGATAGACAACGCCCAGATCCGGATTGCCCGGGCCACCCGTGCATCCCTCGATACCGCGCGCGCGCCGTTGCTGAAGCTCGTCCCACGTCATCCGTTGCGCCCGCACGTGTGCAAGCTCGAACGCGAGACCGGGTACCCGTGAAGCCCGGCGGTTCGCAACCTGCAGCATCGACTCCAGATGCTGCTGCAGTTGAAAGGACGCCGCACTGTCATCATCGCGCCACTCGACGACGCTGTGACGAACCTGGCAGACCGGGGCGGGATATCCTTCACCGCAGGAAGGCGCAGTCCATTCCATCACAGCGAATGGAATGTCGGGCTCCCAGCCGCGCGGCTCGAAGTGTGCTGGCGCGACGTCTTCCAACCGCACCGCTGCGGTCACGAACCCACTGTTACCGGCCAGCATCGGGGAGGAGACTCCCTTCATTGGAGTCGGTGGAACCGGCGGCTTTCCTGGCGGTGTCGGTCGCAGGTCGATGAGCTCTGCCATCACTTCGGCCTGCATCCGTGCCGTTCCCAGATTGATCGGCGGCGGGCCGACTTCCCGCCGCCACTGCGGGCGCACGCTGGCCAGCAGCGCTACGACCGCAACCATCGATAGAACGACCGTTGTGGCCAGGACGCGTTTCCGTGCAATGCGCTGTCGCATGAAGATCCTGGAAAAGGGAAGCACAGAGGAAACGGTGGCGCCGGTCAACGCGACGATCATGGCCACCGCGTGCGCGGCCAGCCGCACGCACGACTTCACTGCCGCGGCTTCTGGGCAACTTCAATGCACTGATGGAAAAATGGCGCGAGTTCTTCATGCCGCCGCCAGCGGGCGCGTGGCATTGCGGCCAGGGACCTCAGAAACCTGATACTGCATGCGGACATCCTTGCCGGGCACGCGTAGGCGGTGGTGGACGGATTCTAGCGCGATGGGGCCGTGGGTCCATCACCCACAGGCCGCACTGGCGCCGGCCTTGTACCCGCGCGCCGGCGGCTGGATTATGATTTTCCACCAGAAGAGCTATGCGCCACGGCATGCACGCCTCCCAGTTCACCCGCGCCACCGCGCTCGTGATGTTCGTTCCAATGATTGGCCTCGCCGGTTGGGGTTCGTGGTTTGGTAGCCGCTGCTTCAGCGATGGCTGCCTCGGCGTCCTGGTGGCATGGCTTGCCGCCGTGGCCACCTTTGCGGTGCAGGCGTTGCTGGTGCTCCCGACGCATGCCTGGGCCCTCAAGCGGCAGGGATCCCCCGCCTCCCGCAGCTACCTGCGTTGGGGTGGCGCGTCGGCCATCGCTGCCTTCCTGCCCATCGTGCTCGGCTGGGGCTACCTGATGATCTTCCGATGACCTGCTGAGCGTCTTCCGCACACGTATAGCCGGATCAAGGAGGCGCGGCGGCCTTCAGCAACTGCGCGGCCACCTGGTCGAACGGGGCGATGTCCTGCAGTGCGCGGCACATCGCCACGGCGCCTTCCACGCTGGCGATCACCAGGCTGGCCAGTCCATCCGCCGCCGCAGGTTCGTGGCCGTCGGCAATGAAGGCTGCGGCCAGATGCCCCTGCCAGCGCACGAACACCTCTGCGGCGGCCACGCGCGGTTGGCTGGTAACCGCCTCGACCGGCTCTTCGACGGCAGCGGCCAGCACCGGACAACCCGCGCGGAAACCGGACCGCAGCAGGCGCTCGCGCCACATCGCCAGGAACTGCTGCAGGCCCTGCACGGCCCCGCCCTTCAACAACTCAACGAGAAGCGCCTCCACCTTGTCGCCAGCCATGTGGGTGGCGCGCGCCAGCAGCTCCTGCTTGCCGCCGGGAAAGTGGTGATAGGTGGAACCCAGCGGCGCCTCGGCCAGCTTGGTCACCTCACGGATGCTGGTGGCATTGAGACCCACGCGCGCCAGCATCTGTGCCGCAGCATCAATCACGCGTTGTGGCGCATCAGAGGGGCGCGGGCTCACGGCAGGCTCCTTGCCAGGACAGTCGCCATACATTAGCGTACCGGCGATTCTATAACAGTCGTCATAACCATGAATCTCTGGTTCCGCCTGCTCCACCTGCTGCTGTGCAGCCTGTTCCGGCCGAAGCTGGAGGCGCCGTTCGGGGTCTCGCGGCTGCAGTTCCGGGTACTGCCCAACGACCTGGACAGCAACCTGCACATGACCAACGGCCGCTACTGGAACATCTTCGATCTGGGCCGGCTGGACCTGATCCTGCGCATGGGCCTGGGCCGGGTGGCGCTGCGCGAGAAGTGGGCGCCGATCGTCGGCGCCGGCACCATCCAGTTCCGCCGCGAACTGAAGCCGTTCCAGCGCTTCACCTTGGAAACGCGCCTGGTCGGCTGGGTCGGCTCGCGCGGCATCATGGAGCAGCGCGTGCTGATCGGGCCCGAGCAGAAGATCGCCACCCGTGCGCTGCTGGTCACCGGCATCTACGACCGTCGCGCGCGCCAGTTCCTGGGCATGCCTAAGATGATGGAAGCGATCGGCGTGGTTGCCCCGCCCTCGCCGCCGCTCAGTGCAGCCGCCGAGGCGCTGCTGGCGGCCGACGCGGCGTTGAAGCAGGACGACGCCTGAGCTTCAGATGGCGGCTATCTGCATGGGGTGATTTCCCCCGCGACGCTGGCGGCCCGCGCTGCAGTTGGATGTCGCACCCGATCGGCATAGCCGATCCGCTGGTGATCAGTTTCCATGCTCCAGCGCGCGTTTGACCGCTGCCTCGGCCAACGGCGCCATCACCGCATAGCCCTTCGCCGTGGGATGCACGCCATCCTCGGCCAGCTGCGGATCGAGCCCTCCGGCGGCATTGGCCATCGGCGTGTAGTAGTCCAGATAGACCAGCTGCTGTGCATCGGCATAGCGCTTCAATGCCGCGTTCAATGCGCGCACCTTGGGCGCAGGTGCCGTGCCCGGCAGCCACGGGTAATCGCTGACCGGCAGCACCGATGCCAGCACCACGGCGATGCCATGTGCACGCGCCAGGTCCACCATCGCGTGCAGGTTGTCCTCGATCATCGCCTGCGTGGACGGGCCGGTGTTGCCGGCAATGTCGTTGGTGCCGGCCAGGATCACCACCACCTGTGGCTTCAGTGCCAGCACGTCCTGCGGGAAGCGCACCAGCATCTGCGCCGTGGTCTGGCCACTGATGCCACGGTTGAGCCAGCCCTTGCCGGGGAAGAATCCAGCGCTGCCTTCCGCACCCCAGCCTTCGGTGATCGAGTCGCCGAAGAACACCACGCGCGGCTGGCCCGGCACTGCCGCAGGCAGTTGCGCGTTGGCATCACGATAGCGCTGCAGCTCCGGAAAATCGGCCAGGCGCTGCTGCATGAAACGAACCTCGTCGGGGCGCAACTGGTCGATGGGCGTCTGCAGCAGCGGATTGACTGCGACGGCTTCGGCGGCACCCAGCGGAGAAGCCAACGCGAGGCCCAACGTCACGACGGTTGCAGCGGCAAGCTCAACAGGTCCACGCATGCGGGTACTCCTGAAATCATCTTGCGCAGTCTAACGCCCTGCCCTGTGCTCAGCGTGCAGCCGTACGCGCCGCCACACCGGTCACCTTCGCCGGCATCCACATGCCCGGCGTCCAGCCGCTGGCGGCCAGGATCGTTTTCGGGTTGTCCTGCTGGATCAGCGCACGCACCGCATCACGCTTGTCCTTGGCCTGCAGGTAATAGGCCTTGGCGATGCGGTAACCCACCCAGTACCCCAGGTCGTAGGGTTCCTGCGAGCCAGGCTTGTAGTTGTACAGCCACGGCGACAGATCGGTGCTGTCCAGATCCAGCGCGAACGCGCTTTCGATATGCACTTCCCGGCCACGGGTCCAGGCCGCGTGACGCCCATTGCCGACGTTGCCGGAAATCAGCTCGGTGATGAATTCGGCGATGCCCTCGCCCAGCGAAACACGCAGCACTGTCGCGCGCGGGTCACCCGGCTCGAAGTCGATCAGGCCGGTTTGCTGGATGTGCACGTATTCGTGTGCGATCACATGCACGAAGCGATCCTGCACATTGGAATTCATGAAGTCGGCCGCGCACAGCGCTTCCAGACCAACGATCACGCCGCTTTTCGAGGTCAGCCCGACCGGCCGGCCGCGGCCCACCGCGATGGTCACCGGTGGGAACCGGGTCTGCGGGTAGATCGCCTGCAGGTTGGAAAACACCTGCGTCAGGCGTTGCTTCACCGCGGGCAGTTCGGCCAGGCAGTTTCGTCCCTGTGCATACAGCTCGGGCTGGCTGGCGATGGACTCGGCAATGCGTTCGGGAGTGACCCGGCGCGACTTGGCCAGTTCGGCCAGGCCGGCCGACCCCTCGGCCAGGTATCCACGCAGCTGCGCAACGCTGGGTTTACCGCCGGCGCTGTCATAAAGTGCATAGAAACGGCTGACATCCTCGGTGAGGATCTGCGGCCCTGCCGGTACCGCTGCGGTGGCCACGCCTACCGCCCCGGCACAGGCCAGGGCCAACAGGCCGCGCAGGATCATGAACATCGCTCCGTCCTTGGTGGAGTGCATGCGAAGCGCGCAATCTATCACTCCGCCCGGCCCACTGCAGCAGGCGGATGCGGGCGCACCGGCGCTGTGCCAGACTCGCTTCGGCACCTGCCATGGAAGATGGAGCACCGCACGATGATGATCGTTCCCGCGTACTGGGCCGAAGCCCGCCTGCAGGCCCGTTTCCGTGGCCGGCCGGTGGTCGTGCGCCGCTTCGGCTGGTCCGACGAAGGCCCTGCCGAGGCGCAGGTGCACGCCGACCGCCGCGCCAACGAAGCCCTCAATGCCATCCTCGCCGGGCAGGCGCTTCCGCGACGCGAAGTGCGCAGCAACTACGGCGTGGAGGGCGTGCCGATCCGCGAGCAGATCGTGCAGCGCGACGGCGACGTCATCATTACACGCAACAGCTACGGTGCGCTGTGCCTGAACACCCCGGACGTGCTGTTCGCCGACATCGATCATGCGCAGCCACCTGCCGGTTGCGTGATGCCTGCAATCATCGCCGCAGTGCTGCTGTTCGCTGGCGCCGTCATCGGCACTCTGCTGTGGCACTGGCTGGTGGGACTGGTGCTGGGGGTGGCAGCGGTGCTGCTGGTCAACACGGCGATGCTGATGCAGCGCAAGCGGCGCCTGGCCGCGGCCGGTGGCGCCGAAGGCGTAGCCCTGCAGCGGGTCTCGGCCTTCAGCGAACAGCATCCGGACTGGCATCTGCGTACGTACCGCACGCCGGCTGGATTGCGCGTGCTGGCCATGCATGCCACGTTCCTGCCCGAAGACGAGCAGCTGCAGGCGTTCTTCAGAACGCTGGGCGCCGACACCCTGTACGCGCGCATGTGCCGGCTGCAGCACTGCTTCCGTGCGCGCCTGACACCAAAGCCGTGGCGCGTTGGCCTGAGGTACCGCATCCGTCCGCCGGTGGCCGCGTGGTCAGCCGAGCAGGCCAACAACCCGGATCGCCTGGCCTGGATTGCCGAGTACGAAAAGAAGAGTGCCGGCTTCGCCGCGTGCGCCTACCTGCGCAGTTTCGGTGATACCACGCGCATCCATGCCAAGGCCGAGCACGTGCGCGAACTGCACGACCGGTTGGCGCATGCGCAGGACCGCCTGCCGCTGGCGTGAGCTCGGGTGCTCAATCAGCGCTCTGCACGAACGGCTGCCCTGCCAGGGTAGTGCCCAGCCGCACCGCAATCTGCTGTTCACCCTTCTCGAAGGTCGTCGCGCACTGCTTCCCGCCCTTCTGGCACCCCACTTCCGGAAAGCCCTCCAGCGATTCCGGCGCGCCCTGCGCCGGCTTCACCTGCCATCCCGCAGCATCCAGCAGGCGCTTGGCCTTGGCGTAGGGCATGCCGGCGATGATCCCCAGCTGCGCCAGCTCGGTGGGCAGCGACTGGGCATGGGCGTTTGAAACCAGGACCAACGACAACGTTGCAGCAAGAAGGATGGCTTTCATTGCACCGACCCGGGACGAACTCACAGGGTCAGCCTAGCCCATCTGCGTGGCACGCGAATGTGCCGGTAACACGTCGTTACCGAGTCTCCACAGTTGATTGCAGAGCACGTGCGGCTGGTTACAGCCGAGCGTGGGCTCGGCGCTACAGCAGGATGCAGGAAGGCCACCCGGAGGTGGCCTTCCTGTTCTTTCACTTGGCGTTCTTCACGTAGGTGTCGAACCAGTTAAGCATTTCCGCCACCAGCTGCTCGTTCGATTCCAGCGCGGTGTACCAGTGCGGCTCGTTCGGCAGCATCACCAGGCGGGTGGTACCACCGTTGCCGCGGATCGCCTGGTACAGCTTGCGAGACTGGAACGGCTCGGTGCCCGGGTTGGCGTCGTCCTCGCCGTGGACCAGCAGCAGCGGCAGCTTGATCTTGTCGGCATAGAAGAACGGCGAGGCCTTCAGGTACACGTCCTGCGCCTGCCACACCGAGCGACGCTCGTTCTGGAAGCCGAACGGGGTGAAAGTCTTGTTGTACGAACCGCTGGTCGCCACGCCGGCCTTGAACAGCTTGGTGTGCGCGATCAGGTTGGCGGTCATCAGGCCGCCGTGGCTATGACCGGTCACGCCGATGCGGTTGCGGTCGACCACGCCCATGTCCACGGCCTTGTCCACCGCCGCCTTGGCGTCGGCTTCCAGCTGCTCCAGGTAGGTGTCGTAGGCGCTCTTCGGGTCACCCACGATCGGGAACGAGGCGTTGTCGATGATCGCGTAGCCGGCCAGCAGCATCAGGCGGTACGGCTGCAGACGGGTGAAGGTCTGCTGCGAACCGGACACCTGGCCGGCCTGCGCGGCATTGGCGAAGTCGGCCGGGTACGCATACAGGATCGCCGGTACGCGCTGGCCTTCCTTGTAGCCCGGCGGCGTGTACAGGGTGAACGACAGGTCCACGCCGTCGGCACGCTTGTAGGTCACCAGCTGCTTCTTGATCTGGCGCACTTCCGGGGTCGGGTCGACCAGCTTGGTCAGCGCGGTCGCGGTGGACGCGAACTGCGCCTCGCCGGTCTTCGCATCAGCCACTGCCTCACCCTGCTGCCGGATGAAGGCGTTCGGGGGATCGATCACCGACTGGTGCCAGGTCAGGTAGCGCCCCGGCGTGCTGCTGAAACCGAGGAACTGTTCGTAGGCGTCGGCACTGCTGCGGAACAGACGCTCGCTCTTCAGGGTGCCCAGGTCCAGGCGGTCCAGGAACGGACGGTCGCCTTGCGGCGACGCGCCACGGCCGCTGAGGAACACATGGTTGCCCTCACGGCGCACCACCTGCGCGCCATTCGGCAGGCGGGTAAAGACCAGGTTGCCGGGGTTGCCATACAGCTCGTCGCTGGACATGTCCCACAGCAGGCGGCCTTCCTTCTTCGGCTGGTCCACATCGACGATGCGGGTCTGCATCCAGTGGCGGTTCTCGTCGTTCTCGTACTGGAACGCCAAGGCCGGATCGGCGGTCCACGCGAAGCCCTCAAATCGCTGCGCGGTACGGGTGATTTCGGTCGGCTTGCCGTTGAACGGGGCCTTCAGCATCAGCACGCGGTCGCGGTGCGGCACGTTGACCTTCCAGTCGCCCTTGTCCAGTGCCTCGGCATAGACCAGGGTGGCTGGATCGGTGGCACGCCAGTCGAAGCCACGCGGGCCTTCCGGCACGCCATGCACCGGTACGCGATCGGCCAGCGGCAGGCTGGCAATCGGCGTGGATTTGCCGCTGGCGATGTCCAGCACGGCCACGTCGTTGGCGAAGCGCTGGTAGGTCACCGCATGCGAGTACGGCGCCTTGATCGATTCGGTCAGCACGTGCACGCCATCGGGTGCGGCGCTGACTTCGTTGAACAGCGCCGGCTGCCCGACCGGACGCACGCTGTTGGCGGCGGTATCGACCACGGCCAGCTGCGAGGCACCGTAATAAGCGAACAGCTTCTCGTCATGCACGCTGGTCAGCGTGTCGCGGGCCTCGTAGGTGCTGCTCTCGCCACTGCTGCCCAGCGACTCCTGTGCATCCGGGCCGGTCGGTACGCCGCCGTTGGAAGGTGCCGGGCCCTGGTTGGCCGGTACGAGTTTCACCAGCAGGTTCTGGCTGCCGCCCAGCCACTGCACGGTGTAGCCGAAGATCGGGTTCAGCTGCACATTCGGCACCTGCTTCACCTGCCCGGTGGCCGCATCGCCCACCCACAGCTGCACGCTGGTATCAACCGCATTCTGGAAGGCGAAATGGCTGCCATCGGCCGACCACAGCGCGCCGGTGGCGCAGCCCTGCGGCAGGTTGACCTTGGTTTCCTTGCCGCTGCCGATGTCGACCAGGGTGAAGTCGGCCACGCAGGCCGGAATGCCGTAGCCACCGGGCGTGTCATGGCGGCTGCGGTTCTTCGGCTCCAGGCGCACGCCGGCCAGCTTCAGGTACGGCTGGGCGACGCGGCTGATCGACGGGTAGGTTTGCGCGGTGGTCAGCAGCAGGCGCTGGCCGCCCGGGGCCACGTTCGGCGCCGGCGGCGGCGGTGCCTTCAACACCTTGAGCAGCTGTTCCGGCGGCTTCGCGTAATCGGCAAGCGCCGGGCCAGCGGCCAGCAGGCCGACGGTGGCAACGGCAACCGCCGCTGCCAGAGAGGTTCGACGGATGAGCATCCTTATCCCCTGGGGTGTGAATGGGCGCCCGGAATCGGGCATGGACCCGAATCTAGCACCGCAGGGGTTGTCGTGAATGGGCCGGAAGGACTAGTGGCCGGATGGGGCAAAGTGCGGCTCCGGGAGGTGCCGGGGAACTGCCGGCACCTGCCAGGCATGGCCTGGCACTACTGCTGCGCGTGCAGGTCCCAGGTGGCCAGGTAGTCGGGGTCGACCACGATCATGCCGCTGGTGCGCATGCGGTACTCGCCGGGCTCGGCCGGTTGGTACTGGTCCAGCATCGGTGGCAGGTAGCGCTCGTGGCCATCATTCTCGTCGGCCAGCACCACGCCCTCGTCGGCGCTGATGCGCAGCACCGTGCCGGCGTACTGCTCCAGCCCCTTTACCTGACCGTCGCCACCATAGCGGGTAACCCCGACCAATACGACCTTGCCGATCATTTCTTCCGCCTTGGCATCGTCCAAGGTCGGCAGAATGGGAGTGAATTCGTCGCTCATCGGTGCACCTCCGTAGCCTGCAGGACATCGTGGATGAGGTTTCCGCTTCGCAGTGCGCGTCGCTGGCAGCCGAGCAGGTACCCAGCCTGGAGCCTCTGCATCGAGAGTGCCAGTACGCCCATGAACCCAAGGGTTCCTGCAGCAGGATGCTGCCATCGCAGGCGGAAGGGACAGGTGAAGGCCGAAATCGGTCCCCGCCGGTCAGAGGGTTGCGCCTGCACCCACGCTAGAATGCACGCATGCGCACCGTACATGCCCTCCGCTACATCACGCCCTTGCGGGAAGGTGGCTCCCTGCCGGCCGTGGTCGAGACCGACGACGACGGCATGGCCGTGCTGAAGTTCCGTGGCGCCGGCCAGGGCCCGAAAGCGTTGATCGCCGAGCTGATCGCCGGCGAGATGGCACGCACGCTGGGCCTGCCGATTCCGGAAATCCTGTTCGTCGAGCTGGACCGCGAGTTCGCCCGCACCGAGCCCGACCCGGAAATCCAGGAGCTGATCCGCGCCAGCGAGGGCCTGAACCTGGGCCTGGACTATCTGCCCGGCGCGATCAATTACGATCCGGCGGCAATGCCGGTGGATCCAGACCTCGCCTCGCGCATCGTCTGGTTCGATGCGTTCACCAGCAATGTCGATCGCACCACGCGCAACCCGAACCTGATGGTGTGGCATCGAAAGCTGTACCTGATCGATCACGGTGCGGCCATGTACTTCCATCACGACTGGGCCAACGCCGGCGATGCGTGCGAAAAGCCGTTCGTGCTGATCCGCGACCATGTGCTGCTGTCGTTCGCCAGTCGCATCGCCGAGGTGGATGCCGAGCTGGCCGCGCGCCTGACCGATGCCGAGATCGAACGCATCGTCGGCCTGGTGCCGGACAGCTGGCTGGTCAACGAGCCGGCGTTCGACAGCCCCCAAGCCTACCGCCAGGGTTACATCGATTATCTCAAGCACCGCCTGAAAGTGCGTGCGGTGTTCGTGCAGGAGGCCATCCGTGCCCACGCTGCACACGTATGACTATGCGGTCATCCGCGTGGTACCGCGGGTGGAACGCGAGGAGTTCATCAACGTCGGGGTGATCGTCTCCTGCCCTGGCGCGCGCCATCTGGAAGCGGCCATCGAGATCGATCCTGCGCGCCTGCGTGCCTTCGCGCCGGCGTTGGACCAGGAGGCGCTGCAACCATGGCTGGATGCGATCGTGGCCATCTGCCGCGGCGACGCCAGCGCCGGGCCGATCGCGCAACTGCCCGCGCGTGCCCGCTTCCACTTCCTTACCGCCAAGCGCAGTTCGATCGTGCAGATGTCGAGCACGCATGTGGGCCGCACGGCGGACCCTGCGGGTGTGGTGGAACACTTGATGACGAAGATGGTGCGGGTGCCGGCACCTAACGCGTAGCGGCGACTGGTAGAGTCGACTGTTAGTCGATTAACGCACGCAGTGCGGGCTCTTCGGCGGCATTGATTAAGGCAGTCGACTAACAGTCGACTCTACCGGGTCGACTCTGCCCGGCCGACTCTGCCCGGTCGGTTCCATCACCAAGCGCGTTCGCCTGCCGACTCAAGCTCGCTCAACGGCCAGCGGCACCATCCGTACGGATGGTCACCGATCTGCGCGGCAAGACCGGCTCGAACTGGATTTGCCAGAATGTAGCAAGCGTGCCTGTGCAGCGACGCGTCACTGCGGATCGCATGATCGTGATAACCCGCCTGCCAGATTGCACCCTGGCTCCCTCGCCGCCGGTTGATTAGAAAGCTGCTGCGCGCCTTGAAGCGCTGCACGCAGTAGCCCAGCGAATGGCCACGTAGTTGAGCCAGCCAGTGGATGTGATCCGGCATGATCACCCAGGCAAACGATGCAGTCAGGCCTTCCCGATCCATCGATCCGAGGAGCTGCATGGCAAGGTCGGCATTGGCAGGGCTATCGAAAACACGATGGCGGTTCCGGCACACCATGGTGATGGTGTAGACGTTGCCGACTATGGATCGGCGGCCGGCAAGCAGTTGAGGGCTGGGCATGAGTTCGAGAATGCCCGCCAGGATGGATGCTCGACATCGGTTCACTGCCAACGTCAGGATCAGGGATCATCTCGATGCAGCGTCCGGGGATGTGGAGTCGGCTCTACCCGGCCGGTTTTACCACGTCGGCCTATCTGGGCAACGCAAACGCCATCACGTAATCGCCGTTCGGGGTTTCCATGAAATGGTGGCCGCCGGCCATGATCACCACGTACTGGCGCCCGCCCTGCTCGTACACCATCGGATTGGCCTGGCCGCCGGCAGGCAGCTTGGCGTGCCAAAGCTCCTTGCCGGTCTTCAGGTCGATGGCGCGCAGCAGGTCATCGGTGGCGGCGGCGATGAAGATCAGGCCGCTGGCGGTCACTACCGAACCGCCGTTGTTCGGCGTGCCGATCTCGATCGGCAGGCCGGAACGGATGCCGAACGGTCCGTTGCCGCGCGCACTGCCAAACGGACGGTCCCACAGCAGTTTGCCGGTGCGCAGGTCGATGGCACGGATACCGCCATAGGGCGGCTGCTTGCACAGCAGGCCAGTGAACGGCAGCCGCCAGCCGGCGTTGACCTGGATGGCGTAGGGCGTACCCACCTGCGGGTCGCCCGCGCCTTCGGCACCGCCCTTCTCGAACCAGACCTTCTCGCGCGGCAGCCAGCCCAGCCGGTCGGCCTCCGCGCGTGGCACCAGCCGGTTGTAGTTGGGCATGTCGTTGTAGTTGGCCACGATCACGCCGCGGCGCGTATCGATGGACACGCTGCCCCAGTCCGAGCCGCCGTTGTAGCCGGGGTACTCGATGGAATGTCGCTCGCTGCTCGGCGGCGTGTAGAACCCTTCGTAGTACGCCTTGCGGAACTGGATGCGGCAGACCAGCTGGTCAATCGGGGTGATGCCCCACATGTCACGCTCGGTCAGGTCATGTTCGCGGCGCAGCGTGTGGTACAGCGAAAACAGCTGGGTGGGAGAACGCTGCTCGGGTTCGACGCCGCCGACCGGCACCTTGCGCTCTTCGGCGGCAGTCAGGAGCTGGCCGTTGCGGCGATCGAGGATGTACATGTCACCTTGCTTGGTCGGCAGCAGGATCGCCGGCACCTTGCCCGCCGCCGTCGGGTAGTCGATCAGGCTGGCCTGCGAACCCAGGTCGTAGTCCCACACATCCTTGCGCACCGCCTGGAAATGCCAGACCGGCTTGCCGGTGGCCACGTCGATCGCCACCAGCGAGGTCGCGTAGCGGTTCTGGTTCTCCGTGCGCGAGCCACTCCAGTAATCGCCCGCGGCATTGCCCAGCGGCAGGTAGACCAGGCCCAGCGCCTCATCACCGGTGGCGGTGGTCCACATGTTGGGCGTGCCCCGCGTGTAGGTCTGCTCGCGCGGCGGCAGACCGCTGCGCTCGGGCTGGTCCATGTCCCACGCCCAGCGCAGCTTGCCGGTGATGGCGTCGTACGCCTGGATCACGCCCGACGGCGCATCGCGGCGCTGCCCGTCCAGCACCTGGTGGCCGGTCACGATCACGCCGCGCACGATGGCCGGCGGCGAGTTGATCGACACGTAGCCCGGTGGCACCTCGCCCATGCCCAGGGTGATGTCGACCTGGCCGTTGTTGCCGAAGTTGGCGCAGGGGCGGCCGCTGTCCGCGTCCACCGCGATGATGCGACCGTCCAGCGTGCCTTCGATGATGCGCGCCCAGCACGCCGGTCGACTGCCCGGTGCAGCGCTGCGGGTGACGCTGGGAGGCGGTTCCGGCAACGCCAGATCAGCGGCAACATCGGCCAATGCCGCGTCGGCAAGGGTCGGCGTGCTGGGATGTTCGTAATAACTCACACCACGACAGGCAGCGGTATAGGGAATCGAGGCATCCTTCACCTTTGGATCGAACCGCCACAGTTCCTTGCCGCTGCCAGCATCAAGCGCGATCAGGCGGTTGCGCGCGGTGCACAGGTACAGCCGATCGCCGATCTTCAGCGGCGTGGTTTCCGCGCCCCAGCGCTTCTTCGGCATATCGCCGGTACGGAACTGCCAGGCCGGCTGCAGCGTGGCCACATTGGCCGGGGTGATCTGCTGCAGTGGCGAATAGCGGGTACCCGCATTGCTGCGGCCCCACGCCGGCCAGTCGCCCTCGGCGGGCTGGTCAGCCGGCTGCAGGCCCGTGGTATCGCGCGTAGGTTCCAGTCCGGCGCTGACCGCGCCTTCCGGGAACGGCTGATGCCCATCCACTTCACCATGCGGCGCGAAAGCCAGGCCGAAGGCGGCCACGAACACCAGCATCAGCACGCCCGCCACGCTGCGCGACAGGCGTTTTGAAACCGGCTCGCGCAGTGTCGGCGCCAGCAGCGCCAGCACGATGCCGAGCGCAGTCACCAGCCCGAGCCGCGGTACCCAGCGCCAGTAGTCGCTGCCCGATTCCCACCAGGTCCATAGCAGCGTGCCGACGAACACCAGCGCATACAGCAGCGCGCCGCTGCGGCGGTTGCCGAACAACAGGATTCCGCTGGCCAGCAGGCCGAGCCCGGCGATGGCGTAGTACGCCGAGCCACCCAGGCTGAGCAGCCACCCACCGAGGCCACCGATGACCAGGCCGAGCACGACCAGCAGCAGCGACAGCACGGTGACGAGGGGATGCCGGGAGGCGCGGACGGGAGCAGGAGCGGACTGCGGCGTGGCGGACATCGTCGATCTCCGGGGGCAGCATGCGCCGTTATCCCACCGCCTGCGTGAAGCGCGCGCGTATGCGTGGCACCCGGATACGACGACGCCGGCACAGGGCCGGCGTCGTCGGGTACCTCAGGCTCGCGGCAGGATCACTCCTGCGCGGCGTCCTCGCTGCTGGCAGCAGCCGGTGCGCCGTCGGTCGTGGCCGGGGCGGCGGCAGCCACCTCGTCCTCGTCCTCGTCGATCGAGGCATCCATGCGCTCCACCGCCTGCAGCTTCTCGTCCTTGGAGAGGCGGATCAGGGTCACGCCCTGCGTGTTGCGGCCGACGCGGCTGATTTCCGAGCCACGCGTACGCACCAGGGTGCCACCATCGGAGATCAGCAGGACTTCGTCGCTGGAGCCCATCAGCACCGCGGCGACCAGCTTGCCATTGCGCTCGGTGGTCTGGATGCCGATCACGCCCTGGGTGCCACGGCCCTTGCGCGGATAGTCCGGCAGCGGGGTGCGCTTGCCATAGCCGTTCTCGGTGGCGGTCAGGATGTACTGAACGCTGGCGTCGTCGGCGCCTTCGATCACCGCATCGCCATTGCCGACGGCTTCCTCGACACCGCTGTCGTCCTCGTTCTCGTCCTCGATGCCACCGGCACTTTCGGCCACGATCAGGCTGACCACTTCCTCGCCGGCCGGCATCTTGATGCCCCGCACGCCGGTGGCGGTACGGCCCATCGAGCGGACCTTGTCCTCGCCGAAGCGCACGGTCTTGCCGTTGGAAGCGAACAGCAGGATGTCGCGCTGGCCGTCGGTCAGGCCGACGCCGACCAGCGCGTCGCCCTCGTCCAGGTTGATCGCGATCTTGCCGCGCGCCAGACGGAAGGCGAACTCACCCAGCGGGGTCTTCTTGACCGTACCGTTCTTGGTGGCGAAGAACACGAACTGGCCATCGGCGTAATCGCGCACCGGCAGTACGGCCTGCACGCGTTCACCCGGTTCCAGCGGGATCCAGTTGATGATCGGACGGCCGCGGGCGTTGGAGCCCGCTTCCGGCAGCTGGTAGACCGGCAGCCAGAACACCTTGCCCGAACTGGTGAAGGTCAGCAGCGTGTCATGCGTGTTGACCAGCCACAGCTGCTCGATGAAATCCTCTTCCTTGGTCGCCGCCGCACTACGGCCACGACCACCACGGCGCTGCGCGCGGTACACGCTCACCGGCTGGCGCTTCACGTAACCGGCATGCGACACGGTGACCACCACGTCTTCCGGCGCGATCAGGTCGAGGATGTCCAGGTCTTCTTCGCTGTGGCGGATCTCGGTACGACGCTCGTCGCCGAATTCGGCCTTCACACTGACCAGCTCTTCGCGGATCACCTGCAGCAGGCGGTCGGGATCTTCCAGGATGTGGATCAGCCCGGCGATCACTTCCAGCAGCTGCTTGTACTCATCGGTCAGGCGGTCCTGCTCCAGCCCGGTCAGGCGGTGCAGGCGCATTTCCAGGATCTGGGTGGCCTGGATCTCGGTCAGCTGGTAGCCGCCCTCGATCAGGCCCACGCCCTTGGGCAGGTCTTCCGGGCGCGAGGCTTCGGCGCCGGCGGCACCCAGCATCGCACCGACCAGGCCCGGCTCCCACACGCGGGCCAGCATGCGCTCGCGTGCTTCGTTCGGGTTCGGCGAGGTCTTGATCAGTTCGATCATCTCGTCGATGTTGGCCAGCGCGACGGTCAGGCCTTCCAGCACGTGGGCACGGGCGCGCGCCTTGCGCAGCTCGAACACGGTACGGCGGGTGACCACTTCGCGACGGTGGCGGACGAACGCCTCCAGCATCTGCTTGAGGTTCATCAACTGCGGGCGGCCATCGACCAGCGCCACCATGTTGATGCCGAACACCGATTCCATCTGCGTCTGCTGGTACAGGTTGTTCAGCACAACCTCGGCAGATTCACCGCGCTTGATCTCGATGTAGATGCGCATGCCGTCCTTGTCGGACTCATCGCGCAGCTCGCTGATGCCTTCGATCTTCTTTTCCTTGACCAGCTCGGCGATCTTCTCGATCAGACGCGCCTTGTTCACCTGGTAAGGAATTTCAGTGACGATGATCGATTCGCGGCCGTTGTCGGCCACTTCGATATCGGCCTTGGCACGGATGCGCACGCGGCCACGGCCGGTGCGGTAGCCGGCGACGATGCCGGCGGTGCCGTTGATGATGCCGGCGGTCGGGAAATCCGGGCCCGGGATGTACTCCATCAGGCCGTCAACGTCGATTTCCGGGTTGTCGATCAGCGCGATGCAGGCGTTGATCGATTCGCTCAGGTTGTGCGGCGGGATGTTGGTCGCCATGCCCACCGCGATACCGGCCGAACCGTTGACCAGCAGGTTCGGGAACCGGGTCGGCATGACCGTCGGCTCCAGTTCCTTCTCGTCGTAGTTGGGCTGGAAATCGACGGTTTCCTTGTCGATGTCCGCCATCAGCTCATGCGCCAGACGCGACATGCGCGCTTCGGTGTATCGCATTGCCGCGGCGGAGTCGCCATCGATGGAGCCGAAGTTACCCTGGCCATCGACCAGCATGTAACGCAGCGAGAACGGCTGTGCCAGGCGCACTAGCGTGTCGTATACCGACTGATCGCCATGCGGGTGGTACTTACCGATGACGTCACCGACGATACGCGCCGACTTGAAGTAGGGCTTGTTGCTGTGCGCGTTGAGTTCATTCATCGCGAACAGCACGCGGCGATGCACCGGCTTGAGGCCGTCGCGCGCATCCGGGAGCGCGCGGCCCACGATCACGCTCATGGCGTAATCGAGGTAGCTCTTGCGCATCTCGTCTTCCAGGTTGACCTGGATGATTTCCTTGGCGGTTTCTGCCATTCGGGTTCCGTTGTCTGGTAGCGGTCCAGTCCGGCGCAGCCCCCTGCGGGAGGGGGTCGTGCCGGAACCTCGATTCAACCTGCGGATATTACCACAACAGGCCGTTTTCCGCCTCCCTTTACGGGTATTTTACCTGCACAAATCAGGAACTTAGGGGGTTGCCGGCCCGCGGCCGGCACCACCGGGGGGCGGAGGTCACGCGGCCCCTCCCCGCGCGTCAGCCGCCGAAGGCGGCGCGCATGTTCTCCGGGGTCGGGTTCAGGATCACGCCGCGCTCGGTCACGATGGCATCGATCAGCTCACCCGGGGTGACGTCGAATACCGGGTTCCAGGCAGCGATGCCCTCTGCCACCGTGCGGGTGCCGCCCACGCCGTACAGCTCGCCCGGATCGCGCTGCTCGATCTCGATCTGGCTGCCGTCCACGGTCTCCATGTCCACCGTCGAGGACGGCGCCACGACCATGAACTTCACGCCGTGATGGCGGGCGGCGATGGCCAGCTGGTAGGTCCCGATCTTGTTGGCGGTATCGCCGTTGGCGCAGATGCGGTCGGCACCGACGATCACCCACTGCACAGCACCGGTCTTCATCAGGTGCGAGGCGGCCGAATCGGCGATCAGCGTGGCGTCAATGCCATCCTGCTGCAGCTCCCACACGGTCAGGCGCGCGCCCTGCAGCCACGGACGGGTCTCGCCAGCGAACACGCGGGCAATGCGGTGCTGGGCCATGCCGGCGCGGATCACGCCCAGCGCGGTGCCGAAGCCGGCGGTGGCCAGTGAGCCGGTGTTGCAGTGGGTCAGCACGCCGCTGCCGGCTTCGATCAGGCCTGCGCCCAGCGCGCCCATGTGGCGATTGGCGGCCAGGTCTTCCTCCGCGATGGCCTGCGCTTCGGCCTCCAGCTTCGCCTTCCAGTCAGCACCGGCGGCATTCAGGCAACGGCGCATGCGCGCCAGCGCCCAGGCCAGATTGACGGCGGTCGGACGCGAAGCGTTCAGACGCTGCAGCGCCGGTTCCAGCTGCTGCAGCGCGTGCGCACCGTCTGCGGCCTGCACGTCACGTGCGGCCAGCACCACGCCCCAGGCGGCGGCGATGCCGATGGCCGGCGCACCGCGCACGGTCAACGCGTGGATGGCCGCAGCCACGTCGTCGCTGTCATGGCAGACCACATGCTCGACCACGAACGGCAGCTTGCGCTGGTCCAGCAGTTGCAGGGCATCGCCGGTCCACAGGATCGGACGGATATGGTCGTAACGGGCGTAGTCGATGTCGGAGGCAGTGTTCATGGGCCCATTGTAGGGCCACGCCCCCCGGGGTTGGAGCTCGCCCGGCTCAATTCACCGAGAACTCGGCGCGGCAGCCACCGTCCACCCAGATGCCGTTGCGGCTCCAGCCCCAGGTACTGCCTTCCTCGCACGGCGTGCTGGACAGCTGCTCGGAGACGGCGGCACCGACCGAGATGCTGGCGCCGCAGAAACGGCGCTTCTTCGACTTCGATTCACAGGTCAGCCGGCGTGGTACGTCAACGAATCGGCCGTCCTCGTCAGCCACTTCGAAATCCCCCTGGCAACCGCGGCTGGTCCAGACTTCATTGCGCTTGTAGCCCCAGCCCTGCCCTTCGCGGCATGGCAGCGCCGACAGTTGGCGCAGCAGGCGTACTGGCGCGCCATCCAGGCGCACCGGGCAGCTCTGCGGGCGACCATTGGATTCACAACGCACCACGCGACGGACCAGGCGCTTGCCCTCGCTGGCTACCGGCGCGGCACCCGCAGCGCGGCGTGCGCGGAACTCGGCGCGGCAGCCCAGCGTGACCCACACGCCACTGCGGTCGGTACCCCATTCGCTGCCACGGATGCAGCTACTGTTGGAAAGCTGGCGCACCAGGTCGACGCCGTTGCTGACATCGATATCGCAATGCACCCAGCCCATGTCGCGTGATTCGCAGGTCACCACTTCACCGTCGTAGCCGGCCTGCTGGGCAGATGCCGATGACGGCAGCCAGGCACCCCAGAGCGCGATGGAGTAAACCGGTGCAGCGACAACCGCAAACCACTTGACCAAAGCCTTCCCCCAGCAGGAATGGATGAACTGCGTGCCAGTGTCCGGCATCTGCCGTGATAAAAGCATCATCCTGCTTACCGAAGCAAGCGCGGAATCGCGGAATTCCGTTCAGTCTTTGACGTTCAGGAACGCACGTCGCTCATGCGTGGGCAAAGTCGTAGGCCAGCACGTCGGCAATGCGCGTCGTGCGGTTCATCGCCATCAGGAGGCGATCGACCCCCACCGCCACGCCCGCGCACGCCGGCATCGATGGCAGCGCGGCCAGCAGCGCCTCGTCCAGCGCCGGCTGCACCTGGCCACGTTCATGTCGTCGCTGCAGGTCACGCTGGAAGCGCGCGCGCTGCTCGTGGGCGTCGTTCAGTTCGTGATAGCCGTTGGCCAGCTCCACCGCGCCCAGGTACAACTCGAAACGCTCGGCCAGGGGTGGTGTACCGGCACGGATGCGCGCAAGCGCCGCCTGGCTGGACGGCCAGTCATGGACCACGGTCATGACGGTGTCATCAAACTGCGGCTGGATGCGATGGGTCATCAACAGGTCCAGCCAGTCGTCGCGGGTCAAACCGACCGGATCGATGTGCACATCACCCAGCGCGGCCCGCAATGCAGCCTCATCGGCCTCGAACGGGTCCACACCCACGTACTGCCGGAACAGCTCGCGGTAGCTCAGCACGCGCAGCGTCGCACTGCGCCCGACCAGCGCCAGCGCCTGGGCAACCAGCTCGGCGGTCTCCTGCACCAGGCGATGATGATCCCAGCCAACCCGGTACCACTCCAGCATGGTGAACTCCGGGTTGTGGCGGCCGCCCGCCTCGCCATTGCGGAACACCCGGCCCAGTTCGTAACAGTCACCCACGCCCGCCGCCAACAGGCGCTTGAGCGGATACTCCGGCGAGGTGCGAAGCCAGCGGCGGCGTCCGCCGGCATCGACATGGCCGGTGAAATCGGTATGGAAGCTGTCGATGTTCGGCTCGGTGTTGCCGGCCACCGACAGGATCGGCGTTTCCACTTCCAGCACATCGCGTTCGGCGAAGAAGCGGCGGACCAGCGCATTGAGCGCGGCGCGCTGCTGCAGCGCGCGCAGCAGGGCCTCGCTCACAGGATGCCCTCCGGGCGCGGGTGGTCCAGCGGCAGGGTCAGCAGATCGCGGGTGTCATCGATGTAACCGCTCGCCAGATAGAGGCGACGGGCCAGCTCGTTGTGGTGGTTCACTTCCAGGCGCAGGCGGCTTACGCCGCGGCCCCGTGCCCGCTGTTCGCAGATGGCCAGCGCCTGCTTGCCGCGGCCGCGACCACGCGCACGATGGCTCAGGTACAGCTCGTCCAGCAGCATGAAGTGGCCGCCCTGCTCCAGGCTGAAGCCCATCGCGATCACTGCGTAACCGACCACCTCGCCCGCCTCGTCCAGCCACAACAGCACTTCGCCGTTGCGTGGGTCGGCCAGCAGCGCATCCACGCCGCGACGCACGCGCGCGTCGTCGAAGTCGATCCTGTCTTCGGCATAGAACTCGCGCATCAACGCGATCAACAGTTCTTCGTCGGCACGGGTGGCCAGGCGGAAATCCAGTGGGGCAGTCTGCATCGGTATTCCTTTGTGCTTCATGCCGGGTGCCGGGCACCCGGCGGCGTCATCATTCGTGTTCGGCAAGATAGGCCAGCAGGCGGTCCTCATCCCACACCGGCACGCCCAGCGACTGTGCCTTGTCCAGCTTGGAGCCGGCCTCGGTACCGGCCACCACGAAGCTGGTCTTCTTCGACACACTGCCGGAGACCTTGGCACCCAGCGCTTCCAGGCGTTCCTTGGCGGCATCGCGGGTGAGCTGGGCCAGGGTGCCGGTCAGCACCACGGTCTGCCCATCCAGCGGACCCGCCACGATCTCGGCCAGCGCCGGCGCCTTGGCCAGGATCTCCCGCATCGCGTTCTCGGCGGCCAACAGCATCGCACCGTGGCCATCAGCGTCCAGCCATTCGGCCAGACCGCGCGCGGTGTCATCGGGCAGACCGGCGTTGACGAACTGGCCATGCTCGGCATCGAGCACCGCCTGTGCGCCGGGAAGCGCAGCCACCAGCTTTTCGGCGCGCAGGCGGGTGATGCCTGGGATCTCCGACTCGACCAGCAACTGCGCCAGATCCAGCCCTTCGCGCAGCTTGGCACTGGGCGCATGCACATCGGCGATGCGCACCTGGCCGACCTGCAGCAGGTCATCGATGGCCTGCTGGTTGCCCTGCTGCTCGAAGAAGTGGCCAAGCGAACGCGCCACTTCGCCACCGATGTCCGGCACACGCTTGAACAACGGCCACGGCAGGTGGCGGATCAGCTCCAGGTCACCGAACCACTGCGCCAGCGCCTTGGCCGTGCTCTCGCCCACATGCTCGATGCCGAGCGCGAACAGCAGGCGCTCCAGCGTGGCCGCACGACTGGCGTCGATCGCTGCGATCAGGTTGTCGGCCCACTTGGTGGCGATCTTCTTCGTGTTCCATTCGAAGCTGGCCGGCTGCGCCAGCGCCTGCGCGCGCCAGCCCGGATCGTTGCCGTCCAGCTTGAGCACCGCATTGAGCACCGCACCACTGCCCTCGGCGGGAAGGTGCAGCTTCAGCGCCGCTGCCAGCGCCGACGGCTCCTCGGCGTCCAGCACCAGCTTCAAGTGCAGCAGCGTATCGCGGCTGAGCCGGTACAGGTCGGCCACGCTCTTGACGATGCCCGCGTCGACCAGGGTTTCGATGTACTTGTCGCCGAGACCGTCGATGTCCATGGCACGGCGCGAAGCGAAATGGGCAATGGCTTCCTTGCGCTGCGCCGGGCAGGACAGTTCGCCCGAACAACGCCACGCCGCCGCCCCCTCCTCACGCACGATCTCCGAGCCGCACACCGGGCAGCGCGTCGGCATCTGCCACGGCGTGGTGCCCTGCGGGCGGCGGTCGAGAATGACGCTGACCACCTCGGGAATCACGTCGCCAGCGCGGCGCACGATCACGCTGTCGCCAACGCGCACATCGAGGCGCGCGATCTGGTCGGCGTTGTGCAGGGTGGCGTTGGACACGATCACGCCAGCCACAGCCACCGGCGCCAGTCGCGCGACCGGCGTGGCAGCACCGGTGCGGCCGATCTGGATCTCGATCGCCTCCACCGTGGTGCTCTGTTCCTGCGCAGGGAACTTGTGCGCGATGGCCCAGCGCGGCGCACGGGAGACGAAGCCCATCGCCTGCTGACCCGCCCGGTCATCCAGCTTGTAGACCACGCCATCGATATCAAACGGCAGGCCGTCGCGGCGTTCACCGATAGTGCGGTAGTAACCGAGCAGGCCGTCGGTGCCCTCCACCACTTTGCACAGCTCACTGACCGGGAAGCCCCAGGCGCCGAGCTGGGCCAGGGTGCCCGAATGGGTGTCCGGCAGCTCGCCGCCCTGCACTTCGCCGGTGCCGTAGGCGAAGAAACTCAGCCTGCGCTGCGCACTGATCTTCGGGTCGAGCTGGCGCAGCGAACCGGCCGCCGCGTTGCGCGGATTGGCCAGCACCTTGCCGCCCTGCAGGCGCGCACGTTCGTTGTAGGCCTCGAAGTCGGCGCGGGCCATGTAGACCTCGCCGCGCACCTCCAGCACGTCCGGCCAGTCCTTGCCGTGCAGGCGCTTGGGAATGTCACCGATTTCGCGCAGGTTGGCGGTCACGTCCTCGCCGGTACTGCCATCGCCACGGGTCGCGCCAAGCACGAAATGACCATCCTCGTAGCGCAGGCTGATCGCCAGGCCGTCCATCTTCGGCTCGGCCGAGAACCGCAGGCTGCGACGCCCCAGGCGCTCATCGATGCGACGCACGAAATCGGCCACTTCCTCGTCGCTGAAGGCATTGGACAGCGACAACATCGGTACCGCGTGGCGCACTTCCGGGAAGCGGCCAGAGGGGCGCGCACCGACCTGCTGGGTCGGGCTGTCGGCACGGGCCAGTTCCGGGTGCTCGCGCTCCAGCGCTTCCAGCTCGCGCACCATCCGGTCGTAGTCGACGTCGGGGATCTCCGGCGCGTCCAGCTCGTGGTAGGCGCGGTTGGCCTGGGCGATCTGCCGGCGAAGGTCTTCGGCGCGTTCGGCGGGGCTGGGGCTCATCGGGATCCGGTGGTTCTGGGATGGCCGGGGATTCTACCGCGCCCAGCCGTCAGGCCCTGTAACGCCGCCGCCTTTGCAGCGTCGAGCGTGCTCGACGGGCACTCCCCGCTCCGGCAGGTGCCAACCTTCTCCCTCGTTCCGGCAGGTGCCAACCTTGGTTGGCACATCTGCATGGCTCGACGCCACAAAAAGCAGCTTGCCGCCCACCCTCACCGGCGCTAGCGTGCGACGGTCTGCCCTTCGGAATCCTGCCCGTGCCCCTGCCCGCTTCCCGTCGACGCTTCCTGCAACTGGCCGGTGCCGGCCTCGCCGTCGCCGGCAGCGGGCTGCCGCAACTCGGCCATGCCCAACCCGCGACTGCCGCCGCCCCCGCCCCCGCCGAGGGCGCGGTACTGCTGAACTTCAACGAATGCCCCTACGGCCCCTCGGCCGCAGCCCAGCAGGCGGCACGCGACAGCATCGCCGGTTGCGGCCGCTACCGTTTCGCACTGGCCGGTCAGGTGCGCGACGCCTTCATCGAACAGGCCCACATTCCGGCTGATCACGTGCGGCTTTATCCGGGCTCCAGCGAACCGCTGAACCGAGCCGCCGTGCTGTGGACCGGCCCGCAGGCGGGACTGGTAGTCGCCGACCCGACGTTCGAGACGCTGGGCGAGGTCGCCGCCGCACACGGCGCATACGTGCAGAAGGTGCCGCTGCGCAACGATGGCGCACATGACCTGCGCGCGATGGTGGCCGCCGCACACGCGCGCTCGACCGGCCTGCTGTATGTGTGCAACCCGAACAACCCGACCGGCTCGATCAGCCCGCCGGATGAGCTCGCCTGGCTGCTGGCCCACAAGCCTGCGTCCACCCGCGTACTGGTCGACGAGGCCTACCTGCAGTACAGCGAGCAGCCGAGCCTGATCGCGCAGGTGGCGCAGCGCGATGACCTGATCGTGTTGCGCACGTTCTCCAAACTGTATGGCATGGCCGGCCTGCGCCTGGGCGTGGCGGCCGCGCATCCCGACCGCCTGCGCGAACTGGCCAGCCTGGGCGACAACCCGCTACCCGTGCCAGCACTGGCCGCGGCACTGGCCAGCCTGCAGGATCCTCAGTTGATCGCGCAGCGGCGCCTGCAGAATGCCAAGGTGCGGCAGGCCACCGTCGGGTGGCTGGGCAAGCGTGGTTTCAGCTGCGTGCCGTCGGAAGCGAACTGCTTCGTGGTGGATGTGCAGCGCGACGGTGCCGCCTTTGCCAAGGCCATGGCAGACAACGGCGTGATCATCGGCCGCAGCTGGCCGATCTGGCCACAGCGCGTGCGCGTGACCGTCGGCACCGAAGATGAAATGGCCGCGTTCCGCAGGGCATTTGCCAAGGTCGCCGGCGTACCGGCCTGACCCTGTTGGTGGGGGCGAACCTTGGTTCGCCCCATCCACGCATGGCGTGGATCTACTGTTATGGGTGCCGACCGTTGGTCGGCACACCATGGCGCTCACCAGCGCGGGGTCTTGGTCAGCGGCGGCGCCTGGTGCTGGCGATCATAGGCACGCAGTTCGTCACGGATGTGCGCGATGCGCTGCCGGCCGAGAGCGTTGCGGCTGTCGTCCAGCACCACGCCGTCGAGCAGCTCGGCCATGCGCTGCACGGTGGGCAGCATCTTCTCCCAGGCATCCAGCGCGGTCAGCGGCGCCGGCAGGGTCAGGAAGAAGGCGATGGCCGGGGTCTCCATGGCGCGGATGTTGGCCATGTCGAAGCTGCCCGGCTTCATGATGCTGGCCATCGAGAAGATCGGGCCGCGCTCGGGGTGGCCTTCCACCAGTCGGTGGAACACGTTCATGTGGCCGAACACCAGGCCGGTCTTCTCCGCCGCCACCACGATGTCTTCGCCACGCAGCTGTTCGCCGGCGCGAGCGGCCACGAACAGCGACACGATCTTGTCGAAGTCCTGGGTGGCGCGCTTGCCAAGGTCGCTGGCCGCGCCGGCGTCGGTGTCGGCCAGGCCAAGCTCGGCCTGCTCGCCTTCCGAGCCCATGCCCGGCTCTACGCGGCCATCGGCCACAGTGACGCCATCATCGCCCAGCACCGGCTCGCGACGCTCGCCGCCGGTCGGTTCCGCGCTTTCCACGCGACGCCCCTGGGGCTTCTTCTTCGGACGGCCAAACAGGAAGATCGCAGCGATCAACAGCAGGCCGGCGGCCAGGATGCCGATGCGCAACAGTGCCGTGTCGGACATTCGATAGGTTCTCCGGCTAGTTCATTCAGGTAATTAGGATGGCACGTCAGGCCGCGCCCGCCAATCGTGCGGCTTCTTCCAGGTCCACGCTGACCAGGCGGCTGACACCCGGTTCGCGCATGGTCACGCCCGACAGCTGGTGCGCAGCCTCCATCGTCGCCTTGTTGTGGCTGACGAACAGGAACTGCACCTTCTCGCTCATTTCCTTGACCATGTTGGCCAGGCGACCGACGTTGGCTTCATCCAGCGGTGCGTCCACCTCGTCCAGCAGGCAGAACGGTGCCGGATTCAACTGGAAGATGGCGAACACCAGCGCTACTGCGGTCATCGCCTTTTCGCCGCCGGACAGCAGCGAGATGCTGGACACGCGCTTGCCCGGTGGGCGCGCCATGATGGTCACGCCGGTGTCGAGCAGGTCTTCACCGGTCAATTCCAGGTAGGCGTGGCCGCCACCGAACAGGCGCGGGTACAGCGCCTGCACGCCGGCGTTGACACGGTCGAAAGTGTCCTTGAAGCGGCCGCGGGTCTCGCGGTCGATCTTGCGGATGGCATCTTCCAGGGTTTCCAGCGCTGTGGTCAGGTCGGCGTGCTGCGAATCCAGGTAGTCCGAGCGCTGCGAGGCCTCGCCATACTCGTGGATGGCGGCCAGGTTGACCGGCTCCAGCCGGCGCATGCGGCCATCGATCTGGTGCACGGCCTGCTCCCAGTCGCCCAGGCGGGCGTCCTCGGGCAGTGCATTGAGCACGTCCTGCAGCACGAAACCAGCCTTTTCCACCGCCGCCTGCAGGGTATCCGCGCTGAGCACCAGCGCCTGCTGGTCAAGCTTGCGCTGCGAAATACGCTCACGCTGGGCCAATGCCTGTTCGTCGCGCTGGTGGCGGGTCTGCTCGTAGTTGCGCAGCTCGGCGTCGATGCCGTCCAGCATCGTTCGCGCCTCGGTCAGCACGCGATCAGCGCGCACGCGCTCTTCCAGCGCATTCTGGTGCTCGGCCTGCAGCGCTTCGACCGGCGAATCCCCTTCGTCCAGCTGCGAATGCAGCTCGCCCAGGCGCGAATCCAGCTGCCCGCGCTGGGTGCCCATGCGCTCCAGCGCCTGGCTCAACGAGGCCAGCTGCGCACGCTGCGATTCCAGGGTCAGGGCCAGCGAGTGCGCGCGCTCGCGTACCGCACGGGCGGCGTCGCGAGCCAGGTCGCGCGCCTCGGTCAACTGGCGGCGCTCGCCCTCCAGCCGTTGCCGGGTCGATTCCAGGTCGCCCATGCTGCTGACCGCGTTCTCCAACCGCGAGCGCGCTTCACGCGCTTGTTCGTTGTTGGCTTCAATGGTTTCCTGCAGCTGCTTCAGCTCGCCTTCGATGCGATCGATGCGCGTGCGCGCTGCCTCCACCTTGCCCTGCTGGCCCTGCAGCTGGCCGGCCAGTTCGGACACCGCGCGATGGGCCTGGTACAGCGCACGCTGCGCGTCTTCGCGCTGCTGTTCGGCAGCCTGCAGCTGCTCTCGGAAGCCGGCCAGCTGTTCTTCCAGTTCGGCCTCGCGGTCCTGCAGCTGCTCGATCTGCTCACGCAGTTCCTGGATCTCACGTTCGCGCAGCAGCGCGCCCTGCGCGGCGGCACCGGAGCGCGATACGCGCAGCCAGCCCTGGCCCAGGCGCTCGCCACTCTGGGTGATGATCGAATCGCCTTCCGGAAGGCTGGCCTGCAGCACCTTGGCCTCGGACAGATCCCTGGCACCGTGCAGGTGCGCCAGCAGGCGCCGGATCGCTGCCGGGCCACGCACGCGTGCAGCCAGCGAGGTCGGCGCGACCTTCAGGTCCGCGCCATCGTTGGCGACCAGCGCAATGTGGCCCTCGCCCAGTTCGCCCAGCGCGTCGACCAAGCTGGCCGGGTCATCGACCAGCACGCCTTCGATCAACTGGCCGAGCGCGCTTTCCACCGCGTTTTCCCAACCGGCATCGACATCCAGGCGTTCGCCGACACGCGCCGCCGAGTCCAGCCCACGCGCCTTCAGCCAGGCCACGGCAGCACCCTGCTCCTGGCCCAGCGCGGCCTGCTGCAGGGTTTCCAGCGAAGCCAGGCGACCGCGCAGGCCATTGGCCTGCTTGCGCAGTTCGGCCAGTTCGTTCTGGCCATTGCGCTGCTGTTCCTGCACCGCCGCCACGCCCTGCTTGCGCAGCTCGACGTCTTCGCTCAGTTCATCCAGCGCGGTCTTCTGCGTGTCGTGCTGCAGGTGCAGCTGCTCGAAGGCTTCTTCCAGCGCATCCACGTCCAGCCCGGCGCGCTCGGCGGCCAGGGCTTCACGACGCCGGTCGGCATCGAGGATCTGCTTGTCCAGGTAGTCCACGCGCGTGCGCTCGACGTCGCCGGCGCGCGAGGCTTCCGAACTCTGCGAGGTGTGCTGTTCCCAACGCTGCTGCCAGCTGGCCAGCCGGTCTTCAGCCTCGCGCAGGCTTTCCTGCTTTATCTCGTTTTCTTCCTGCAGTTCTTCCAGCTGCGGGGTGGCGGCCTCTACCGACTCCCGCAGCACCCTCAGCTTGGCCTCGTCGCCACTGATGTGCTGCCCCAGTTCGGCCAGGGCCTGCTGGGTTTCGTCGCGCGCCTTGTGCAGGCGCTGCGACAGCTCGCGCTGGTGCTGGATCTGCTGCTCCAGGCGGGCCAGCGTGCTGCCGACCTGATAGACCGCCGCCTGCGCGGTGTTGAGCGCATCGGCGGCCTCTTCGCGACGCACTCGCGAGGTTTCGATGCGGGCCTCTGCGTCGCGCTGATCGGCGATCAGCTGCTGCAGCTTGGTCTCTTCCTGCGAGAGGCCTTCGCGCAGCTTCGACAGGCGCCCATCGAGGCCACGGAATTCCAGCGCCTTCCACTCGGCATCCTTGATCCGGCGCTCTTCCTGCAGGGCCTGGTACTGCTCGGCCTGCTTGGCCTGGCGCTTGAGGTGTTCGAGCTGCTTGCTGATCTCGTCGCGCAGGTCACCCAGCCGGTCCAGGTTCTCACGGGTGTGGCGGATGCGGGTCTCGGTCTCCTTGCGGCGCTCCTTGTACTTGGAGATGCCGGCTGCCTCTTCCAGGTACACGCGCAGGTCTTCCGGGCGCGCCTCGATGATCTGGCTGATCATGCCCTGCTCGATGATCGAGTAGCTGCGCGGGCCCAGACCGGTGCCGAGGAACAGATCGGTGATGTCGCGGCGACGGCACTTGGTGCCGTTGAGGTAATAGTTGCTGGTGCCGTCGCGGCTGACCGTGCGCTTGACCGAGATCTCGTTGAACGAGGCGTACTCACCGGAAATCGTGTGGTCGGAGTTGTCGAAGATCAGCTCGACCGTGGCCTGCGACACCGGCTTGCGGGCATTGGACCCGGAGAAGATCACGTCGGTCAGCGAGTCGCCACGCAGGCGGCTGGCCGAACTCTCGCCCATGACCCAGCGCACGGCGTCGATGATGTTCGACTTGCCGCAGCCATTGGGCCCCACCACGCCGGTCATGTTGGTCGGCAGGTGCAGGGTGGTCGGATCGACGAACGACTTGAAGCCGGACAGCTTGATCGTGGAAAGACGCATAGGGGTTCCGGACTGGGGCCGGCAAGCGGCCTGCGTTTACCCTCCAAGCCATTGATCCTGTTGGGATCGATGCTCGTGGAACGGGTGTGACGCCCTGAGTATACCGATGTGGACGTGTTCTACGAATGGGCGTGGAACATTGCCCACCCCCACCCCGTCGGACGGACCTGGCCCGACACCGCGGAACGGCGCCAAAAACAAAACGGGCACCCTTGCGGGCGCCCGTTCTGCGGTGATGCCAGGCCTTGCGGCGTGGGATCAGGCTTCGGCGACGACGACGACCTTGACGGTGGTCTCGACGTCGGCGTGCAGGTGGACCAGCACGTCGTATTCGCCGATGTTGCGGAAGGCGCCTTCGCCCAGGATGACTTCGCTCTTTTCCAGCGGCAGGCCGGCGGCGGTGAAGGCCTCGGCGATGTCGCGCGGGCCAACCGAGCCGTACAGCTTGCCTTCGGTCGAAGCGTTGGCGGCGATGGTCACGCTCGCGCCTTCCAGCTTGGCCTTGCGGCCTTCAGCGTCGGCGTGGATGGCCTGGGCCTTGGCTTCGTATTCGGCGCGCTTGGCTTCGAACTCGGCCTTGTTGCTCTCGGTGGCCGGCACGGCCTTGCCCTGCGGCACGAGGAAGTTACGGCCGTAGCCCGGCTTCACGTCGACCAGGTCGCCCAGGTTGCCGAGGTTGGTGACTTTCTGCAGGAGGATCAGCTGCATGGTATTGCTCCAGATAAGTTATTCGTTAGCGAGGCGATGCCCCGCAACAAAGGCTGTCCGAATAGCTGGCACAGCGGGGGCGGCGCCGGGCCGCCCCGCCGGCATCAGACGTCGTGGTTGTCGGTGTACGGGATCAGGGCCAGGAAGCGAGCGCGCTTGACGGCGGTCGCCAGCTGGCGCTGGTACTTCGACTTGGTACCGGTGACGCGGCTCGGCACGATCTTGCCGTTCTCGGTCAGGTACTGGCGCAGGGTGTTGAGATCCTTGTAGTCGATCTCCTTCACACCTTCAGCAGTGAACTTGCAGAACTTGCGGCGACGGAAGAACTTGGACATGGGAAGGCTCCTTAGGCGGCGGAAGCGGCGTCGTCGCCGGCTTCGTTGTCAGCGGTGTTGTTGGACTCGCCTTCTTCGTCGTCACGACGACGGCGCTCACCGCGCTCCGGCTTGTCACCCTTCTCGTCCTTGCTCTTCATGATCAGCGACTGCTCGGTGTCAGCCTCGTCACGCTTGATGACCAGGTTGCGCAGCACGGCGTCGTTGAAGCGGAAGCTCTCGGTCAGTTCGTTCAGAACGGCCTGGTCGGCTTCGATGTTCATCAGCACGTAGTGGGCCTTCACCAGGTTCTGGATCGGGTACGCCAGCTGGCGGCGGCCCCAGTCTTCCAGACGGTGGATGGTGCCGTTGCCGTTCTCGACCAGCGACTTGTAGCGCTCGATCATGGCCGGGACCTGCTCGCTCTGGTCCGGGTGGACCATGAACACGATTTCGTAATGACGACTCATGTTTTTTTCTACCTTTCGGATGTGGCCTTGCGGCCGGACAGCCCCCCGCCGTTGATACCGCGGTGGGGCAAGGATTCCCGCCGGGAGGCAGGAAGCCGCGCATTATGGCGCAGATGGGGGTGCCGGGCAACCGGCGGGTCACAAGGCAACCTGAACCGGGGGCGCAGCCCCCATGCCGACCCAGGCTGGCCGCTACCGGAGCCCCGCACAGCCCAAGAATCCGCCTGGATTCACCCCAGGTCGACGTGAAGGCGATGCTGGCCGCATTCCAGGCACTGGAACAGGCAGCCGACCATCATCCCGTCCCGGCTCAGGTGCGCCAAGACCCAGTCGGTGTCGCGTGGATTGACTGCCGCCACATCGGGCCGGACCTGGTCGAGGATGGGCAGCAGATCGTCGCTGCCGGCGAAACCGAGGAAGGCGCAGGGCCGTTCACAATGGCTCAGCCAGACCGATTGCTGCCAGGACGGGTAGCCCGGCGTGCGCTCGCAGATCTCCAGCAGCAGCTCACGAGCGATGCTCGGCGGCGGGTCGGCCGGGTCTGGCGAGACCCCTTCGATATCACTCCAGCCGGTGAATTCACCCTCGTAGCTGGCCGCCGCCCTGCCGTCGGCGATACACCAGGGGCAAAGGTAATCCGGACGCAGACGGGTGTAGAACGGCCCGCGGTAGCGCAGTGTGCGCGGCTGGCCGCAGCAGTCACAGATTCCGTCGACCTCTTCGAAGGAGAGGGCGTAGGCGTTGGGGTGATAGGTAAAAGCCGGTCGTTCCATCCGTGGGGTCCCTGCCGAGCCCCGCGTGCCGACCAAGGTCGGCAGCTACCGGGACGCGCCGGGCCGTCAGGCCTTGTCGGCGTCGGTGGTGAAGCTCTCGCCGCAGCCACACTCGGCGGTGGCATTGGGGTTGCTGAACGTGAAGGTCTCGCTCAGGCCGTGCTTGCCGAAGTCGATCACGGTACCGTCCACCAGCGCCAGGCTCTTGGCGTCGACATAGATCTTCACGCCATCCTGCTCGAACACGGTATCGCCCTCGCGCTCGTCGCGTGCCAGGTCGGTGATGTGGCCCCAGCCGGAGCAACCGGTCTTGGTCACGCCGAAACGCAGGCCCAGCGCACCGGGGGTCTGGGCGACAAAGCGCTGCACGCGCTCGAAGGCAATGGGGGTCAGGCTGACGGCCATGGGGCTACTCCAGAGGTACGGGGACATTATAAGGAGCCGTTGCCGCGAAAAATGCCTCGCAAGCAGAACGCTGCAACCGGTAAACTCCCGTGTTCACAGATCGAGTCGATCAGCAGAGGATTCAAGTCATGACGGTGGTCAGCGTTGAACATGCGCTTGCCGGGAAGATCCCGGAAGGCGGCGAAGTCACGGTACGCGGATGGGTGCGCACGGTGCGCGGTTCAGCGAATCTGGCCTTCGTGAATGTGAGCGACGGCTCCTGCTTCGCCCCGATCCAGGTCGTGGCCGGCGACAGCCTGGCCAACTTCGACGAGATCAAGCGCCTGACCAGCGGCTGCTCGGTCATCGCCACCGGCACCCTGGTGAAGTCGCAGGGCAAGGGCCAGTCGTTCGAGATCCAGGCCAGTGCAGTGGAAGTGGTCGGCTGGGTCGAAGACCCGCTCACCTACCCGATCCAGCCCAAGCCGATGTCGCCGGAGTTCCTGCGCGAAGTGGCGCACCTGCGCCCGCGCACCAACCTGTTCGGCGCGGTCACCCGCATCCGCAACTGCCTGGCCCAGGCCGTGCACCGTTTCTTCCACGAGAACGGCTTCAACTGGATCAGCACCCCGATCATCACCACCTCCGACGCCGAAGGCGCCGGCCAGATGTTCCGCGTGTCCACCCTGGACATGGTGAACCTGCCGCGCGATGAGAAGGGCGCGATCGATTTCAGCCGCGACTTCTTCGGCAAGGAAACCTTCCTGACCGTGTCCGGCCAACTGAACGTCGAGGCCTACTGCCTGGCGCTGAGCAAGGTCTACACCTTCGGCCCGACCTTCCGCGCCGAGAACAGCCACACCACCCGCCACCTGGCGGAGTTCTGGATGATCGAGCCGGAAATCGCCTTCGCCGACCTGGCCGAAGACGCACGCCTGGCCGAAGAGTTCCTGAAGTATCTGTTCCGTGCGGTGCTGAACGAGCGCAGCGACGACCTGGCCTTCATCGCCGAGCGCGTGGACAAGAACGCGATCACCAAGCTGGAAGACTTCATCAACGCACCGTTCGAGCGCATCGACTACACCGACGCGGTCAGCCTGCTGCAGAAGTCCGGCAGGAAGTTCGACTTCCCGGTCGAATGGGGCCTGGACCTGCAGACCGAGCACGAGCGCTGGCTGACCGAGGAACACGTCGGCCGCCCGGTGGTGGTGACCAACTATCCGGAGCACATCAAGGCCTTCTACATGCGCCTGAACGACGACGGCAAGACCGTTGCCGCGATGGACGTGCTGGCCCCGGGCATCGGCGAGATCATCGGCGGCAGCCAGCGCGAAGAGCGCCTGGACGTGCTGGACGCGCGCATGGCCCAGTTCGGCCTGGATCGCGAACACTACAGCTGGTACCGCGATTTCCGCCGCTATGGCTCGGTGCCGCACGCCGGCTTCGGCCTGGGCTTCGAGCGCCTGGTGGTGTACGTCTGCGGGCTGTCCAACATCCGCGATGCGATCCCCTACCCGCGCGCCCCGGGCAGCGCGGACTTCTAAGCCCCATACGACCACGGAGGTACTGCCCCCATGACCCTGTTCTTCGCCCTCTGTTTCGTCGGCGTTGCAGTGGCCGGGTTCAGTGCCTTCGTGATCTTCTGGCCGCTGACCCTGGTGCACGTGCGCGACCGCCATCCGGCGCTCGCCGCGCGCTTCGGCAGCGGCGCCTTCCTCAAGCCCGATGCCCTGGCCTGGCTGCTGCGCCGCGACTATCGGCAGCAACCGGACCGCTCGCTGTCCGGGCTGGCGACACCGGCCTGGGTATCGCTGCTGACCCTGCTGGCCGGACTGGGCATGGCCGCCCTGCTCTGGCTGGCCTCGCTCTGGTAATACGCTCATGAACGACATCACCGCCTCGCGCGACAGCTGGTGGCTGGCCAGCCTCGGCAACACCCTGATCTGGGCGCGCCTGCGCGTTCGCCCGGCCGGCACCGCCGAAGTGCTCGACAGCGATGGCAACACGCTGAGCTACGACAGCGAAGACACCGCCCGTTCGCAGTTGTTCGACGCCGAGTTCGTCGAGTACGACGGCCTGGACGAGGAGGACGCACTGGTGCGCGGCTTCAGCCTGCACGAAGTGCAGCCGCCGCAGGCCGACAGCGACGAGGGTCTGCGTGGCCGCATGATCCAGTCGCTGGGCGGGCGCGCCTGACCCCTGCATGTTCACCCCGCGCGCCTTCGCCGAGACCGACCTGCTCTGGCTGGACCGCCTGCTGGCGCGCGACCCGTTCGTCACCGTGCTCACCCCCGGCAGCGATGGCCTGCCGGAGCTGACCCGGATGCCGGTGCTGTACCGGCGTGACGGCGACCAGATCGAACTGCGCGGCCACTGGGCCCGCGCCAACCCGCAGTCGCGCCACAGCGGCGCGGCCAAGGTACTGGTCGATGGCCCACACGGCTACGTCTCGGCCAGCTGGTATCCGGACAAGGAGCCCGCCGCGCGGGTACCCACCTGGAACTACGCCGCTGCCGAGCTGCGTGGCCAGCTGCAGACCTTCGACGACGCTGATGCGCTGGCCGAACTGGTCGGCGCGATCAGCGACCGCTTCGAAGCCAGCGTCGGCCAGGCCTGGCGGTTCGATGCCGCGCGCGCCGAACACGGCCCGGAGCTGCGCGCCATCGTCGGCTTCCGCTTCCAGGTGGAACACGTGCAGCTGAAGCTGAAACTCAGCCAGAACCATCCCGACGCCAACCAGCAGGCCGTGATCGCCGCACTGGAAGCGCTCGCCTCCCCGTCCTCCCATGAGCTGGCGCAGTGGATGCGCTGGCACCGTGAACAGTCCGCCTCCAGCGGCTGATCACCCCAGCTTCCCGCGACGGCGCGACCAGAACGGCCGCGCCTTGCCCCCACCCGACGCCAGGGATACCGCACATGAAAGACATCCACCGCCTGCTGCAGAACAACCGCGACTGGGCCGACCGCATCGCCAAGGAAGACCCTGAGTTCTTCCAGCAGCTGTCCAAGCAGCAGCATCCGGAATACCTGTGGATCGGCTGCTCCGACTCGCGGGTGCCGGCCAACCAGATCATCGGCATGGCCCCGGGTGAAGTGTTCGTGCACCGCAACGTCGCCAACGTGGTCGCGCACACCGACCTGAACTGCCTGAGCGTGGTGCAGTACGCGGTGGACCAGTTGAAGGTGAAGCACATCCTGATCGTCGGCCACTACGGCTGCGGCGGCGTGCACGCCTGCCTGCACAATACCCGCGTCGGCCTGGCCGACAACTGGCTGCGGCATGTCGGCGACGTGGTGCAGAAGCACCAGGGCATCCTCGATGCGATCGAGGATGACGAGCTGAAGCATGCCCGCCTGTGCGAACTGAACGTGATCGAGCAGGTCGCCAACCTGTGCCGTTCGACCATCGTCGAGGACGCCTGGGCGCGCGGGCAGAAGCTGATGGTGCACGGCTGGGTCTACAGCCTGAAGAACGGCCGGGTCAGCGAAATGGGCATCGATGTCGGTGGACCGGAAGAGCTGAAGCCAGCCTATGAAAAGGCACTGTCCTACGTGCCCCGCCAGGGCCGGCGCGACTGACCTCACTACGGACCACGACCATGCTCGCCTCGCCGATCAACCTGCACGCCTGGATCGAAGAAAACCGCCACCTGCTGAAGCCGCCGGTGGGCAACAAGATGATCGACAACGGCGACTTCATCGTGATGGTCGTGGGCGGGCCGAATTCGCGCACCGACTATCACTACGACGAAGGCCCGGAGTGGTTCTACCAGCTCGAGGGCGAGATGGTGCTGAAGGTGCAGGAGGACGGCGCGGTGCGCGACATTCCGATCCGCGCCGGCGAGATCTTCCTGTTGCCGGCCAGGGTGCCGCACTCGCCGCGGCGCCCGCCCGGCGGCATCGGCCTGGTGGTCGAGCGCAAGCGCCTGCCGCACGAGAAGGACGGCGTGATCTGGCATTGCGAACGCTGCAACCACAAGCTGCACGAAGAGTTCTTCCCGCTGCAGAACATCGAGACCGACCTGCCCAAGGTGTTCGCGCGCTATCACGCCAGCCTGGAGCTGCGTACCTGCAGCCAGTGCGGGCACGTGGATCCGCTGCCGGTGCCGGCGGCGGGCTGACGCCCACACCGGTAGGCGCCCACTTTGGTGGGCGCATGGATCCACGCGCGCCAACCAAGGTGGGCCACTACCAGAAAACGCGGCGCTCGAAGCGTGGCCGCGTCTACCGGGCCATGCCCCAGGCGCTACACTGGCGGTCCCGTTGCAGCCTGTTGCCCGACCATGTCCGACCTGCTCAGCCGCACCCACGCCATTGCCCTGGACGCCGCCGATCCGCTGCGCCCGCTGCGTAACGAATTCCTGATTCCGCGCCATGGCGGTGGCGAGCAGACCTACTTCGTCGGCAACTCGCTGGGCCTGCAGCCGCGTGGCGCCCAGGCCGCGGTGCAGGAAGTGATGAAGCAATGGGGCGAGCTGGCGGTGGAAGGCCACTTCACCGGCCCGACGCAGTGGCTGTCCTACCACCGCCTAGTGAGCGCGCAGCTGGCCCGCGTGGTCGGTGCACTGCCCAGCGAAGTGGTGGCGATGAACACGCTGAGCGTGAACCTGCACCTGATGATGGTCAGCTTCTACCGACCGACCGCGCAGCGCCCGGTGATCCTGATGGAAGCCGGTGCGTTCCCGACCGACCGACACGCGGTCGAAGCGCAGATCCGTTTCCACGGGTTCGACCCCGCCGAGTGCCTGGTGGAAGTGCAACCGGACGAAGCCAACGGAACGATCTCGCTCACCGCGATCGAGCGCGCCATCGCCGAACACGGTCCGCGCCTTGCACTGGTGCTGTGGCCCGGCGTGCAGTACCGCACCGGCCAGGCCTTCGACCTCGATGCAATCACCCGTGCTGCCCGCCTGCAGGGCGCGCGCATCGGCTTCGACCTGGCGCACTCGGTCGGCAACCTGCCGCTGCGCCTGCATGACGTCGCACCCGATTTCGCCGTGTGGTGCCACTACAAATACCTCAACAGCGGCCCGGGTGCGGTGGCCGGCGCGTTCGTGCACGAGCGCCATCACCGCGACACCACGCTGCCGCGCTTTGCCGGCTGGTGGGGCCATGAGGAAGCCACCCGCTTCCAGATGGCACCGCAGTTCACCCCCGCCATCGGTGCCGAAGGCTGGCAGCTCAGCAATCCGCCGATCCTCGGCCTGGCGCCGCTGCGCGCGTCGCTGGACCTGTTCGAGCGCGCCGGCATGGAGGCACTGCGCAGCAAGTCGCTGGCGTTGACCGGCATGCTCGAAGCGCTTGTACGTGCACGCCTGTCCGGCGTGCTCGACATCATCACCCCGGCCGAGCCGCAGCGCCGCGGCTGCCAGCTGTCATTGCGCGTGATCGGTGGGCGCGAGCGCGGCCGTGCGCTGTTCGAGCACCTGCGCGGCATCGGCGTGCTCGGCGACTGGCGCGAGCCGGACGTGATCCGCATCTCGCCCACCCCGCTCTACAACCGCTATCTGGACGTGCACCACTTCGTCGAGGAAGTGGAAGCCTGGGCCGGCCTCTGAGCCGGTCCTTCCCCTACTGCTGGACAGTTCGTTGATCGCACATGCTTCCCGCTCGTTGAGCATTATCGGTGCCGGCCTCGCCGGGTCGCTGCTGGCCATCCTGCTGTCACGCCAGGGCTGGCGCATCACCCTGTACGAACGCCGTGGCGATCCACGCGTGGCCGACTATGAGAGCGGCCGCTCGATCAACCTGGCGCTGGCCGAGCGTGGGCGCAATGCGCTGCGCCAGGCCGGTGTGGAAGACGAGGTCATGGCGCGCGCGGTGATGATGCGCGGACGCATGGTGCATCCGCGCGAAGGCGAACCGCAGCTGCAGCGCTATGGCCGCGACGACAGCGAAGTGATCTGGTCGATCCATCGCAGCGACCTCAACACCACGCTGCTGGAACTGGCCGAACAGGCTGGCGCGACCGTACACTTCCACCGCCGCCTGCACACCGTCGATTTCGACGCCGGCTACGCACGCTTCATCGACGACCGCGACGACAGCCCACATGACATCCGCTTCGACACCCTGATCGGTGCCGATGGTGCAGGCTCGGCCCTGCGCGCGGCGATGAACCGGCGGGCGCCGCTGGGCGAGGACATCGCGTTCCTCGATCACTCCTACAAGGAGCTGGAAATTCCGCCGGCCGACGATGGCAGCTTCCGCATCGAGCGCAACGCGCTGCATATCTGGCCGCGCGGCCATTACATGTGCATCGCCCTGCCCAATCACGAAGGCACCTTCACCGTCACTTTGTTCCTGCCCAACCAGGGCGATCCCAGCTTCGCCACGATCAATACCGGCGCGCAGGCCGAGGCGCTGTTCGCGCGCGAGTTCGCCGACACCCTGCCGCTGATCCCGAACCTGCGCGCAGACTGGGAACAGCACCCGCCGGGCCTGCTTGGCACGCTGACGCTCGATCGCTGGCACCAGCAGGGCCGTGCCGTGCTGATCGGCGACGCCGCGCATGCGATGGTGCCGTTCCACGGCCAGGGCATGAACTGCGCGTTCGAGGACTGCGTTGCGCTGGCCCGCCACCTGATGGAGGCCGATGATCTGGAAGGTGCGTTCGCCGCGTTCGAAGCCGAGCGCAAGCCGAATGCACGTGCCATCCAGCAGATGGCGCTCGAGAACTACCTGGAAATGCGCGACCGCGTCGCCGACCCTGCATTCCTGCTGCAGCGCGAACTGGAACAGGAACTGCAGCGGCGCTGGCCGACCCGCTTCGTGCCGCACTACACCATGGTCACCTTCCTGCACACGCCGTACGCCGAGGCGCTGCGCCGCACCGAACTGCAACGCGACATGCTGGTGGCCGCCACCACCGGCCATGATTCACTGGACAACATCGACTGGGCCGCGCTGGAAGCGCAGATTCATGCGCAGCTGCCGGTCCTGGAGGGCGCGCACTGATGGCTGACAGCTTCCTGTTCTACGATCTGGAAACCTTCGGCCAGGACCCGCGGCGCACGCGCATCTCGCAGTTCGCCGCCATCCGCACCGACGCCGATCTCAACGAAATCGACACCCCGGTCAGCTTCTTCGTGCGCCCGGCCGATGACCTGCTGCCCTCGCCGATGGCCACCCTGGTTACCGGCATCACCCCGCAGCAGGCACTGGCCGAGGGCATCAGCGAGGCCGAGGCCTTCGACCGCATCAACGAGCAGCTGTCGCGCCCCGGCACCTGCGCGCTGGGCTACAACACGCTGCGCTTCGACGATGAGTTCGTCCGCTACGGGCTGTTCCGCAACTTCCACGACCCATACGAACGCGAGTGGCGCAACGGCAATTCGCGCTGGGACCTGCTGGACATGCTGCGGCTGATGCGCGCGATGCGCCCGGACGGCATCCAGTGGCCGCTGCGCGAGGATGGCGCCACCTCGTTCAAGCTCGAACATCTGGCCGAAGCCAACCACGTGCGCGAAGGCGATGCACACGAAGCACTGTCCGACGTGCGCGCCACCATCGGCATGGCGCGGCTGTTCAAGCAGTCGCAACCACGCCTGTGGGACTACGCCCTGAAGCTGCGCGACAAGCGCTTCGTCGGCGGCCTGCTGGACGTGGCCGCGATGAAGCCGGTGCTGCACATTTCCATGCGCTACCCGGCCAGCCGCCTGTGCGCGGCACCGGTGCTGCCGTTGGCCGTGCACCCGACCATCAACAACCGGGTGATCGTGTTCGACCTGGAAGGCGAGATCGACGACCTGCTGGAACTGCCGGCCGAGGTGATCGCACAGCGCCTGTACATGCGCGCCAGCGAGCTGCCCGAAGGCGCGGCACGGGTACCTCTGAAAGAAGTGCATCTGAACAAGGTGCCGGCGCTGATCGCCTGGAACCACCTGCGCGCCGATGATCACGCGCGCCTCGGCCTGGATGTGGCTGCGATCGAAGCCAAGGTGGAGCGCTTGCGCGCGTTCGCCCCGCAGCTGGCCGAAAAAGCCCGGCAGGTCTACAACCAACCCCGCGCCGCCACCGTGGCCGACGTCGATGCCTCGCTGTACGACGGCTTCCTCGGCAACGGTGACAAGCCGCTGCTTGCGCTTGCACGCACCACCGCGCCCGAGCAGCTGGCCGCGCTGGAAGGTCGCTTCCGCGACCCGCGCCTGCCGGAGCTGCTGTTCCGCTACCGCGCGCGCAATCATCCCGACAGCCTCGCGTCGCCTGAACGCCAGCGCTGGCAGGATTACCGCCGCCAGCGCCTGCTCGGAGACGGCGGCCTGGGCGAACTCAACCTGCCCCAGTACCAGCAGCAGCTGGATGCACTGGCCGCTGAAGCGCCCGATGACACCCGGCGCCAGGCCCTGCTGCAATCGCTGCGCGACTGGGGCCAGCACCTGCAGGAGACGCTGTGAGCACTTATTTCTCGGATGCCAGCTTCAAGTTCCTGCGCAGCCTTGCGCGGCACAACGACAAGGCCTGGTTCAACGATCACCGCCAGCAGTACGAAGACCACGTGCGGCAACCGTTCCTGCGCCTGCTGGGCGACCTGCAGCCGGCGCTGGCCGAGGTCAGCGAGCACTTCCGCGCCGATACCCGTGGCGTCGGTGGCTCGCTGTTCCGCATCCATCGTGACGCGCGTTTTTCCAACGACAAGTCGCCGTACAAGACCTGGCAGGGTGCACGCCTGTTCCATGAGCGCCGCCGCGAAGTGGCCGCGCCCTCGTTCTACGTGCACCTGCAGCCGGGCGAGAGCTTCGTCGGCGCCGGCCTGTGGCATCCGGAACCGGAAACCCAGCGCCGCGTACGCCACTTCATCCTCGACAATCCGGGCAGCTGGAAGGCCGCCGCGCATGCACCGGCCCTGCGCAAACGCTTCGATTTCGAGGAGAGCGAAAAGCTGGTGCGGCCCCCGCGTGGCTTCCCGGCCGACTTCGAGTTCATCGACGACCTCAAGCACCGCAACTGGGTGATGTGGCGCTCGCTGGACGATGCCACCATGACCGGCCCGCGCCTGCTGTCCACGCTGGGCAAGGACCTGGCTGGGCTCGGCCCGTTCGTTGACTACCTGTGCGCGGCGCTGGACCTGGAGTTCTGAGCCGCATCACCTGCCGTTCACCACTGGCTGCCTCACTTGCGGCAGTCTGGACAGCATGAAGAAGCTCACTGCACTGGCCGTGCTGCTGGTCCTGTCCTTGGCTGCGTGGTGGTTCGGCGGCCCGTACATGGCCGTGCATGGCCTGTCCAAGGCCATCGAAGAACGCGACACGGCGCGACTGGAACGCTATGTCGATTTCCCTCGCGTGCGCAGCAGCCTGCGCGCCCAGCTCAACGACTATCTGGTACGCCAGGCCGGCCCGGATGTAGCGGCCAGCCCGTTCGGCGCCCTGCTCTACGGCCTTGGCGACCAGCTCGGCGGTGCAGCCGTGGAAACCATGGTGACCCCGACCGGGATCGGCGCAATGCTGCAGGGCCACGTGCTGTGGAAGCGCGGCCGCAATGAACTGCAGGGCGGTGATGCCTTCGGCGCGACCGAGCCGGCACGGCCATTGAAGAACGCCGAGCATCACTTCGAAGCGCTGGACCGCTTCGTGATCGACGTCGATCGCGGCCCCGACCAGCCGCCGATGAAAGTGGTGCTGGAACCGCAGGGCCTGCGCTGGAAGGTGGTGGATCTGCAGTTGGGGATGTCGGGCACCCCGTGACGGGTCATGCCCTTCGACGGTGCTGCTTTCGGTAGGTGCCCACCTTGGTGGGCATGGATCCAGGACGGCGCCAACCAAGGTTGGCGACTACCGCGGTACAGCGCTCTGGTAGATGCCCACCTTGGTGGGCGTCGATGCATGGCAGTGCCAACCAACGGTTGGCACCCACCCGGCATGGTCTCACCCCTCGTTGGCGACACCGTGCGGTACGTGGCCGGCGGCCACGTGTTCGCGCGCACTGTCGATGTTGTGCTGCGAATCATCGAAGAAGATGTCGGCACCGAACGCCTGCAGGAACGGCCCCTTGTGGCGGCCGCCGAGGAACAGCGCTTCGTCCAGGCGCACTCCCCACTCGCGCAGGGTGCGGATTACGCGCTCATGCGCCGGTGCCGAGCGTGCGGTCACCAGCGCAGTGCGGATCGGCGCGCTCTCGCCGGCCGGGAACACTTCCTGCAGCGTATGCAGGGCCGACAGGAAACCGCGGAATGGGCCGCCGCTGAGGGGTTCGCGGGCCCGTTCACGCTCGTGCCGGCCAAACGCCTCCACGCCCTGCTCGCGTGAGATGCGCTCGCTCTCGTCACCGAAGATCACTGCGTCACCGTCGAAGGCGATGCGCAACTGGCCGGCCGGGCGACCGGTATCGATCTGGTCGGCCGCCGCGGCGGCGGTTTCGCCAGGCGGCTTGGGCAGAATGGTCGCCGCGGCGATGCCGTGGCGCAGCGCGCTGCGCACCGATTCCGGGTTGGCCGACAGGAACAGGTCGGTGCCGAACGGCTTCACGTACGGCCAGGTCGGCTCGCCGGCGGTGAACGTTGCGCGGATGATGCCCAGGCCGTAGTGCTGGATCGAATTGAAGATGCGCAGGCCGGTATCGGCCGAGTTGCGCGACAGCAGGATCACCTCGACGCGAGGATTCTCCGGGCTGGCCCCCTGGTTCAAAGCCAGCAGCTTGCGCACCACCGGGAAGGCCACGCCGGGGCCGAGGATATCGTCCTCGTGCTGGCGCTGGAATTCGGCATAGGCCGCCACGCCATCGCTCTCGAACAGCGCGTGGCTTTCCTCGAGGTCGAACAGCGCGCGCGAGGTCACCGCGACGGTCAGCAAACGGGGGGAGTTGTCGCCCATCGGTGGGGGTCCTTCAAGCGGTCGGCACGGCCGGCTGCCCATTGTCCTCAAAAAACGAACTGTTCGCTCAGGATCCGGTCTTCCAGGTTGTGCTCCGGGTCGAACAGCAGGGTCACGCGGCGGTCCTTCGACTCACGGATGGTCACCTCGACCACGTCGCGGGTCTCGTGCGAATCAGCAGTCACGCTGACCGGGCGCTTGTACGGATCGAGCACGCGGAAGCGCACTTCGGTATCGGCCTTCAGGATCGCCCCGCGCCAGCGCCGCGGCCGGTACGGGGCCAACGGCGTCAGCGCGATGGTGTGCGAGCCCAGCGGCAGCACCGGACCATGCGCGGAATAGTTGTAGGCGGTGCTGCCGGCCGGGGTGGCCACCAGCACGCCGTCGCCGATCAGTTCGGCCACGCGCTCCTGGCCGTTCAGATCGATACCGATATGCGCGGCCTGCCGGGTCTGGCGCAGCAGCGAAACGTCGTTGTAGGCCAGCGAGCCGGTACTGGTGCCGGACTCGGTCAGCGCCACCATTTCCAGCGGGCGCAGGTTGGCCGGTTCTGCGCGTGCGATGCGGGCCTGCACGTCGTCGTCTCCACGGTACTGGTTCATCAGGAAGCCGACCGTGCCCAGCTTCATGCCGAACACCGGCTTGCCCAGGTGCCCATGCCGATGCAGGGTCTGCAGCATGAAGCCGTCGCCCCCCAGCGGGCACAGCACGTCGGCCTGCTCCGGCGCGTGATCGCCATAACGCGAGATCATCGCCGCGCGGGCCATCTGCGCGGGCTCGGCGGTGCTGGCCAGGAAAGCGATGCGGGGGGTGTCGCTCATCGGTGGATCCGGGTGGGTGTGCCTGCAAGAGCATACCCGGTAGTGCCGGCCGCTGGCCGGCAGCTGCACCCGGTTGCGGTTCATGCGGCTGCCGGCCAGCGGCCGGCACTACCGTGCAATGCAGAACGGCCCCGCTTTCGCGGGGCCGTTCCGGTTCACGCATGCCAGGCATGGCCTGGCACTACTTCACTTACGCGCCGTGTGCCGCCAGCTGGCCCAGGCGCTGCACCGCGACTGAAACGGTCGGGTAGTCCAGGGTCTTCTGCTCGGCCAGTTCGGCCAGCATCGCCAGGGTGAAGCGCAGGCTGTTGTCGTCACGGCCCATCCAGGCTGCGACCTTGGCTTCCGCGCTGCTGCCCTTGGTGCCCAGCACCTGGCCGGCCAGGTTGCGGTGGTTGGCGGCCAGCTCGTCACGCAGCACGCCACGTGCCACGGCGTGCCAACGACCGTTGACCTCCAGCGCATCGACCTGCTCGAACAGCCACGGCAGCTGCAGGGCATCGCCCAGGCGGAAGTGGACCTTGGACACGTCCACCGGCTTCAGCTTGCGGGTGCGGGCCAGTTCGATGATGTCGAACGCCGGCTCCAGGAAGTGCAGTTCGGCCAGCTGCTGCGCCAGCGCGGACGGCAGGCCCTTTTCCTTCCACTCGGCCACCAGGGCTTCGTAGGTCGGACGCTGCGAATCCGGCAGCACACCCGAGGCAACGCGGATGTCGTTGAACGGACCCTGGTAGCGGTTGACCGCTTCAGTGATGCCCGGCATCGCGCCCGGGCGCGACAGCAGCCAACGCACGAACGAACGCTGCAGCTTCCAGATCACTTCCAGTGCGTCGATCTGCACCGACTCCGGCACCTTGCCGTCGAGTGCATCGATCTGCGCCCACAGCGCGCGCGCATCCAGCGTTTCGCGGCTGATGGTGTAGGCCTTGGCGACCTCGGCGATGGAACGGCCGGTGTCTTCCTGCATGCGCATCAGGAAGGTGGCGCCCATGCGGTTGATGGTCTGGTTGGTCACGGCCGTGGCGATGATTTCGCGCTTCAGGCGGTGACGCTCCATCGCGTCGGCGTACTTCTTCTGCAGCGGGGTCGGGAAGTAACGCTGCAGTTCCTTGGACAGGTACGGATCTTCCGGGATGTCCGATTCCAGCAGCTGGGCGAACGCCACCAGCTTCGAGTAGGACAGCAGCACCGACAGTTCCGGGCGGGTCAGGCCCTGGCCGCGTGCCTTGCGCTGGGACAGCTCGGCGTCGGACGGCAGGAACTCGATCTGGCGATCCAGCAGGCCCTGCTGTTCCAGGGTACGGATGAAGTGCTGCTTGGAACCCAGGCGCTTGACCGCCATCCGCTCCATCAGGCTCAGCGCCTGGTTCTGGCGGTAGTTGTCGTTGAGCACCAGCTCGGCGACTTCATCGGTCATCGAGGCCAGCAGCTTGTTGCGCTGCTCGACGGTCAGCTTCTTGGCCCGCACCACATCGTTGAGCAGGATCTTGATGTTGACTTCGTGGTCGGAGGTGTCGACACCGGCCGAGTTGTCGATGAAGTCGGTGTTGAGCAGCACGCCGGCCTGGGCGGCTTCGATGCGGCCCAGCTGGGTCATGCCCAGGTTGCCGCCCTCGCCCACCACCTTGCAGCGCAGCTCGCCACCGTTCACGCGCAGGGCGTTGTTGGCGCGGTCGCCGACATCGCTGTGCTGCTCGCTGGCAGCCTTCACGTAGGTACCGATGCCGCCGTTCCACAGCAGGTCGACCGGTGCCTTCAGGATCGCGCTCATCAGATCGTTCGGCGACAGCGCCTTGACGTTGTCATCCAGGCCCAGCGCTTCACGCACCTGCGGGGTGATCTCGATCGACTTCAGGCTGCGCGGGTATACGCCGCCGCCCTTGCTGATCAGCTTGGCGTCGTAGTCCGCCCAGCTCGAACGCGGCACGGTGAACAGGCGCTCACGTTCGACGAACGTGGTGGCCGCATCCGGGTTCGGGTCCAGGAAGATGTGGCGGTGGTCGAAGGCAGCGACCAGGCGGATGTGGCGCGACAGCAGCATGCCGTTGCCGAACACGTCGCCGGACATGTCGCCGACGCCGACCGCAGTGAAGTCCTGGGTCTGGCTGTCACGGCCCAGCGCACGGAAGTGGCGCTTGACCGATTCCCACGCACCGCGTGCGGTGATGCCCATGCCCTTGTGGTCATAGCCAACCGAACCACCGGAGGCGAACGCATCGCCCATCCAGAAGCCGTGCGCGATGGCCAGGCCGTTGGCGATGTCGGAGAAGGTCGCGGTGCCCTTGTCGGCGGCCACCACCAGGTACGGATCGTCCATGTCGTGGCGCACGACATCCACCGGCGGCACGATCTTGTTGTTGACGATGTTGTCGGTGATGTCCAGCAGGCCCTGGATGAACAGCTTGTAGCAGGCCACGCCGTTGGCGAAGATCGCGTCGCGGTCGCCGTTCACCGGCGGGGTCTTGGCGAAGAAGCCGCCCTTCGCGCCGACCGGCACGATCACGGTGTTCTTGACCATCTGTGCCTTGACCAGGCCCAGCACTTCGGTACGGAAGTCTTCGCGACGATCCGACCAGCGCAGGCCACCACGGGCGACCGCGCCGAAGCGCAGGTGGGTACCTTCCACGCGCGGGCCGTAGACGAAGATCTCGCGGTACGGGCGCGGCTTCGGCAGGTCCGGCACCAGCGCCGAATCAAACTTGAAGCTGATGACATGGCCGTGCTGGCCGTTGGCATCGGTCTGGTAGTAGCTGGTGCGCAGGGTCGCGTCGATCACGCCCATGAACGAGCGCAGGATGCGGTCCTCGTCCAGGCTGGACACACGGTCCATCAGCTTCAGCAGCGCATCGCGCGCGGCCTGCATCTGCGCGTCGCGGTCACCCTTGCGGGCGTCGACCACGGTCTTGAGCACCTTCAGGGTGGCGTCGTCGCCAGCAGCCAGCACATCGAAGTGGGCCTTCAGCTGGGCCTGGCCGGCGGCGATGTCGTCCTTGCTCTCGTGGCCGGTAGCCGGATCGAAGCGCGCTTCGAACAGCTCGACCAGCAGTCGGGCCAGCAGCGGGTAGCGCGCGAAGGTGCCTTCCACGTAGGCCTGCGAGAACGGCACGCCGGTCTGCAGCAGGTACTTGCAGTAGCCACGCAGCATGGCGACCTGGCGCCAGTGCAGGCCGGCAGCCAGCACCAGGCGGTTGAAGCCGTCGTTCTCGGCATCGCCGTGCCAGACGCGGGCAAAGGTCTCGCCGAAGGCTTCATCGACGCTGGCGGCATCGATCGCGCCGGCGGTCGATTCGACCTCGAAGTCCTGCACGTACACCGGGGCGTTGTCGACCGACAGGCGGTACGGACGCTCGGCGATCACGCGCAGGCCCATGTTTTCCATCATCGGCAGCGCGTCCGACAGCGGGATGTCGTCCAGCTGGCGATACAGCTTCAGGCGCAGGCCATCACCGCTTTCGCGCGGCACGGCCTGCAGGCTCAGGCGCAGGTCGTCCGGGCCGGTCAGGGCATCAAGCTGGCTGACATCGTTGGCCGCAACAGCCGTGCTGTTGTCTTCGATGTAACCGGCCGGCAGCGCCTTGCCGATGCGGGCGGCGATGCGCAGGCCTTCGGTCTCGCCGTGGCGGGCCACCAGCGCTTCGCGCAGGTCGTCCTGCCAGTTGCGCAGGACCTGGGCCAGCTTCTGCTCCAGTTCGGCGGTATCAACGTCGAGCATTTCACCCGGCTTCGGGCGCACGATCAGGTGCACCTGGGCCAGCGGCGATTCGCCCAGCACCACCGAGCTGTCGACGTACTCGCCGTGCAGCGCGTCCCTCAGCATCGCTTCGATGCGCAGGCGCACGTCGGTGTTGAAGCGCTCGCGCGGCAGGTAGACCAGCGCGGAGATGAAACGGCTGTACTTGTCGCGGCGCAGGAACAGGCGGCTGCGCACGCGTTCCTGCAGGCCCAGCACGCCCATCGCGGTGCGGAACAGTTCGTCCTCGCTGGACTGGAACAGTTCTTCGCGCGGCAGCGTTTCCAGGATGTGGCGCAGGGCCTTGCCACTGTGGCTGGCCGGGGCCAGGCCCGACTGCTTCATCACGTGCTCGTGGCGCTGGCGCACCAGCGGGATCTCCCACGGGCGACGGTTGTAGGCACTGGAGGTGAACAGGCCAAGGAAGCGCTGCTCGCCGATGATCTTGCCCTTGGCGTCGAATTCCAGCACGCCGATGTAGTCCATGTAGCCGGCGCGGTGCACGCGCGAACGGGCATTGGTCTTGGTCAGGATCAGCGCGTCCTTCAGGCCGGACGTGGCGTTCAGGCCCTGCGCGGCCAGGGTCTTGACCGGGCGGGCCGCGGACTTGTCCTTGCCGCGCATCAGGCCCAGGCCGGTGTCGTTCAGCGGCGCCAGTACGTCTTCCTTGCCCTGCTTCTCGACGCGGTACTCGCGGTAGCCGAAGAAGGTGAAGTGGTTGTCGGCGGCCCAGCGCAGGAACTCCTGTGCTTCCTTGCGCGATGCATCGTCGACCGGCAGCTGGCGCTTGCCCAGGTCGTCGGCCAGCGCCAGTGCCTTGTCCTTCATCGGCTGCCAGTCGCGCACGATCGCGCGCACTTCGTCCAGCGCCTTGTTGATGGCCTGTTCGATGGCGGCCATGGCTTCGGCCGGCTGGCGGTCGATCTCCAGCAGCATCACCGACTCGGCATCACCCTCGCCGACCTTGACCAGCTTGCCGGCCTTGTCGCGGGTGAAGCGCAGCACCGGGTGGCCCAGCACGTGGACGCCCACGCCCTGCTCGGCCAGCGACATGGTGACCGTATCCACGAGGAACGGCATGTCATCGTTGACGATCTGCAGCACGGTGTGCGGCGATTCCCAACCGTTGGCCTTCGCGGTCGGATTGAACACGCGGACGTTGGCCTTGCCGGCCTTGCGGGCACGCGCGAATTCCAGCGTCTCAGCCGCGAGAGCGGCCCACTCTTCAGCGCTGTGGTGCGGGAACTCGTCCGACTCCATGCGCTTGTAGAAGTCAGTGGCAAAGGCCACTGCTTCGGCCTGTGCGGCCGCGGGGTAGCGCTTGCGCAAGGCCGTGTACACCGGCTCCAGGGAGAAACCAGCGGTCACTGCGACCTCCGACTCTGCTGGTTTCGTCTTGTTCTTCACGGTCTTGGCTGCGGTTTTTTGCGGTTTCATGGCAGAGCGATGCGCTTGCTCAGTTGGGAAAATGAAATTGTAGCCCTACCGCGCGAAAAGGCCTTGCTGCAGGACGGAATAAGCAGATTCGGGTTTGCTGCGGTTCAAACGCCTATTCAGTTCGCACCGGTATGGTGCTGGCGCCTGTTTCAGCACTGCCGACAGGATCGGCAAAACGTGTTACCGGAAGACACACGCGGCGACGCCGATGCGATTCCACAATCCTGAACTGGACGGTATAGTCCACCGCGTGAACCCGGCCTACCTCCCCGTTGCCCTCGATGCACGCGATGAGCGTGTGTTCGACGCCGTACGCGAACTGCTGGCCCAGCAGGGCATGCAGATGAGCATGGAGGCGGTGGCCCAGCACGCCGGCTGCTCCAAGCAGACCCTGTACTCGCGCTACGGCAGCAAGCAGGAACTGCTGCGCCGGGTGATGCAGCGCCACGTCGGCCACGCCACCGGCGCCATGGTTCGTGCACTCCGCACTGACGACCTGCGTGCCAGCCTGCTCCAGTTCGCCACCGACTTCCTGGAGCACTTCAACCAACCGCACGTGGGCCAGGCCTGCCGGCTGATCGCCGCCGACGCGGCCCAGTTTCCCGAAGAGGCGCGTACGCTGTACCGGCATGGAGCCGGCGCACTGACGCTTCATCTTGCTGAATGGATTGAAACCGTTTGCATGCGTGGCCAGCTCCGGCATGACGACCCGCACTTCATGGCCGAACTGCTGCTGAGCATGATTGCCGGTCAGGATTTCGACAAACAGCGTTTCCATACCCCCCATCGTGATGACGCGCGGCTGCGTCGGCGCTGGGCAGAGTTCTCCGTCGACAGCTTCCTGCGCGCCTTCGCGCCTCAGCCGTCGCCGGCCCCGTCTTCAAACCAACCCCGGAGTTCCTCCTGATGACCGCCCCACTCCGCACCCTTGCCTTGACGTGCGCCGTTGCTGTCGCGCTGGCTGCCTGCAAGAAGCCGGAACAGCAGACGCCCCCGCCGCCGGAGGTGGGCGTGATCGACGCCAAGCCGCAGACCCTGCCGCTGCAGCGCGAGCTGGTCGGTCGCCTGTCGCCGTTCCGCAGCGCCGACGTGCGTGCGCGCGTGCCGGGCGTGCTGCTCAAGCGCGTCTACCAGGAAGGCTCGCAGGTCAAGCAGGGCCAGACCCTGTTCCTGATCGACCCGGCGCCGCTGCGTGCCTCGCTCAACGCCTCCGAAGCACAGCTGGCATCGGCCCGCGCGACCTACGCCAACGCCAAGGTGGCCGCCGACCGTGCACGTTCGCTGGCGCCGCAGCAGTTCGTCTCCAAGTCCGACCTGGACAACGCTGAATCGGCCGAGCGTACCGCGCTGGCGGCGGTCAAGCAGGCCGAAGCAGCGGTGACTTCCTCGCGCATCAGCCTGGGCTACACCGAAGTAACCGCACCGATCAGCGGCGTGGCCAACAAGCAGCAGGTCACCGAAGGCGCGCTGGTCGGCCAGGGCGATGTGACCCTGCTGACCACCGTCGACCAGCTCGACCCGCTGTACGTGAACTTCTCGCTGAGCGTGGACGAGCTGACCCAGCTGCGCGCGCAACAGGCCAAGGGCGCGCTGGCGCTGTCGGGCGACGGCAAGGCCACGGTGAACGTCAAGCTGGCCGATGGCAGCACCTACAGCGAGCCGGGCACCCTGGACTTCTCCTCGACCACGGTCGACCCGGCCACCGGTGCGGTGTCGTTGCGCGCGTTGCTGCCGAACCCACAGCAGATCCTGCTGCCGGGCGCCTTCGTCAGCTTCCAGGCCAACCTGGGCGAACGCAACAATGCCTTCCTGGTACCGCAGCAGGCCCTGCTGCGCGACACCACCGGCGGCTACGTGATGGTGGTCGGCGCCGACGGCAAGGTCGTGCGCAAGAACGTGAAGACCGATGGCGCGCAGAACGGCAACTGGCTGGTCAGCGACGGCCTGGCCGCCGGCGACAAGGTGATCGTGGCCGGCGTGCAGAAGGTCAAGGAAGGTGCACCGGCGGTGGCCAAGCCGTGGACCCCGGGGCAGGACGCCAACGGCAAGCCGGCCGCAGGCGGCGCCGCTCCGGCGGGCACCGCACCGGCTGCTGGCAAGGCACCGGCCGACGCGGCCAAGCCCGAGCAGGCCGATGCGGCCAAGCCGGCCGCCACCGATTCGAACAAGCAGTAACGGGAACCTTCCGTCATGCCTAAATTTTTCATCGAACATCCAGTCTTCGCCTGGGTGGTGGCGATCCTGATCTCGCTCAGCGGCGTGATCGCGATCCTCAACCTGGGCGTGGAGTCCTATCCCAACATCGCCCCACCGCAGGTCACCGTCTCGGCCACCTACCCGGGCGCCAGTGCCGACACCACGGAAAAATCGGTCACCCAGGTGATCGAGCAGCAGCTGACCGGTATCGATCACCTGCTGTACTTCAGCTCTTCCTCGTCGTCCAACGGCCGTGCGCAGATCACCCTGACCTTCGAGACGGGTACCGATCCGGACATCGCCCAGGTGCAGGTGCAGAACAAGGTCTCGCTGGCCACGCCACGACTGCCTTCGGAAGTGACCCAGCAGGGCGTGGTGGTGGCCAAGGCCAACGCCGGCTTCCTGATGGTGGTGGCGCTGCAGTCCGATACCCCGACCATCAACCGTGATGCGCTGAACGACATCGTTGGTTCGCGCGTGCTCGACCAGGTCTCGCGTATCCCCGGCGTCGGCAGCACCCAGCAGTTCGGTTCCGAGTACGCCATGAACATCTGGCTGAACCCGGAAAAGATGCAGGGTTATGGCCTGTCGGCCAGCCAGGTGCTGGCTGCGGTGCGCGCGCAGAACGTGCAGTTCGCCGCCGGTGCGCTTGGCTCGGATCCGTCGCCGGAAGGCCAGCACTTCACCGCCACGGTCTCGGCCGAAGGCCGCTTCAGTTCGCCGCAGGAGTTCGAGAACATCATCCTGCGCGCCAACGCTGACGGCTCGCGGGTGCTGTTGAAGGACATCGCCCGCGTTGCCTTCGGTGCCAACAACTACGGTTTCGACACCCAGTACAACGGCAAGCCGACCGGTGCCTTCGCCATCCAGCTGCTGCCGGGCGCCAACGCCCTGAACGTGGCCGAGGCGGTGCGCGCCAAGATGGACGAGCTGCAGCCCAGCTTCCCGGCCGGCGTGACCTGGTTCTCGCCGTACGACAGCACCACCTTCGTCAAGATCTCGATCCAGGAAGTGGTCAAGACGCTGTTTGAAGCAGTGTTCCTGGTGTTCCTGGTGATGCTGATCTTCCTGCAGAACTTCCGCGCCACGCTGATCCCGACCCTGGTCATCCCGGTGGCGCTGCTCGGTACCTTCCTGGGCATGTGGATGATCGGCTTCACGATCAACCAGCTGACCCTGTTCGCGATGGTGCTGGCGATCGGCATCGTGGTCGATGACGCGATCGTGGTGATCGAGAACGTCGAACGCATCATGACCGAGGAAGGCCTGGCGCCGAAGCCGGCCACGCAGAAGGCGATGACCCAGATCACCGGCGCGGTGGTGGCGATCACCGTCGTGCTGGCTGCGGTGTTCATCCCGTCCGCCCTGCAGGGCGGCGCCGCCGGTGAGATCTACAAGCAGTTCGCCCTGACCATCGCCATTTCGATGGCGTTCTCGGCGTTCCTGGCGCTGGGCTTCACCCCGGCGCTGTGCGCGACCTTCCTGAAGCCGACGCACAACGACAATCCGAACATCGTCTACCGCACCTTCAACAAGTACTACGACAAGATCAGCCACACCTATGTCGGCCACATCACCTCGGCGGTGCGCCATGCGCCGCGCTGGATGATCCTGTTCGTGGTGCTCACCGCACTGTGCGGCTTCCTGTTCACCCGCATGCCGGGCAGCTTCCTGCCGGAAGAAGACCAGGGCTATGCGCTGGCGATCGTGCAGCTGCCGCCGGGCTCGACCAAGGGCCAGACCAACGAAGTGTTCGCGCAGATGCGTGGCATCCTGGAAAAGCAGGATGGCTATGAAGGCATGCTGCAGGTGGCCGGCTTCAGCTTCGTCGGTTCCGGCGAGAACGTCGGCATGGGCTTCATCCGCCTGAAGCCGTGGGAGGAACGCAAGTTCACCGCGCCCGAGTTCATCCAGAACATGAACGGCGCGTTCTACGGCATCAAGGAAGCGCAGATCTTCGTGGTCAACCTGCCCACCGTGCAGGGCCTTGGCCAGTTCGGCGGCTTCGACATGTGGCTGCAGGACCGCAGCGGTGCCGGTTACGAGCAGCTGACGCAGGCCCGCAACATCCTGCTCGGCCAGGCCGCGCAGAAGCCGGACCACCTGGTCGGCGTGCGCCCGAACGGCCTGGAAAACGCGCCGCAGCTGCAGCTGCATGTGGACCGCGTGCAGGCGCAGTCGATGGGCATGTCGGTGTCGGACGTGTACAGCACCATCCAGCTGATGCTGGCCCCGGTGTACGTCAACGACTTCTTCTACGAAGGCCGCATCAAGCGCGTGACCATGCAGGCCGATGGTCCGTATCGCACCGGCCAGGAGTCGCTGAAGAGCTTCTACAGCCCCTCCAGCCTGACCAAGAACGCCGATGGCACCAATTCGATGATCCCGCTGAACACGGTGGTCAAGTCCGAATGGGTGTCGGCACCGCCGTCGCTGAGCCGCTACAACGGCTACTCGGCGATCAACATCGTCGGCTCGCAGGCCCCAGGTACCAGCTCGGGCGAGGCGATGCAGACCATGGAGAGCATCGTCAACGACGACCTGCCGGCCGGCTTCGGCTACGACTGGTCGGGCATGTCCTACCAGGAAATCCTGGCTGGCAACGCGGCGACGCTGCTGCTGGTGCTGTCGATCGTAGTGGTGTTCCTGTGCCTGGCCGCGCTGTATGAGAGCTGGTCGATCCCGGTGGCAGTGCTGCTGGTGGTGCCGCTGGGTGTGCTCGGTGCCCTCGGCCTGTCGATGCTGCGCGGCCTGCCCAACGATCTGTTCTTCAAGATCGGCCTGATCACCGTGATCGGCCTGGCGGCGAAGAACGCGATCCTGATCGTGGAGTTCGCGGTGGAGCAGCGCGCCGCCGGCAAGAACCTGCGCGATGCCACCATCGAAGCGGCCCGCCTGCGTTTCCGCCCGATCCTGATGACCTCGTTCGCGTTCATCATGGGCGTGATCCCGATGGCGATCTCCACCGGCGCGGGCGCCAATTCCCGCCACGCCATCGGTACCGGCGTGATCGGCGGCATGCTGTTCGCCACCCTGCTCGGCCTGTTGATGATCCCGGTGTTCTTCGTGGTCGTGCGCCGCATGCTGGGCGACAAGCTGGATGAACCGTCCAAGGAGTTCATGGAACGCCAGCGCGACGCGGATGCAGCACACCGTCCGGATCGTTGATCCAGCGGTGAACTGAAACGAGAAAGGCCCCGGTGCGATCCGGGGCCTTTTTTGTTGCCGCTTCTGGACCCATGCCGCCCCAGGTCGGCATCTACCGGAGCGACGCATACCCGGTAGTCGCCAACCTTGGTGGGCGCTGTCCGGGCAGCGTCTCAGCGCAACACTGCGATCACCACGCATGCCGCCACAATCGCCAGTGCAGGCCATTGCATCGGCAGGAAGAAGAAGTGATGCGGAGCATGCTGCCCAGGTACACGCGGCTTTCGATTGAGCACGAAACCCAGCACCGTGTTGATTGCCGAGCCAAGGCCGAACGCCAGCAGGACCTGGCTGAGTGAAGTATTGCCGCGACCCACCGCTGGATCCGGGAACAGGATGAGGATGAGCAGCACGGCAGCGATCGGTGTGAGCAGGGTCAGCAGCCCTGCGCCTCGATAGATGAGCATGTGGTGGCGTCCATGAACGGTGGAGCATTCTGCGACCAAGGAGCGGGAATGCCAATGAATCGTTGGCATGTCGCCTGCCCGGAGACCGGTCGCATACGGCCTGTACTGAAAAGTCCCTTCCACTGCTGCGCCGACAACGAGGCGCTCAAGGCGTCTACCGGTTTCGCATAAGGCCCCCGCTTTGGATTCCTGGGCGCGCAGAAGTGCGGCACGCCCGGATCGTTGCTATCCAGATGCCTCCACGGCAATCGATCCGATGCCGCCCAGGAGACAGTTCATGGAAAGAGCACCACTACGACGCTTCAGCCGCCCCGCCCTTCTGCTTGGCGCGCTCTTCGCGGCCAGCAGCGTCCAGGACGCACATGCGGCAGGCGTCCTCGTCTGCGACAACTGTCGCGATCCACGCGCACTGGCGCTTTACTCGGGCACGGGGCCCACCATCGTCGTCGACTTCCAGCAGCGCCGGCTCCATGGCTTCGATGTGGAATACGATCGCGAGCTGCGTCGGTATCGCGCCACCAGGGCGCAGATTCCCGGGCCAATCAACGCATCCTTCAATCGGATCATGGGGATGCTCGACAACAACGTGCCAACCGTACAGTTCGCGCCGCGGCAGTGGACCGGAAGAGGAGTCCAGTACGAGGTTCATCCTGATGACCCGCAATACGCCAACGGCATAGGCTTCCCGGAAGAGCACAAGAACCTCAACGCCTACGATGTCGTGCAGATGGCAACCGAGCGATTCAGGCTGGAGAGCGCCATGGGCAAGGCATTCACTGGCGCCACGACATCGTCGAGGGCCTGGAACAGCATGGCGACATTCCTGTCCTCGATCGGCCTGAGCTTCGTCAGCAAGGCCCTCGGAATCGACGGTGCAATCTACAGGATCACCTGGCGCGATGGCTCGAAGACTACGCTGGTCATCGTCTCTTCGTCAGTGGACACCGCCAGATACGTGCAAGGCCAGAGCAAGGACGCCAATGGCAACATGATTCCCGACGGCGCGGCAACCAGCCCCGGCCTGGCCCAACACTTCGCCGGCACCTACAACTTCAACAGCCGGGACGATCTGGATCGATGGATCGACTCCGGTCGCCTCTATGGGGTGAACATGTTCCCCGGTGCTCCACCTGAGTCGCTGCAGATCGTCTGTGAATGGAACGGAACGGATATCGTTTGCCGATTGCCACGTTGATCGCACAAGGGAAACGGGGCGGCAATCGCCGCCCCGTCGCGTCCATCAGCGCAACCCGGTCTCGTTGCGCGCGATCACCAGGCGCTGGATCTCCGAGGTGCCCTCGTAGATCTCGGTGATCTTGGCATCACGGAAGTAACGCTCCAGCGGCATCTCCTTCGAGTACCCCATGCCGCCGTGGATCTGCACCGCCTGGTGCGTGATCCACATCGCTGCTTCCGAAGCGGTCAGTTTGGCCACCGCTGCTTCGGTGCTGAAACGCTTGCCCTGGCCCTTCACCCACGCGGCACGCAGGGTCAGCAGCAGCGCTGCGTCCAGCTTGCACTTCATGTCGGCGATCTTGGCCTGGGTCATCTGGAAGGTGCCGATGGCCGCGCCGAAGGCCTTGCGCTCCTTCACGTATTCCAGGGTCGCCTCATAGGCGGCGCGGGCGATCCCGATGGCCTGCGAGGCGATGCCGATGCGGCCAGCATCGAGCACGCTCATGGCGATCTTGAAGCCCTCGCCTTCCTGGCCCAGCACGTCTTCGGCCTGCGCCACGTAATCGTTGAACTCGATCTCGCAGGTGGCCGAAGCGCGGATGCCCAGCTTCGGCTCGGTCTTGCCGCGACCGAAGCCCGCCTTGTCGGTATCGATGAGGAAGGCGGTGATGCCGCGCGCGCCCTTGTCCGGCTCGCTCATCGCGAACAGCACGATGTACCTGGCCACCGGGCCGGAGGTGATCCAGCTCTTCTTGCCGTTGATGACGAAGGTGCCGTCGGCCTGCTTCACCGCGCGGCAGCGCATGGCGGTGGCATCGGAGCCGGACTGCGGCTCGGTCAGCGCGAACGCGCCGATGGCCTCGCCCTCGGCGATGGCACGCACGTAGGTCTGCTTCTGCTGCTCGGTACCGTGGGTGAGGATGCCGTTGCAGAACAGCGAGTTGTTGACCGACATGATGGTCGAATGGGCTGCGTCGGCGGCGGCGACCTCCACCATCGCCAGCACGTACGCAACCGGGTCCATGCCCGCGCCACCGTATTCGGTCGGCACTTCGATGCCCATCAGGCCGTTCTCGCCCAGCAGGCGGATGTTGTCGAGCGGGAACTCGCCGGTACGGTCATGGTGCTCCGCGCTCGGGGCGATCTTCTCCTGCGCGATGCGCCGCGCAACGTCCTGCAGCATCAACTGCTCTTCGGTAAAGCTGAAATCCACAACACCCTCCCGGGTACATGAAGTTATGGGCTACATACGGCGCGCCCAGGTGCCCCGATTGTACCGGGGCCCGGCTGTTTCCGTACGCTGGCGACTTGACCGCGACGGGCCCTTTCAGCGAATATATCTCTATATCGCGATAGGTAGATATTTATGGATCTTGAAGACTGGTCGACCCGCCTGAAGGTGTTCGCCGATGCGACCCGCGTGCGCCTGCTGGCGCTGCTGGAGCAGGAGGAACTGACCGTGGCCGAACTGTCGGCGATCACCCGGCTGGCACAGCCACGCGTGTCCACCCACCTGGCGCGCCTGAAGGAAGCCGGCCTGGTCCGCGACCGCCGTGCGGGCGTATCGGCCTATTACCGCTTCGACGAGGCCCAGCTGGACCCGGCGCAGCGTGCATTGTGGCATGCCTTGAGCAACGGAAGCGATGACCCGCTGCTGCGCCAGGACGCTGAACGCGTCGCTGCCGTGCTGGCCCACCGCGCCTCCGACCAGAACTGGGCCGACAGCGTGGCCGGCGACATGGAACGCCACTACTCCCCGGGGCGCACCTGGGAAGCCCTCGCCCGCACCGCGCTGCCGCTGCTGGAGACCGGCGACGTGCTGGACATCGCCTCTGGTGACGGCGTGCTGGCCGAACTGGTGGCCCCGCATGCCAAGCGCTACATCTGCATCGACACCAGCGCGCGCGTGGTCGCCGCCGCCAGCGAGCGCCTGCGCCGTCTGCCCAACGTGGAAGTGCGCGAGGGCGACATGCATGCGCTGCCCTTTAAGGACAACAGTTTCGATCTGGTAGTGCTGATGCACGCGCTGACCTACGCCAGCAAGCCGGCGCAGGCGGTGACCGAAGGCGCGCGCGTGCTGCGCCCGGGCGGGCGCCTGCTGCTGTGCAGCCTGGCCCGCCATGAACACAAGGCCGCGGTGGAGGCCTACGGCCACGTCAACCTCGGCTTCAGCGACAAGGAGCTGCGCAGGTTCGTCGACAAGGCCGGCCTGCAGGTATCCAGCCTGGAGACGGTCACCCGCGAGAAGCGTCCGCCGCACTTCGAAGTGATTTCGCTGATCGCCCACAAACCCTGAGCCCGAGAACGCCATGCCTGCCCTGCCCTGGTTGCATCCTGAGCGTGCCAACGCCCTGCTCGACGCCCTGCGCGAGCGGATCCTGATCATCGACGGTGCGATGGGCACGATGATCCAGCGCCACGGCCTGCAGGAAGACGATTACCGTGGCGAACGCTTCGCCGGCGGTTACGATCACAGCCATGGCCCCGGCTGCGACCACGGCACGCCGGAGGGCCATGACCTGAAGGGCAACAACGATCTGCTGCTGCTGACCCGGCCGCAGATCGTCGCAGACATCCACACCGCCTACCTGGAAGCGGGCGCGGACCTGGTCGAGACCAACACCTTCAACGCCACTTCGGTCAGCCAGGCCGACTACCACCTCGAACACCTGGTGTACGAGTTGAACAAGGCCGGCGCTGCGGTCGCGCGCACCTGTTGTGACGCCGTGGCCGCAACCACCCCGGGGAAGCCGCGCTTCGTGATCGGGGTGGTCGGCCCGACCAGCCGCACCGCCTCGATCAGCCCGGACGTGAACGATCCGGGCTTCCGCAACACCAGCTTCGACGAACTGCGCGACACCTACCGCGAAGCCATCGAGGGCCTGATCGACGGCGGCGCCGACACCATCATGGTCGAGACCATCTTCGACACGCTCAACGCCAAGGCCGCGCTGTATGCGCTGGAGGAAGCGTTCGATGCGCGCGGCGCGCGGTTGCCGGTGATGATCTCCGGCACCATCACCGACGCTTCCGGTCGCACCCTGTCCGGGCAGACTGCGGAAGCCTTCCATGCCTCGCTGGCGCATGCTCGGCCGCTGTCGATCGGGCTGAACTGCGCGCTGGGCGCCGATGCGATGCGACCGCACGTGGAAACCCTTGCGCAGGTCGCCGACTGCTACGTCAGCGCACACCCCAATGCCGGTCTGCCCAATGCCTTCGGCGAGTATGACGAGACGCCGGAGGACATGGCCAGCACCCTGCGAGGCTTCGCCGAAGATGGCCTGCTGAACCTGGTCGGCGGCTGCTGCGGCTCCACGCCCGACCATATCCGCGCCATTGCCGCGGCTGTGGCCGGGCTGCCGCCGCGCGCACTGCCCGGCACCCGGGAGCAGGCCGCATGAATGTCGCCGCCACCGTTCCGCACTTCCCGCCCTATTGCTGCTGAGCCGACGCCTGCCATGACGCCTGTCCGCCCTACCCGCCTGTCCGGCCTGGAACCCCTGGTCATCACCCCGGACCTGCTGTTCATCAACGTCGGCGAACGCACCAACGTGACCGGCAGCGCGCAGTTCCGCAAGCTGATCAAGGAAGGCCGCTACGAAGAAGCGGTGGACGTGGCCCGCCAGCAGGTGGCAAGCGGCGCGCAGATCCTCGACGTCAACATGGACGAGGGCCTGATCGATTCGGAAGCGGCGATGACCCGCTACCTCAACCTGATCATGTCCGAGCCGGACATCGCCCGCATCCCGGTGATGGTCGACTCCTCCAAGTGGAGCGTGATCGAGGCCGGCCTGAAGTGCCTGCAGGGCAAGAGCGTGGTCAACTCGATCTCGCTGAAGGAAGGCGAGGCGCTTTTCCGCGAACACGCGCGCAAGGTCCTGCGCTATGGCGCCGCCGCGGTGGTCATGGCCTTCGATGAAAGCGGGCAGGCCGATACGTGTGCGCGCAAGGTCGAGATCTGTACCCGCGCCTACCGCATCCTCGTCGACGAGATCGGCTTCCCACCGCAGGACATCATCTTCGACCCGAACATCTTCGCCGTCGCCACTGGCATCGAAGAACATGACAACTATGCGGTGGACTTCATCGAAGCCACCCGCATCATCAAGCAGACGCTGCCGCACTGCCATGTGTCCGGCGGCGTCTCCAATGTCTCGTTCTCGTTCCGCGGCAACGAAACGGTGCGCCAGGCCATCCATTCGGTGTTCCTGTACCACGCCATCGCCGCCGGCATGGACATGGGCATCGTCAATGCCGGTGCCATGCCGATCTACGATGAGCTGGAGCCGGAGCTGCGTGAGCGCGTGGAGGATGTGATCCTCAACCGCCGCAGCGATGCCACCGAACGCCTGCTGGAGATCGCCGAGCGCTACAAGGGCAGGAAGGGTGCGGCGAAGACCGAAGACCTGGCCTGGCGCGACAAGCCGGTGGCGCAGCGCCTGGCGCATGCACTGGTGCACGGCTTGGATGCCTTTGTCGAGGAAGACACCGAGCTGGCCCGGCAGGCCTCCAGCCGCCCGCTGGACGTGATCGAAGGCCCGCTGATGGACGGCATGAACATCGTCGGTGACCTGTTCGGCGCCGGCAAGATGTTCCTGCCGCAGGTGGTGAAATCCGCGCGTGTGATGAAGAAGGCCGTGGCCTACCTGCTGCCGTACATCGAGGCGGAGAAGGCGCGCAGCGGCGACACTGCCAAGAGCAACGGCAAGATCATCATGGCCACGGTGAAGGGCGATGTGCATGACATCGGCAAGAACATCGTCGGCGTGGTCCTGGCCTGCAACAACTTCGAGGTGGTCGACCTTGGCGTGATGGTGCCGGCGCAGAAGATCCTCGATGCCGCGCGCGAGCACAACGCCGACCTGATCGGCCTGTCCGGTCTGATCACTCCCTCGCTGGAGGAGATGAGCCACGTCGCCCGCGAGATGGAGCGCCAGGGTTTCAATCTGCCGCTGCTGATCGGCGGCGCCACCACCTCGCGCGCGCACACCGCGTTGAAGATCGACCCGCACTACAAAGCGCCTACGGTGTGGGTGAAGGACGCCTCGCGCGCGGTCGGCGTGGCCCAGTCGCTGATCTCGCGCGACCTGCGCGAAGCCTTCGTTGCCGCCAACGAGGCCGACTATGCCGAGATCCGGGCACGGCACCGCAATCGTGGCGATGCCAAGCGCCTGGTGTCGCTGGAACATGCACGCGGGCAGAAGTTCCAGGGCGACTGGGGGAACTACACGCCGCCCGCACCGAAGCAGCCAGGCCTGCACGTCTTCGATGACTATCCGCTGGCCGAGCTGGTCGAGTACATCGACTGGACGCCGTTCTTCCAGGCCTGGGAGCTTGCCGGCAAGTTCCCGGCGATTCTCACCGACGAGATCGTCGGCAGCCAGGCCAGCGAGCTGTACCGCGATGCCCGCGCGATGCTCGACCGCATCGTCGGCGAGAAGTGGCTGACCGCCAAGGCCGTGTTCGGCCTGTGGCCGGCCAACAGCGTCGGCGACGACGTGCGCGTGCAGCACCCACAGGGCGAGACCACCCTGCACTTCCTGCGCCAGCAGGTGGACAAGCCGGCCGAGCGTCCGGATTTCTGCCTGGCCGATTTCATCGCGCCGACCGACAGCGGCAGGCAGGACTGGATCGGCGCGTTCGCGGTCACTGCCGGCATCGGCATCGATGCCCACGTGGCGCGCTTCGAAGCCGAGCATGACGACTACAACGCGATCCTGCTGAAGGCCTTGGCCGACCGCTTCGCCGAAGCCCTGGCCGAGCGCCTGCATCAGCGCGTACGCACGGAATTCTGGGGTTATGACCAGGCCGAGACGCTGGACAACGACGCCCTGATCGATGAGCAGTACCGTGGCATCCGCCCCGCCCCCGGCTATCCGGCGTGCCCCGAGCACAGCGAGAAGCGGCGCCTGTTCGATCTGCTGCGGGCCGAGGCCAACGCCGGCATGGAACTGACCGAGAGCTTTGCGATGCTCCCGACCGCCGCAGTGTCGGGCTACTACTTCAGTCATCCGCAAAGCCAGTACTTCGTGGTCGGGCGCCTCAGCCGCGAGCAGGTCACCGACTACGCCCGGCGCAAGGGCGTGGAGCGCGCCCAGGCCGAGCGCTGGCTGGCCTCCAACCTCGACTACGATCCCGAATGACCCGAAAAGGGGACGGAGAGGATCAAGTCGTCTGTGCCTCAAACGACTTGATCCCCTCCGTCCCCTTTTTGCTTCATCATTCCGCGATGACCGTTCCCGTTGCCCGTCTTTCCAGCTTCTACCTGTTCTATTACGCGGCGCTGGGCGCGTTCACTCCGTACTGGAGCCTGTTCCTCACTGCGCGCGGGATGAGCGTGACCGCCATCAGCGTGATGATGGGGCTGTGGTATGCCACACGCGTGGTTGCACCCAGTGCCTGGACCTCGCTGGCAGCCACCTCACCGCGGCCGATCCGACTGTTGCGCATCGGCTGCGTGCTGACCCTGATCAGCTTCGCCGCATTCCTGCTGCCTCTGCCGCAGCCATGGATGTATCCGGCGATGATCGTGTTCTGCTTCTTCTACAACGCGGTGATGCCGCAGTTCGAGTCGATCACCCTCACCCATCTCGGCAGCGACAGCCACCGCTACGGCCTGATCCGGGTCTGGGGTTCGCTTGGCTTCATCGCCATCGTCACCCTGTTCGGCTGGCTGATCGAAGGTGACGGCACCGCCGGCCGCGCCGGGCTGCTGCCCTGGATGATGCTGCCGCTGTTCGTCCTGCTGGTCGCCTCGGCCTTCAGCAACCACTACGCACGCGACATCGGCAGGACCGGCGGCGATGCCAGCGGCTTCTGGCAGATCGTGCGCCGCCCGCCGGTGCTGGCGTTCTTCCTGGCCGCTTTCATGGAGCAGCTCTCGTTCGGCCCGTACTACACCATCTTCTCGGTCTACATGGACCACCACGGCTATCGCACATCCACGCTCGGCCTGCTCTGGACCATCGGCGTGGTGTTCGAAGTGGGCGTGTTCTTCACCATCGGCCGCTTCTTCCGCCGCTATGACGCCAGCTGGATGCTGCTGATCGCGCTGGTCAGTTCCTGCCTGCGCTGGGCCGTGACCGCACTGTTCCCGGAAAACCTGCCGGTGATGCTGCTGGCGCAGACCGCGCACGCGCTGGGCTTTGCCGCGTTCTTCGCCGCGGCGATGCAGATGCTGGCGATCTACTTCCCCGGACGCCTCAATGGCCATGGCCAAGGCCTGCTGTACGGTTTCTCGTCCGGTGTCGGCGGCGTGCTGGGCGCGCTCATCGCCGGCCAACTGTGGAAAATCGACGAGGGACGCACGGCCTTCCTCGCCGGTAGCGGATTCGCTCTGGTCGGCGCACTGCTGTGCTTCTTCGCGCTGAGCCTGCCGTTGATCCGTGCACGCCGCAGCACTGCGCGCGTCCGGTAACGAAAACGCCGGGCAATGCCCGGCGTTTTCATCGTGCAGCAGGTGCAGTTACCAGACCAGGTCGTCCGGTACCTGGTACTGCGGGTCCGCGTAGGGATCTTCCTCGGCCGGCGCGTTCGGGTCGACCTTCAGTGCCACCGATGCGGCAAACACCGCTTCGGACTGTGCCAGCACTTCGGCGGTCACCAGCAGGTAACGGCCATTGAGCTGGACCACGCCCAGCTCACCGGCATTGAGCGCGGTCAGCTGTTCGGCGGTCACGTAGATGCGCTTGATCTTGCCGCCATACGGGAAGTGGCGAGCGATATCAGCCGCCTCGGAGTTCAGGCCCTTGTCCTTCAGCAGTTCTTCCAGCTTGGCCTTCGCCTCGCGGCGCACGCGTGCTTCTTCCTGCTTCAGGCGCTCGGTCTCGATGCGCTCTTCCTTCTCACGCTGCGCACGGATGGCATAGGCCTTGGCCAGATCCATCTCTTCGGCGCTGCGCGGCTTGCGCGGGCCCTGCTGGCCCGGGCCACGCGACTGGCCGGGCCTGCCCGGGCCACCGTGGCCATGCCCGCGACGCTCACCGGGCTTGTGCTCGCCCTTGCCAGCGCCCTGCGGCTTTCCATTGCCGTTGCCACCCTTGCCCTGCGGGCGGCCATCACGGCGGGGGCCATCATTCTTGCGCTCGGGCTTGGGCGCGGGCTTGAAGCCCAGGCCCATCAGCTGGTCGCGGAGGGTATCGCTCATAGGATTCGGATCAGTAGTGCGGCGGCGGTGGTTCGCTCGCCGGATCGGAAGAATTCAGTGCGTTGCGGACCTTGCCCAGGTCCTCCAGCAGCACACGCAGCACGTCGGCGTTGCGCATGCCCTGCATGCGGGCATCGGCCAGCGCATCGCTCAATTCGGCAAGCGCCTGTTCCTGGAAGGACACGCGCATTTCCAGTTCGACCAGGCGCGCTTCCAGCGCCTGCTCGCGTTCGGTCGGCAGCAGGTCAGACATGCAGCGAACGCCCCCGGCCAATGCCGTAGTACGCCAGGCCGGCAGCTTCCACTTCGGCAGGATCGTACAGATTGCGCCCATCGAACACCGCCGCGTCCTTCAGCTGCTCGCGCAGCTTCTGGAAGTCGGGGCTACGGAACTGCTTCCACTCGGTGACCACCACCAGCGCGTCGGCCCCTTCGAGGGCCTCATCAGCACTGCTGCAGAACACCAGGTCATCGCGCTCGCCGAAGATGCGCTGCGATTCATGCATCGCTTCCGGGTCGTAGGCACGCACCGTGGCACCGCCCTCCCACAGCTGCGCCAGCAGGCGACGGCTGGAGGCTTCACGCATGTCGTCGGTGTTCGGCTTGAAGGCCAGGCCCCACACGGCAAAGGTCCTGCCGCGCACGCCTTCGTCCTCGCCCTTGTCGTAATGACGCTGGATGAGGGAGAACAGGTGGCCCTTCTGCGCATCGTTGACCGCTTCCACCGCGTTCAGCAGCTTCGGCTCAAGACCGTGCTGCTGGGCGGTGCGGGCCAGCGCCTGCACGTCCTTGGGGAAGCAGGAGCCACCGTAGCCGGCGCCCGGGTAGATGAAGTGCCAGCCGATGCGCGGGTCCGAGCCGATGCCCTGGCGGACCTGCTCGACGTCGGCACCGACGCGCTCGGCGATGTTCGCGATTTCGTTCATGAACGAAATCTTGGTCGCCAGCATCGCGTTCGCCGCGTACTTGGTCAGCTCGGCCGAGCGCACGTCCATTTCCACCACGCGGTCGTGGTTGCGGTTGAACGGCGCATACAGACGACGCATCACCGCGACCGACTCCTCGCTGGTCGCACCAATGATGATGCGGTCCGGGCGCATGCAGTCGGCGACCGCGTCGCCTTCCTTCAGGAATTCCGGGTTGGACACCACGTCAAAGGTGATGTCCGCGCCACGCGCGGCAAGTTCTTCAGCAATGGCCGCACGCACCTTGTCGGCGGTGCCCACCGGCACCGTCGACTTGTTGACCACCACGGTCGGCACGCTCATGTGCCGGCCAATGGTACGGGCCACGGCCAGTACGTACTGCAGGTCAGCGCTGCCGTCCTCGTCCGGCGGGGTACCGACGGCGATGAACACCACCTGGCCATGCGCGATCGCGGACGCGGCATCGGTGGTGAATGCCAGCCGCGACGCGGCGTGGTTGGCCTTCACCATCGGCTCCAGGCCGGGCTCATAGATCGGGATGATGCCCTGGTTGAGGCCATCCACCTTGGCCTGGTCGATATCGACGCAGACCACCTGATGACCGACATCGGCCAGGCAGGTACCGGTCACCAGACCTACATAACCGGTACCGAAAATCGCAACGCGCATGTCCGTGCAGGCTCCGTGGTGGCTTACGGCAGGACGCCCAGCAGCTCGACGTCGAACGTCAGAGTCGCGTTCGGGCCGATCGGGCCACCCGGCGTACCGTTCTCGCCATAAGCCAGATTGCCAGGGATCCAGAAGCGGTACTTCGAACCGACCGGCATCAGCGCAACGCCCTCGGTCCAGCCCTTGATCACCTGGTCCAGGCCGAACTCGGCCGGCTGACGACCATAGGAGCTGTCGAACACGGTGCCGTTGAGCAGCTTGCCTTCATAGTTCACGCGCACCTTGCTGCTCGGCAGCGGGCGCTCGCCGCTACCCGGGCGGATGACCTGGTACTGCAGGCCCGAGGCCGTCGTCACGACGCCCGGCTGGGTCTTGTTCTTGGCCAGGAAGGCATTGCCTTCTTCGCGGTTGGTCTGCGCAGCAGCGGCAGCCTTGGCCTGCATTTCAGCCTGCTTGCTGCCCATGAAGGCCTGGATGGTGGCGGTCGCGTCAGCTTCCGTCATCTTCGGCTGGCCCTTGGTCAGGCCGGTGCTGATCGCGTCAAACAGCGAGGCAACATCGATGTCGTCCTTCAGCTGCGCCAACGACGGGCCCACAGAGTAGGAACCGATCATCTGCGACACCTTGACGCGGTCGACCTTCGGCGGCTGCGAACCCGGCGCCATGCCCGGCACCTGCTGGCCGCTGCGGGCCATCACGACCTGGCGCAGGGCCGCGTCGGTGGCCTTGGCCTGTTCCTGGGTGATCTGCGGCTGCAGGCCTTCGAACGAACGCTCCACGGCGGTGCGCAGCGCGGCCACGTCGATCTCATCGGCGATCGGGGTGAACGACTTGGCCACGTCCAGGCCGATGGCGTAGCCGAGCTTCTGCTTGGGGGAATTCAAGGTTGCGGTCTCCTTGGCGGCTGCGGGGGCAGCCGATTGTTGCGACAGAGCGACACCTGAAGTGCCCATCGCCAGAATCAGAACCGACGCCGCGGCGCCGCGCATTCCCATCTTCATTCGCTGCATTCCTGGAAGTGTCTGGGCGCCGACGTCGGCGCGAAAAGAAGCATTGTCGCACGCATGCCGTCGATGTCGAGGCATCCGTGCCGGATATCAATGTGCGGCCGCTGCGGCCAGTGCCTTGTCGATGGCCGCAGTCAGCTGCGGATCATCCGGCGTCACCTTGCTGGCGAACTGGGCGATGACCTTGCCATCGCGGCCGACCAGGTACTTGTGGAAATTCCAGCCCGGTGCCACGCCGGTGGCCGCGGTCAACCGTTGATAGAGCGGCGTCGCCTCCGCACCGACCACGTGCACCTTCTCGAACATCGGGAACTTGACCCCGTAGGTGAGCGTGCAGAAATCCTGGATCTGCTTCTCGTCACCGGGCTCCTGGCCCTTGAAATCGTTGGACGGGAAGCCGAGCACGGCAAAACCTCGGCCGGCATAGCGCTTCTGCAGCGCCTCCAGGCCTTCGTACTGAGGGGTATAGCCGCACTTGCTTGCGGTATTGACCACCAGCAGCACCTGTCCGTGGTAGCGCTGCTGCAGGTTGACCTGCTGCTTGCTGGCCAGCGGGCGGTAGTCGAGGTCGAGAAGATCGGCCGCCAGCACCTGGGTGGAACCGGCCAGGCCGGCTACCAGCAGGGTCAGCAGGGACAGGCCGCGCAGGCGGCGCGGCATAACGGTCGGCAAGGGCATCGAGAGCAGTCCGCGGTGGCCATTCACAGGGCCGGCCGGTAGCGGCCGGAGTCGGCCGAACTATAGCACCGGGCCCCCTTCCCCCTTGTTGCAAGGGGCGCCTGGGGCTTTGCGCGGCGTGGCGCTTTCCTGCACGACCCGCCAGCAACGGCGCAGTAATGACATAGCATGGACAACGCTGAATGGAAGGCGGGCCTGGGTCGGCCCGCGCCAGAACCGGATTTCCCTTCCGAATCAATCGGATAAACGGATATTTCAGCGATTTGACCACCCCCTGCCATCAGTTGGGGACGGCAAGGGGTTGCACGTAGGCGTGCCGGTGTTATAGTTGCATACAACACCAGTCACCTGAGACAGGGGGAAGCCATGAACGCCCGGATCCGTCGCAACCTCACCGCACCCGCGGCCGCTGCTGTTTCGACCCTGATCGTGCTGGCCTGGCTGGCCACGCCCACCGCCCCCGCCTCGCCCGACAGTGCGCAGGATGCAATCGCTACACCGGCCGGGAACGCCGATTCCTCCCCCCCTCCCCCGCGTCGGCTGCACAGCTCCCTGTCCATGCCGTATTTCTCGTTCGCCCAGCCGCTGACCCCACGGAGCTGAATATGAGCGACATCCAGTGGAGCGACGGCGCTCCCATCTACCGTCAGTTGAAGGAGCGCGTGATCGCCATGATGCTCGACGGAATCCTCAAGCCGGGCGATGCCCTGCCTTCGGTGCGCCAGGTGGCCGCCGATTACCAACTGAACCCCATCACCGTTTCGCGCGCTTACCAGGAACTGGCCGACGAAGGTCTGGTCGAAAAGCGCCGCGGGCTGGGCATGTTCATGACCGAGCAGGCCGCCACGCAGCTGCGCAGCAGCGAGCGCGAGCGCTTCCTCAATGAAGAATGGCCGGCCGTGCTGGAGCGCATCCAGCGCCTGGGCCTGAGCCTCGACGAATTGCTGCCCCAGGGGAAAGTCTGATGAATAGCACCGCAAGCGAACCGGTCATCACCGCCCGCGGCCTGCGCAAGGCCTACAAGTCCACCGTTGCCCTCGACAGTGCCAGCTTCAGCATTCCGAGCGGGCGCATCGTCGGCCTGATCGGTCCCAATGGCGCCGGCAAGACCACCGCGCTGAAGGCCATTCTTGGCCTCACCTCGGTGGAAGGTGAGTTGAGCGTGCTCGGGCGCGACCCGCGGCTGCACCGCGACGAACTGATGAACGACATCTGCTTCATCGCCGACGTCGCCGTGCTGCCGCGCTGGCTGAAGGTGCGCGAAGCCATCGATTTCGTCGCCGGCGTGCATCCGCGCTTCGACCGCGCCCGCTGCGAGCGCTTCCTGGCCAACACCAAGCTGCAGCCGAAGCAGCGCGTGCGCGAGCTGTCCAAGGGCATGATCGTGCAGCTGCACCTGGCACTGGTGATGGCCATCGATGCCCGCATCCTGGTACTGGACGAGCCCACCCTGGGCCTGGACATCCTGTACCGCAAGGAGTTCTACCAGCGCCTGCTGGAAGACTATTTCGACGAGCAGAAGACCATCATCGTCACCACCCACCAGGTGGAAGAGATCGAGCACATCCTCAGCGACGTCATGTTCATCCGTGATGGCCGCATCGTGCTCGATGCGGAAATGGACGAGGTCGGCCAGCGTTACACGGAACTGCTGGTCAACGCCGACCAGCTGGAGACCGCGCGCGCCCTGAAGCCGATCGACGAACGCAGCCTGGCGTTCGGCAAGACCGTGATGCTGTTCGACGGCGTACCGCGCGCCCAGCTTTCCACCCTTGGCGAGACCCGCAGCCCGGGCCTGGCCGACCTGTTCGTCGCCGTCATGAAGGGGACCTACGCATGAATGCCGTCAACCATCCCGTCAGCCCCCTCGGCACGCTGCGCTGGCTGCTCAAGCGCGAGTACTGGGAAAACCGCGGCGGTTTCCTGTATGCCCCGCTGATCGCCGGCCTGATCTCGCTGGTGATGAGCACCGTCGGCATCGCCTTCGGCCTGTTCGCGCTGAACCGCGCGGCGCGCAACGGTGCGCTGCATGTCGATGGCGAGAGCGTGAACGTCAATGGCCTGGACCTGGCGCTGCTCACCCGCAACATCGACGGCAAGGACCTTGCCGACCTCGGTAACGGCCTTGACCTGACCCTGGTGCTCAGCTCGGCATGGCCGTTCCTGGTGCTGGCCTTCGTGGTGTTCTTCTATTGCCTCGGCGCCCTGTACGACGACCGCCGCGACCGCAGCATCCTGTTCTGGAAGTCGTTGCCGCTGTCGGATACCCAGACCGTGCTGTCCAAGGTCATCAGCGCACTGGTCGTGGCACCGCTGATCGCGGTGATTGCCGGCATCATCACCATGTTCGGCTTCATGCTGATCATCAGCATCGTCGCGCTGATGCACGGTGGCAGCCCGATGGCGCTGATCTGGGGGCCCGCCAGCCCGTTGACCCTGGCCGCTGGCCACCTGAGCTGGATTCCGGTCTACGCGCTTTGGGCCCTGCCCACTGCAGGGTGGCTGCTGCTGTGCTCGGCCTGGGCCAAGAGCAAGCCGTTCCTGTGGGCGGTGATGCTGCCACTGTTTGCCGGCGTCATCGTAAGCACCACCAAGATCATGCCGCTGTTCGGCCTGACCACCGGCTGGTTCTGGCAGAACATCGTCGGCCGCCTGCTGCTGGGCGGCGTGCCCGGCATGGACCTGCTGTACCGCCTCGGCGCAGGTGAAGGTTCGCGCCGCGACCTGGATTCGGTGGTCAGCCTGATGTCCCCCGCCTCGCAGCTGAAGTCGCTGGCGATGCCGGAGCTGTGGATCGGCGCCGTCGTCGGTGCAGTGTTCATCTTCCTTGCCATCCGCCTGCGCAAGCGCGCCGGCGAGATCTGATCCCATCCATCCGGAGGCACCACCCATGCGTTCTCTGCTCGCCTGTTCTGCGTTGTTGCTGTTGCCGTTGTCGGCGCTGGCCGCCGATGCTCCGAATTGCAAGTTCACTGCCGCCCGGGCACTGAAGCTGGACGTGGCCGGTGCCAGGACGGTGGTGTTCGAGGTCAACCAGCATGACCTGAAGGTGGTCGCCAGCGCTGGCGGCGGCCAGCTGGACGGCCGCGCCTGCGCGTCCAGCCAGGAATGGCTGGACCAGCTGGTACTGGACCAGCGCAAGGTGGGCGACAAGCTGGTGGTGAGCCTGCGCCGCGACGGCCGCCAAAGCGGCATCAGCCTGGGCAACAGCTACGCCTGGCTGGATATCCGTGGCAGCGTGCCGGACAACCTGCCGCTGCAGTTCAAGGTCGGCTCGGGTGACGCCAGCGTGGAGAACGCACAGTCGCTCAGCGTGGACGTCGGCTCCGGTGACGCGGTGGCCCGCGGTACCCGTGGCAGCATCCACGCTGCAGTGGGTTCCGGCGACCTCAACATCGATGGCGGCAGTTCGCTGAATCTGCTGTCGCTGGGTTCGGGCGACGTCAATGCCCGCAACATCGGCGGCGATGCCATCACCGGCACTGTCGGTTCGGGTGACCTGAAGATCACCGATGTGCGTGGCAACGCACGCCTGGATACGGTCGGCTCCGGCGACATCGAGTTCAAGCGCGTGCAGGGCAGCGTCGAAGTCGGCGTGGTCGGCTCCGGTGGCATCGATCTGGCCGATATCGGCGGCAACGTGCATGTGCGCAGCCACGGCTCGGGCGACATCCAGGTGGACGGCGTACGCGGCAGCCTGACCGTCGATCACAGCGGCAGCGGCGATATCGAACACCGCAACGTCAGCGGCCGGGTCACCCTGCCGCGCAGCAAGTAATCCTCTTCCACACACGTCCAGGGGAACATCATGAACCTGTTGCGCCTGCTGCCCGCCACCCTGCTGTGCCTGCCGCTGATCGCCTGTGGTGGCACGTCCTCCGCCCCCGACAAGAGCGTCGGCAAGAGCGTCGCCGAAGCCACCAGCGGCGTCGGCCAGACCGTCAAGGAAGCCATGGACGATGCCCGCAAGGACATCGCCCAGGGCAACATCAAGATCTCGGCCGACAAGCAGCCGCGTGCGGAGATCACGCCGGATGGCCGCCTGCTGATCGCCGGCAAGGAGGTCGCCGCCAACGACGTCCAGCGCCGCCACCTGCAGGAGTACCGCGGTCACGTGGTCGCCGTTGCGATGGCGGGCATGGATGTCGGGCTGGCCGGCGCCAAGCTCGGCGCCAACGCCGCCGGTGAAGCGCTGAAGGGCATCTTCAGCGGCGACAGCGAAGGGGTGGAGAAGCGCATCAACGCCGAAGCCGCCAAGATCGAGGCCCAGGCCAAGCGCATCTGCGATCGCCTGCCGGCGATGCTGGCCAGCCAGCAGGCACTGGCGCGCGAGCTGCCGGCATTCAAGCCCTACGCGACGATGGACCAGAGCGACGTGGACGACTGCGGCAAGGACAACTCGGTCACGTTCTCCAACTGAGACAAATCGACGCACCCGACCGGCTGCGGCCTTCCGTTGCCGGTCGGGCACTGTCGGCGGGCTTACAATGGGGGCCCCGGATGCCCCCGAACCGAACGCCATGAAGAAGTTGTTCCTGCTGCTGGCCACCCTGCTCTGCCTGGGCCTGGTCGGCTGCGACAAGGATTACCGCAATCACCGCGCCGAGCGCGGCAAGCCCAAGATTTCCGTCAGCGAAGGCATGGTGACCGTGCGCCGCCCGCCGGCACCGAACATCATCATCCTCGGCGACGGCACGATGAAGGTGGACGAGATCCAGATTCCGCTGGACGACGGGCAGAAGCAGATGCTGCAGACGATGTTCGGCAAGCTGCAGGTGCTGCGCCAGAACACGCTGGTGGCCGCACCGGCCGATCCGAACATGCAGCCGGTGAAGATCCAGCCGCCGGAGGGCATGGAGGTGATCCCGGCCGACCTGATCCAGCGCATCCCCGAGTTCAAGGATTACACCGACACCTTCGGCAACATCGTCGCCGACCGTCGCTGAAGAAAAACGCCGCCCGAGGGCGGCGTTCTTCGTTTCCGTAGAGTCGAGCCATGCCCGACTCCGGAACAACCGTCGAGCGTGGCTCGACTCTGCAACCGGCAGATCACCCCCCGGCGCCACCACCGCCAGCCTGGATGCCACCAGCAGTCAGCGCAGTCGGGTCCAGCAGGCGACGCAGCTCGGCCTCGTCAAGCCCGCTGTCTTCCAGCGCCACGTCCAGCACCGGGCGCTGTTCCTTGTAGGCACGCTTGGCAATCGCCGCTGCCTTCTCGTAGCCGATGATCGGGTTCAGCGCGGTGACCAGGATCGGGTTGCGCGCCAGCGCCTCGGCCACGCGGTCCTCGCGCACCTTCAGCCCGGCGATCGCGCTGTCGGCCAGCAGCCTGGACACATTGGCCAGCAGGCCGATGCCATCGAGCAGGTTCACCGCGATCAACGGCAGGGTGACGTTGAGCTGGAAGTTGCCGGTCTGCCCGGCCACGGTGATCGCGGTGTGGTGGCCGATCACCTGCGCGCAGGCCATCACCGTGGCTTCCGGAATGACCGGGTTGACCTTGCCCGGCATGATCGAGCTGCCCGGCTGCAGTGCCGGCAGTTCGATCTCGCCCAGCCCGGCCAGCGGACCGGCATTCATCCAGCGCAGGTCATTGGCGATCTTGATCAGTGCCACGGCCAGCGCATTGAGCTGGCCGGACAGTTCCACCGCATCGTCCTGAGCGGCCAGGCCTTCGAACTTGTTCTCGGCGCTGTCGAACTTGAAACCGGTCTGCTGCTTCAGCGCCTTGGCCACCTGCGCGCCGAAGCGCGGGTCGGCGTTGATGCCGGTACCGATGGCGGTGCCGCCCAGCGGCAACCGGCGCACGCGCTTGAGGCTGTCTTCGATGCGCTCCTGCGCCGAGGCCAGCTGCGCCGACCACGCACCGAATTCCTGCTCGAAGGTGAGCGGCATCGCGTCCATCAGGTGGGTACGGCCGGTCTTGACCACCTTGCGCAGGCTGCGGCCCTTCTTGTCCAGGGTCTTGCGCAGGTGCACCAGCGCCGGCAGCAGCTGCTCGTGCGTCGCCAGCACCGCCGACACCCGCAGCGCAGTCGGAATCACGTCATTGGAGCTCTGCCCCTGGTTGACGTGGTCATTGGGATGCACGGTGGTCTTGCCCGCCTTGCCGGCACGGTTGGCCAGGGTGGCGATGACCTCATTGGCATTCATGTTCGACGACGTGCCCGAACCCGTCTGGTAGACGTCGATCGGGAACTGCGCGTCCCAGTTGCCGGCGGCCACTTCGGCAGCAGCGGTCTGGATGGCCTTGGCCACATTCTTCGGCAGGTGGCCCAGCTCGGCGTTGACGCCGGCGGCTGCGCCCTTGACCAGGCCCAGGGCGCGGATGAAACCGCGCGGCATGCGCTGGCCCGACACCGGGAAATTCTGCACGGCGCGCTGGGTCTGGGCGCCCCACAGGGCATCCGCAGGCACCTGCAGCTCGCCCATGCTGTCGTGTTCGATTCTGAAACCCTTGCTTGCAGCTTTGCTCATTGCATCAACTCCGCACTACTTCAGTTGGGGAAAGGGAAGCGGCGGCTGGCAGGGTGTCGCTTCCCGGGCTGGCGGCTGCGGCCACAATACTCCCTTGCCCGCAGCATGGGATGACGAGGGCGGGCCAGATCGTTCCACCTGCACGGCCGTTCTGCGCGCGCAAGGGTAGTGCCGGCCGCTGGCCGGCAACCACGCCCGGCCTACGCCGCCATGGCTTGCCGGCCGGCGGCCGGCACTACCTGACCGGCACGTCGTAGAATATGGCCCCCGCCGCTCGTCCCAGCCCTGCCGACATGTCCGATTCCGCCCTGCTCGCCCTGTCCCCGCTCGATGGCCGCTACGCCGGCAAGGTCGACGCCCTGCGCCCGATCTTCTCCGAATACGGCCTGATCAAGGCCCGCATCGTGGTCGAGGTGGAATGGCTGCTGGCGCTGGCCGCCGAACCGGGCATCGTCGAACTGGCGCCGTTCTCCGACGCCGCCGTCGCCCGCCTGCGCGAGCTGGCCGCCCGCTTCAGCCCGGCCCAGGCCGCGCGCGTGAAGGAGATCGAGCGCACCACCAACCATGATGTCAAGGCGGTGGAGTACTTCATCAAGGAACAGCTGAAGGACGACGCCGAGCTGGCCCCGGCGCTGGAATTCGTGCATTTCGCCTGCACCAGCGAAGACATCAACAACCTCAGCTACGGCCTGATGCTGGAACAGGCCCGCCGCGAGGTGCTGCTGCCGACCCTGGACGGCATCGCCACCACGCTGCGCAACCTCGCCCACGCCCAGGCCGGCCAGCCGATGCTGTCGCGCACCCACGGCCAGACCGCCTCGCCGACCACGCTGGGCAAGGAGCTGGCCAACGTGGTCGCGCGCCTGGAGCGCCAGCGCAGGCAGATCGCCGCGGTCGAGCTGACCGGCAAGATCAACGGCGCGGTCGGCAACTACAACGCCCACGTGGCCAGCTACCCGGACGTGGACTGGCCGGCCTTCGCCGAGCGCTTCGTGACCGGCCTGGGCCTGGTGTTCAACCCGTACACCACGCAGATCGAGCCGCACGACAATGTTGCCGAGATCGGCGATGCCGCACGCCGCGCCAACATCATCCTGATCGACCTGGCCCGCGACATCTGGGGCTACATCTCGCTGGGCTACTTCAAGCAGCGCCTGAAGGACGGCGAAGTCGGCTCGTCGACGATGCCGCACAAGGTCAATCCGATCGATTTCGAGAATGCGGAAGGCAACTTCGGTATCGCCAACGCGCTGTTCGAGCACTTCAGCGCGAAGCTGCCGATCAGCCGCTGGCAGCGTGACCTGACCGATTCCACCGTGCTGCGCGCACTGGGCACCGCGTTCGGCCACAGCCAGGTGGCGCTGGATTCGCTGGCCAAGGGCCTGGGCAAGCTGGAAGTGAACCCGCAGCGTCTGGATGCCGATCTGGACGCGGCCTGGGAAGTGCTGGCCGAGGCCGTGCAGACGGTGATGCGCCGCCACGGCCTGCCGAACCCGTATGAGCAGCTGAAGGCGCTGACCCGCGGCCAGGGCATCACGGCCGAGTCGATGCGTGCGTTCGTGCAGGGGCTTGAGTTGCCGGCGGATGCGAAGCAGCGCCTGCTGGAGATGACCCCGGGCAGCTACACCGGCCTGGCCGAGTCGCTGGCGAAGAAGATCTAAGGGGTTTCCTTTGCGGCGGCGGCCGCGGGCGCTGCCTGCGGCAGGCAACGGCAACATCAACGTCAAGAGCGGCTCTGGGTTATTGCCTCGCTTGGCGGGGCGGGTTGGGTTCGCGGGGGACGCCGTGAACCCGTCCCTGGGGGCTTGGCCGCGGCATCCATGCCGCGGACACCCCCGCGAACCCAACCCGCCCCACCTCTGACAGATTCCCGGTGACGGATCGAAGAGCATTGGGTTGTCGGGACGGAATTTGAAAGAGGGACGCGGCTTCGCCGCGTCCCTCTTTTGTTTTGGCACGAGCAAGCGCAGCGCGCGACCCGCTGTTGCTTTTGCTTTTCTTCTTCCATTCCGTGGCGGGCCGCGCAGGAAACTGCCAGGGGCCGGGCGGGGTGGGTTCGCGGGACCGTTGGCGCCATGGATGGCGCCATCGAGCCCCCAGGGACGGGTTCACGGCGTGTCCCGCGAACCCACCCCGCCCGGCCAAACCCATGAAGCCGGTCGACTAACAGTCGACCCTACCCAGATGTCGCCACGAGGGGCTCCGCCGTTGGCCGGACACCCCGCGACAAACCCGCGCACGTGCGCAATCCCCACGAACGGCGGACAATGGAGACCTCAGGCGGCCCGCTGCGCCGCCCCTCCCGCTTTCCGCTGCAAGGATTCCCCCATGGCCGCCCGCAAGTCCTCCGCCCCCCTGATCGAAGTCACCGCCCGCCCCGGCCAGCCGCTGGGCATGGCGCCGGCCACCTTCCTGCGCGACTTCTGGCAGAAGCGCCCGCTGCTGATCCGCAACGCCTTCCCCGACTTCCAGACCCCGGTGCAGCCGGAAGACCTGGCCGGGCTGGCCTGCGAAGAAGGCGTGCTGGCGCGCCTGATCGAGCACGACAAGACCCAGGACGGCTGGCGCGTGCGTACCGGCCCGTTCCAGGAAGACGTGTTCCCCGCCCTGCCCGACCACGACTGGACCCTGCTGGTGCAGGACGTGGACAAGTGGGACCCGGACGTGCGCGCCCTGATCGAGCACTTCAGCTTCCTGCCGCGCTGGCGCATGGATGACGTAATGATCAGCTTCGCCGCCACCGGCGGCTCGGTCGGCGCCCACGTCGACCAGTACGACGTATTCCTGCTGCAGGCCCACGGCCACCGCCGCTGGCAGATCGATGCCAGCGAATCGATCAAGGGCAGGCAGCCGCCGCTGGGCTTCCGCCCGGACGTGGAACTGAAGCTGCTGAAGGTGTTCAAGCCGACCCACGACTGGGTGCTGGCGCCGGGCGACATGCTGTACCTGCCGCCGAACGTGCCGCACCACGGCGTCGCTGAAGACCCCTGCCTGACCTTCTCCTTCGGCATGCGTGCGCCGTCCTCGGCCGAGCTGATCAGCGACTACCTGGACACCCTGATCGCCGACGCCGACGAGAACATCCGCTACCAGGATGCCGACCTGAAGGTGCCGGCCGACCCGAACGAGATCGACACGGTGGCGATGGCGCGGGTGATCACCGCGCTCAATGCCATCCGCATGAACGATCCGGACAAGCTGGGTGACTGGTTCGGCCGTTTCATCACCACCTACCGCGCGGCCGGCGAAGTGATGGCTCACCAGGCCGCACCGGCACTGGAGGAAGTGGCCCAGGCCCTGGCCTCGGGCCTGCTGCTGCAGCGTCATCCGTGGGCACGCCTGGCCTGGCGCCGGGCCAAGCGCGGCGCCAGCCTGTACGTCAGTGGCCAGGACTTCGCGCTGCCGGTGAAGGACGCGCAGCGCCTGGCCGGCGCCGAGCAGCTCGATGCCGCCGCCTATCGCGGCCTGTCCGACAAGGGCCGCGCGGTGGTCCAGCAGCTGTTGGTCGGTGGCGTGTTCCAGCTGATCGATCCGAACGAGGTGTATGACGCTGAAGATGAGGATGACGGCGAAGACGCCGTGGTGCTCGGCGAAGTGGTCGAAGGGCGTGACCGTGTCGACGCGATCGACGCCGACGCGGTGTCCGACGATGTCCACACCGTGACCGTGCACGACGACGGCATCGAGGTCATCGTCAACTTCGAGGATCACGACGAAGACGACAGCGACGACGGTCGCGCCTGAGCCCTGCCATGGTCCGGGTCCAGCAGGTCAGCCACGCCGACGCCCACGTTGCCATCCACGACGTGCGCCAACGCGTGTTCGTGCAGGAACAGGGCATCGCCGCCGAACTGGAACGCGATGCGCTGGACCCGCTCAGCGCCCATGTGTTGGCGCTGGACAGTGACAACCAGCCGGTCGGCACCGGTCGGCTGGCCCCGGACGGCCGCATCGGCCGCATGGCGGTGTTGGCCAGCCATCGCAGCCACGGGGTCGGTGAGGCCCTGCTGGAGGCACTGGTCGAGGCCGGGCGCAGGCTCGGCCTGGCCGAGCTGCACCTGCACGCCCAGCTGCCCGCCCGCGATTTCTATGCCCGCCAGGGCTTCCTGCCGGAAGGCGAGGTATTCGAGGAGGCCGGCATCGGCCACCAGCAGATGCGCCGCCGGTTGGGCGCGGCCAGTGCCATCGACAGTCGCGAGCAGGCGGTGGCCATCACCACGGCCATCGTCCACCGCGCCCGCCGCCAAGTGTGGCTGCACAGCCGTCAGCTGGACCCGGGACTGCTCGACGCGCCGCCGGTACAGGCCGCCCTGCGCCGCTTCGTCACCGCCCGCCACGACAAGCAGCTGCGGGTGATCGTGCACGACGCCGCCGCCATCGCGTCTGCCGGGGCGCCGCTGCTGGCCTTGGCCCAGCGCCTGCCCAGTGTGATCCAGTTCCGCGAGGTCACCGACCCGGTCGACCGTGCGCTGGCCTCGGCCTGCCTGCTCAACGACGCCGGCGACTTCTACTTTCGTCTGATCGGTCATCGCCTCGACGGCGAGGCAGGCGTCGCACTGCCTGCACGTTCGCAGCCGTTCGAGCAGCAATTGCAGCGGGTCTGGGACCGTTCGCGCGATTGCAGCGAACTGCGTGCGCTCGGCATCTGAGCGGGTACCGCCTACTCAACCTGTCTGGAAGCGGCACCGGGGGACCCGGGATGCCCGTTTTGGTGCCCCTTCCTGTCCGGATGGGGGTACAATTTGGCTGTTTGAACGCGCCCGCGCAGGGCTATTCATCTTCCTGCCGGGTCCTTCTGAAGCCATACCCCACAAAGCGAATCAACACCCTCCATCGTGGACAATCAACTGAAGCAGTTTGCGCAATCTTCGCAGCTCGCCGGCGGCAACGCCTCCTATGTCGAGGACCTGTACGAGCAGTACCTGGTCTCCCCGGACAGTGTCGATCCCAAATGGAAGACCTACTTCGACGGCTTCAAGGGCCGCGAAGCAGGCGACATTCCGCACTCGGCCGTCATCTCCCACATTGCGGACGCGGCCAAGGAAGCGCTGAAGGCCGGCACCGGCAACGGTGCGGGCGACGAGCGTGAACGCAATGTCGGTCGTCTGATCACCGCCTACCGCTCGCGTGGCCACCTGGACGCCTGCCTCGATCCGCTGGGCCTGGCCGCGCCGGTCAACACCCCGGACCTGGGCCTGCCGTTCCACAGCCTGTCCGATGCCGACCTCAACAGCGAGTTCAGCACCGGCGGCGTCGGTGGCCAGCCGCGCATGAAGCTGCGCGACCTGCTGGCACGCCTGAAGGCGACCTACACCGGCTCGATCGGTGCGGAGTTCATGCACATCTCCGAGGTCGAGCAGCGCCAGTGGATCTACAAGAAGCTGGAAGCAGCCGGCGGCAACTACCAACTGGACGCTGACACCCAGCGCCGCACCCTGGAGCGCCTGACCGCGGCCGAAGGCCTGGAGCGCTACCTGCACACCAAGTACGTCGGCCAGAAGCGCTTCTCGCTGGAAGGCGGCGACTCGCTGATCCCGATGATGGACACCATCATCCGCAGCGCCGGCAAGGATGGCGTCAAGGACGTGGTGATCGGCATGGCCCACCGCGGCCGCCTGAACGTGCTGGTCAACACCCTCGGCAAGAACCCGCGCAAGCTGTTCGACGAGTTCGAAGGCAAGTTCGAGCACGACGAGCACGCTTCTGCCGGCGACGTGAAGTACCACATGGGCTTCTCGGCCGACGTGGCTACCGACGGCGGCCCGGTGCACCTGGCGCTGGCGTTCAACCCGTCGCACCTGGAAATCGCCGACCCGGTCGTGGCCGGTTCCGTGCGTTCGCGCCAGGAGCGCCGCAAGGACACCGCACGCAAGCAGGTCATGCCGATCCTGATCCACGGCGATGCGGCCTTCTCGGGCCAGGGCGTGGTCATGGAGCTGTTCCAGATGTCGCAGGCCCGCGGCTTCGCCGTCGGCGGCACCGTGCACATCGTGGTCAACAACCAGGTCGGCTTCACCACCTCCAACCCGCTGGACACGCGCTCCACGCGCTACGCCACCGACGTGGCGAAGATGATCGCCGCCCCGGTGCTGCACGTGAACGGCGATGATCCGGAAGCGGTGGTGTTCGCCGCGCAGCTGGCCTTCGAGTTCCGCCAGAAGTTCGCCAAGGACGTGGTCATCGACCTGATGTGCTACCGCCGTTGGGGCCACAACGAGGCCGACGAGCCGGCGATCACCCAGCCGCTGATGTACCAGGTGATCCGCAAGCACCCGACCACCCGCGAGATGTACGCCGAGCAGCTGGAAAAGTCAGGCGTGATCGCTGCCGGTGCCGGCAAGGCGATGGTCGATGCCTACCGCGAGAAGCTCGATGCCGGTGAAGTGACCACCGAGCTGGCCAAGGTCGAGAAGACCCCGCCGACCAGCCCGCTGTTCGTCGATTGGCCGAAGCTGCTGGAAGGCAAGCTGTCCGACCCGGTCTCGACCAAGGTCGAGAAGAACAAGCTGGTCGAACTGGCCAAGCTGATCAACACCATTCCCGAAGACGTGCAGCTGCACTCGCGCGTGGCCAAGGTCTATGACGACCGCCGCAAGATGGCCGCCGGCGAGATCCCGGGCGACTGGGGCTTTGCCGAGAACCTGGCCTACGCCACCCTGCTCGACGAAGGCCACGCACTGCGCCTGGTCGGCCAGGACGTCGGTCGCGGTACGTTCACCCACCGCCACGCGATCCTGCACGACCAGAAGACCGACAACTACTACATGCCGCTGCGGCAGCTGGTGGATTCGCCGGAGAAGGCCACCGTCATCGATTCGCTGCTGAGCGAAGAAGCGGTGATGGCCTACGAGTACGGCTTCTCCACCACCGATCCGAACACGCTGTGCATCTGGGAAGGCCAGTTCGGCGACTTCGCCAACGGCGCCCAGGTGGTGATCGACCAGTTCATCGCCGCCGGTGAAGCCAAGTGGGGCCGCATTTCCGGCCTGACCCTGCTGCTGCCGCATGGCTATGAAGGGCAAGGCCCGGAGCACAGCTCGGCGCGCCTGGAGCGCTTCCTGCAGCTGTGTGCACTGGAGAACATGCTGGTGGTGGTTCCGTCCACCCCGGCACAGGCCTTCCACATGCTGCGCCGCCAGCTGCACCTGACCACCCGCAAGCCGCTGGTGGTGATGTCGCCGAAGTCGCTGCTGCGCCACAAGCTGGCCGTGTCGACCCTGGACGAACTGGCCAACGGCGAGTTCCAGCACCTGATCGGCGACGCCAGTGCGGACGCCAAGAAGGTCAAGCGCGTGGTGCTGTGCTCGGGCAAGGTCTACTACGACCTGCTGGAAGACCAGACCAAGCGTGGCCAGGACGACGTGGCGATCATCCGCGTGGAGCAGCTGTATCCGTTCCCGCGTGCGCTGCTGGCTGCCGAGCTGAAGAAGTACGGCAAGGCCACCGACGTGGTGTGGACGCAGGAAGAACCGCAGAACCAGGGTGCGTGGTACCAGATCCGCCACCACCTGCAGTTCTGCCTGGCCGATGGCCAGAACCTGCACTACGCCGGTCGCGCACGTTCGGCGTCGCCGGCTGCCGGTCACATGGCTGACCACATCCGCGAACAGCAGCAGCTGATCGCCGACGCGCTGGTCAACCCGTTCAACGACACGTTCGCTGAATAATCCTCCCCCTATTTAGAAGACAAACCAGGAAGCTCCCGCAATGGCCACCGAAGTCAAAGCCCCGGTACTGCCCGAATCCGTCGCCGACGGCACCATCGCCACCTGGCACAAGAAGGTGGGCGACGCCGTCAAGCGCGACGAAAACCTGCTTGACCTGGAAACCGACAAGGTCGTCCTGGAAGTGCCGTCGCCGGTCGACGGCGTGCTGAAGGAAATCAAGTTCGCCGAAGGCTCGACCGTGACCTCCAGCCAGGTCGTGGCGATCATCGAAGAAGGCGCCGTGGCTGCTGCCCCGGCTCCGGCTGCCGAAGCCGCTCCGGCTGCAGCCGCTGCCCCGGCCGCTGCTGCTCCGGCCGCTGCCGCCGCTCCGGCCCCGGCCGCCAAGTCGGCCGCCGATGCGCTGCCGCCGGGCGCCCGCTTCACCGCCATCACCGAAGGCGTGAACCCGGCCGACGTCGACGGCACCGGCCGTCGCGGCGCGGTGACCAAGGAAGACATCGTCAACTTCGCCCGCAACGGCGGCGCCGGCAAGGCCGGTGGTGCACGTCCGGAAGAACGCGTGCCGATGACCCGCATCCGCAAGCGCATTGCCGAGCGCCTGATGGAGTCGAAGAACTCCACCGCCATGCTGACCACCTTCAACGAAGTCGACCTGTCCAAGGTGTCGGCGGCGCGCAAGGAACTGCAGGACGAGTTCGTCAAGGCCCACGGCATCAAGCTGGGCTTCATGAGCTTCTTCGTGAAGGCCGCCGCCAACGCGCTGCAGCGCTTCCCGCTGGTCAACGCCTCGATCGACGGCGACGACATCATCTACCACGGCTACTCGGACATCTCGATCGCCGTCTCGACCGAAAAGGGCCTGGTCACCCCGGTCCTGCGCAATGTCGAGCGCATGTCGTTCGCCGACATCGAGAAGACCATCGCCGACTACGCCAAGAAGGCGCGTGACGGCAAGCTGGGCCTGGATGAACTGCAGGGCGGCACCTTCACCGTGACCAACGGCGGCACCTTCGGTTCGCTGCTGTCGACCCCGATCATCAACCCGCCGCAGAGCGCCATCCTGGGCATGCACGCCATCAAGGAGCGTCCGATCGCCCAGAACGGCCAGGTCGTGATCGCGCCGATGATGTACCTGGCGCTGTCGTACGACCACCGCATCATCGACGGCAAGGATTCGGTGCAGTTCCTGGTGGACATCAAGAACCAGCTGGAAAACCCGGGCCGCATGCTGTTCGGCCTGTAAGACACCTCCCGCCCCTCCGCGCCTGCGCGGAGGGGTTCTGGTAATGCATCAAGGAATAATTCAATGGCTGAACAATTCGACGTCGTCGTCATCGGTGCCGGCCCGGCCGGTTACCACGCTGCCATCCGCGCGGCCCAGCTGGGCCTGAAGACCGCCTGCATCGACGCGGCGCTGGGCAAGGACGGCAAGCCGGCCCTCGGCGGCACCTGCCTGCGCGTGGGCTGCATCCCGTCCAAGGCGCTGCTGGATTCCTCGCGCCAGTTCTGGAACATGGGCCACATCTTTGGCGACCACGGCATCAGCTTCAAGGATGCCAAGATCGACGTCGAGGCGATGGTTGGCCGCAAGGACAAGATCGTCAAGCAGTTCACCGGCGGCATCGGCATGCTGTTCAAGGCCAACAAGGTCGCTGCCTATTATGGTTTTGGCGAACTGCAGCCGGGCAACGTGGTCAAGGTCACCCAGCATGACGGTTCCATCGTCGAGCTGAAGGGCACCAACGTCATCATCGCGGCCGGTTCGGATTCGATCGAACTGCCGTTCGCCAAGTTCGACGGCGAGACCATCGTCGACAACGTCGGCGGCCTGGACTTCACCGAAGTGCCGAACCGCCTGGCGGTGATCGGCGCCGGCGTCATCGGCCTGGAACTGGGCAGCGTGTGGAAGCGCCTGGGCGCGGAAGTCACCATCCTCGAAGCCATGCCGGAGTTCCTGGCGGCTGCCGACGCCGAAGTGGCCAAGACCGCTGCCAAGGAATTCAAGAAGCAGGGCCTGGACATCCGCCTCGGTGCCAAGGTCTCCAAGACCGAGATCACCGGCAAGGGCAAGAAGAAGGAAGTCGTTGTCACCTACACCGACAGCGAAGGCGAAAAGACCCTGACCGTGGACAAGCTGCTGGTGGCCGTTGGCCGTCGCGCCGCCACCAAGGGCCTGCTGGCCGAAGGCACCGGCGTCAAGATCAACGAGCGCGGCCAGATCGAAGTCGACGCGCACTGCCACACCGGCGTCAACGGCGTGTGGGCGGTCGGCGACTGCGTGCGCGGCCCGATGCTGGCGCACAAGGGCTTCGAGGAAGGCATCGCGGTGGCTGAGCTGATCGCCGGCCTGCCGGGCCACGTCAACTTCGACACCATTCCGTGGGTCATCTACACCGAGCCGGAACTGGCCTGGGTCGGCAAGACCGAAGCCCAGCTGAAGGCCGAAGGCATTCCGTACAAGGCCGGCAGCTTCCCGTTCGCCGCCAACGGCCGTGCCGTGGCGATGATCGAGCCGGCTGGCTTCGTGAAGATCCTGGCCCATGCCGAAACCGATCGCATCCTCGGCATGCACCTGGTCGGCGCCAACGTCTCCGAACTGGTGCACGAAGGCGTGCTGACCATGGAGTTCAGCGGTTCGGCCGATGACCTGGCCCGCATCTGCCACGCCCACCCGTCGCTGTCGGAAGTGATCCACGACGCGGCGATGGCGGTCAGCAAGCGCGCCATCCACAAGGCGAACTGATCGTTCGCTGGTAGTGCCGGCCGCTGGCCGGCATCACCCGGATACGAAAAACCTCGCTTCGGCGGGGTTTTTTGTTGCCCGTTTCCCTGTAGCGCAGAGCATGGACTCGGCGCTACACCTTTCCAGCCGGCTTCTTCGGTGGATCCTCGCAGACCCTGTGCTGCACAATCGTATTGCCGACCTTCCATTCCTTCGCGACCCTGCAGCGCTCCTTGGCTTTCGGCGCAGAGACCGCCGCAGCATTGGCCTCGTCAGCCGCAGCGGTCTGCTGGCGTTCCAGCCACACCGAAGGCGGTGCTGGAGGTGCAGCCAGTACCGGGCCCGCCAACAGGACCAGTCCGACCAGCAACACAGCTCTCATGCCGCCACCGGCCCGCCGCCGAGCAGGCGCGCGGGCAGCATGAACAGCGCGCGCAGGAACGCAAACAGCGCCGAGAAGGTGATGCCGACCAGGCGGAACGGCAGGCTCAGCAGCCACACGAACGGCCAGGCGATCAGGGCAAGGATCGCCAGCGGCCAGCACAGCACGAACAGCAGGCACCACACACCGAGCGCGAACAGGGTCTTCATCACGGTCTCCTTGTGGCGGCACCTTGCCGCCTGCGGACACCTTGGCGCCCCGCTCTGGCCGCCCGCAAACGGTTTGCGACGAAACCGGGCTGGGGGCGATGAAACCAGTGGTTCATGCGGTTGCCGGCCAGCGGCCGGCACTACCCGCCATCGATCAGGATCAGATTCACACAGGGACCGCGCCCGGGCGGCCGTGGGCCACCTGGAAGCGCGCCGCGGTCCGCACTGCGGCATCCCGGCGCAGCACGCTGTCGGAGAAGCGCAGTTCGGCATCCACGGTCTGCCGGTTCAGCTGCAGCTTCCACCAGCCGCGGCGGTCGCCGTCGAAATAGCGGATGTGCGGGTTCTGCGCTATCGACGGCCCATAGTACGGCCCGTACGGTGTGTCGTCGCCGCCGCTGCTGATCGCCGGAGCGATGAATTCGGTGGCGACGACCGGCGCGCTGGCCGCGTCGAAATCCAGCTTCAGGTCGTTGACGAAAGTGGAATGCCAGTCACCACCGAGCACGATGGCATTGCCCTGCCCGCCTGCCTGCATCGCCTGCAGCAATCGCTTGCGTGCGGCGGGATAGCCGTCCCAGGCATCGTTCCAGAAGCGCTCTCGCGCCGTGCCGCCGTCCAGCCGCAGCTGCGCCATCAGCAGCTGCTGCACCACCACGTTCCAGCGCGTGCCGCGTGCGGCCGCCATCGACTGCGCGAACCAGGCTTCCTGGCCCACGCCCAGCATGCTCATGCGTGGATCCAACGCAGCGTCGCAGCGCGGCGACTCGCCCACCCCGCAGGGATTGGCCGGACGGAACTGGCGGCAGTCGAGCAGCGCAAGCTGTGCCAGATCGCCGTAACGCAGGCGCCGATGCACGCGCAGGCCACCGTTGCCCGCAGGCGTACTACGCATCGGCAGGTGTTCGTAGAACGCGCGGTAGGCCGCCGCGCGGCGAACGATGAAGTCCTCCGTCGAGACGCCGGGCTTCTCCGGATGGATGCCGGAGTAATCGTTCTGCACTTCGTGGTCGTCCCAGATCACCGCGAACGCGTGGGCGGCGTGCGCGGCCTGAAGATCGGGATCGAGCTTGTACAGCGCGTACTGGTCGCGGTAGCGCTCCAGGCCAACGGTCTCGCCACTGAAGCGTTCCGCATCCAGCGTGCGTCCGCGCGCGTTCTGCAGTGGGCTGTACTCGTACAGGTAGTCACCGGCATGCAGCACCAGGTCGACATCACTCTTCGCGATATCGCGCAGCACCGGGTAGTAGCCACTGTTCCAGGCCTGGCAGGTGCACAGGGCCAGCCGCAGCTGCTGCAGCTGCGTGTCGGGCAGCGGCGCGGTGCGGAAGTGGCCGACCGCGCTTTCCTCGTCACCGTCGCAGGCAAAACGGTAGTAGTAGTCGCGGCCTGGGCGCAGGCCATTGACCTCCACGTGCACCGAATGGGCCAGCTCGGGCACCGCCGCGGCGACGCCACGCTGCACCAGCCGGCGCATGCCCGGGTCTTCGGCCACGAACCAGCGCACCGGCACCGCCCGCGATGGCATGCCGCCACCGTTGAGTGGGTCCGGCGCCAGACGCGTCCACAGTACGGCTCCCTGCGGATCCGGATCGCCGGCGGCGACGCCCAGGGTGAACGGATCACGCCCCAACCGCGGGCGCGGGCCGGCCGTGGCCAGCCCCGGCATCGCCGCCAGTGCGATCGCCGCCCCCGTGCCCTGCCATGCCATGCGCAACAGGCGACGACGGCTTTCCGGATCGACGGGGCCGCGCATCAGAAGTGCACGGTGGCGGTGGCCATCACCTGCCGCGGCGCGCCAACCTGCATGGTCGCCAGGCTGCGGGTCGGGTCGGCGGCGTAGGTGCCGTTGGTATTGATCGAGGACAGGTAGCGCTTGTCGGTCAGGTTGGTCAGGTTCAGCGCCACGGTCAGGTTCTGCGCCGGGCCGAGCGTGCCGAAGTCATAGGCCACCGAAGCGTTGACCAGCCAGTAGCTGGGCACCGACACGTCGTTGGTATAGGTCACGTAACGCTTGCCGACATGGTTGGCGGCCAGGCGCAGGTCCCACGGGCCCGGGGTCCAGGCCAGGGTGCTGGCGAACATCCATTCCGGGGTGTCGACGGTCTTCTTGCCGCGGGTCGGCACCACGCCGTTGTTGACGTAGTCGTTGTCGTAGGTGCTGTCATTCCACGACAGCGCGTTGGACCAGGTCAGGTCCTGCATCGGCTTCAGCTGCAGGGTCGCCTCGGCGCCGCGGCTGGTTACCGAACCGACGTTGGAGAACAGCGCCGGGCAACCGAGGATGCCCACGCACTGCGCGATGGCCAGCAGACGGTTGTCGAACTTGACGTCGTACACCGCTACCGAGGCTTCATAGCCCTGGCCGTAGCCGCGCCAGCCCAGCTCGATGGTGCGCGACTGTTCCGGCTTCAGGTTCTTCGCGCTGGCATCGAAGGCGGCCTGCGGCACGTTGAACGGGCTGCCCACGCCCAGCGCGTAGGCGGCCACGTTCTTGGCGAACGAGCCGAAGATCTCGTTGCCCTCGTTGAGCTTGAAGTTGAAGCCCGCCTGCGGGAGCAGGCCCTTCTTCGAGGTCAGGCTGCTGTTGTTGGCATAGCTGCCCAGCGGCGTGCGCACGCGGGTGCGGGTGTGCGGCGACTTCGCGCCGATGTCGATGGTCAGGCGGTCATCGAACAGGCGGAAGCGGTCCTGCACGTAGAACTGGCGGGTGATGGTGGTGTAGCGCTGGTGCCACACGCGCTGGTCCGGATTGCGCAGGAAGAAGTCGTCGGTGATCGGGCCGTCGATGTAGTAGAAGTTGCGCTGCACGCTGTGGCCGTTGTCTTCGTACCACAGGCCCGCCTCCAGTTCGTGGCCCGCCACGTTCCAGGTGAACGCCGAGGTCACGCCGGTGCGGTCAATCGCATACTCGGTGGTGCGGATCGAGATCGGGATCTCGCGGCTGGTGCCCGGGTTGGACGGATTGGACGGGCTGAACCAATGGCCCTGGCCACGGTTGCTGTGGTTGTAGACGTTGACCTTCAGGCGCATCGACTCGTTCAGGCCGAAATCACCGGCAATGCTGGACACATCGTCATTGCGCAGGCCGTGACCGGAGTAATAGGCGTCCCACGGGCTGTTGACGCCACCACTGTACTTTCCGCGTGCAGCAGCCACCGCGCGATCCCAGTCCGGCGCGTAGTTGTCCCAGTCCCAGCCGAGGCGATCGATCATCTCCAGCGACAGGTCCTGGTAGTCGGCCTCGACGCGGCGCGAAGCGTTGAACAGCGCGGTGATCCTGCTGTCCGTGCCGAAGTTGTAGGTGGCCTTGCCGTTGAACTGCTTCAGTTCCTGCGAGCCCTTGCCCTTCCACTTGTCGCCTTCGGAATACACGCCGGACAGGTAAGCGGCAAAGCCCTGGTGGTCGCCGGTATCGAGGCGCGCATAGCTGCGGCGCGCATTGTCGCTGCCGAAGCTCTGTGCCAGCACGACCCCATATTCGGTGGACGGATCGATCGAGTAGAACTGGAACACGCCGCCGAGGTTGCTGGTGGACGGCGTACCCAGCGCACCAATGCCGGTGGAGACCTCCGCACCGCCCAGGTTCTCGCTGATCACCGCGCGGCTGATGTGCAGGCCGTTGCTGTTGCCGTAGGCCATGTTGCCCAGCGGAATGCCATCGAGGGTGTAGCCCAGGCGATTCTGGTTGAAGCCACGCAGGCTGATGCTGGTGGACCATTCGTAGGCGCCGGTGGCATCGGCCGATTCGAAATGCACGCCCGGCTTGGCCGCCAGCAGCTTCAGCGGGTTGGCACCGGGCGGCAGGACCTTCATGTCCTCGGCGGTCACGCGCTGCACCTGGCGGGCTTCGCCGCGGCCGATCACCGAGATCGAATCGAGGGTCGTGGCCGACTGCGCGTCGGTCGCGGGGGCGGTTTCAGCGACAGCCAGCGACGGCAGCGAAGCACAGACCAGCAGGGCCAGCAGATTGCGGCGAAGCGGAGCGTGGGACGGCATGGAGGCGGATTCCTTGGGCACGCTGGACGCCGAAGGGCGGCGTCGAAGAGCAGCAGCGGCGGAATCGTAGAAGCCTCGCGTTACATGTCATTTACACGCCACGTACGGAAGATTGGCGTTCTGAATGGTTTGCAAGCCGTGGGGTGGTTGCCGGCCAGCGGCCGGCACTACGGTTATTCGAATGAGCCGACCGAGTCGTGGGCCAGGTTGTCGAAGCGGGTGTACTCACCGAAGAACTTCAGCTTGCACGATCCGGTCGGGCCACCACGGTGCTTGCCGATGATGATCTCGGCCAGGCCCTTGTCCGGCGAATTTTCCTTGTTGTAGTAATCGTCGCGGTAGATGAACACGATCATGTCCGCGTCCTGCTCGATTGCACCCGATTCGCGAAGGTCGGCCATCACCGGGCGCTTGTCGGTACGTGTTTCCAGCGATCGGTTGAGCTGCGACAGCGCGATCACCGGCACGTGCAGTTCCTTGGCCAGGCCCTTCAGCGAACGCGAGATCTCCGAGATTTCGGTGGCGCGGTTTTCACTGTTGCCCGGCACGCTCATCAGCTGCAGGTAGTCGATCACCACCAGGCCCAGGTCGTGCTCGCGCTTGAGGCGGCGGCACTTGGAACGCAGCACTTCCGGCGACACGCCCGGCGTATCGTCGATGAAGATCTTGGTTTCCTTCAGCATCTTGATCGCGCTGGTGACGCGGCTCCAGTCTTCATCTTCCAGCTGGCCGGTACGCAGGCGCTGCGCGTTGATGCGGCCGTTGGAGGAGATCAGGCGCATCGCCAGCTGCGAGGCCGACATTTCCATCGAGAACACCGCCACGCCCTTCTTCGACTTGATCGCCGCGTACTCGGCAATGTTCAGTGCAAAAGTCGTCTTGCCCATGGCCGGGCGCGCGGCGAGGATGATCAGGTCGGTCGGCTGCAGGCCGGCAGTCATCGCATCGAAGTCGTTGTAGCCGGTCGGCAGGCCGGTGATGTTGCCGCCGTTCTCGAAGCGGTTGCGCAGTTCCTCGAAGGCATCCTTCAGCGCGCCAGGCATCGCCACGAAGTCGGTACGGCCGCGTGCACCCTGTTCAGCGATGGCGAACACGCTCTTCTCCGCAGAGGCCAGCAGCTCACTGCTGTCACGGCCCTCAGGCTGGAAGCCATCGTTGACGATGTCGGTGCCGACCTGGATCAGCTGCCGCAGCACGGCCTTGTCACGCACGATCTCGGCATAGGCCACGATGTTGGCCGCCGATGGCGTGGTGCTCGCCAGCTCGATCAGGTAGGCACCATCGCCCACCAGTTCCAGCTTGCCCTGTGATTCGAACCACTCGCCCAGGGTCACCGCGTCGAACGGCCGCTCGCGCTCGGACAGCTCACGGATCGCGCGGTAGATCATCTGGTGATCGCGGCGGTAGAAATCGCCCTCGGTCAGCTGGTCGTTGACCCGGTCGTAGGCCTCCGGCGCCAGCATCAGACCACCCAGCACCGCCTGCTCGGCTTCCACCGAATGCGGCGGAACGCGCAACTGGTCGATACGCGATTCGTCGCGATCACGATCAAAGCCATCACCGCGCTCTCTGCGGTTGGAACGGAAGCCGGAACGAGCGGACATGCTGCGGTGTTTCCTGCAAAAGTGGGCCGGACGAGTGTAGGCATGCGCCGACCCCGGCAGCCATGGACAAGCCTGTGGATAAGCCGTGGAGAAACGGGGGATATCCGCCAGTGCCTGGCCACTCTGGCGCGGGGGCGTCGCAGTGCCTGCGACGGGCGCCGTTGCGGCGCCCGGGTGGGTCATTATCGCAGATCAGGCGGCCAGGGTCGGATTCCGTGCAGCGCACGGGCTCCGGTGCTCAGCGGAACGTGGGGCCAGGGCCCGCCGCTGCGCGCCGGGATCCCGACCCGCGGCCTGGCTGCTGCTACCCCATCGGTCTCAGTCGCCCTTCACATGCACCGCGATCAGTGCCAGGAACCGGTCCACGTAGCCCTGCAGGAATTTCTGCGTGCCCTCGTTGTGGATCGTGCCGTCGGCGTCGATCAGGCCGTCCTTGAAATGGATGAACGCCTCGGGCTGGCCGAGCACGTGCATGTCCAGGAAGGCCAGGCTGTTGCGCAGGTGCTGCTGGGCCACGGCGGTGCCGATCTGGCCGATGGAGGCGCCGATCACCGCCGCCGGCTTGCCGGCAAACGCACTGTCACCGTAGGGGCGCGAGCCGATGTCGATGGCGTTCTTCAGCACGCCTGGCACCGACCGGTTGTATTCGGGGGTCACGAACAGCACCGCGTCGGCGGCGCGCACCTGATCCTTCAGCCGGGTGCCCTGAGGCGGGTACTGGCCATCGAAATCCTGGTCGTACAGCGGTAGATCACCAATCTGCACGTACTGAAAGCGCGCGCGGTCGCCAGCGATCTTCTCCAGCGCATGGGCCAGCTTGCGGTTGCAGGAATCCTTGCGCAGGCTGCCGACGAACACGGCGATGGTGGGGACGGACATAGGGACATACTCCTCACGGTGCGGGAGGCCCAGCCTAGACGCCGGGCCCGTGCCGTCCGGTGAAGATCAGCCCCCGGTCACGCGGGTCCGCACCTGCCGCCAATGCGCCTGCCAGGCCTGGAACATCAGCACGTTCCACAGGTGGGTATGCCACTTGCGCTGGCCGCCCAGGAACTGCTGCCACAGCGGCTGCACCGCCGCCGCCGACAGCACGCCTTCGCGCTCCAGGCGCGCCGGCTGCAACAGATCTTCGGCCCACGGCCGCAGGTCGCCCTTCAGCCAGTCGCTGACCGGCGCGCCGAACCCGCGCTTGGGCCGGTGCACCATCGACTGCGGCACGTAGCGGCCAAGCACGCGCTTGAGCAGCACCTTGCTGGTGGTTTCGCTGCGCTTGAAGCCCAGCGGCAGCGACCAGGCGAACTCGGCCACGCGCCAGTCCAGCAGCGGCGCGCGTGCCTCCAGGCTGACCGCCATCGAGGTGCGGTCGACCTTGCAGAGCAGGTCATCCGGCAGGTAGGTCACGTAATCGGCCAGCATCATCGCGTCGGCCGGCGTGCCGGCACCGTGCAGCGGATCGGCCAGGTCGTAGAAGCTGCCGGCGGCCTGTGCGCCGGGCACTGCCGCGGCGGGGTCGCGCCAGCGCGAGATGCGGTTGCGGTACACGTCGCCAATGCCACGCGCGCCGGACTCGGCCAACAGCGCGGCCAGTCCGCCGGTCCGCGAGGCCTCGCCCTGGTGCTGCGCGCGCGCGCCCATCCAGCGTCGCAGCGGGCCCGGCACGCGGCCCAGCATCTGCCAGTTGCGCAGCGCGCGCACGTAGCGGGTATAGCCGAAGAACAGCTCATCACCGCCGTCGCCAGACAACGCCACGGTCACGCCCTGCCGCGCCAGCCGGGCGACCAGCGCGGTCGGCACCTGCGAGGCATCGGCAAAGGGTTCGTCGAACATTGCCGGCAGCTGCGGCACGACTGCCAGTGCATCCGCGCCGCTGACGTAGAGCTCGGTATGGTCGCAGCCCAGATGCGTGGCCAGTTCCCTGGCCAGCGGTGCCTCGTCGTGGCCCGAATCGGTGAAGCCGATGCTGAAGCTGTGCACCGGCTGCCCGCTCTGCGCCTGCATCAGCGCCGCCACCAGCGACGAATCGGTACCGCCGGACAGGAACACGCCCACCGGCACGTCGGCCACCATGCGCAGCGCCACCGCGTCGCGCAGCAGCCCGTCCAGCTGCTCCTCTGCCTCCTCGATGCGGCCCTGGAACGGCGCAGCCAGTGCCGCCTGCATGCGTGCACGCGCATCCCAGTACGGGCGCTGCGCCTGCTCCGGGCGATGCGCCGATGCACCCGCCGCTACGGCTTCGGCGTCCAGGCGCAGCACGCGGCCGGGCATCAGCTTGTAGCAGCGCTGGTGGATGCTGTGCGGGGCCGGAATGTAATCCAACCGCAGCAACAGGGTCAGCGCGTCGCGGTCGATGTCGTTGTCGAACGCCGGGTGCTGCCACAGCGCTTTCAGTTCGGAACCGAACACCAGAGTGTCACCGGCCCAGCCGTAGTACAGCGGCTTCTTGCCAACGCGGTCGCGTGCCAGCCACAGGCACTGCGCCTGGCGGTCCCACAGCGCGATGGCGAACATGCCGTTGCAACGCTGCAGGGTTTCTTCCATGCCCCACTGCAGGATCGCCGCGAGCAGCACTTCGGTGTCGGAATGGCCACGGAAAGCATGCCCCAGCGGCTCCAGTTCGGCACGCAGGGCGGCGAAGTTGTAGACCTCGCCGTTGTAGGCCATCACGTAGCGGCCATCGGACGAGGCCATCGGCTGGTGGCCCAGCGGCGACAGATCGAGAATGCTCAGCCGACGGTGCGCCAGCGCGATGCCTGCCGCGGCATCGACCCAGCTGCCGCCATCATCCGGCCCGCGGTGGTGCAGCGCCTCGCCCATGGCCAGGACCTGCGCCTGCAGCACCTCGGCCGACGCCACCGGCGCCGGCAACAACATTCCCGCCAATCCACACATGCATCAAGGTTCCTGCGCCAGTTCAAGGGCGGCGCCAATCACCGCATTGTCGCTTGGAAGCCCGAACATTGCTGCCCCTGCCAGCGGGGTATAGGTATCGGCGCCGCAGACCCGGCGCAGCGGCAGGTGGCCGAAACCGGCCTCGACCAGTGCGGTGACCACGCCCTCGCCCACCCCTCCACTGTGGCGGCCCTCGTCCAGCACCAGCACGCGCCGTGCGCTGGCGGCCTGGCTGGCGATGAAGCCGGCATCCAGCGGCACCAGCCAGCGCAGGTCGACCACCCGTACCTGCCAGCCCAGCTGCTGTTCGATGGCCCGCGCTGCGCGCAGCGCCATCGGCACGCCATTGCCGTAGGTGTAGACCACCAGGTCGCCAGCCTCCGGCCCGTAAACACGGCCTTCGCCCGGCACCAGTGCCCGGCCCTGGGCCGGGTAGTCGAACAGCCACTGGCCATCGCCCGGCTCATGCAGGTCCTTGCTCATGTACAGCGCGATCGGCTCGAGGAACACCGCCACGCGCCCATCCACCCGGGCCAGCGCCGCCAGCGTGCGCAGCATCATCACCGCATCGTCGCCGCGCGATGGGCAGCCGACCACCAGCCCGGGGATGTCGCGCAGGGCGGTGACCGAGTTGTCGTTGTGGAAATGGCCGCCGAAACCCTTCTGGTAGCCCAGCCCGGCCACCCGCACCAGCATCGGGTTGCGGTACTGGTCGTTGGAGAAGAACTGCAGCGAACAGGCTTCGCCACGCAGCTGGTCGATGGCGTTGTGCAGGTAGGCAAGGTACTGGATCTCCGGGATCGGCAGCATGCCCATGTTGGCCAGGCCCTGCGCCATGCCCAGGATCATGGTCTCGTCCAGCAGGGTGTTGAACACCCGGCGCGGCCCGAAGCGGCGCAGCAGATCCTTGGTGACGGTGTAGACACCGCCCTTCTGCGCCACGTCCTCGCCGAACAGCAGGCTCTGCGGATACTTGGCCAGCAGCTCCTGCAGACCATGGTTGATCTGGATTGCGAGATGCCGCGGCACCTGTCGTTCCGGCAATGCCTCGGCACCGCCATAGAGTGCCTCGCGTGCTTCGGCAGCGACCTCGCGCTGCGCTTCGGCCTGCACCGCTACAGGGGTGTACGGTGCCAGCGGCGCCATCACCTCCCGCAGCGACTGCAGCTTCGCACTGCCTTCGGCATCGGCGGCAGCGGCCATGCAGCGCGCGCGCATCGTTTCGTAGGCCACTTCGATGGCGGCCGCATCCATCCAGCCTGATTCCAGCGCGATCTGCGCCGAGCGCAGCAGCGGATCCTGCGCCTCGGCCGCGCACAGTTCCGGCAGCGCGCGCCATTCCACTTCAAAGTCGGTGCCGGCATGACCCATCAGGCGCGTGGTGCGCAGATGCAGGAATGTCGGCCGCCGCGTGCGCCGGCAGTGTTCCACCGCCGCCTGCACCTGGGCGTGCCCGGTGGCCAGGTCGAGGCCATCGGCAAAGAAATAGTCCAGCCCCGGCTGGTGGCTGAAGCGCTCGGCGATCCAGCCATCGGGGGTCTTCACCGAGATGCCCAGGCCGTTGTCCTCGCAGACGAACAGGATCGGCGCCGGTAGTTTCTGGTAGGCCGACCACATCGCGGTATTGAAGGCGGTCTGCGCGGTGGCGTGGTTGGCCGACGCATCGCCGAACGAGCACAGCACGATGCTGTCGGTGGGAATGGGCAGCGCCTGCCCCAGCCGCTTGCCACTCTCGATGGCCAGCGCGGTACCCAGCGCCTTGGGCAGGTGCGACGCAATCGTCGAGGTCTGCGGCAGCACCCACAATGGCTTGCTGCCCCACACCTTGTGGCGGCCACCGCTGGCCGGATCATCCGCGCTGGCGGCGAAGGACAGTGCCGCATCGCGCAGCGGATCGATACCCGGCACCTGCCGCGAACGCTCGGCCATGAAGGCGCCGGAACGATAGTGCAGGAAGGCAGGATCGGTGTACCGGCAGGCCCGCGCCAGCAGCGCGTTGCCTTCATGGCCGGACGAACCAATGGTGTAGAAGACCTTGTTCTGCACGCGCAGCACGCGCGCCATCAGGTCCAGCTGGCGGCTGGCCAGCTGCGAGTCGAACAGTTCATCGAAGGCGGCAGCGGTGAGCGTACTGCCGGGCAGGATCGGAGCATCTGCCGCGGGTCGCGGGCGCGGCGTCCCGCGCCACCCGCGCACCGCCTCAAGGAAATTGACGTCGCACACCTCGGCGCGGTTGAGCCCCCGCATGCGCGCGGGAATCGGATCCGGAACCACAGCGAACATCGAACACCCTCCGTGTCGTTGTTGCGTTCCGCCCGGCAATACCGGGCGCTACCCTGTGGGCATCAGGCCGCCTCGAAGCGCGAGCGCACCTCGGCGGTCACCGCCGGCATCGGCAGGAAGCGCGGCTGCGCACGCACCCGCTGCAGCCAGGCGCGAACTTCCGGGAACGGCTCCAGGTTGATGCCGCCCTCGCCCGCCACATCGGTATAGGCAAACAGGGCGATATCGGCAATGCCGTATCCGCTGCCGGTGAACCACTGCGCTTCGCGCAGGTGCTGCTCCATCACCGCCAACGCGGTGGCGGCACGCTCGTGCAGGCGTGGCAGTTCGGCACGGCGTGGCGAGTCGGGCGCCGTCCAGCCCCGGATGAAGCGCGCTACCGCCACGCACGGCTCGTGCGTGTACTGCTCGAAGAACATCCAGCTCAACGCCTGCGCACGCTCCCAGCCATCGCTGGGCAGGTAGGGCGTGCCTTCGGCCAGCCAGAACAGGATCGCGTTGGACTCGGTCAGCACGCGGCCGTCGTCGCGGACGATCAGCGGCACCTTGGCATTCGGGTTGAGCGCCAGGAATTCGGGCGTGTGGGTCTGGCCATGGGCACTGTCCACTTCCACCCAGCGGTAACGGCTGCCGAGCTGCTCAAGCAGCAGCCGGACCTTGTGGCAATTGCCCGAGACCGACATGCCATGCACCGTCAGCGGGACGCGCTCTTCCACCATTGCCTGCTCCATCGGATCCGGCCGGCGGCCGGCTGCGTGCAGTCTGGCAAGTGCGCCAGGGAATGCCAAGCGCGGATGCAGCATGGCACCCCGGTAGTGCCGGCCGCTGGCCGGCATCCTCCATGCAGCTGGATCCAAGCGATTGCCGGCCAGCGGCCGGCACTACCGGGCCACGTTCAGCGTGCACGCTGCCGCCACTGTTCGCGCGACTGGCCCCAGATCTGCATCGGTTTGTCGTTGTACGGCGGCGGCAGTTCGCCCATCCGCAGCAACGTGCTGCCCAGCTTGCGCGCGACCGCCCGCGAGTTGTCGTTGTTCTCGGCGATGGTATGGATCACCTCGTGCCAACCCAGCGTGTCGAAGGCCCAGTCGATCGCCGCGACCGCCGCTTCCGGCGCATAGCCCCGGCCCCAGCTGGCGCGGCGGATGCCCCAGCCGACCTCGGTACCCGGCCAGTCCTGCGGTTGCCAGGGGCCCATCCGCCCGATCCAGTCCCCGCTGGATTTTTCGATCACGCTGAACATCGAAAAGCCGAACAGCTGCCAGGCGCCAGCCAGGCTGCAGAAGCCGCGCCAGGCTACCGAAGGCGGCTGCACGCCACCGAGGGTGCGCATCGTTTCCTCGTCGGCGCAGAACGCCAGATAGGGTTCGTAGTCCTCGCGCAGCAGCGGACGCAGGATCAGGCGCTCGGTTTCCAGGCGCAGGTCGAAGATGCTCATGCCGACTCCATGTCGAAGGGGCCACCATGATGGTGGATTCCGCCTCCACACCGATGAATGCCCGCGCTCACAACGAAACGGGCCGGCATGCGCCGGCCCGTCGGGTACAGCACGTATTCTGGATTACTGGCGCGTGGCCGCAGTGGCGCCGGCAGCAGCGGTCTGCGTGACCAGCTGGCCATCGACCACCGGCAGGCGATCGCTGGCCGGCTTGTTGTCCATGCGCACGGTCTTCTCGGCGCCGTCGTAGCGGTAGGTCACGTTGTAGCCCTTCACCACGTCATTGGTGCCCATGGCGATGCGGTTGCCCGGCTTGCTGGCCATGCGCATGGTGCCGGTGGTGCCGTCCTCGTTGCGGTAGGTCACGTTGTAGCCGGTAACACGGCTCGACTCGGAGGTGGCGGTCTCGGTGTGGCACTGGCGCTCGGTGCGGTTGACCACGCGGCCACCCACATGGCGCTTGTCGATCTGGTTGCCGATGAAGCCACCGGCCACGGCACCGGCTGCGGTCGCGGCCTTCTTGCCGTTGCCACCGCCGACCTGGTTGCCGAGCAGGCCGCCGACCACCGCGCCGACCACGGTGCCGCCGACGTTGCCGTCACGCTCCGGCAGGCGCTCCTGCACGGTCACGTCCTGGCAGACCTCGTGCGGGGTCTGGGTGGTGGAGGTCTCGCGCACGGGATCGGTGCCGATCACGGTGGCGTAGGCCTTCTGCTTCTCGGTGATCGGGTCGACCTTCAGCACGTCGGCGTATTCCAGCCCGCGCGGTGCAGACGGGTCGAGCTTGTCACCACGCGCGCCATCGTCAACGGCATTGCCGTCAACCAGCCGCGATTCACCGTTGGGGGTTCCGGCGCTGATGGAATCAGGCGACTTGTCGCCGCTCTTCATGAAGGCGGCGGTGGCGATGCCACCGACCAGCAGCGCGCCCGCTGCGACCAGGACAGTTGTAGTTGTGCTTTTCATGACCTGCTCCTTGCGGACCATCCGCAACGTTCTCGGCCCAGATTGCAGCATGCACTGCCTGAACGGAATCTCCACATTTCCTGCTCATTCCTGTAACCCATTCAGCATCGGGAAATGCTGGGCCCGTGGTAGCGTTTGCATATTCCCCACGAGGATCCACGCCATGGCCAACCCGATGCTGCTGCCGGTACTGCAATGGGCCCGCCGGCTGCGCTACCCCACCCTGTTCAAGCTGACCGCCGGCCTGTTCGTGCTGACCCTGTTCATTCCCGACCCGATTCCGTTCGTCGACGAGCTGGTACTGGGCTTCGGCACCCTGCTGCTGGCCAACTGGAAGAGCCGCAATACAGTCCCGGCCCCGCCGCCGCTGGAACAGCGTTGATCCCGCTGGTCGACAGCCACTGCCATCTGGATGCCAGTGAATTCGATGCTGACCGCACGGCGGTGATCGAGCGCGCGGGCGCCGCGGGCGTGCGCAAGCAGGTGGTACCGGCCGTCACGGCCGCCAGCTGGCCGAAGCTGCGCGAGGTCTGCCGGCAGGCACCGGGGCTGTACCCGGCCTACGGCCTGCATCCGATGTTCCTGGCCGAGCACCGGCCCGACCATCTGCCGCTGCTGCGCGAATGGATCGTTCGCGAACGCCCGTGCGCGATCGGCGAATGCGGGCTGGACTTCTTCGTCGAGGGACTGGATGCAGAGGCGCAACAGGCGTACTTCATCGGCCAGCTGCAACTGGCCCGCGAGTTCGAGCTGCCGGTGATCGTGCATGCGCGACGCGCGGTGGATGCGGTCATTGCCGCGATCCGTCGCGTCGGCGGCCTGCGCGGCGTGGTGCACAGCTTTTCCGGCAGCCCGGAACAGGCCGCGCAACTGCATCGGCAAGGCTTCCTGCTCGGTCTCGGCGGTCCGCTGACCTACGAACGCGCGCAACGGCTGCAGCGCCTGGTGCGCGGGATGCCGCTGGAACAGCTGCTGCTGGAGACCGACGCGCCCGACCAGCCTGACGCCGGCATCCGCGGCCAGCGCAACGAACCAGCGCGACTGGCAGTCATCGCCCGCCACGTGGCCGCACTGCGCGGGATGGAGCTGGACGCGGTGGCCCAGGCCACGACGGAGAATGCGCGGCGCCTGTTCGCGCTGCCGGCAATGTAACGGGTAGGTACCGGCCGCTGGCCGGCACCATCCATCACACCTCGCTGGACTCGACCACTTCGGCCTTCACCTTCTTCGGCTCCAGCAGCATTTCAAGCGCCTTGCCGACCGCCGCGAAGGCGAAGGCACCGGTGATGTGGGTTGCCGCACCGAGGCCTGCGCCACAGTCCAGTTTCAATGCAGCATCCGCACCGAGGTTCGGGCGGATGCCGCAGACGCTGCCATCGGCCTGCGGATACTTCACGTTTTCCAGCGAGTACACCGCCGGTACGCCAAAATAGCGCTTGGCATTCTTCGGGAAATTGAACTCGCTGCGCAGCTTCTTGCGGATCAGCGCCAGCATGGCGTCGTGCTCGGTGCGCGAGACATCGCGGATGCGCACCAGGGTCGGATCGGTGCGACCACCAGCAGCCCCCACGGTCAGCAGCGGCAGCTTGCGGCGGCGGCACCAGGCGATCGTCTCGACCTTCACCCGGAAGCTGTCGCAGGCATCGATCACCAGGTCGAATCGACGGTCCAGCAACTCGGCCATGTTCGACACGGTCAGGAATGCCTGCACGGCATCGACCTCGATGTCCGGGTTGATCGCACGGCAACGCTCGGCCATCGCCTCGGCCTTGTTGCGGCCGTAGTTGCCTTCCATCGCCGGCAGCTGCCGGTTGGTGTTGGACACGCAGATGTCATCGGCGTCGATCAGGGTCAGGTGGCCGACCGCCGAACGCGCCAGCGCTTCCACCACCCACGAGCCGACCCCGCCCATGCCCACCACTGCCACGCGGCTGCCCTGCAGGCGCTCGAGCGCACCTACGCCATACAGCCGTTCGATGCCGGCGAAGCGTTGTTTGACCTGTTCGTTCATGCGGCTATTTTAACGTGCAGGCGCCAGTGCCTACAGCGCGCCGGCATCGAACCCACCGTTGCACGCCCGGAGAGCCCGCCATGAACGCCAGCCCGCCCCGCCGCCCGTCCACTGCCCAGCGGTACCTGTTCGTGCTGTGCCTGGGCCTGCTGATCGGCCTGGTCGCCACGGTCGTGGTCGGCCGCGCCCTGCAGGCCCGCCGCGACCCGTTCCCTGACAGCCTGATGCAGGTGATGCAGCGGCAATCGCAGCTGCTGCAGCAGGCCCAGCAGCAGAACCGCTGCAGCCTGGCCGACAGCGTGCCGCGGCTGCAGGCCCTGCGCCTTCTGTCCAACGATTTCGACCTGGCCTTTCCCGGGCTGAAGGACAACGGCCGGTTCCAGCAGCACGCCAGCCAACTGCGCGGCAACCTCAACGCCGCATTGGCGGCTCCGCCCAGTGACTGCACCGCCCTGGCCAAGGTCGTGGAAACCGTGCAGGCCGATTGCCGCGCCTGCCACCAGGACTTCCGCTGACGCGCATTCATCCTGTAGCCGGGCAAGGCACGCCTGGTTGGCACCTTGTTCACGTTCGAAAGGAGAGGATTCGTCCACCCTGCTGCATGACGCAGTACCACCCAACACACCCGCCTTCACGGCCAGGAGACGCTCCATGAAGATCCAGCTCATTGCCGCCAGCGCCATCGCTACCCTCGCCCTGGCTGGCTGTGCCACCTCGCCCGGCTACGGTGGCGGTGGTTACAACAACGGCTACAACAATGGTGGCTACGGCAACAACGGCGGTTACAACCAGGGCCGTTGCGCTGACTGTGGCATCGTCACCCGCATCAACACCGTGCCGTCGGGCCGCACCGCGCCCAGCGCGACCGGCGCCATCCTCGGCGGCATCGTCGGTGCCGTGGCCGGCCATGAGATCTCCGATCACACCGGTGGCAGCCGTGGCAACAAGAACATCGCTGCGGCCGCAGGCGCGGTCGGTGGCGCGCTGGCCGGCAACCAGATCCAGAAGAACGTCACCAGCGATACCTACGACATCAGCGTGCGCATGGACGATGGCCGCACCATCGTGGTCAACCAGCGCGACCTCGGCGGCATCCGTGAAAACACCTACGTGCGCGTGGTCAACGGCAAGGTCATCCTGCGCTGACCTGCGCCGGGCCGGCGGCAAAGAAAAAGGCCCGCTTGCGCGGGCCTTTTTCATGTGACGGCTTGCAGCGCGATCAGGTCGGCTGCACGGCGTCGGCCTGCAGGCCCTTCTGGCCCTGCACGACGGTGAAGGTGACCTTCTGGCCTTCCTTCAGGCTCTTGAAGCCCTGGGTCTGGATGGCACGGAAGTGCACGAACACGTCTTCGCCGTTTTCACGGCTGATGAAGCCGAAGCCCTTTGCATCGTTGAACCACTTGACGGTACCGGTCTCGCGATCAGACATCTCACTAACTCCCTGGTGACTCTCTCTTGTTGTTGGAAACGCCTGGTGGGCGGCTGACAAGCAAGGGGGAAGCGAGGTGCATCGATGCAGCGGATCGGGAAGATCTTGCTTCATCAGGCCACGATCCACGGTGACCTTGCCAAGCTCAGCGACTGCAACTTAACCCGCCCAAAACGAAAAAGCAACTGGCAAAATCTTTCACTGTCAACCCCAAAACGGCGACCATACGGGACAGCATGGGACTCTCATTCATCTTATATCTGCTAGCGGTCATTTTTGTCCTTGTCGGCATCGCCGGAATCATCCTGCCGGCCCTGCCCGGCATCCCGCTGGTGTTCATCGGACTGCTGCTGGCGGCCTGGGCGGACGGCTTCACCCACGTCGGCTGGCCGACCCTGGTCGCGCTGGGCGTACTGACCGTCCTCTCGCTGCTGGTGGACGTGCTGGCCACGGTGGTGGGTGCGCAGCGGGTCGGTGCCAGCCGCAAGGCGCTGTGGGGTACGTTCGTCGGCAGCATCGTCGGCCTGTTCTTCATGCCGATCGGCCTCTTTGCAGGCCCCCTGATCGGCGCCCTGGCCGGCGAGTATTGGCACACCCGCGAACTGGGGCGCTCGACCAGGGTAGGCCTGGCCACCTGGCTCGGCATCCTGCTCGGCCTGGCGCTGAAACTGGCGGTGGTGATCGCGATGCTGGGGCTGTTCGCCTTCGCCTGGTTCCTGTAACCCGCACTGCCTTCACGCCGCGCGCACGCGGTGCCCGTGCATAAACCGTGGGGGCTGGCCGTGAACCGGTGCAGCCGCCACACTGTGCGATTCCCGTATTCACCTAAGGGCCTGCTGCAATGACCCTGTCTCCGCTGCTTCCCCGTCTCGCGCCGCTGGCGCTGGCCCTGGCCAGTGCGCCGCTGGCCGCGCAGGAGTTCGCGCCCAGCGCCGAAGCCTCGCCGGCCGCGTGCGCGGCGATTACCACCGATGCTGCCCGCCTGGCCTGTTATGACCGCCAGTTCGGCCGTACCCCGCAGGCCACTGCCGAGGCCGACGCTGCGGCCGAGGCGGCCGCGCAGGCCCGTCGCGAAGAACGCCAGACTGCACGCGTGAGCCAGGGCGAAGAGAAGCTGCGCGAGCGGGTCAGCGATCTGTTCCGTCCAGCAGCCCCTGACAGCGCACTGGCCAATGCTGGCCGCGGTTCGCTGCTGGACAGCCGCTGGGAACTGGCCGAGGACTCCAAGCTGGGCCCGTTCCAGCTGCGCGCCTACAAGCCGGTGTACCTGCTGCCGGCGTTCTGGACCAGCGATCGCAACACCACGCCGCATTCGCCGAACCCGGCCAACACGGTCACCACGCCGCAGGTGCTGGACAGTGCCGAGCTGAAGTTCCAGATCAGTTTCAAGACCAAGATCGCCGAGAACCTGTTCGGCGACAATGGCGACATCTGGGCCGGCTACACCCAGAGCTCGCGCTGGCAGGCCTACAACGGCGAGGATTCGCGCCCGTTCCGCGAAACCAATTACGAGCCGGAAGTGATGATGGTGTTCCGCAACGGCTACTCGATCGGTGGCTGGCGCGGGCGCATGACCGGCATCGCGCTGAACCACCAATCCAACGGCCGCGCCGACCCGCTTTCGCGCAGCTGGAACCGGGTGATGCTCAACATCGGCCTGGACCGCGAGAACTGGGCGCTGGTGCTGCGCCCCTGGTACCGCATTCCCGAGACCCGCAGCGACGACAACAACCCGGACATCGAGGATTACATGGGCCGCGGTGATGCGACCCTGACCTGGAACCGCAACGGCCACGAAGTCTCGCTGATGGCGCGCCATTCGCTGCGCACCGGCAGCCGCTCGCACGGTGCCCTGCAGCTGGATTACGGTTTCCCGATCAGCAACCTGCTGCGCGGGCATGTGCAGGTGTTCGACGGTTATGGCGAAAGCCTGATCGACTACAACCACAAGGCCACCTACGTGGGCGTGGGCGTGTCGCTGCTGGAGTGGTTCTGATGCCCGTGACGATCTGGCACAACCCGACCTGCAGCAACTCGCGCGGCGCATTGAAGCTGATACGTGATGCCGGCTTTGATCCAGTGGTGATCGAGTACCTCGGCAATCCACCCGATGTGGCCACACTGCGCCAGGTGCTGGCCGAATCAGAATTGAGCGCACGTGATCTGGTGCGCAGCAAGGAAGCGCAGTTCGCCGAACTGGGCCTGGAAGGTGCGGACGAGGCCACGCTGCTGGCCGCGATGGCCGAACACCCGCGACTGATCAACCGCCCCGTGGTGCGCACGGACAAGGGCACACGCCTGTGCCGTCCACCGGAAACAGTGCTGGAGATCCTGTAACCCGCCTCGCCGCCGCTTAGCGGAGCGTGTTGGTAGAGTCGACTGTTGGTAGAGTCGACTGTTAGTCGACTCCCTCCTCACCCTTCATACGCATCCGCGGAAAAGCCCGCACTGCGTGCGATAGTCGACTGACAGTCGACTCTACCCCAGCGCCCCCCTTCTACCCGGACGCCCTCCTCCCCGGCTGGCTTACAGCCAGTCGGTGATGCCTTCGCGGCGGTACACCTCGGCGAACGCCGGGCGCGCCTTCATCAACGTGGCGTGCGCCTTCAGTACCGGCCAGGTGTCGGTGGGCCTGGGCATGTTGCGCGACCAGCGCATCAGCATCACCAGCATGTAGTCGACCACGCAGGGCGTGGCGCCCAGCAGGTAGGGGCCATGTGCATGCAGGTGCGCGGCCACATGCTGCCAGGCCGCTTCCAGGCGCTGCCGTGCCATGCCGCGGCTGGCCTCGATATTCGCCTCGCCCGCCATTTCGTGTGGATAGAACCAGGCTCGATAGGCCGGCTGCAGCGTATTGGCACACCAGAACATCCAGCGGTAGGCATCGGCGCGCTGCGGCGTGCCCAGCGCGGGCAGCAGGTTGGCGTCCGGATGGCGATCAGCCAGGTACAACGCAATGGCCGCCGCTTCGGTCAGTACCAGGCCATCGATCAGCAGGGTCGGCACCACACCGGCCGGATTCAGCGCCAGGTACTGCGCCGACTTGTGCTCGCGCGCGTCGAAATCCAGCAGCACCAGTTCATGCTCGATGCCCAGCTCGATCAGCAGCCAGTGCACCACCAGCGCGGCGGTACTGGTCGAACCATACAGCGTGGTGCTCATGCAGAAGATCCTGTACAGGTGGATCAGCCGATTATGCGCCCGCGCGCACGATCGTTGCTCAGCCGCAGCTGCTCATGCAGGAATCCCGGCGTTCGCCGCAGGACATCATCGGCGCGCGCATCGTGCAGTCATGCGTCTTCAGTTCGCAGGCACGGCGCAGGTCCGGGTTGCCCACGTCCTTGCAGCGCTTGTCCGGCGCCGGCACCATCCGCTGCTCGCAATTGCTCTGGCGGCTGCCGAGAGAGTCATTCTGCGCCATGCAGCTGCGATAGCCGGCCTGGCACTGCACGCGGCACTGCGCCGATGCAGGGAAATCCGCGCCTTCGTACGACGCTGGGGTGCTGCAGCCGGCCAGCGCCAGCAGCATGCCTATCGCGATGAATCGATGCAGGGCCATGGACACGTCCTGTGCGAGGGTGTGCCGACCGTAGCAGAGCAAGGGCTACAGGCGCGTTAATCCTCCCCCCGGATACAACAACGGCGCCACCCGGGCGCCGTTGTCTGGACCGGAGCGCGCGGGGAGTTACTCCACCACCACCGGAATCTTGCCGATGCGGGCCTGCCATTCGCGCGGGCCGGTCTTGTGCACCGATTCACCGGTGGAGTCGACTGCCACGGTCACCGGCATGTCCTGCACGGTGAACTCGTAGATCGCCTCCATGCCCAGGTCAGCGAAACCAACCACCTTGGCGGCCTTGATCGCCTTGGACACCAGGTAGGCCGAGCCACCCACGGCCATCAGGTAGGCCGACTTGTGCTTCTTGATCGCCTCGATCGCGGCCGGGCCGCGCTCGGCCTTGCCGACCATGCCCAGCAGGCCGGTCTGTGCCAGCACCTGCTCGGTGAACTTGTCCATGCGGGTGGCGGTGGTCGGGCCGGCCGGGCCCACCACTTCGTCGCGCACCGGATCGACCGGGCCGACGTAGTAGATGAAGCGGCCCTTCAGATCGACCGGCAGTTGCTCGCCCTTGTTGAGCATGTCGACCATGCGCTTGTGCGCGGCATCGCGGCCGGTCAGCAGCTTGCCGTTGAGCAGCAGGGTCTGGCCCGGCTTCCAGCTGGCCACGTCTTCCGGCGTGATCGTGTCCAGGTCCACGCGGGTGCCCTTGGACGCGTCGTAGGTCAGCTTCGGCCAGTCTTCCAGCGACGGCGGGTCCAGCATCACCGGGCCGCTGCCATCGAGGGTGAAGTGCGCATGGCGGGTGGCCGCGCAGTTCGGGATCATCGCCACCGGCAGGTTGGCCGCGTGGGTCGGATAGTCGTTGATCTTGATGTCGAGCACGGTGGTCAGGCCACCCAGGCCCTGCGCACCGATGCCCAGCGCGTTGACCTTCTCGTACAGCTCCAGGCGCAGCTCTTCGATGCGGTTGGACGCACCACGGGCCTGCAGCTCGGTGATGTCGATCGGCTCCATCAGCGCTTCCTTGGCCAGCAGCATCGCCTTCTCGGCGGTGCCACCGATGCCGATGCCGAGCATGCCCGGCGGGCACCAGCCGGCGCCCATGGTCGGCACGGTCTTCAGCACCCAGTCGACGATCGAGTCGGACGGGTTGAGCATGGCGAACTTGGTCTTCGCTTCCGAACCACCGCCCTTGGCGGCGACGATCACGTCGACCTTGTTGCCCGGCACGACCTTGACGTTGACCACGCCCGGGGTGTTGTCCTTGGTGTTGATGCGCTTGCCGGCCGGATCAGCCAGCACCGAAGCGCGCAGCTTGTTGTCCGGGTGCATGTAGGCACGGCGCACGCCTTCATTGGCCATGTCTTCCACGCCCATGGTGGCGTCGTCCCAGCGCACGTCCATGCCGATTTCCAGGAACACGGTGACGATGCCGGTGTCCTGGCAGATCGGACGGTGGCCTTCGGCGCACATCCGCGAATTGATCAGGATCTGGGCCATCGCTTCCTTCGCGGCCGGCGACTCCTCGCGCTCGTAAGCGGCGGCGAGGTTCTTGATGTAGTCGACCGGGTGGTAGTACGAGATGTACTGCAGCGCGTCGGCGATGGACTGGATGAGGTCTTCCTGCTTGATCGATGTCACGTCTTGCTCGCTTGCTCGAGGCTGGCGGGGGTAATCCGCCCATTTTACCCCCTCCCCCGGCCCCGGGGTGGTAGTGCCGGCCGCTGGCCGGCAAGATTCCCCCGACGCTCTGTCACGCCACGCGCCACTGCGGCGTCCTTGCCCACATGAACGCCGAAACCGCTTTCCAGACCCACCGCCCGCGCCTGATGGCCCTGGCCTACCGCCTGCTTGGCAGCCGCGCCGACGCCGAAGACGTGGTCCAGGATGCCTGGCTGCGCTGGTCCGGCGCCGACCCGGCGGCCGTCCGCGACCCCGAAGCCTGGCTGGTCACCACCACCACCCGGCTCGGCCTGGACCGGCTGCGCGCGGCCAAGCGCGAGCGCCTGCACTACGTCGGCCCATGGCTGGCCGAGCCGCTGGCGGTCACCCTGGAGCCCGACCCGGCGCCCGGCCCGGCCCAGCTGCCTGCGCTGGCCGACGACGTTTCGGTCGCCTTCCTGACCCTGCTTGAACAGCTCGGCCCCGAGGAACGCGCCGCCTTCCTGCTGAAGGAGGCCTTCGACCACGACTACCGCGAAATCGCCGAGCTGATCGGCCACAGCGAGGCCAACTGCCGGCAGCTGGTGCACCGTGCCCGGCAGCGCCTGCAGGCCGGACGGCCGCGCTTCAACGCCGATGCCAGCCAGCACCGGCAGCTGCTGGCGCGCTTCATGGATGCCTCGCAGCGCGGCGACAGCGAGGCGATCCAGGCCCTGCTGCACACCAACGCGTTGCTGGTGTCCGACGGCGGCGGCGTGGTCACCGCAGCGGTGCGCCCGCTGCTGGGCGCCGAGCGCATCGGTCGCCTGTTCTGGGCGATTGCCCGCCGCGGCGCGGTGCATCCGGCCCAGCTGGGTTACGTCAACGGCGAGCCGGCGATCCTGCGCTTTGTCGGTGATCGCTTGCACTCGGTCACCACCATCGAGGTGGTCGATGGCCGCATCGCCAACGTGTACAGCGTGTTGAATCCGGAAAAGCTGCCGGGGGTTGTCACGCGCGGCGACGCTGCGGCGTCCTGGTAGTGAAAGGCGGCCATCGTGGCCGCCGTGGAGCCTCCGATGTCCAATCACACTTCTCCCCGCGTCCCCTACACCCGCCTGGCCGCCGAGGCCTTCAAGGGCCTGCTGGCCACCAGCCAGGCGGTGCATGACAGCTCGATCGATCCGACCCTGATGGAACTGGTGTTCCTGCGCGTGTCGCAGCTCAACGGCTGCGGCTACTGCATGGACATGCACGGCACGGCGCTGCGCAAGGGCGGCATCGAGCCGCGCAAGCTGGACACACTGCCGGCATGGCACGAGAGCCGCTTCTTCGACGAACGCGAGCGCGCGGCGCTGGGCTGGGCCGAGGCACTGACCCGGCTGACCGACGGTGCGCCGTCGCAGGCGGCGTTCGATGCGTTGGCGCCGCACTTCGATGAGAAGGGCATCAGTGACCTGAGCATGGGCATCGCGGTGATCAATGCCTGGAACCGCCTCGGTGCGGGGTTGCTGCCGCCGCTGCCGGCCTGACCCACCCCGCCTTCGACAGTTCATCGGTGCTGCTGGTAGGTGTCGACCTTGGTCGACACGGTAGATCCACGCTACGCGTGGATGCGGGAGAGTCGGATCCCTTCGCTTCGCGAAGGGCTCTGACCCGCTGTGGGTCGCTGGGGTCAGAGCCCTTTGCCGCGCAAAGGGATCTGACCCCGGTGCCGGCCACACGCCTGCACTGACCCCCTCTGCACGTATCAGGCGCGCAGAATACGCGCATGCCTGCCACCCCCGCCGCTGGCGCTGACGCCGCGAAGAAACCCAGCCTGCGCCAGCGCTTCAGGGCGATGCGCAACCTGCCGCCGTTCCTGCGCATGGTCTGGAAGACCAGTCCCGCGCTCACCCTGGCCAGCCTCGGGCTGCGCCTGATCCGCGCGCTGCTGCCGGTGGCGATGCTGTACGTCGGCAAGCTGATCATCGACAGCGCCCTGCACCTGAGCCAGCACGACGCGGGCTTCCCGCCGCTGGGCGAAGCGCTGTCCAGCGGCGTGCTGAATCCGCTGCTGGGCCTGCTGGCGCTGGAATTCGGCCTGGCCATCGCCTCGGACCTGCTCGGCCGGCTGGTCAGCTACGCCGATGCCCTGCTCTCCGAGCTGTTCGCCAACGTCACCAGCATCCGGCTGATGGAACACGCGGCGACGCTGGATCTGGAGGACTTCGAGGACCCGGACCTGCAGGACAAGCTGGACCGTGCGCGGCGCCAGACCATGGGCCGGATGAACCTGATGAGCCAGCTGTTCGGCCAGGTCCAGGACGCGATCACCGTGGCCAGCCTCGCCGTCGGCCTGCTGGTCTACGCGCCGTGGCTGATCCTGCTGCTGGCGCTGGCACTGGTGCCGGCCTTCATCGGTGAATCGCACTTCAACGCGGCCGGCTACAGCCTCAACTTCCAGTGGACGCCCGAGCGCCGCCAGCTCGACTACCTGCGCCAGCTCGGTGCCAGCGTGGAAACGGCCAAGGAAGTGAAGATCTACAACCTGCACCGCTTCCTGGTGGAACGCTACCGGCGGCTGTCGGTGGCGCTGTTCCAGGCCAACCGTGCACTGGCCCGGCGCCGCGCGTTCTGGGGCACGCTGCTGGCTGCGCTGGGCACGCTGGGGTATTACACCGCCTACGCCTACATTGCCTGGCGCACGGTGCGCGGCGACTTTTCGATCGGCGACCTGACCTTCCTTGCCGGCAGCTTCCTGCGCTTGCGCCAGCTGCTGGAAGGCCTGCTGATCGGCTTCTCGCAGGTGGCCAGCCAGGCGCTGTACCTGGACGACCTGTTCTCGTTCTTCCAGATCGAGCCGGAAATCCATTCGCGTGAAGGCGCGATACGCGTGCCGCAGCCGATCCGCCAGGGCTTCGTGTTCGAGAACGTCGGCTTCCGCTATCCCGATGCCGAACAGTGGGCGGTGCGCCACCTCGATTTCCAGCTGCAGGCCGGCGAAGTGCTGGCCCTGGTCGGCGAGAACGGCGCGGGCAAGACCACGCTGGTGAAACTGCTGGCACGGCTGTACGAGCCGGACGAAGGCCGCATCCTGCTCGACGGCCGCGACCTGCGCGACTACGACCTGGACGACCTGCGCGCCAACCTCGGGGTGATCTTCCAGGACTTCGTGCGCTACAACCTCAGCGCCGGCGAGAACATCGGCGTCGGCCAGGTCGAGGCGATGGACGACCAGGCACGCATCGCCGATGCCGCGCGGCGAGGCATGGCCGAGGAAGTGATCGACGACCTGCCCGGCGGCTACGACCAGCTGATCGGGCGCCGCTTCAAGCAGGGCGTGGACCTGTCCGGTGGCCAGTGGCAGAAGATCGCCATTGCCCGCGCGTGGATGCGCAATGCGCAGGTGATGATCCTGGATGAGCCAACGGCAGCGCTGGACGCGCGCAGTGAGTTCGAAGTGTTCCAGCGGTTCAGGGAGCTGGCGGATAATCGTACGGCAGTGCTGATTTCCCACCGTTTCTCTTCGGTACGCATGGCCGATCGCATCCTGGTGCTGGCCGATGGCCGCATCGAGGCCAGCGGCACCCATGCGCAGCTGATGGCCCAGGGAGGACGGTACGCCGAGCTGTTCGAGCTGCAGGCGGCGGGTTACCGCTGAGAACGCCTCTCGTTCCGCCCAATGAGAACCCGTCTCATTTGAGATAGAATCAACCCCGACGACTTTCGATAGATACGCCCATGTCCTCCGCTTTCGGCGCCGAAACGGTGCTTGAGGTCCGTCACTGGACCGATGCCTACTTCAGTTTCACCACTACCCGCGACAGCGGCTTCCGCTTCGAGAACGGCCAGTTCGTGATGATCGGCCTGGAAACCGAGGCACGGCCGCTGCTGCGCGCCTATTCCATCGCCAGCGCCAACTGGGAAGAGCACCTGGAGTTCTTCAGCATCAAGGTGCAGGACGGCCCGCTGACCTCGCGCCTGCAGCACATCAAGCCGGGCGACAAGGTGCTGGTCGGCAAGAAGCCCACCGGCACCCTGCTGATCAGCGACCTGCACCCGGGCAGGAACCTGTACCTGCTGGGCACGGGCACCGGCATGGCGCCGTGGCTGTCGGTCATCAAGGACCCGGAGACCTACGAGCGCTTCGAGAAGGTGATCCTCTGCCACGGCGTGCGCTACGAGAAGGATCTGGCCTACCGCGATTACTTCGAGAAGGAACTGCGTGAGCACGAGTTCCTGGGAGAGATGATCGGCGACAAGCTGCTGTACTACCCCGCGGTCACCCGCGAGCCGTTCGCCAACCAGGGCCGCCTGACCCAGCTGATGGAAAGCGGCCAGATGCAGCGCACCCTCGGCCTGCCGGAGCTGAGCCCGGAAAACGACCGCGCGATGATCTGCGGCAGCCCGCAGATGCTGGCTGATCTGCGCAGCGTGCTCGATGCCCGCGGCTTCCAGGTCTCGCCGCGCATCGGCCAGCCGGGCCACTACGTGTTCGAGCGCGCGTTCGTCGAGAAATGATCTGCAACGGCAGCCGGCCGCCGGCCGGCTCTCCGTGCGCTCCGGGATTGCCGGCCAGCGGCCGGCACTACCCCCTTCACAGCAGCGCTTCGATCGCGCTGCGCAGCTGTTCCGGCCTGGTGGTTGGCGCAAAGCGCGCAGCCACCCGCCCTTGGCGATCGACCAGGAACTTGCTGAAATTCCACTTGATGCGGGCGCTACCCAGCAGGCCGCGCTTCTCGCGTGACAGCCATGCCCACAACGGATCAGCCCCCTCGCCGTTGACCTCGATCTTCTCCGAAAGCGGGAAGCTGACCGGATAATCCAGCGAACAGAACTGGCGGATCTGCGCGGCGTCCCCCGGCTCCTGCGCGCCGAACTGGTTGCATGGGAAGCCGATCACCACCAGGCCACGCTCGCGATACTCCTGCCACAGCTGTTCCAGCCCGGTGTACTGCGGGGTGAAGCCACAGCGGCTGGCGACATTGACCAGCAACAGCGGGTGACCCCGGTACCCGGCGAGGGCCTGTGGCTGGCCGTCGAGGTCGCGGAAGCTGAAATCGTAGGCAGTGGTCATGGCGGTGAACCGTGGGCGGTGAATGCATGGTACCCGCGCCCGGCCGCGGCAACATGCCTTTTGACACAAGTGCGGGCGCCGCCGGCCGGGTTACCCTCGGGCCCTTGTTTGCCTTACCGGAGTTCCTGCCTTGACCACCCGCCTTGCCCTTGCCGTGGCCATGTCCCTCGGCCTTGCCCTGCCCGCCTTCTCGGCCGGCGCCGCCACCCCGGCCGCCAGCAGCACCGCCCAGCAGGCCAATCCCTTCTTCGCCGAAAGCCCGCTGCCGCTGCACTTCCCGCAGTTCGACAAGATCAAGGACAGCGACTTCGCCCCGGCCTTCGACGCCGGCATGGCGCAGCAGCTGAAGGAAGTGGAGGCCATCGCCAACAACAAGGCCAAGCCGACCTTCGACAACACCATCATCGCCCTGGAAAAGAGCGGTGATGTCCTCGACCGCGCGACCACCGTGTTCTTCAGCCTGATCGGTGCCGACACCAACGACACCCGCAAGAAGCTGCAGGCCGACTACTCGGCGAAGTTCGCCGCGCACAGCGATGCGATCGCGCTGAACGGCAAGCTGTTCGCCCGCATCCAGGCGCTGTATGACACCCGCAGCCAGCTGGGCCTGGACGCCGAAGGCGTGCGCCTGGTCGAGAAGTACTACGACAACTACGTGCGCGCAGGCGCCAAGCTGTCCGACGCCGACAAGGCCAAGCTGAAGGAGATGAACGCCGAGCTGGCCAACCTGGGTACCAAGTTCAGCCAGAACGTGCAGTCGGAGGTGAACGCTTCGGCGATCACCGTCGACGACGTCAAGCAACTGGACGGCCTGTCCAAGGAGCAGATCGCCGCCGCCGCCGAAGCCGCCAAGGCCCGCGGCCAGGACGGCAAGTACGTGATCACCCTGCTCAACACCACCGGCCAGCCGCCGCTGACCAACCTGGCCAACCGCGCCCTGCGCCAGAAGATCTACGAAGCATCGGTGAGCCGCGGCAGCCGCGGCGGTGAGTTCGACAACACCGCGCTGGTCTCGCGCATCATGCAGCTGCGCGCCGACAAGGCCAAGCTGATGGGCTTCCCGAACTTCGCCGCCTACAACCTGACCAACCAGACCGCCAAGACCCCCGAAGCGGTCAACGCGATGCTGGGCAAGCTGGCCCCGGCCGCGGTGGCCAACGCCAAGCGTGAAGCCGCCGACCTGCAGGCGATGATCGACCAGGAACAGAAGGCCGCTGGCAAGCCGACGTTCAAGCTGGAACCGTGGGACTGGGCCTTCTACAGCGAGAAGGTGCGCCAGGCCAAGTACAACTTCGACGAGTCGCAGCTGAAGCCGTACTTCGAAATGAAGAACGTGCTGGAGAACGGCGTGTTCTACGCCGCGGGCCAGGAATTCGGCCTGACCTTCAAGCAGCGCACCGACCTGCCGGTCTACCACGATGACGTCACCGTCTACGACGTGTTCGACGCCGACGGCAGCCAGCTGGCGATCTTCATCTTCGACCCGTATGCACGCGCCTCCAAGCGCGGTGGCGCGTGGATGAACTCCTACGTCTCGCAGTCCAAGCTGACCGGCTTCAAGCCGGTGGTCGCCAATCACCTGAACATTCCGAAGCCGCCGGCCGGCCAGCCGACCCTGCTGACCTGGGACGAGGTGAACACCACGTTCCACGAGTTCGGCCACGCCCTGCACGGCATGTTCTCCAACGTGAAGTACCCGTACTTCTCGGGCACCTCGGTGCCGCGTGACTTCGTCGAGTTCCCCTCGCAGGTCAACGAGATGTGGGCCGACAACCCGGTCATCCTGAAGAACTACGCCAAGCACTACCAGAATGGTTCGGCGATGCCGCAGGCACTGCTGGACAAGGTGCTGGCGGCAGCCAAGTTCAACCAGGGCTTCGCTACCACCGAGTACCTGGGTGCGGCCATGCTGGACCAGCGCTGGCACCAGATCGGCGCCGACCAGGTGCCGGCCGCCAAGGACGTGATGGCCTTCGAGCGCGCCGCGCTGGAGAAGGACGGCATCTACTACGCGCCGGTGCCGCCGCGCTACAAGACCCCGTACTTCAGCCACATCATGGGCGGCTATTCGGCCGGTTACTACGCCTACATCTGGTCGGAAGTGCTCGACGCCAACACCCAGAAGTGGTTCAAGGACAACGGCGGCCTGAGCCGCAAGAACGGCGACCACTTCCGCGCCACCCTGCTGTCCAAGGGCGGCAGCGTCGACGCGATGCAGCTGTTCCGCGATTTCGCCGGCCACGAGCCGCAGATCGAACCGCTGCTGGAAAAGCGTGGCCTGACCGGCGCCGGCAACTGATCGCCCGCGCAGTAGCCTGAAACGAAAAACCGCCCGGGAAACCGGGCGGTTTTTTTGTTGGGACATCCACGCATGGCGTGGATCTACTGGTGGGTGCCGACCGTTGGTCGGCACGATCCATTCGCGCCACGAACCCCGGCATCATCGATCCACACATGACGCACTCCAGTAGATCCGCGCCATGCGTGGATGCGCTTCCAGATCAGCGCCGAAACAGTCGCTCCCACCACCGTCGTTTCGGCGCACCGGGCGCGGCAGCGGCAGTCGATGCGATATCCGGGTGCGCCGCCACGAACTCCGCCAGCTGGGCCGCTGCGGCTTCCGCATAAAGGATCGCGCCATCCGGCGCGCAGTTCAGCAGATTGCTCAAGCTGGTCGATGCATTGAGATCCATCGGGTTCGGCTCGACCACCTCGCTGGCCTCCAGCAATCCGCATCCGCTGGCGATCGCTTCATCGACAACACGCCAGAAAACGACCAGGCGTCCATCGGAGAACAGCTCCTCCAGGCGCGCAGCAAGTGCGCTGTCCACTGCATAATCAGCGCGTAATTGCTTCAGCCGGGCATGCGTGATGAACACGCCACCACCATAGTTTTCACGTAGATGGTTGCCGGCGGCAGCATCCGCCCACTGCAACGGCACCAGTTGCCGCCAGTCCGCGAAATACCGGGCGACCACCGGATCGTCGATGAAAAACGAAAGGGCGCTCCCGCGGAGATAGTGATACCGCCGAAGGTGGCCGGCCACGATCGCCAGGTACAAAGCGTGCCCCTTCTCGAAAGGCACGTCGGCGCTGATCGAGCGAGCCTCGTCGATGCGTTCCTGCAACTGCTCCATGCAGAACGGCTCGATCCGGAACCGCTGTTGCAGCGCCTCGACCAGCGTCACGTCCTCCAGAGCACGGAAATAGATGTCACGGATCTCCGAATCCGCGACTGGATGGTAGGTGATGTCCCAACCCATGCTGCAACGCCTTCAGGAATGCGGTAATCCCGCCGACCCAACAGCGTAGCGTCGACGACGCCCACGCGCGGAGCTGACCGTGCAACACACGGATTTGGCGTCAGTAAGTATCGCATCCGGCCTGATCTACCCCTGCGCACCCTCAGCGTGGCGCCACGTACCCACCCGGTACGCCTTCCGGCGACAGCACCAGCTGCCACAGCTGCGCGTGCCGGCAGCGGAAGGTGGCCATCGATCCGGCCAGGTAGAACCGCCACATGCGGCGGAAATGCTCGTCGTAGCGCGCGTCCAGCTGCGGCCACGCCGCTTCCACGTTGCGTCGCCAAGCCTGCAGGGTGAGGTCGTAGTCGGTGCCGAAGTTGTGCCAGTCCTCCAGCACGAAGCGCCCTTCGAACGCCTTGCTGATCTGCACCGCCGACGGCAGCATTGAATTGGGGAAGATGTAGCGCGCGATCCACGGATCGGTGCGATGCCGCGAGATGTTGGTGCCGATGGTGTGCAGCAGCAGCAACCCGCGCGAAGACAGGCAGCGCCTGGCCACCTCGAAGAAACTGGCGTAGTTCTTGTCGCCGACATGCTCGAACATGCCGATCGAGAAGATCGCATCGAACGGCTCATCCAGTTCGCGATAGTCCTGCAGGCGGATCTCGATCGGCAGGCCGGCGCACAGTTCGCGTGCGAACCCGGCCTGTTCCTGCGAAATGGTCACGCCGACGCCGCTGACGCCGTAGCGCTCTGCTGCGAACTTCAGGGCTTCACCCCAGCCACAGCCGATGTCCAGCACACGCTGCCCGGGGCGCAGCCCCAGCTTGCGGCAGACCAGGTCCAGCTTGGCCTCCTGCGCGGCATCGAGATCACCGGCATGGCGCCAGTAGCCGCAGCTGTACACCAGGCGTTGGCCGAGCATGGCCTGGTAGAGGTCGTTGCCAAGATCGTAGTGGCGGCGGCCCACTTCGTAGCTGCCCTGCCCGACCTGCAGGTTGAACAGGCGCGCCTTCAGCGCATCGGCCACTTCGCGCCAACCGTGCACCCGTTCATCCAGGTGTGCCTGCATCAGGTGGACGAGGAATTCATCGAGGACGTTGGCATCCCACCAACCGTCCATGTAGCTCTCGCCGAGGCCGAGCGAGCCGTGCGCCATGACCCGCGCGAAGAAACGCGGGTCATGCACCTGGATGTCCTGTGGCTGGGTGCCGCCGATGCGGACCCCGGCTTCCTGCAGCAGGCCGGCGACCCGCTCCTGCAACCCTGTATCCACGCCACCTCCTCGACTGCGGTCAACCGCGTGCGAACAGCTCCACGTAGTCCTTGGCCACGTGCGGCAACAGCACCGCCGCCGGTACGTCGGCGGTCTGGGTGCCGTCCGAGTATGGACCCACCTGGTACGGCGGGAAAACAAAGCGCAGCGCGGTGATCTGCCCCTTGTCGTTGGTCAGCGGCTGGAACTGGCTGAAATTGTCGGCCTGGGGGCCGGTACCGTCGGCGATCATGCGCGATGCGTTACGCAGCGATTCCTGCAGCTGGGCCGGGTCCATGTCCTCGCCACTGAGGCGGGTGGCCACGCGTTCGCGCAGCTGGTCGGCGACGAAATCACTGATCGCCTTCCAGCCCTTGGCATCGGCCACCAGCTTGTCGGCACTGAGCATCTGCTGCTGCGCCGGCAGCCATACGAAACGCGCCACCAGCGGCTCGCCGTGGGCGCCACCGGTATAGCGGCTGCCATCGGCACTGACCACCACCAGCTGCGGCGTTTCCAGCAGCTTCTCGAAGCTCAGCGACAGTTCGTAGGGCATGGTGGGCTTGTCATTGCCGAGCCCGTCCAGTGCCTGCTGCAGGTCGCTGCGTGCGCTGGTTGCGTAGTTCTGCAGCGCGCGCGCCAGGCCCGGGTAGCGATCGATGCCGGCCGGGTAGCTGATGCCCACCACTTCGCGCTCGTTGTTCTCGATCACGTCGCGCAGGTCCAGCGGCGCTTCCGTGGCCGGCGTTTCACCTGCGGCAGTGGCCTCGGCGGCGGGGGCCGCGTCGGTCGCCGGTGCCGGCTCGCTTTCACGCTGGCAACCGGCCAGCAACAGCACGCCCACCACGCCGGCCAGCACGCTGCCGTGCAATGGCCGGTTGTTTCCAATCTTCATCGGGATCCCCTGTTCATGTTTGCACATCATCGCCTGCCATGGCTGAAGCGTGGCCCGCTGGCATTCAGCCAGCGAGCAGGTCGTGGTACTCCTCGTGCCGCTGCAGGAAGGCCTCGGCGTAGGAACATGCCGGCACCACCTTGTACTTCTGCTCGCGGGCAAAGCGCAGTGCCACGCGGGTCAGCTCACCTGCGATGCCACGGCCGGCAATCGGCTCAGGTACCTCGGTGTGGGTGATGACCATGCGCCTGCGCTTGATCTGGTAATCGAGCACCGCCAGCTGTCCGCGCACACGGGCGGTGAAGCGATGGTTGGCCAGGTCGTGTTCGACCTCGTAGGCCAGACCGGGGGGCGTGACCGAAGCCATGGAACTGTCTCCTGCGGCGACTGCGTGGATGGTGCGCAGCCGGGCGCCATGATCGCGTGAAGCCTGAACAGGGGCAAGTCCAATCCATTCACGTCAGTTTTCGACCCTCAAGCTGGAGCGAGGGCGGCCGCTATCGCCTGTGGAGGGGTACGGCCATGCTGGCACGGCCCTTGCGACCGTTGATCATGCGCACCACCGCGGAGGCTCCGATGCACCCCAGCGATTCCCATTCCGACACCGACCGCGCCCTGCTGGAGGGCCTGCTGCAGCTGGCGGTGGAAGGGCAGACCGAAGATCAGGATTTCCAGCGCATCGGCGAAGAGGTATTCGCCCGCCTGCTGGACACCTACGGCCAGCAGACCCGCGCCTGACCAGGAGCGGGTCCCTGCCCCCGGGGGCGGATCCAGTGGATCCGACCCCGGCCCCTCAACCGCCGCCGAGGCGGAAGGTCGGGTTGGAAAGCTCGCGCAGGAAGTGGGTGAAGATGCTCGGCTGCATGGCCAGCATGAAGATCACACCGAACGCCGCGCCCGCCAGGTGGGCGCTGTGGTTGATGCGATCACCACCGCGCTTGTCCATCCAGATGCTGTAGCCCACGTAGAACGCGGCATAGACAATGGCCGGTGCCGGGATGAAGAACACCAGGATGATCGACCACGGCTTGATCAGGATGAAGGCGAACAACACCGCCGACACCGCCCCGGACGCGCCTAGGCTCAGGTAGTTCGGGTTCTTCTGGTTCTTCAGGTAGCTGGGCAGGATCGAGACCAGCAGCGCACCGATGTAGAACGCCGGGTAGGTCAGGTAGCTGCCGGTCAGCTGCACCATCACGCTCTCGATGAATCCCCCGAAGAAGAACAGGGTGATCATGTTGAAGATCAGGTGCGACCAGTCGGCGTGGATGAAGCCATAGGTCACCAGCCGGTCGTACTGGCGGTGACGGTCGATGGCCGGCGGCCACAGGATCAGGCGGTCGGCCAGCTTGCGGTTGTTGAACGCCATCCACGACAGGAGGGCGGTGATGGCGATCAACAGCAGATTGACGGGGGTCATGTCAGGCTCAGGCGCTACGGTAGTTGTCGACCATACGATAGCGTTTCGCGTACCAACCGAAGGCCAACGCCGCGACGAAGGCGAAACCGGCGAAGAAGAACATCAGGAATGCCGCCTCGCTCAGGCCCGTACTGGCGATCTTGTGGGTCACCGCATCGTTGCGCACAGCAGCGTTGGACAGCAGCACCCACAGGTTGCCGATGGTGGTGGTCAGGTTCCAGAAGCTCATCACCACGCCCTTCATCGCCTGCGGCGCCTGGCTGTAGGCGAACTCCAGGCCGGTGGCCGAGACCAGCACCTCACCGAAGGTCAGCAGCGCATACGGCAGCATCTGCCAGAAGATCGACATGGCATTGCCACCGTCCATCACCACCTGGATGCCGCCGACCACGATCCAGGCCAGGCCGCTGAAGGCGATGCCGGCGGTCATGCGGCGCAGCGCGGTCGGCTCGAAGCCGAAGCGGCGCAGGGCCGGGTACAGCACCAGGTTGTTGAACGGAATCAGGATCATCACCAGCAGCGGGTTCAGCGCCTGCATCTGCGAGGCGGTGAACCAGCTCGGCATCTGCATCTGCTGGCCCTGCAGGACCCAGGTCGAGGCCTTCTGGTCGAACAGCGAGAAGAACGGCGTGGTCAGGGCGAAGATCACCAGCACGCGCAGCACCGAGCGCACGCCTTCAACCGCTTCGGCCGGATGCTGGCCACGGGCGCGATCAAGCTGCAGCCAGGTGCCACCGCCGATGCCCGCCAGGATCGACACCAGCGCCAGGCACAGGCAGATGACGATGCCCAGCGAGCCGACCAAGCCGAACGAGGCCGCTGCCAGCACCAGGCCGAGCACGGCGATCACCAGGCCCGGACGGCCCTGGCCGGCCACGCGCGTGGTCAGTGCGGTACGCACCACGTTGGCGAACGAATGCGGGTCCTTCGGCGGCAGCGGTACCAGCACGTAGCGCTTGCGACCCAGCCAGAACACGAAAGTGGCGATGAACATCAGGATGCCCGGGATGCCGAACGCCCACTGCGGGCCCCAGTTCTTCAGCACCAGCGGGATCAGCAGCGAGGCGAACAGCGAGCCGAAGTTGATGATCCAGTAGAAGGCGTCGAAAACGATCTTGGCCAGGTGCTTGTTGCTCTGGTCGAACTGGTCGCCCATGAACGAGGCCACCAGCGGCTTGATGCCACCGGCACCCAGCGCAATCAGGCCCAGGCCGAGGAAGAAGCCCTCGCGGCTGTTCTCGAACAGCGCCAGGCACAGATGGCCGGCACAGTAGACCAGGCTGAACCAGAGAATGGTGTGGTACTTGCCGAAGAACCTGTCGGCCAGCCAGCCTCCGAGCAGCGGGAAGAAATACACGCCGATCATGAAGCTGTGCATGATGTCCTTGGCTTCACCGGCACGGCCTTCCGCAGTGATTTCCTGCAGCAGCAGCGAGGTGATCAGGAACTGCACCAGGATGTTGCGCATCCCGTAGAAACTGAACCTCTCGCAGGCCTCATTGCCGATGATGTACGGGATCTGGCGCGGCATCTTTCCCTGGCCGGCGATGGGGGCAACTGCGTCGTGGCTCATCCTGTAAGGCAATCCTGCAAAGCGAAAGGCGCAAGGTTACCGGAAGCGGGGCTTGCGAAGCACGCTGCAGGGCTGCATGACAACGGTGCCAATCCGTGGCAGGCAACGTCACTACATGCCGGAAGTCACGGCACCTGCACGACAAAAGCGTAAACTTATCGTTATGCGCCCCCTCGCCCACGCCCGTCTCCTGCTCAGCTGTCTCGTGCTGCTGCTGGCGTTGCAGGCACAGGCGCGGCCGCAGGCACCGGCCGCCGCCAGCGGTGAGCCCGAGCCCCGGCAGCTGACCGTGGCCGCGCTGGAACTGCCCAGCCGCGATGATGCGCAGTGGAAGCAGCGCCGCGAACAGGTGGCGCACCTGCTCACCGAGCTGCAGCCGGACGTGATCTCCGTACAGCAGGTGCTGCAGCAGCAGGGCCGCAATCCAGCCTGCTGGCTGGCCAGCCGGCTGCGCTACAGCTGCGACTTCGTTACCGCCGATCCGCCCAGCCAGCCGTTGCGACACGGCAACGCGATGCTGACCCGGCTGCCGGTCAGCGAGGATGGCGTGACCCTGCTGCACCCACCCGGCACCTTCAGCGCCGCCGGCATGATGCGGCTGAAGCTGGGCCAGGCGCTGGTCAACATCTATGTGGCACGGCTGCGCCCGGACCCGGACGAGGCCACTGCCCGCCAGCACCAGACCAGCGACCTGATGACCTGGATCGGCGCCACCGCCGAGGGCATGCCCAGCCTGATCGCCGGTGATTTCTCGGCAACCACCGTCGAGCTCGTGCGCAGTACCCCGGGGTTCCAGCCGGCCCGGCGCAATCCGGGCGGCCGCCCCGAGCCGCCGGCGGCCAGCGGCGGTGGCGCCAGTGGTCATGGCCTGGACGTGCTGTTCCAGGTCAAGCACTTCGGCGGCATCCGCCAGCAGCCGATCCTGCTGCCGGCCGACGGCGACCTGCCGGGCCTGCGTCTGGGCGTAATGGCCACCCTGCGCCTGCAGGGCGATGCGGCCACGGCCGAATAGGTAGTGCCGGCCGCTGGCCGGCATTCCAGGGCTGCCGGCCAGCGGCCGGCACTACCAATGCGGAAAACAAAAAGGCCGGGGTTTCCCCCGGCCTTTTCTGTTCATCCCGTTACCACGATCAGGCAATCGCTTCCTGGTAACGGCGCTCGACTTCGTTCCAGTCGATGACGTTGAAGAACGCGCCGATGTATTCCGGGCGGCGGTTCTGGTACTTCAGGTAGTACGCGTGTTCCCACACGTCCAGGCCGAGGATGGGGGTGTTGCCTTCCATCAGCGGGCTGTCCTGGTTGCCGGTGCTCTCGACCACCACCTTCTTGTCCGGAGTCACGCTCAGCCAGGCCCAGCCGCTGCCGAAACGGGTCAGCGCTGCCTTGGTAAAGGCGTCCTTGAACTTGTCGAAGCCGCCCAGGTCCTTGTCGATGGCCTTGGCCACGTCGCCCACCGGGTTACCGCCCGCGTTCGGTGCCATCACGGTCCAGAACAGCGAGTGGTTGGCATGGCCGCCACCGTTGTTGCGCACCGGACCCTGCAGGTTCTCCGGCAGCGACTTGAGCTTCTTCACCAGTTCTTCGACCGGCAGGTCAGCGTACTCGGTGCCTTCCAGCGCCGCGTTGACGTTGTTGATGTAGGTCTGGTGATGCTTGGTGTGATGGATTTCCATCGTCGCCGCATCGATATGCGGTTCCAGCGCGTCGTAGGCGTAGGACAGCTTGGGCAGGGTATAGGCCATGATGCATCTCCTGATTGCGAGGGCACCCGACGGTGTCGGGCGTTGCGCGGTGAATGATGGGGACAGACCGCCAGATTACCAAGGGGTATGTAAAGGAAATTGCGTCCTGCCGGTGAGCACGACGGCAATTGTTACGCAGCGGTGACGCAGCGCCGTCCTCATGCACCGTGCAGCGCGCAGGCGCTACAGTGCGAGCACCACCCTCGCCCGCTTCCTTGCCCATGCGCAACCCCCGGCTGCTGATCACCGCCATCGCCCTGCTGCTGCTCGGCCTGGTCGTCAACCATTTCATGCAGCGCCCGCCGGCGCCGCAGTTCGCGCCGGACCTGCAGGGTGCGCCTGCCGCGCGCGCACCGGCCACGGCCACGCCCGGCAAGGACAATGGCCTGCCCGCGTTCCTGCCCGCCGAAGCCCGGCAGACCATCGCGCTGATCCAACGCGGCGGGCCGTTCCCGCACCGCCAGGATGGCAGCGCCTTCGGCAACCGCGAACAGCAGCTGCCGCAGCGTCCGCGCGGTTACTACCGCGAATACACCGTGGACACCCCCGGCGCGCGCACCCGTGGCACGCGTCGCATCGTCACCGGCGGCGATCCGCCGGAGGCGTGGTACTACACCGACGACCACTACGAATCGTTCCGCAGCTTCACCGTACCGGCCCAGGGAGCGCAGTGATGAGCCACGACGATTTCGGCCTCGGCCTGCATGACATCAACAATGCCGGCGTCTACGCCATCGACAGCGACGACATCGGCGCACTGGCCGCAGCGATGCGCGATGCCGGCCTGAAGGTGATCCGCATCGACCTGGAAGGCGTCGCCGACAAGCGCACCCTGCTCGCCCGGCTGGCGGCGCAGCTGGATTTCCCGGCTGGCTTCGGCGGCAACTGGGATGCACTGTCGGACAACCTGCGTGATCTGCAGTGGCTGCCGGCGAACGGCTACGCGTTGTTCCTGGCCGATGTGGATGCGCTGCGTGCCGCCACGCAGAAGGACTTCGACACCCTTCTGGACGTGCTGGATGAAGCCAGCCGCGATTGGGTCGGTCGCGACGTGCCGTTCTGGGTGTTCCTGTCACAGAGCGCGTAAGGGCAACGCCCTGGCAGGCGCCGCCCCTGGTCGACGCGCGTGCTCCGGTAGATGCCGACCTTGGTCGGCGCTTCTGTGCCAACCAAGGTTGGCACCTACCAAAGCGCGAGCCGGCCAACGTGTGGGGCGCGGCTCCCCTGCCTACCGGCTCCCGTCATCTTCCTGCAGCTCTTTCTTGAACGGAATGTCCGGCGGCGGCCGTGCCACCGCCGGCTGGTCCTGCATGTTCGGATTGGTGAGGCCGCAGCCGCCACCCGCCTGCAGGATCGAGATCACGCAGGAGATCTTCGTACCGGTGCCCGGCAACGGAATCTCCATCGACTTGATGCCCTTGCGCACCCATTCGGCCAGCAGTGATTCCTGCGGCACCCAGTACTTGTCGAACGAGGTCGGCGTGTAGTCGTACGGCGGTCGCTTCAACCAGGTGCCAGACTGCGCGATGCGCTCCTTGCTCCAGCCATCGTTGGCGCCACCGGGGGCACCACGTTCGGCGTGACCGCCACCTTCCTGCCCCGGCACGCGCACGCTGCCGTCGGCATTGAACAGGCCATTGCCCTTGCCGGCGGCACTGGCCTGGCTTGCGCCCCTGCTGGCGCCGTCGTGGTTGCGGCTCGACGCGCCCCAGTCGTCGCCCTTGGCAGGCGTAGCCCAGTTGCCCGGGTTGGGAGCCGGACGCGCGCCGGCCTGGGCCGGTGTCGTGCTGGAGGCGGATGGCCGTGGCGTGCTGCTGTTGGCCTGGGTTGCAGTGCTACTGGCCGCAGGCGCGGGCGTTGCCGCTGGCCCGCTGCCACTGGACGTTGAAGGCGCCGCCGCGGGTGCCGACGCAACTTCGCGCTCGCGCACCTGCAGGTCACGGCCTGCCGGCGCACGCACGGTCGGCTCGCGCCCGGCCACAGCAGCCATCCGTACCTGCGGATCGACCACGGCCTGCACTTCGCGCTCGCGCACCTGCACATCGCGCTGCGGCACACGGACCTGTACATCGGCCGTGCGCAGCGGCTGCGATATCGCCGGTGCATCGACCGTACTGATTTCACGCTCCTGCACCGGGATGTCACGCAGCTGCGGCGTCCGCACCGCGATCTCCGGCGCACGCAGTGCGGCCGGGGCCGGCGGCGCCTGCACCGGCTGCACGCTGCGCTCGCGCACCGTCGGTACCGTGTCGCGCGGCACGATGCTGATCTCCGTGCGCGGCACGCTGACAGGTGGCACCACGAAATCCGCACTGGCCTCGGCTACTTCGGTGGCCTGCACCGGAGACGGCGGCGGTGCCGCGACCGGCGCCGGCTCGGATTCGGCGGGCGGCGGTGGCACGCTGGCCACTGCAGCCGGAGCGGGTGCGGACGCAGCTGCCGACGCGGACGCCGGACGCGGCTCAGGCGCCGTTGCGGCCCCTGCGTTCTGGCCAGCTGCAACCTGGCCCGGCGGTGCAGCGGCCGCCGCTTCCGCACCTGGCTGATCGCCACCGCCCTCCTGGGTAGCGCGACCGACGAACTCCACCTGCACGCGCTCGCCCTCGGCGCCTTGTTCTTCCGGTGCCGAGGTGCGGATCACTGCCACCCATAGCAGCAGCATGAAGAACAGCAGATGCAGCAGCGCACTGGCCAAGGCCGAGACCCAACGCATCCAGCGCTGGTCGCGCGGCGCAGCATCCCAGTCCTGCCAGAACAGACGGCGCAACGCTTGCCAGGGTGACAGCCGGGGCAACTGCCCGGGTGGCCCTGGCAGCGGACGCGGCAGCAGCACCGCGATCAACTCGCTGGCGTGCAGCGGCCGCGGCAACGGACCGAGCGAGCGCAGCCACAGCGCCCAGCCATACGGCAGGCGCGTGGTTTTCTCGAGGACGGCCCTGGGCTGCTGGCGGGCCAGCAGCAGGTCGATGAACTGCTCGGCCCGGGTCAGAGGCACGCGTCAGCGATCAGGCGGCGTTGCCGCGAGGGATATACGGCGCGTGGCCACTGTCGTGGTCGGTCGCGTCGCGCACGGCGGTCACGCCCGGCACGCGGCCCATCAGGGTCTTTTCAATGCCCTGCTTGAGGGTCACGTCGGCCATGCCGCAGCCCTGGCAACCGCCACCGAAGCGCAGCAGCACCACGCCTTCGGCCGAAACTTCCTGCACGGCCACCTTGCCGCCATGCGAGGCCAGCTGCGGATTGATTTCGTTTTCCACCACCCAGTGCACGCGCTCGACCAGCGAAGCGGCATCGCCGGGCGCTTCGCCCTTGATGCGCGGCGCCTTGATGGTCAGCTGCTGGGTACCGGCACTGCCGGCGACGATGTCGATCTCGGCGCCATCGAGCCAACCGACGCTGCCGGCATCAACGTAAAGCGTGAAACCATCGCAGTCCACCGCCCACTCGTCGCCGAGCAGGTCGGTCGGTTCGGCGAACTCCAGCCGGGCGTCGGCGCGCGGGGTGCCGGGATCGACCGCGCTCAAGCGCACACCCATGCCGGGCACGCCCTCGCGTTCGATCAGCTTGCGGAAATGGGTCTGGGCAGTGTCGGAGATCTGGATCATCAGGCTATTCTAGCCAAGTAAGCGTCAGCCGCTCATTCGATTTATACACCGTCCGGCGCATTGTTCAGTCAACACGAGGTGGAGATTCCCATGGCCGACCTGATTCCACTGGCCCAGGCCCGTTGCGTGCCGCGCAAAGGCAGCGACCACAAGCTCGGCGAAGCCCGCCTGGCCGAACTGCTGCCGCAGATTCCCGGCTGGGAGCTGAGCGAGGGCGGACAGGCCCTGACGCGCACCTTCCGCTTCAAGGATTACTACGCCACCATGGCCTTCGTGAACGCGCTGGCCTGGATTGCCCACCGCGAGGACCACCATCCGGACCTGGGCGTGCACTACGACCGCGCCGTGGTGCGCTTTTCCACCCACGACGTGGGCGGCCTGAGCGAGAACGACTTCATCTGCGCTGCGAAGACTTCGGCCCTGACGGAGCAACTGCCATGAACGTACGCTTGCTGAGCCTGTCCCTGATTGCTGCGACCGGCCTGGCCGGCTGTGGCCCGTCGGAACCGCCGGCACCACCGCCGCCGCCGCCGACCGAAGTGGCCGCGGTGAAGACGCCGCCACCGCAGTACCCGCTTGAACTGGCCTGCATGGGCGTAGGCGGCACCAGCACCTTCAAGGTGACCATCGGCACCGACGGCAAGCCAAGCGAGGTCGCCCTGCTGACCGGCGCCGGCAACCCGCAGCTGGACGAACTGGCCAAAACGGCCGTTCAGGGCTGGCAGTTCAAGGCCGCCACCCGCAATGGCGCTGCCGTGCCGGCCACCATCCAGGTGCCGGTCAGCTTCAACCCGCCGCAGCCGAAGCCCGATCAGTGCTTCGCCATCGAAGAACGCCTGCGCCGCGGCGGCTGATCGCGCGCGCCCCGACGAGGCCAGCCGACGCCCGCCTCGCCCTCCCCGCCCCGGGCTCATCCGGGGCGGCTGTCTGTTGACCAGGACCGCGTCGGTACATGCTGCAGATTCCCCCCGAAAATGTCTGGATCGCACTGGCGGTCACCCTCGCGGCCGGCCTGGCCACTGCCATCGGCAGCCTGCTGGTGCTGTTCTCGCGCCGCCCCAATCCGCGCCTGCTGGCGTTCGGCCTGGCCTTCGCCGGCGGCGCGATGGTCTACGTGTCGCTATCGGAAATCCTCAACAAATCCATCGCCTCGTTCGCCCTGGCCTATGGCGAGCGCACCGGCTTCACCTACGGCACGCTGGCCTTCCTGGCCGGCGTGATCGTGATCGTGCTGATCGATCACTTCATTCCCAATCCGCATGACAGCCTGGACAAACAGGACCCTGCGTTCCGCGAGAACAGCCGCGAGTACCTGAAGCGGGTCGCGCTGCTGACCTCGGTGGCGATCACCGCGCACAATTTCCCGGAAGGCCTGGCGACCTTCTTCGCTACGCTGGAAAGCCCGTCGGTGGGCATGCCGCTGGCCTTCGCCATCGCCATCCACAACATTCCCGAGGGCATCGCGATCGCGGTGCCGGTGTACTTCGCCACCCAGAACAAGTTCTATGCGTTCAGTGCCAGCCTGCTGTCCGGCCTGGCTGAGCCGGTGGGCGCGGTGCTGGGCTACTGGTTGTTGTCAGGATCGCTGTCGCACGCCACGTTTGGCTGGGTGTTCGGACTGATCGCCGGCGTGATGGTGTTCCTGGCGCTGGACGAGCTGCTGCCGGCAGCCAAGCGCTATGCCAAGGGCCACGAGACGGTATATGGCCTGGTGGCCGGCATGGGCACCCTGGCGATCAGTCTGGTGCTGTTCAAGTGGTGAGGGGTTCCCGGCCAACGGGCTGAGCCCCCTCGCGGCTGGCACGTTCCGCAGTATCGAAAGGTCACGGGCGGGGCCGGCTTGCAGGGGACGCCGTGAACCCGTCCATGGGGGCTTGTCCGCGGCATCCATGCCGCAGACACCCCTGCAAGCCGGCCCCGCCCGTGCCCCGTCATTCTTCCGTGCACGCCAGCCGCGCGATGAAAAGATTGAAGAGCGAAGCGCGCGCTGCGCGCGTGAGTCGAGTACGACTCGAGTCTACAAAGGCTGCGTGCGGGTATGGGCCTACGCTGCGGATGTCCGGGTCCGCCTTGTAGCGAGCCGAGCACCGCAGGTCCGGCGAGGGCGAAGAGGCGCGGGTGTCTGAGCGCTGCGAATGGCGCCGACCAAGCGCCCGGCGCCGCCGAACTGCCGTCAGCGCAGGCGGTCCAGCGCCTCGACCAGCTCATCGGCCAGCGGCGCGTTCAGCACATACGGGCTCTTGCCGTCGTCCAGCGCGAACTCCAGCGAGGCCGCGTGCAGGAACAGACGCTTCAGCCCGATCTGCTCACGAAGCCGCTTGTTGACCGCCGGATCGCCGTATTTGTCGTCGCCGGCCACCGGATGCCCCAGGTGCTGGGCATGCACGCGGATCTGGTGGGTACGGCCGGTCTCGATGCGCACCTCGCAATAGGAATGGCCGCCGCGGCGCTCCAGCACCCGGAAGTGGCTGATCGATTCCTTGCCGATCGCGTTGACCTGCACATGGCGCTCGCCGCCCTGGCGCAGGCCGACATGCAGCGGCGCATCGACCGTCATCACCCCGTCGGGCATGCGCCCGGCCAGCAGGGTCAGGTAGCGCTTGCGGATGCCGGCGCCGTGGTCTTCACGCAGCAGCGCCTGCAGTTCGCTCAGCGCCGAGCGCTTCTTGGCCACGATCAGCAGGCCCGAGGTGTCGCGATCCAGCCGGTGGACCAGCTCCAGGGTCTGCCCCGGGCGCAGCGCGCGCAGGGTCTCGATGGCGCCGAAGCTGATGCCGCTGCCGCCGTGGCTGGCCACGCCGGTGGGCTTGTTCAGGGCCAGCAGGCGCGCGTCCTCGAAGACGATGGCCTGCTCCAGCCGGCGCATGAATGCCTCCGGGGGACCCACCTTGTCTCCCTCTTCGGTGAGACGAACCGGCGGCACGCGCACTTCGTCGCCCGCCTCCAGCTTGCGCTCGGCCTTGGCGCGGCCGCCGTTCACCCGTACCTGGCCACTGCGCACCAGCTTGTAGACCAGGCTGCGCGGGGCACCCTTCAGCTGGCCGAGCAGGAAGTTGTCCAGGCGCTGGCCGGCGCGGTCGGCGGGAACGGTGATCATGCGCACGGAAGGCTTGTCGCCAGCGGGCTTGGTGGGGTCTTGGGCGGTCATCAGGCTGTTTATTCTGTTACACTCGGGGGGCGAGATAAGGGATTGATTTCGTTGGAAGTTACTCAGGGCCAGAAGCCCAGCTTCCGACGAATCCGGCACAGTGCGCGACCACCGCCCGCGGGGCGGCCATGTTAGCGGCTCACCGGCCTTCCCGGCCATCGCCGGATGCCTGACACGCAACCGTGCTGAACATGTCCCGCGTGGCGCTCCAGCCTGGCTGACAGCTGCCTGCGGCCCTGCAACACCCAAAAACCATAAGAGTGAAGCGCTCCCGCGGCCTGCCGTGGTGTCGTAGCGCTGGAAACCCAAGCCGCCCTCCCCGCGCTTGCGCGAATGGGCGGCGAGCCGTGTCCAGAGGCGAAACCCCATGGCGTTCCGCGCGGTAGCCGCTTGCGAGGAACGCAACAATGAAGCGAATGCTGATCAACGCCACGCAGGCTGAAGAGCTGCGTGTTGCCATCGTGGATGGCCAGTCGTTGTATGACATCGACATCGAACAGCCGTCGAAGGAACAGAAGAAGTCCAACATCTACAAGGGCCGGATCTTCCGCATCGAGCCCTCGCTGGAAGCGGCCTTCGTCGAGTACGGCGGTGGCCGCCATGGCTTCCTGCCGCTGAAGGAAATCTCCCGCGACTACTTCCAGGCCGGTGTCGACCACAACAAGGCCGGCATCCGCGAGCTGCTGAAGGAAGGCCAGGAGATCGTCGTCCAGGTCGACAAGGAAGAGCGTGGCAACAAGGGCGCCGCCCTGACCACGTTCATTTCGCTGGCCGGCCGCTACATGGTGCTGATGCCGAACTCGCCCAGCGCCGGCGGTGTGTCGCGCCGCATCGAGGGCGAAGACCGGGCCGCGCTGAAGGACGCCCTGGACAAGCTGAACATCCCCGACGACATGGGCGTGATCATCCGTACCGCCGGCGTCGGCCGCGATGCGGAAGAACTGCAGTGGGACCTGGACTACCTGCTCAATGTCTGGCGCGCCATTGCCGAAGCGGCACTGAGCAAGCCCGCCCCGTTCCTGATCTACCAGGAATCGCGCCTGATCGTGCGCGCCCTGCGTGACTACCTGCGCGCCGACATCGGCGAGATCCTGGTGGACACCGAGGAGATGTACGAGCACGCCCGCGAATTCATGCAGCAGGTGATGCCGCAGACCCTGCGCAAGCTCAAGCACTACAAGGACGACATTCCGCTGTTCAATCGCTTCCAGATCGAATCGCAGATCGAAGGCGCCTACGAGCGCAACGTGCGCCTGCCGTCGGGCGGCTCGATCGTGGTCGACCAGACTGAAGCGCTGACCGCCGTCGACGTGAACTCCTCGCGCGCCACCAAGGGCAGCGACATCGAGGACACCGCGTTCCAGACCAACCTGGAAGCGGCCGAGGAAGTGGCCCGCCAGCTGCGCCTGCGTGACCTGGGCGGCCTGGTGGTGATCGACTTCATCGACATGGCCTCCAACAAGCACCAGCGCGAAGTCGAGAACCGCCTCGCCAACGCGCTGAAGTACGACCGCGCGCGCGTGCAGGTCGGCCGCATCTCGCGCTTCGGCCTGCTGGAAATGAGCCGCCAGCGCCTGCGCCCGAGCCTGGGCGAGTCCAGCCAGATCGTCTGCCCGCGTTGTGACGGCCACGGCCGCATGCGCAGCGTCGAGTCGCTGTCGCTGTCGATCATCCGCGTGGCTGAAGAGCATGCGATGAAGGAGAACACCGGGCAGGTGCTGGTGCAGGCCCCGGTGGAGATCGCCAATTACCTGCTGAACGAGAAGCGCAGCGCCCTGCGCGAGATCGAACAGCGCCACGAGGCGCCGATCGTGATCGTCGCCGACGAGCAGCTGCACACCCCGCACTACACCGTGACCCGCCTGCGCGAGAACGAGCTGGGTGAAGAAAGCAGCAAGCCCAGCTACCAGCGCGGCACCCCGCGCAAGCTGCCGGTGCACGCGCTGACCAAGGGCCAGCTGAACATCCCGCCGCCGGCGGTGACCCAGGTCAAGCACACCTCCCCGGCCCCGGTGCGCGAGGAAGTGGAGCCGGCCGCGGCCGCTCCGGCCCCGGTCGCTGCAGCCCCTGTTGCGCCGGCCCCGGCGGGCGGCGTGATCGGTTGGCTCAAGCGCGTGTTCGGTGGCGAACCGGCGCCCGCGCCGGCACCGGCTGCCCCGGCTGCACGCCAGCAGCAGGACGGCGGTCGCAAGGACCGCAACAAGGATCGCAACAAGGACCGCAAGGACCGTCGCGACGACAATCGTGGCAATGGCAACGCGCAGCAGCAGAAGGATGGCGGCAACCGCAAGGACCGCGGCGAGCAGCGCAAGGACGGCCGCAACGGCAATAACGGCAATGCGCAGCAGCAGCCGCAGCAGGGCAAGCAGAAGGAGCCGCAGCACAAGGATGGCCAGCAGCCGCCGCAGCAGCAGAACAAGCCGCGCAACGAGCAGCAGGGCCAGAACCAGAACCAGCAACCGAAGCTGAAGCAGCCCAAGCAGCCGCGCCCGCAGCAGCAGGACGGTGACAAGCCGGCCGAGAAGCCGCAGCGCAATGCCGCCGAAGCACCTGCCGAAGCCGTGACCGCAGCTGCAGCCGTAGCCGCTACGGCCGTCGCCGCCAATGGGGTGAACGCGCAGGAAGCCACCGCCCCGGTCGCCCCGGTCGCCCCGGTGGAAGCGGCCGCACCGGTCGACGCCGCTGCCAATGCGGCCAGTGCGACCGACGTGGTCGCAGTTGCCGCTGAAGAGGCTGCAACCGACGCCAATGGCGAGCAGGCTGGCGAAGGCGCAACCCGCCGTCGCCGTGGCCGTCGTGGTGGCCGTCGTCGTCGCCGCGGTGGCGCCGAGAACGCCGCCGGCAGCGACGCCCTGGGTGATGACCAGGACGAGGGTGATGACAGTGATGACGCCGACGGCGCCGAGCCGAACATCGACAGCACTGCCGGCACTGCGCCGGTCGCGGCTGTGCAGCCCACGCGTTCGCAGCCGGAGTTCGACTTCGATGACGAAGCCGAGCCGGTCGCTGTCGAAGCCGAGAAGCCAGCCCGTGCTGCCGCCGCTGTTGTCGCCACGCCGGTTGCCGTGGTGAGCAGCGCTGTGGTCGAAGCCGCCGCCCCGGTCGTGGCTGAAGTGCAGGCACCGGTCGAAGCTGCGAAGACCGAAGTGGTGTCCTCGCCGGTGCAGACCAGCATGCTCGATGCCATCGACGCCGCGACCCCGGTCCAGCCGGTCGCCGCTGCCGCACCGGTCGCCAACGCCACTCCGGTGGTGGACGCTGCTGCGCCGGCCATCGAAGCAAAGCCGGTTGTGGCTGAAACGGCCGCGGTGGTTGAAGCCGCTCCGGTGATCGAAGCGAAGCCGGTCGCAGTCGAGGCCGCGCCGGTCGTGGAATCGAAGCCGCAGGTGGTTGAAGCAACCCCGGTGGTTGAAACCAAGCCGGTGGCCAGTGAGAGTGCCCCGGTGGTGGAGGCCGCCCCGGCCGTTGAAGCCACGCCGGTCGTCGAGACTGCGCCGATCGTGGAACAGCCGGTCGCTCCGGTGGCGGTCGAAGCCGCACCGATCGAAGCCGCCGCCCCGAGCGCTGATGCGGTGGTGACGCCGTCGATCGATCCGGTCGCCGATGGCCATGCCGACGCTGCAGCCCAGGCTGCAGAAGCCAAGGCTGATGAAGAAGACGAAGAGGCCGCCAAGCGCACGCCGCCGGCGAACTGATCGCTCCTTGATAGCGTGAAAACGAACCGGCGGGGATCAATGATCCCCGCCGTTTTTGTTTGTGCTTCGGGCCGAACCGTGCCAACCAAGGTTGGCACCCACCAGGGCACAACCCGCGCACGGTCACCGCTTTGGTGGAGGCCAACCTTGGTTGGCGCCGTTGATCGAGTGCACGCGGACACGCCCGTGCCAACCAAGGTTGGCACCTACCCAGGCGTGTCCCGTCAGGGTTTCGGCGCGAACTGCAGGCGGGTCCACACGCCGTAGTGGTCCGAGGCCCAGCGACCGCTGTCGTCGGGCTGGTCGAACAGGATCTTCGCCTCGCGCGCGACCATCTCGTCCTGCTGGAAGAAGATGTGGTCGATCCGCGACGTCGCCTGGTAATAGTGGCGGTTGAGCGTACTGACCCCGGACAGATCGGTGTTGACGTGCACGCTACCGTAACTGTCGCCGTAGTGGCTGCGCAGCTCGCTCAGATCGCCGGCATCCACCAGTGCATTGAAGTCACCTGCGATCACCACCGGCGCGCCCGCCGACGTCGCGCTGATGAAGCGCAGCAGGTCCTCGACCTGGCTGCGACGGATGCGTTGTCCGCTCTCATCACTGCGCTCGTTCAGATGCGTGGCGTAGACGTTTACCGGCGTGCCATCGACGTCGATGCGCAGGTGGGCCACGGTGCGGTAGTCGTCCAAGGGCTGCAGCAGATGATCCCCCTGGGCAAGGATCGGCCGCCGGGTCAGAAGCGCATTGCCGTAGCGCTTGGGCGCGCCGACCGCATCGGTGGACACGAACACGTACTTGTAGCCAAGTTGGCTGGCCAGCCATTGCGCCTGGTTTCGCACGTTGCGGCGTTGGATCACCTCCTGCAGGGCAACCGCATCCGGCTGCAGGCGCTTGAGTTCGGCCAGGATGGTGCGGCGCCGGCGTGGCCAGTCCTCGCGGTCATGATGCAGATTGAAGGTGACCATGCTCATGCCTGGCGCGGTGGCGACATCAGCCGCTGCCCCGGCGGCTGGATCGGCCGCCATCACGGCGCCCGGCAGTGCCAATGCAATGGCCAGCCCCAGGGCGCGCACGATCGTGCGCACTCTTGCCCCCTGCTGCTTCATCGTTACTGCCCCTTGCGCTCGGCGCGGCGCACCGCGCTCGGTACATCGATCTCGACCCGCGCCGGCAGCTGGTGCACGTGCAGTTCCTTGTTGACCCATTCGGCCGCTTCGCCGTTGATCGTCGCCTCGGCCGGATCACCGGCGTACGGCCACGGCAACACCACGCCACCGACCGGTGGCACCAGGCCCGGCTGCACCTCCAGCACCAGCTGCCTGTCGCTGCGCTGCAGGCGGTAGTTGAGCTGGCCCTGCGGCGTGCGCAGGCCCTGCACGGCGATGCCCTCGCCCTGCAGCCAGGCGCTCGGAATGCCGGCGGCCAGCACCAGCGCATCGTCCATGTCACGACTGTACGCGAACATGTCCAAGGCCGAGCGCACGAAGTCCGAGGCTACCCAGGCGTGCGGCAGGTCACCGACGAAGAACGGCTTGCGCGGCGTGCGCGAGACCACCTCGGCCCACTGGTTCCAGGCCTGCGGCGCACGGTCCCTGAAGAAGAACTCGGTGGCCTGCCAGGCGCGGTCACGCCAGCCCAGGCGTACGAACGCCGCCACGTTGCGCCACTCGTACGGGGTGTAGTCCTTCCACTCACGCTTGCCGTCGCGGCGGGCCACGAACTCCTTCCAATAGCGCTCGAAGGTCGCCTCCAGTGCCTGCTGCGGCAGTCGGCCCTGCTCGCCGCCCGGCGCCAGCGCGATGGTGGTCGAGGTCGCATCGAAATCGCCCAGCTCGGCCGAGCCCGGCAGGTAGTCGATGTCGTGCTGCTGCATCGCCGACAGCAGCGAGGCCTGCAGGTCATCACGGAACTGGTCACGCGATCCGGCGATCTGCATCGCCTCGACCTTGCCCAGCTGGGCCGCCAGCGATGCCGCGTCCGTGTAGCCGCGCAACGCCCAGAAATTATCCCAGTACGAATGCATCGGCTTGGCCGAATAGCCTTCGTGGCTGATCGAGGCCGGCATCATCCCGTAGAAGGCAGGATTGCGTGCGCGGTTTTCCTCGGTGCGCTCGCTGGCGCGCAGCTGCTCCATGTAGTTGTAGGCGCCCTGCACGTGCGGCCACATCAGCTCGGTGAACGTGCTGTCGCCGGTGTAGCGTCCATACTCGGCAATGCTGTAGATCAGTTCGCCATGGCTGTCGTTCTCCGGTACCGGGTCGCTGCCGCGCGCGTCGACGCAGCACGGCACCTTGCCGTTCTCGAACTGGTACGGCGCATACCAGTTGATGTAGTCACGCACGGCATCGCTGCGCCCCATGCGCAGCAGGCCCTCGGAAATCATCGCGCCATCGCGGATCCAGCTGCGCGCGTACGAGCGCGTGCCCGGCTGCAGGCGTGGGCCAACCCGCGAGATCAGCATGTGCGCGACGGCCGTGCGCAGGGTATCGACCAGTGCCTGGCCCGCAGCCGGCACCTGCAGCGAGACCACGCCCAGCTTCTGCCGCCATTGATCGGCCACCTGCGCCTGCGCCTTGGCCACGTCCAGCGCCTGCGGCGCCCAGCCACCGGTCTGCGGCAGCACCACCGCCACTTCGCGGCTCTGGCCGGGCTCGAGCTTGATCGTGTACATCAGCGCACCCGACGCCATGCCGGTGCTGTCCTTCACTGCGGTCGTGGCCGGGTACTTGCCGCTTTCCAGATGCATCGCATCGAGCTTGCCATCGAACGTACTGGCAAAGCGCGCATCCGGCACCTGCAGCGGATAGATGCGCGGCTCACCGTTGACCCGAACCAGCTGTTCGCCCACATCCAGTGCATCGATGCGGCTGAAGCCACCGACGGTGTTGAGGAACTGGGTGGGCGGGTTGACCTGCCACGGACGGATTGCCAGCGCCAGGGTGTACTCGTGCGCGACCTTGTCCGGATTGCTCAGCCGGTAGCGGCCGATCAGCTGCGCGCGCTCGGGCGTGCCCTGCACGAAACTGGTCACCGAAAGCCCGGCCTTCTCATGCACCCAGTCGACGGTGGCGATCGGCAGGTAGTGATCCTGCAGCGACTGGGTGATGGCGACCTTCGACCAGTCCAGCAGCTTGCCGTCCAGGCGGATGAACGGCTCGATGCTGAAGCTGCCCTTGGCCGGCTCCAGCGCGCCATCCTCGCTGATCAGCGCCTGTTCCTGGCCACCATCGAGGCCGAGCAGGGTCCAGTACGGCTGTTCGCCCACATAGGCACGCGGCGACGAGCCTCGCGGCAGATCGGCGGCCACCGAGGACAGGAAGGCATTGGGCGTGGCGGCGAAGGCCAGCGGCTTGAGTGCTATGTCACGGATGCCATAGCGCCAGTTCGGGCCATCGCGCAGATCGAAACGCACGTAGCGCGCGTCGGTATCCGGCAGCGCCAGCCAATCGCGCCCCCCCGCAGCGCCGGTCACCTCGCGCACAGTGCGCCAGTCCCGGCCATCCTCGGACGTCCGCACGGTGTAGCGATTGGCTTCCAGGTTCGGCAGCCAATCGATCACTACACCGCCGATCTCGCGGCTCTTGTGCAGGTCCAGGCTGATGGTCTGCTGCTTGACGCCACCGCTGATCCAGAACGTGTCGCTCTTGCCGTCGATCATGCGGTCCTGCAGCGCGGTGGCCGTATCGGCAATCACCGATGGCACCAACGCCGAATCATCCTGCGGCGGCAGGCCCTGCAGGGTCAGCTTGTCGAAGCACACCGTGCCGCGGCCACCGACCTTGCTGTAGATCGTGAACTCGACGGCGGCGCTTCGTGCCATCTCCTTCTCGGGCGAGGGACCCCACGCCTTGTCGATCTGGCGCCGACGGTACTCGACCGGCGTCCACGCCTTGGGGAAGCTGTAGCCGGGCCGGTTGACCCACCAGACGTTGTCGCCGCTGGCATCGATCAACTTGAACTGCAGGTCGTTGCCCGGCGATTCGCCACGCAGCTGGAATCCGAAGCGGTAATTGACCGGGTATTCGATGTTCAGCGCGCGGCGGATGCCGACGTAGCCGGAGACATCGTGGAAGTCATAGTCCAGGCACAGCGCGCGGCCACCACCGGCACCACTGACCGGACGCAGCGAACCGCTGACCTGGTCGGACAGCACCAGCGTCCAGGCTGCGATGTCGTCGAAGTCGTCCAGCACCTTCGGTGCCGGCAGCGCCGGAGGTGCGGCGATCGCCAGGGAAGTCCACAACAGGCCCAGTCCAACGGCGATCGCTCGCTTCATCCCTTGACGCTCCCCAGCAACAGACCTTGGATGTAGTACCGCTGCAGCACCAGGAACAGCGCCAGCACCGGGACCACGGTGACCACCGCGCCAGCCATCATCATTTCCACGTCCATGATGTGCTCGCGCGAGAGGGTGGCCAGTGCCACCGGCAAAGTGTAGTGCTCCTGGTCGGTCAGCACGATCAATGGCCACATGAAATCGTTCCATGCGCCCATGAAGGTGAAGATCGCCAGGGTCACCAGCACCGGCTTGAGCATCGGCAGCACGATCTGGAAGAAAATGCGCAGCTCCCCTGCCCCGTCGATGCGCGCCGCTTCCAGCAGTTCGTCCGGGATGGAACGCGCGTACTGGCGTACCAGGAAGATGCCGAACACGCTGGCCAGCGCTGGCACGATCACGCCACCGAAGCTGTTGACCAGGCCCAGCTGCTTCATCAGCAGGAACAGCGGCAGCATCGCCACCTGCGCCGGAATCACCAGCGCCGCCATCAGCACCTGGAACAGGCGCTCGCGGCCGACGAAGTTGAGCTTGGCGAACGCGTAGCCGGCCATGGTGTTGAGCAGCAGCGAACCGACCGTGATGCCGAGCGACACCAGCAGGCTGTTGGCGAAGTTGCCGCCCATGCCAGTGCGCGCGAACAGCTCATGGTAGTTGTGCGTGGTGATGCTGGAAGGCAGCAGCGGCGGCGGGAAATGGCTGGCCTCGCCCTGCGGCATGAACGAGACCGAGAGCATCCACAACAGCGGTGCCAGGCTGACCAGGGCCAGCACCAGCAACGCACCATTGATCAACCACGGGTACCAGCGCGACTGGCCGATTTCACGACTCATACCAACTGCCTCTTGCGGCCGAAACGCAGCATCACGGTGGTCACCGCCAGGATGATCAGGAACAGCAGGAACGCCACGGCGGAGGCGCGTCCCAGGTTCCACCACTTGAAGCCTTCCTCGAACATGAAATACAGCACGCTGACGGTGCTCTGCAGTGGGTCGCCGCGGGTCATCACGTAGGGTTCGGCGAACAGCTGGAAGTAGCCGGACACGGTGATCACGCCGACCACCAGCAGCACCGGGCCGAGCATCGGCAGGGTGATGTGCAGGAACTGCTTCCAGCGCGAGGCACCGTCGATGCGCGCGGCCTCGTACAGGTCATGCGGGATCGCCTGCAGGCCGGCCAGGAAGATCACCATGTTGTAGCCGAAGTTCTTCCACACCGCGAACAGCATGATGGTCGGCATCGCCCAGTTGGGATCGCCCAGCCAGTCGATCGGGCTGATGCCCAGATGGCCCAGGCCGTAGTTCACCAGGCCGTAGCTGGTATGGAACAGGTAGCGCCAGATCACCGCCACCGCCACCAGCGTGGTCACCACCGGCGCGAACAACGCAGTGCGGAACAGCGCCTTGAGGCGCGCGGCCGGCGCATTCAGCAGCATTGCCGCGCCCAGCGATACGCCGATCGACAAGGGCACGCCGATCAACACGAAGTAAGTGGTATTCCACAGCGACTTCCAGAACATCGGTGTCTGCAGCAGATCGATGTAGTTGCCGAGGCCGACAAAGCGCAGGTTGCTGCTGTCAGCCAGGGCATACAGGTCGAAGTCGGTCACGCTCAGCGCCAGCGCCGAAGCCACCGGCAGGCCGAAGAACACGCCCAGCACGATCAGCGAGGGACCGGCGAAAATCCAGCCGGCGAGTGAAGTACGTTTCATTGCGCGCTCCCGGCGGCCACGGCACTGCTCGATTGCGGCGACGGAACGCGCTGCTGCAGGCGTTGTTGTTCATGCATCCAGCGGCGCTTTGCCAGCACCTTGTCCACGCGCTGGTCGAGTTCTTCGACGGCCTTGTCCTGCGGCAGGCCACCGCGCACCACCTTCTCGGTGACGATGCGCATTTCCTGCACGATGCGCTCCCATTCGAGCACCTTCGGCGTCGGCTTGACCCGCTCCAGCTGGTCACGGAACGCTGCGGCCAGCGGATCGTTGGCCAGCGACGGCGCACTCCACGTGCTGCGGCGTGGCGGCAGGTCGCCGATGATCGAATGGAAACGTGCCTGGATCTGCGGGCGCGACAGGAACTCGATCAGCTTCCACGACGCCTCCTTCTGCTGCGACTTGCGGAAGATCACCAAGCTGGTGCCACCGGCGATGCCCGCGCCCGGACCATCCGGCCCCGGCAGCGCTGCGGTGCCCCACAGCCCTTCCAGTTCCTTCGGCTGCAGCTTCTTGAACTCGCGGATGTTCCATGGGCCGGAAATGTAGAAGACGTTGAAGCCGCGGAAGAACTCATCCCAGACGTTTGAGATCTGCGTCTCGGACATCTTCGGCGCCCAGCCCTGCTCGAACATGTTGGCGTAGAACGCCAGCGTGCGGCGGAAGCCGGGGCTGCTGAAGTTGCCGCGGGTGTCATCATCGCGCAGCAGCGGATCGGGCTGCTGCAGTGCCAGCGACAGCTGCTGCTCGAACTCGTTGATCGGCATCAGCACCGCATAGCGGTTCGGGCCCTGCATGCGCTTGATCGCCGCCATCTGCTCATCCCACTCCTGCCACGTGCGCGGCGGGTGGTCGTAGCCGGCCTTGGCCAGCAGGTCCTTGCGGTAGTAGATCAGGCGCGTATCGACATACCACGGCACGCCGACCAGCTCGCCGTGGATCACGTTGGTGTCCCAGATGCCCTGGAAATAGTCCTTCTCATCGACCACGGCAGAGTGATCGACGAACGGCTGCAACGGGGTCAGCGCATCGAGCTCGGCGAACTCCGGCACCCAGGTGTTGCCGAGCTGGCACACGTCCGGCAGGCCGTCGGCGGCGAACGCGGTCAGCAGCTTTTCGTGCGCAGCGGTCCACGGGATGTTCTGCACGTCCACCTTGATGCCCGGGTTCTCGGCTTCGAACTCATGGATCAGTTCGCTGACCACCTCGGCTTCCCGGCCCATTGCCCAGAAGCGCACAGTGGTGGTGCCCGGTTCGGTGCGGGCGCAGCCGGCCACGGCCAGTGCGGCCAGGGTTGGCAGTGTCCAGCGGCGCAGACGGTCGATCCAGTTCGGCATCGGGTTACTTGCCCTGGCCTGTGTTGCGGTTGGCATTGTTCTTCTGTTCCTGCGCGGCAGCCGCGCGTGATTCGGCGATACCCACCGCGCGTGCCGCCGCGGCCTTTTCGTCTTTCTGCAGTTCCAGCGGCTGGAACGAACCTTCCGGCGCCAGCCAGCCACCACTGAACCCCGCCCGCTCCAGGCCCTTGCGGATGTACGGGTTCTTCTTCATCACTTCCCAGACGAAATCATTGCGATAGTTGGCGATCATGGTCAGGATCGGCCCCTGGTCGATGGCGATGTAGTCGCTGGCGACCCAGCCACGATCCGGCACCACGCGGCCGGTCTTGATCGGGATGTCGTAGTTGAAGCTGGGATTGAACGAATCCAGGAAGCCGTAGCTGGAATAGATGTAATCGCCGTAGCGCTTGTGCATCTCCAGCGTGGCCGGGATCACCTGTTCCGGCGCGAACACCACCGACGCGATCGCGGCGGTCGGAGCGATGGTGCCGTCATCGAAGTTTTCGCGCAGGCCAGCGCCGCGCGAAGAGTAATGGCGGAACTGGCGCTGCTCGCCACGGTATTCCTGCGTGGTGTTCTGCGGGCCATCGCTGGCGGTCAGGCCCCAGACGTTCTCGCCGTAATCCTTCCACTGCATCGGGTTGGCGATGGCGTACTCACGCTGGGCCAGTGCGGCCGAGCGGCTGTTGAGGAAGTAGGTGCTGCCGCGCTCGCGCATGTAGGCGTCCTGGATGTCGCGGAAGTCGATCCAGACGTGGCTGTACTGGTGGCCGAACAGTGGGCCGAAGGACAGGTATTCCTGGCCTTGGTAGACCCCCCAGTCGTTGTCATAGGTGCGCGTCCACACCGTCCACGCATCCGGGCTGACCGGGTGCGTCGGCGAACCGAGGGCAAGGATGTAGACCATCATGGCCTCGTTGTAGCCCATCCAGTCGTGGTCGATGAAACCGCTCTCGGGGAACCAGCCCATCGAGATCAGCGGCGCACGCTGCTGCAGCCAGGGCCAGTCGACCTTCCTGTACAACGTGTCGGCGATCTGGCGGATTTCCTTCTCGCGCGGATCGTCACCGTCGTAGTACGACTGCGCGAACAGCACCCCCATCATCAGCAGCGCGGTATCCACCGAGGACAGTTCGACCCAGCTGTCGTAGCGACGGCCTTCCTGCATGTCCAGGAAGTGGTAATAGAAGCCCTTGTAACCCGCCTTGCCGGTACGCTGCGGGCCCATCGGCACGTCGCGGAAGAATTTCAGGGTAGTCAGGGTGCGGTCGATCGCCTGGTTGCGGCTGACCCAGCCGTTCTCGATGCCGATCGGATACGCGGTCAGTGCGAAGCCGACCGAGGCGATGCTGGCGAACGGCCGCGACGGATAGCGGTCCGGGGTCAGGCCATTGATCTCGTTGGTGGTATCCCAGAAGAACTGGAAGGTGCGGCGCTCGATGTCATCGAACAGCGGCGGCAGCTCAGGTTTCATCGGCCGCGGCGGTGCATCGGCCTCGATCAGGATCACCGGCGGCCGCGGCTTGGCAGGCTCCTGCTGGGCCGGCTGGCAGGCGGCCACGGCCAGGCTCAACGCTGCGGCGGACAACAGATGACGTGCCTGCATGGCGCGATTTCTCCGGTGGTCTGATCGATGGGAAAGCATACCGTCCAATGATCTGAAATCGTTTACAAGGTGCGTTCTTAAAAAACCACGAAAAACGTGGTTTGACACCGCGATCATTGCCCATGCCGATGCCCCCTGACCGGCAGCGGCATGGGCAATGGACCGGCACAGGGCCGGCCATTGCTGTTTTCACGCGCCCGATGCCGCCGGCGGAGCGGCGGCATCGGGGTCATGCATCCATCCGGGCTTAGAAGCGGAAGCCCACTTCGGCCTTGACCTGGCGCGGCGTACCGACGATGTCGCCGGTCTCGTTGTAGCTCGCGGTCAACTTGCCATTCTTGTAGTAGTTGTAGTTCGAGAAATTGTCGAAGTTGAACACATTGATGATGTCGATACGCGCATACAGCTCGGTATCGCCCGGCATCTTGAACGTCTTCGTCGCCTGCAGGTCGACCGAGCGATAACCGAAGATCTTGCCACCCAGCAGGAACTTGCCGTTGCCACCCGGAACCGCCGCCATCGGGGTCGGCAGGTCGAAGCCATTGGCCTGCGGCACGCCGTACCAGTCGTTGATCGCGGTCGGGGTGGCCAGGGTGATCTTGCCACCGAAGGTGATGCCCCAGAAGCCCGCATACGAACCGGTCACCACCAGGCGGTGACGCGGCGCGCCGTTGGAGCGGATGGTCGGGTAGTCACCGATCACGCCACGGTCGAACGCGTAGTGCTCGTTGATGTCACGGTTGTGGCGGGCGGTGGTCCAGGTATAGGCGATGGAGGTGCCCCAGCCGCTTTCCTGGGTGAACGGCTTCTGCGCCGACAACAGGATCTGGGTAGCACGGGTCTTGATGCCCTGCTGGCCGATGATCAGGCTGCCGAAGCCCGGCACGTTGCAGCTCCACGCCTGGCCCAGACCGGCTTCGGTGCCACCGCACAGACGCGGATCGTCGAAGAAGTTGCCGGTCGGGTAGCGGTTGCCCAGGGTGAAGGCGAAGCCGTCATAGGTGAGCGTGCGCGAGATGGTGGCGTCGGTCAGCCAGTCGCCGATCTGGTTGCTCATGCCCAGGCTGAACTGGTCAGCGTAGGGCACCTTCAGATTGTTGTTCAGCAGGTCGACTTCCAAGCCGGCATTGCTGGTCGAACCGACCAGGCTCTGGAGGTTGCCGATACCGTTGAGCAGGTTCGGGTTCCAGTCATAGCACGCGGCGTTGCCCTGGAAGCACTGACCGGTTGCCGGATTGCGGAAGTAGATCGTCGGCTGCGGCAGGGCCAGCTTGGTGGTTTCCAGCTGCAGGTAGTCGAACAGGTCGCGGTCGTAGGAACGACCGGCACCACCGTGGATCACGTGCTGCTCGTCGGCATTGATGTCATACGAGAAACCCAGACGCGGCTGCCAGGCATTCTTGAATGCCTTGCGGTTGTGGCCGTTGCTGATGTAATCGTTGATGTTCAGGCCGCTCAGCGCCAGCGTGTCAGCGTAGCTCTGGCCAGCGGCGGCACGCGGATCCTGCGCGAACAGCGCATTGACCACTTCCGGCGGGGTCACGAAGTCCAGATAGGACGGGTTCTTCTCGTAGTCCCAGCGCAGGCCGAGGTTCAGCTGCAGGTGGTCGTTGACCTGCCAGTCATCCTGGATGAACAGACCGATCTGCTTCACCTTCGAGCGCACTTCGCCGGACACGCCGGACACGCCGGTGACCGGCTTCACGAACTGTGCCTTGTACGGGATGCTGTCCGGGAAAGTCGGGTTGTCGATGGTGTAGTAGAACTGCGGATTGATCTGGGCCGCATCGGAGGCGTACAGGTCGATCTGCTTGTACTTGGCACCCATCTTGATGGTGTGGTCGCCCGCCCACTGGATGCCATCCAGGGTCAGGTTGTCTTCGATCGACCAGCCCTTCTGGCCCTTCACCTGCGACGACATTGCCGAGGAACCACCGATCGAGACGATGGCGCGCTCCTCGTTCTTGCCGTCCGGCGCGGTGTAGTTGAAACCGTTGCCCATGCTCAGCGGCTTGGGATTGTTGAACGAATCCTCGTGGGTAACCATCAGCTCGTTGTAGTAACGCTCACCGCTGTGGTTCCAGCGCAGCGCGTAACGGCGGTCAGTGTTCTTGGTTTCCTTGCCGTGCATCGGCGCGGTCTGGTCCGAGAACTGCTGCTGGGTTTCATCACGGTCCTGGAAGGTCAGTTCCAGGCGATCGTTGTCGGTCGGCTCGAAGTCGACCTTGGCGAAGATCAGGTCCTGCTGGAACGGCTGGCTGGCCGGGCCCAGGCCGGCCTGGGCATCAGCCGGGACGCGGTTGGCCTTGTTGGTCACCGAACCATGCGGTGCGATGGTCACCGGCAGATCGAAGCGCTTGGCTTCATAGGTCACGAAGAAGTGGGCCTTGTCCTTGACGATCGGGCCGCCCAGGGCGAAGCCGTATTCCTTCTCGGCCGAATCCTCCTTGCCCTTGCCCGGCTGACGCTCGGCCGGGGTCATCGCGCGCATGCTGTCGTTGGTATAACGGTAGAAGGTTTCACCCTTGAACTCGTTGGTACCCGACTTGGTCGCGGCCGTGACCGCTGCACTGGACACCTGGCCGTACTCGGCCTTGTAGTTGCCGGTGATGACCTTGTACTCGCCGATGGCCAGCTGCGGGAACGGGTTACCGGCACTGCCGGACTGACCGGCCACGCCGCCGCCCTTGACGTAGCTCTTCTGGCCCACACCGTCGATGTACACGTTGGTGCCGTCGGAGTTGGTGGCACCGCCGCGCAGCGAGGTGTTGCCCTTGGCGTCGCGGGTGAAGATCATGCCCGGCACCGCGTCGGCGAACTCCAGGAAGTTGCGCGAGACCTGCGGGGTGGTCTGGATCTGCTGCAGGCTGACGGTCTTGCCGACTTCGGACGTGCGCACTTCCTGCAGCAGGGTCGGCGCGACGACGTTGACAGTGTCCAGGTTGGTGGCTGCGGTCGTACCCGGGGTGCTGCTGGCAGCGCCGGCAAAGTTCAGGGTAGCGGTCGAGGCCACGGTGACGGTGACCTTCTGCGACTGGCCGTTGGCGACCACGTCATAGGTGCCCGGGTCCAGGCCCATCAGCGAGTAGCTTCCATCGGCACGGACGGTACCGCGACGGACGGTGCCGGTGGCCACGTTGGTGGCGGTCACCTCGGCGCCGGCCTGCGCGCCGGAAACCTGGCCGCGCAGGCTGGCATTGGCCGACTGCGCCATGACGTTCGGAGCAGCAGCCAGCATCAGGCAGCTGACCAGTGCGGTGCTCAGCAGCCGGCGCGCCGGCGTGCGGAAGGTGGTGTGCATCATCAACTCAATCTCCGGGTGGCGGTAACCGCTTGCGCGGTCCCTGCGATCAATCAAAAAAGAAGGAACGCCTCCGGCTTCAACGGCCGGATGGCGGAGTGGTGGAATCGCGAACTATCAAGCGGGGAACCAGGGTCTGCTTGTCCCCTGTCCCATCCGTGGAGGTGCCGTCCATCAACTGCATCAGGCGCGTCATGGCCCGATCGCCGAGTTCGGCGATGCTGACCTGCATGGTGGTCAGCGACGGGTGGACGAAACGCGCCAGTGGAATGTCATCGAAACCGGCCAGGGCGACGTCGGACGGAACGTGGACACCTGCCTGCGTGAACGCATACAGGCAACCCAGCGCCATCATGTCGTTGGCGGCGAACACGGCATCAGGCAGCGCTCCGGCTGCCAACAACTCCTGACCGGCGCGATGGCCGGAAGCTTCGTCGAAATCACCGGGCAGCTCGATGCCTTCGGCGTCACTGCCGAAAGCCGCCAACGCGTCACGGAAGCCACGCAGGCGCTCGCGCGCGTCGAAGTTGAGGTCCGGGCCAGAAATGAAAGCGATACGGCGGTGACCCGCGTCAAGCAGATGGCGGGTCATCGCCATCGCACCGGCATGGTCATCGATGCTCAGCACCGGGTGGTCCTGCCCGGGCAGATAGGTGTTGATCAACACCGTTGGCAACGACTGCGGCAGGTTGTCGGTCAGGAATCCCGGGCTCTCCGCATAGGGCGAGAGCACCAGCAGGCCGTCGACGCGGCCGCGCATGGCGCGCAGGGCAGCGCCCTGCTGCTCCTGGTCACCGTGGTAACTGGACACCAGCAGGTGCTGGCGGCGGTTGCGGGCGACGTTGTCGATGCCGCGCATCAGCTCGGAGAAGAATTCGCCGTACAGGTCAGGCAGTACCACGCCCACCGTATTGGTGCGACGGCTGCTGAGGCTGCGGGCGGCGGCGTGCGGGGTGTAACGCAGCCGTGCGGCCACCTCCAGCACAAGCTGGCGGACCGGTTCGGCGACATTTTCATGCCCGTTGAGCGCGCGGGAAACCGTGGCCACGGAGACCCGGGCTTCGCGAGCGACGTCTTTGATTGTGATAGCTGCCTTGTTCACGAAGCCGCCCTCCACGGCTTGGACCTACCAGCATTGGCGCGGAATGTAAGCGTTTCCATCTGGGCTTGTAAACAGTCCGTTAGGCGAATGTCCTGAAATGGACATGGAAATCTGTCTGTGGCGAGCCCGCTGACGGACCCGCCAGGACAGTGTGGGACAAGGGCTCAGCCCTGTTCTGACGGGGTCAATGCGCGAATGGACAGCGCGTGGATGTCGGTCTCCATCATCGCGCCCAGCGCGGCATAGACCGCGCGATGCCGGGCCAGTGGACCCAGTCCGGCGAAGCGTTCACTGACCACATGCACGTTGAAGTGGCCGCGACCATCGCGCGCACCGGCGTGGCCGGCATGACGATGACTGTCGTCTTCGATTTCCAGCACGCTCGGGGCCAGCGCCTGCTGCAGTGCGTCACGCATCCGCTCGATCCGCTCCGCGTTCACGGCAGGACCTTGCGGAACGGACGCACCTGTACATGGGTGTAGACGCCCGCGGCTACGTAAGGGTCGGCATCAGCCCAGGCCTGGGCCTGCACGAGCGACTCGAACTGCGCGATCACCACCGAACCACTGAAGCCGGCCGGGCCCGGGTCCTCGCTGTCTACTGCCGGGCACGGTCCGGCCAGCAGCAGGCGGCCTTCGTCGCGCAGCGCGTGCAGGCGCGCCAGGTGTTCCGGACGTGCCTGCAGTCGCTGTGCCAGCACGTCCTGGCCGTCATAGCCTTCAATCACATACCACACGGCATTTCCTCGCTTGCGTTGTCGGGTGCGCAGATTCTAGCCAATGCCGCCCTCGCCCCAGCCCGGCTGGACACTGGCGCGACAAAGGCTTACCCTAGACACCATTGCACGTGGCTGGATGCAGCAGCCCGTCGGTTTCTGTGGCCAACGCAGCCCCCGACGACCGTCCCGCTGCTTCGAACCGGACCACCTGGCCGGGCCACGTAGACGACCTCCCCGTAGTTCCGTCGCTGCCGTTTCCTGCGGCGCGTCCTGCTGTTTGATATGTGTGGAATCGCGCCGATCCCGGCGTGTCTGGTGCCGTGGGGCGCCGTGGCGTTGGCCCGGTGAACCCGCTGCCGCGACTGGTCCGATGCAATCCTGATGTCCATTAGATGACTTCCGAACTCGCGCTCGACGCGAACCCGCCAACCCGGCCGCCCGCCCCCCAGCAGCAGGAAATGCCGCTGGCCGTGGTGCATGGGCAACCGGTCCTGCAGATTCCGCAGGACCTGTACATCCCGCCGGACGCGCTGGAAGTCATCCTGGATGCCTTCGAAGGCCCGCTGGACCTGCTGTTGTACCTGATCCGCCGCCAGAACCTGGACGTACTGGACATTCCCGTGGCCGAGATCACCCGGCAGTACGTGGAATACATCACCGTGATGCGCGAGCTGCGCTTCGAGCTGGCCGCCGAGTACCTGGTCATGGCCGCGATCCTGGCCGAGGTGAAGTCGCGCATGCTGCTGCCGCGCCCGGTCAGCGAGGAAGGCGATGAGGCCGACCCGCGCGCCGAACTGGTGCGCCGCCTGCAGGAGTACGAACGCTTCAAGCAGGCCGCCGAGGACATCGACGCCCTGCCCCGCCAGGACCGCGACACCACGGTGGCACACGCCTTCATGCCCGAACGTGCTGCGGTGAAGCTGCCGCCGCCGGTGGACCTGAAGGAAATGCTGCTGGCCCTGCACGACGTGCTCAAGCGCGCCGAGCTGTTCAGTGGCCACGCCATCAAGCGCGAGGCGCTGAGCGTGCGGCAGCGCATGGGCGAAGTGCTGGGCCGGCTTGAAGATGGCAAGTTCTACCGTTTTGAAGGGCTGTTCACCGCAGAAGAAGGCAAGCTGGGCGTGCTGGTCACGTTCCTGGCGGTGCTGGAACTGGCCAAGGAACAGCTGCTGGACATCGTCCAGGAAGAGCCGCTGGCACCGATCTACGTGAAGTCCCTGGCCGCCGGCAACACCAATGCCCCGCTGCAGTTCAGCAGCGAGTTCGACGACAACGACGCCGCCAACGAGAACGAGTGAGCGCTGACTGCCGATGGACCAAACGCTGATCAACCGCATTGTCGAGGGTGCCCTGCTGGCCTCCAGCCAGCCGCTCACCCTGGCCCAGCTGAAAGACCTGTTCCCGGAAGAGGAGCCGGCACCGCCGGGCAGCATCGAACGTGCGCTTGAGCGCCTGCGCGAAGCCTGCGAAGGCCGTGGCGTGGAACTGGTCGAGGTCGCCTCCGGCTTCCGCTACCAGGTGACCGGCGAAGTGCATGGCTGGATCAGCCGGCTGTGGACCGAACGCAAGACCCGCTATACCCGTGCCACCCTGGAAACCCTGGCGCTGATCGCCTATCGGCAGCCGATCACCCGTGGCGAGATCGAGCAGGTGCGCGGCGTGGCGGTCAGCAGCAACATCATCCAGGCGCTGGAGGAACGCGAGTGGATCCGCGTGGTCGGCCACCGCGACGTGCCCGGCAAGCCTGCCCTGTTCGGCACCACCAAGGGCTTCCTGGACTACTTCGGCCTGAAGCGCCTGGACGAGTTGCCGCCGCTGTCGGAACTGAAGGACCTGGGCGAGCTGGAACCCCAGCTGGCCCTGGACCGCGACGCACCGGCCGCCGCCAGTGCCGAGGGTCCGGACATTTCGGCTGGCGCCGATGGCGCTGCTGCCAACGATGACGCCGGCCTGGCCGGCAGCGACACCCCCGATTCCGCCGACGCAGCGTCTGCGTCGGCTTCCGATGAGCAAGCACCTTCGCCCCTTGATGATGGGCACCCCGATTCCGCGCCGGGCGAGCGCGCGGTGCCCCTGAACGAACGCGAAGACAACGCCGTCGCGATGACGACCGTGGCTGTTGACCAAGCCGATTCCGAACCAGAGGCCGACCCCGAAACCGTCGGCCGGAGCAAAACTGATGAGTGACACCCCCCGTAACAAGCTCTCGCTCAAGCGCGAAGCCACCTCCGAACAGTTCAAGCTGGAAGAGCGCCTGCACAAGGTGCTGGCCCAGGCCGGCCTGGGTTCGCGCCGCGCGCTGGAACAGCGCATCGCCGAAGGCCTGGTCAAGGTCAACGGTGAAGTCGCGCAGACCGGCATGTCGGTCAAGAGCGGCGACAAGATCGAGCTGGATGGCCGCGGCTTCGTCGCCACCGCCCTGGCCGAACCGTCGCGCGTGCTGGTCTACAACAAGCCGGAAGGCGAAGTGACCACCCGCGAAGACCCCGAAGGCCGCCCGACCGTGTTCGAATCGCTGCCGCCGCTGAAGGGCGCGCGCTGGATCGCCATCGGCCGCCTGGACATCAACACCACCGGCCTGCTGCTGGCCACCACCGACGGTGAACTGGCCAACGCCATGATGCACCCGTCGTTCGAGGTCGAGCGCGAGTACGTGGTGCGCGTGCGCGCCCCGGAAGGTGAGGAGAAGGTCTCCGACGCCATCGTCGACCGCCTCGCACGCGGCGTGGCACTGGAAGACGGCCCGGCCAAGTTCGACGAGATCGAACGCATCGGCGGCACCGACTCGCACGACTGGTTCCGCGTCGTGGTGAAGGAAGGCCGCAACCGCGAAGTGCGCCGTCTGTGGGAGTCGCAGGGCTGCCAGGTCAGCCGCCTGAAGCGCACCCGCTACGGCAAGGTGAGCCTGCCGCGCGAACTGGCCCGTGGCCATTCGGTGGAACTGGGCACCGCCCAGGTTGAAGCCCTGCGTGCGCAGCTGAAGCTGGAAGAAGGCGCGCCGTCGGCTCTGACCCTGCAGCCGGTGATCGGCCAGCGTCGCGCCGCCAAGACCACCGTGCGCGTGCGCGAAGGTGGCCGTGGCAATGCCTACGTCAACGGCCATAACACCGCGGACGAAGGCCGCGAGCTGCGTCGCTTCGACAACGTCCGCGAAGACCGCGGCCGTGGCCGCGGCGGCAAGGGCGGCGGTTTCAAGGGTGGCCTGACGGTCAGCGGTGAAGCAGCAGCCAAGCAGTCGCAGAAGCCGTTCAAGCAGCGCACCCAGAAGAACGACCGTTCGCTGCCGGAAGGCAACCCGGCCGCGTTCCGCACCTGGTACGTGCCGGATGGCGTGAGCACGGGCCCGAGCGGCCATCGCAATGCCGGTCCGGGCGCGCGCGGCCCGGGTGCCCGTGGTCCGGGCGCAGGCGGCCAGGGCCGTCCGTACGGCAAGCCGAAAGGTCCGGGCGCGGGTGGCGGACAGGGCCGTGGCGGTTTCGGCGGTGAAGGCCGTGGCGGCGCAGGCGGCCAGGGTCGTCCGGCCGGTGCCGGCAACCGCTCGCAGGGCCAGGGCAACAAGCACCCGTATGGCCATCCGGGCAATGCCCCGAGCTTCCCGTCCGACCACGCCACGCCGGGCTTCAACCCGTATGGCAGCCCCAAGCCGGCGCAGGGCGCCCGTCCGGGCGGTCGCGGGCCGGGTGGTGGCAACCGTGGTCCGGGCGGCAATCGCGGCCCCGGCGGTCCGGGTGGCAACCGTGGCCCGGGTGGCCCCGGCGGCAACCGCGGTCCGGGCGGCCCGCGCCGCAGCGGCCCGCGCGGCGGCTGATCACCGGCACGCCTGAAATGAAAAACCCCGGCGCAGGCCGGGGTTTTTCGTTGAAAAGGGGACGGAGGGGATTAAGTCGTTTTTGCCACGGCCTGTGTCAAAGGGGCGAAAGCGACTTAATCCCCTCCGTCCCCTTTTGCGTGGCGCTGGAACGCGGCGGGTGTGGTGCCGGTCATGCCGCGGAAGAAGGCGATGAACGGGCTCTCGGCGGAGAAGCCGGTGTCCTGCGCCACGTGCGCCACGCGTTGGCCCAGCAGCAGCAACTCCATGGCCCGCATCAGGCGCCATTGCTGGCGCCAGGCCTGGTAGCTCATGCCGGTATCACGCTGCATCAACCGGCCGACGGTACGCGCGCTCAGGCCCGTGCGCGCGGCCAGCTCCCCCAGTTCGGGCGGCAGCTGTTCGGCCACCGGGAGGCACCGTGCGATCCGCGGATCACGAGGCAGAGGCAGGTCCATCGGCGCCACCGGTGCAGCAGCGATTTCCAGCACGCACAACGCCAGTTGGTGGTGCGCGCGCGGCGACTGCCAGTCATGGTCGAACGGCGCCTGCGCGATCGGCTCCAGCAAGGCCTGCAGCAGCGACCCCACGCCGATGATCGCCGGCTGCCGGGGCAGCTGGGCCGACAGCGTGGCGTCGAAGTACAACGAACGGTAGTCGACCGCCTGGCGCATCTGCGCGCGATGGCGCAGCCCGCCCGGAATCCACGCGGCGCGCGCGGGCGGCAGCAGGCTGATGCGATCACCGTAGGTCAGGCGCGTGCAGCCCTGCCGGGTATACAGCAGCTGCGCGCGTGCATGCTGGTGCCAACCCGAGTCGTGATCCGCCAGTGAGGCTGCAATCCCCAGCACCGGAGCGCTCCAGGCATCGGCGTCGAAGTGCGCGTGCGGCTGCAACCAGGCCATGTCTTATTTCATACATTCGATGACAGGATAGACAGAGTGCGCCATTGCGGACGCGACCACAATGCGCGGCCCTGTTCCTGGAGCGCCCGCATGTCGCGCCGCCTGTTGTTGCTCACCATTGCACTGCTGATGTTCCCGCAGTTGGCACAGACCCTGTACAGCCCGGCCCTGGCCGATCTGGCCGAACGCTTCGCCCTGCCGCCGAGTGCCGCCAGCCAGGCCATGAGCCTGTACCTGTTCGGCTTCGCTGCAGGCGTGCTGCTGTGGGGGCGCCTGGCCGATCGTATCGGTCGTCGCCCTGCCCTGCTATGCGGGCTGGCCGTGTTCGCACTGGCCGCCTGCGGCGGCCTGCTGGCCAGCACCTTCGGCCAGGTCCTGCTGGCACAGGCACTGGCCGCACTGGGTGCGGCGGCGGCCTCGGTGGTAACCCAGACCGTACTACGCGACCACCTGCAGGGACCCGCGTTGGCGCAGGCATTCTCCTGGATCGGCATGGCCCTGGCCCTGAGCCCGGCCATCGGCCTTGCACTGGGCACGCTGCTGGTCGCCGCCCATGGCTATGTCGGCGTACAGTCCGGCCTGCTGCTGATCGCTGCCCTGCTGGCAGTCGCATGCCTGGCGGGCCTGCGCGAAAGCCGCCCTGCACAGATCCCGCACGCGCCCATGCTGCCGTTGCTGCGGGAACTGCTGCGCGATCGCTGGATCTGGTCACACGCGTTGCTGGTGATGGCCTTCAACGTGGCAATGTACAGCTGGTATGTGCTCGGCCCCTTCGTGTTTGCGCGCCTGGACTGGCCAGCCACCTGGTTCGGCGCCAGCGGCGCGGTGCTGGCACTGGGCTCGGCACTGGGCGCGTGGGGCAATGGCCGCCTGCTGCGTGCAGGCGTTGCCGCAACCACGCGCATCCGCATCGCTGCAGGACTGGTCCTGACGGGAGGCCTGCTGGCCGCGCTGCTGCATGATCACCCTGCCCTGATCGCGGCGATGGTGCCGGTGGTGACGGGCTTCGGCCTTGCCATTCCCAATGTGCTCGGCCAGGCCCTGCGCGGCTATCCACACTGTCTCGGCAGCGCAGGCGCGCTGTTCGGCCTGCTCTACTACCTGTTGATCGGTGCGGCAATGGCGCTGGTCGGTGCAGTGCAGATGCTGGCACCGACCGTTATCGCGTGTGGCCTGCTGGCGCTCTGGCTGAAGCGGGGTCGGTCAATTGACGGCGAAAGCCCGGGACGTGCAGCGCCTCGGTGAAGAAACCGCTCCTGCGGCCATGGGGACCCCGGGTCCCTGCCCCGGGGCCAGGATCAGCGGGCAACCGACTACTGGACGTTGATCACTTCGTCCATCGGCGCCAGGAAGTTGCCGGCATTGTTGCGCGACGCCGAGATCACGTAGGTTCCAGGCGTTGCGATGGTCGCGGTGCAATGTCGGATCGGCGTGGTGTTGCCACCGTCGAGATTGTCATTGGTACGGCACAGGAACTGGCCATTGGCATACACCGAGAAATTACTCGTTCCATCCACCTGGCCGCCCCCTGTGATGTAGATTTCCGAGGGCGAGCCCGCCACACGCGGCAAGGTCCCAATCTCGAACCGGGACGTCACGGGATGCGGCAACAGCCTTGGACAGGACACGACGATTCCGCTGTCGGACAGGCAGACTTCGGCGTGGGCGATGGCGGGCGCGGCGATGAGGGCCACGAGCAGCACGGACGTTCTGAACTCCATTCAGCGTCTCCTATGATCCCCAGCAGAATCGCTGGGATGTCCCTGTTATTCACTGCAGGGTTACTGCGGGATCAAGGAAACGTTAATCGCTGCGCGCACACAGCCCCCGGATCACGGCGGGATCCCTTGTGGGCGGGGGCGTTGCACGCCTGCGCTGGGGCTGCCACTCATCCCTTCCTGATGACTTCACGTCGATGCAGGATGCCCACCATCGCGCAGCACATTTCGTGCCTGTCCCAATGTTCACACCCCGGGTTAGGAATTGCTGCAAACACGAGGTGTTGTGCACCACGCCCGGAATTCACATCCGGTTGCTGGCTATCGTGCGCGCGCTCCCACACAAGGCAGATGCCCATGATCACCATCACCGCCGAACAGGCCCGCGCCAACGTCGATGCCGCCAAGCGCCCGATCGAACTGTTCTACCGCGATCTCGACAACGCCATCCAGATCGGCTCGGAAAATGGCCGCCGCTACATCGTGTTCGGCTTCAGCCAGGTGATGGCCAGCGAGCAGCTCGTCGAAGACGTGGTCGCACAGCTGCTGAAGAATGGTTTCGGTGTCGAACGGTTGTTGAGCGATTCCGAACAGCACTACATCCGCATCAGCTGGGGAACTGCCGCGCCGTCGCGCCTCAGCGCCGGCTGAGGGTGAACGCGGTGCCGTCCACGCCCAGATCCCAGCCCTTGCCGGTACCGGACAGGGCCAGCGAGATGTCGCCCTTGGTCATCACCTGCGCGTTGCTGGACTTCACCGCACCGGCATGCGCGCCGACCGAGGCGTAAGTACCCAGCAGCTCGTTGACGCTGACTGCGCCGGTGAAGCTGCCACGTCCGTTGGTGATCTTCGACTTGCCCACGGTCAGGCCGCCGCCCTTCATCTGGATGCGCACCGGCATGCTGGCGCCATTGCTGCAGGTGACCGTGCCATTGCCGGATGCAGTCTTGTAGATCAGCGACCAGCCAGAGAGGTTGTAGCGCAGCTCGCAGTCGAGGTTGCCAGCGGCGTGCGCGGCCGGGGCCAGCGATGCGGCAGACAGGGCAAGCAGCAGGGCGAAGGGCTTGTTCATGGCAGGACTTCCAGTTCGGTCGGACTGCCGGCGAATCTAGCAGCGCGCGCGTGCACGTTGGATGCAGGCGCACGCGCTGGTGCAGCAGTGTTCAGGCCGGTGCACAGGCCTGTTCGTCCAGGTGGAAGGCATCGGCATCGAGCATCGCCGGGAAACGCGCGCGGTGTGCGGCCAGCGCCTCGGCCGAGATGGTGGTGGTGACCACCTGTTCGCGCTCGCGGATCTCCACCTGCGGCTGGCCGAGGAAATCCAGCACCGCGCTGTCGCCTGCGTAGTGCAGCTGGTTGCCATCGACGCCGACACGGTTCACCGCCGCCACGAAGCACAGGTTCTCGATCGCCCGCGCACGCAGCAGCGTCTTCCACGCATAGGCGCGCGCCGACGGCCAGTTGGCGACGAAGATCTGCAGGTCGAAATCCAGCTGCTGCGGACGCTCCACGTTATAGCGGTTGCGGCAGAACACCGGGAAACGCAGGTCGTAGCAGACCTGCGGATTGATCCGCCAGCCCTTCCATTCCACGCTCAGGCGGTCGCGACCGGCGGCATAGCGCTCGTGCTCGCCGCCGTAGCGGAACAGGTGGCGCTTGTCGTAGTACTGCAGGTCGCCATCGGGCGTGGCGAACAGCAGGCGGTTGTAGACGCCCTCGCCGTCGCGCAGCTGCACGCTGCCGATCACCGCCGCGTTCAAGGTTCTGGCCTGTTCGCGCACCCAGGCCACGGTCGGGCCGTCCATGCCTTCGGCCTGGGCAATGGCGTCGTTGGAGAAACCACTGGTGAAGGTCTCCGGCAGGATCACCAGGTCGGTGGTGCCGGCCAGCGGTGCCAGCAGCGCGCCGTAGTAGGCGCGGTTGCCGGCCGGATCGTGCCAGCGGGTGTCGCCCTGGACGAGGGAAATGCGCAGGTCCTGCATGTTCACGCCTCCGCTCAGAGCAGGCGCAGGCGTTCGATCGCCGCGTCCATCGTTGCTTCATTCTTGGCAAAGCACAGGCGCACCAGGCGCTGGCCGGCCGGCGGGTTTTCGTAGAACGGCGACAGCGGGATCGCGGTCACGCCCTTCTCGATGGTCAGCCACTTCACGAACTCATGGTCCGGCAGGTCGCTGATGGCCGAGTAGTCGACCAGCTGGAAGTAGCCGCCGGGGACCGGCAGCGCCTTCAGGCGGGTGCCGGCCAGCTGCTCGCGGAAACGGTCGCGCTTGGCCTGGTAGAACGCGCCCAGCTCCAGGTGGTGTTCGGGTTCGTCGCGGATCATCGCGGCGAAGCCGTACTGCGCCGGGCCGAAGCTGGTGAAGGTGTTGTACTGGTGCACCTTGCGGAACTCGGCGGTCAGTGCCGGTGGTGCGATCGCATAGCCGATCTTCCAGCCGGTGCAGTGATAGGTCTTGCCGAAGCTAGAGATCACGAACGCGCGCTCGCGCAGTTCCGGGTAGCGCAGCGCCGATTCATGGCGGCGGCCGTCGTAGATGATGTGTTCGTACACCTCATCTGAGATCAGGTAGATCTGCGTGCCACGCAGCAGCTCGGCCAGTGCCTGCATGTCCTGCGCCGACAGCATCGCGCCGGACGGGTTGTGCGGGGTGTTGACGATCAGCATGCGGGTGCGCGGGGTGATCGCCGCACGCACGCGGTCCCAGTCGACCGCGAAGGTCTGCGGATCCAGCGACACATGCACGGCCTTGGCACCGGCCAGGTCGATCGCCGGTTCATAGCAGTCATACGCCGGGTCGAGCACGATCACTTCCTCGCCGGCACGCACCACGGCGTGGATGGCGTTGAAGATGGCCTCGGTACCGCCACTGGTGACGGTGATCTCGCTGTCCGCATCGACCTGCGCGCCGTAGCAGTCCAGCGCCTTCTGCGCGATGGCCTGGCGCAGCGGCGCCACGCCGGTCATCGGCGGGTACTGGTTCAGCCCGGCGGCCATCGCCCTGGCGGTCTCGTCGATCAGGCGCTGCGGCGCCGAAAAGTCCGGAAAACCCTGGCCCAGGTTGACTGCGCCGTGTTCGGCGGCGAGCTGGGACATCACGGTGAAGATCGTGGTACCGACCTTGGGCAGCTTGGTGTTCGGTTGCATCGGCCTGGGCTGTGGGGGAACAGGCCTGCGAGTTTACGCAATCCGCGCGTCGGTAGTGCCGGCCGCTGGCCGGCCCCCCTGGGACGATCTGCGACGCCGGGTCGCATCTGCCGGCCAGCGGCCGGCACTACCATCGGCATTCACCGCTACAATTGCCATCGCACTCCGGCATGAAGACCCCTGCCCCTTGAACACCCCTGCATTGCTGGCCGCCAGCGGCCTGAGCTTCTCCCGCAATGACGAGCCGGTGTTCGGCCCGCTGGACTTCCATGTGGACGCCGGCGAAGCCCTGCTGGTGCAGGGCGGCAATGGCGCCGGCAAGACCACCCTGCTGCGCGTGCTGGCCGGCCTGGCCCGGCCCGGCGCCGGCCAGGTGCGGATCGACGGCAAGCCGGCGAGCAATGCCGAACGTGCACGCTACGTGGCCTACCTCAGCCATCTGCCGGCCCTGAAGCCAGACCTGGACACGCTGGAGAACCTGCACTTCCTGTGCGGCCTGCATGGACGGCGTGCGCGGCAGATGCCCGGCAACGCGCTGGCCATCGTGGGCCTGGCCGGTTATGAGGACACTCTCGTTCGGCATCTGTCCGCCGGGCAGAAGCGGCGGCTGGCACTGGCACGCATCTGGCTGTCGCCGGCGCCGCTGTGGCTGCTGGACGAGCCCTATGCCAACCTCGACCTGGAGGGCATCACCCTGGTCAACCGCATGATCTCGGCGCACCTGCGTGCCGGCGGCGCTGCGCTGGTCACCACCCATGGCGCCTATGCCGCACCGCCGGTGCGTACCCGCCAGCTCGACCTCGGCGGTGCCGCATGATCGCGCCGGGTACCGAGCCAGGCCTGTGGCAGACCGCAGGCGCCCTGCTCAAGCGCGACCTGCGCCTGCTCTGGCGCCGCCGCGGCGATGCGCTGCAACCCCTGCTGTTCGCGGTGCTGGTAGTGGTGCTGTTCGCGCTGGCCCAAGGCCGCGAACCACAGCTGCTGGCCGCCACCGCCGGCGCGGTGCTGTGGCTTGCTGTGCTGCTGGCGGGCCAGCTGTCGCTGGATTCACTGTTCCGTTCCGACGCTGAAGATGGCTCGCTGGAACAGTGGCTGCTGGCACCGGTGCCGCTGGCCTGGCTGGTGCTGGTGCGCGTGCTCCTGCACTGGGCGACCACTGCGCTGCCGCTGATCGTGGTCAGCCCGCTGTTGGCCGAAATGCTGCATCTGCCGCATGACCAGCTGCCGATGTTGCTGGCATCGTTGCTGCTGGGAACGCCGTTGCTGAGCCTGATCGGTGGCGTGGTCGCCGCACTGACCGTTGGCATCCGACGCTCTGGTATTCTCGTGGCGCTGCTGTCGCTGCCGCTGTACGTGCCGGTGCTTGTGTTCGGCGCCGGCAGCCTGGCGGCAGCCGGACGCGGGCAGGATCCGGTCGGTGCGCTGCTGATGCTGGGCGCTGGCCTGCTGCTCGCGCTGGTGCTGGCTCCGCTGGCCACTGCCGCTGCAATACGTATTTCTCTGAGTTGACCGAGCTGAGAGCCAATCCACCCCTGCTGGATAGCCGCCACGCATGAATCCGATTGTCCGCTGGTTCCACCAACTCGGTTCGCCTCCCACGTTCGACCGTTTCGCTGCCCGCTGGTCGCGGGTGTTCTACCTCGCGGCGATGCCGGTGCTGCTGGTCGGCATGTGGCAGGCGCTGCTGGTGGTGCCGCCGGAAGCCAAGCAGCTGGACAGCTTCCGCATCCTTTACATCCACGTGCCCAGTGCCTGGATGAGCCTGTTCGTATTCGCGCTGATGGCGCTGTATGCCGCCATCGCGCTGATCTGGCGGATCAAGGTCTGCGAGATCCTGGCCATGGCCTGCGCGCCGATGGGCGCCGGTTTCACCCTGATCACCCTGCTGACCGGCAGCATCTGGGGCAAGGGTACCTGGGGCACCTGGTGGGACTGGGACCCGCGCATGACCAGCGAGCTGGTGCTGCTGTTCCTGTACCTGGGCGTGATCGGCCTCTACCACGCCATCGAGGACCGCCGCAGCGCCGCACGTGCGGCGGGACTGCTGGCCATCGTCGGCGTCAGCCTGCTGCCGGTGATCCGCTATTCGGTGGACTGGTGGGGCGGCCTGCATCAGCGCCAGTCGATCAACGTGTTCGGTGAATCGGCGATCAGCAGCGCGATGATCGCGCCGCTGTGGTGGATGGTGATCGGCACCAAGTTCTGGTTCGCCGGTTCGGTGCTGGCCAAGGCGCGCGCCGACAATCTCGACCGCGAGGCCGGCAAGGCCTGGGTCGGTGGACGCGTCGGTGCCGAACGCCCGGTCCGGGAGGCCCAGCCATGACCCACCTTCCCTATGTGATCGGCGCCTACGCCGTGTTCGTGCTGGTGCTCGGCGCCGACGCCATCGGTTCGTGGCTGCGCCTGCGCGTGGCACGCCGGCTGGCACTGGCCCGCCAGCAGCGGCAGCAGACCCGCGCCGGCAGGCAGGACGCAGCTGTGCCGCTGTCGACGGAGCTGGAACGATGACCCCGGTACAGCGTCGCCGCTTGGCATGGGTGCTGCTGGCCCTGCTCGCCTCCGGCCTGGCCACTGCGCTGGTGGCGATGGCACTGGAGCGCAACATCGCCTACCTGTACACGCCTTCGGAAGTGCTGCGCGGTGATGTCGATGCGCAGTCGCGCTTCCGCTTGGGCGGCATGGTGGTGAAGGGCTCTTTCAATCGGCCGGTCGGCTCGCTGGAAGCACGTTTTGAAGTGACCGACGGCGACGCGCAGCTGGCAGTGACCACCTCGCGGATCCTGCCGGACATGTTCGCCGAAGGCACGGCGGTGGTCGCCAGCGGCCGCCTGCAGGGCGGCACCTTCGTCGCCGACGAAGTGCTGGCCAAGCACGATGAGAAGTACGTGCCGAAGGAAGTGGCCGACAAGATGGGCGATGCCCACCGCAAGCACGATGTGCCGGTGACGGCCCCCGAGGTGCGCTGAGTGCTGCCCGAACTGGGTCAGATCCTGCTGATGTGCGCATTGCTGGCCTCGCTGCTGCAGGCCGGCCTGCCGCTGGTCGGCGCACATCGCAACAACACGGCATGGATGGCGGTCGCACGGCCAGCCGCGTTCGCGCAGCTGCTGCTGCTTGCCGGCGCGTTCGCGGTGCTGACCGCCGCATTCGTGCAGCAGGATTTCTCAGTGCGCTACGTGGCCGAGAACTCCAATTCGCTGCTGCCGATGATCTACCGCTATTCGGCGGTCTGGGGCGCGCATGAAGGCTCACTGCTGATGTGGGCGCTGGTGCTGGCATTGTGGACCGGCGCGGTGGCGCTGTTCTCCCGGCACCTGCCGGCACCGGTGCAGGCGCGCGTACTGGCGGTGATGGGCATCGTCAGCGTCGGCTTCCTCGCCTTCCTGATCTTCACTTCCAACCCGTTCCTGCGCCTGAACCCGGCGCCGCTGGAAGGGCGCGATCTCAACCCACTGCTGCAGGACCCGGGGCTGATCATCCATCCACCGATGCTGTACATCGGTTACGTGGGTTTCGCCGTTCCGTTCGCATTCGCGGTGGCGGCGCTGCTGGAAGGTCGCGTGGATGCGCGCTGGCTGCGCTGGACGCGGCCGTGGACGAACGTCGCGTGGGGCTTCCTGACCCTGGGCATCGCGCTGGGCAGCTGGTGGGCCTACTACGAGCTGGGCTGGGGTGGCTGGTGGTTCTGGGACCCGGTGGAGAACGCCAGCTTCATGCCATGGCTGGTCGGTGCGGCACTGATCCATTCGCAGGCCGTCACTGAAAAGCGCGGCACGTTCGGCAGTTGGACCCTGCTGCTGGCGATCGCGGCCTTCGCGCTGTCGCTGCTGGGCACCTTCCTGGTCCGCTCCGGTGTGCTGACCAGCGTGCATTCGTTCGCCGCCGATCCCTCGCGTGGCCTGTTCATCCTGGTGTTCCTGTCGGTGCTGGTCGGTGGCAGCCTGCTGCTGTACGCGCTGCGCGCCAGCCAGCTGAGCGTGGACGCCGACGACCCGCGCCGTGGCTTCACTGCCACCTCGCGCGAGACCCTGCTGCTGGCCAACAACCTGCTGCTGGCCACGGCCTGCGCGATGGTGCTGCTCGGCACGCTGTATCCGTTGCTGGCCGATGCGCTGTCGCTGGGCAAGATCTCGGTCGGCCCGCCCTACTTCGGCAGCCTGTTCCTGCTGCTGATGGCGCCAATGATCCTGCTGCTGCCGTTCGGCCCGCTGGTGAAATGGCAGCGTGACCAGCCCTCGCGCGCCTTCGCGCTGCTGGCACCGTGGCTGGGCCTGGCGCTGCTGCTGGGCGCGCTGGCCTGGTGGCAGGCGCCGCAGAACGGCTGGAAGGCCGGCATCGGCGTGGCCGCTGCGGCCTGGGTCGCACTCGGTACCGCACGCTTCGTCTGGCAGCGACTGCGCGGCAACGGCCGCTTCACCGCCGAAATGCTCGGCATGATCGTTGCCCACGCCGGCATCGCCGTGTTCCTGGCCGGCGCGCTGCTGGTGGAAGCCTTGAACGTGCAGCGCGAAGTGGCGCTGGCCCCGGGCCAGCAGCTGGTGATCGGTCGCTACGAAGTGCGCTTCGAGGGCGTGGACCATCGCGAAGGCCCCAATTTCATCGCCGACCGCGGTCACCTGCGGGTGTTCCGCGAAGGCCGCGAACTGGCCCTGCTGCACCCGGAGAAGCGCCAGTACGCCAGCGGCGGCCAGGTGATGACCGAGGCCGGCATCGATGCACGCTTCGACGGCGATGTCTACGTAGCATTGGGCGAGCCGCTGGGCAACAATGCATGGGCGGTACGGGTGCACATCAAGCCGTTCGTGCGCTGGATCTGGCTGGGCGCGCTGCTGATGGCCCTGGGCGGATTCATCACCGCCGCCGACCGCCGTTTCCGTCGTCCGTAGGAGTTTCCATGTCCGAGTCCCCCGCCCCGCGCCCCTCCCGCCCGCTGCCGCCGGTAGCCATCGTGATCGGCGTGCTGTTCTTCTTCGGCCTGCTCGGGCTGATGATCTACGGGGTTATGAAATCGGGTGATCCGCAGCGCGACGTGCTGCCATCGGCGCTGATCGACAAGCCGGCGCCAGCGTTCGCGCTGCCGGTGCTGCACGACCCGGAAATGATCGTGCACAGCGACGAACTGCGTGGCGCGCCGTACCTGTTGAACGTGTGGGGCAGCTGGTGCGCGGCCTGCCGCGAGGAACACCCGGTGCTGACCCGTTTCGCCGAGAGCAAGCGCGTGCGCGTGATCGGCTACAACTGGAAGGATGAACCGACCGATGCCCTGCATTGGCTGGAACAGCTGGGCAACCCGTTCATGGTCGTGCTCAGCGACGTGGAAGGCCGCACCGCGATCGACTGGGGCGTGACCGCCGCACCGGAAACCTTCCTTGTCGACGGCAGCGGCATCGTGCGCTGGAAGTACAGCGGTGCGATGACCCAGCGCGTGGTCGACGAGAAGCTGATCCCGGCGCTGGAGAAGATCGAGAAGGCCCAGGGCAATGCCGGCAGCACGCTGCACACGGCGCCCTGAGCCCATGCGCTGGCTGCTGGCGCTGCTGCTCCTGATGCCGCCGCTGGCCGCGCTGGCACAGCAGCCGCTGCATGATCCGCAGCCGCTGCAGTTCCGCGATGGCGCCGAAGAACGCCGCTTCCACGACCTGGCCGCGCAGCTGCGCTGCGTGCAGTGCCAGAACCAGTCGCTGGCCGATTCCAACGCGCAGATCGCGCAGGACCTGCGCCGCGAGGTGCTGCAGCTGATGCAGCAGGGCCACGACGACGCGCAGATCAAGCAGTTCCTGGTCGCGCGCTACGGTGAGTTCGTGCTCTATCAGCCACCGTTGCAGCCGGGCACCTGGCTGCTCTGGGGCGGCCCCCTGCTGATGCTCGGTGCGGGTGCTCTGGTGGTGCTCGGCATCGTCCGCCGCCGTGGCCGCACGGTTGGCGCCGCAGCGGCCGGCAAGGCCGATGAAGGAGACGGCTGGTGAGCCATTGGCTGCCGGTGCTGGCCGGTCTGGTTGCTGCGTTGATGGCAGTGCTGGTGCTGTGGCCGCTGCGCCACTCTGGCCGCCGCGGTTTCGTGGTCGGCGTGTTCGCACTGGGCGTGGCCGGTGCCTGCCTGTATCTGCTGGTCGGTGATCCGCGTGCAGCACAGGTGCAACCGACGCCTTCGGTAGCCACCCTGCGCGATGGCGTGCAGGCCCTGCAGGATGCACTGAAGCGTGACCCACAGCGGGCCGATGGCTGGGCGCTGCTGGGCCGGTCGCAAGCCGAACTGGGCAATGCCGCAGCCGCGGCGGACGCGTTCGCGCGGGCCGCCACTCTCGCCCCGGAAGACCCCGGCGTGCTGGTGGAAGCGGCGCAGGCACGTGCGCAGGCCGATGCCGGCAAGCAGTTCGATGACACGGCGATGGCCTGGCTGCAGCAGGCGCGTGCGCTGGCGCCCGATGCCGAGCGTGCCAGCTGGCTGCTGGGTATCGCCCTGCGCCAGCGCGGAAAGAATGCCGAGGCCGCAGATGTGTGGAGCGGCCTGCTGCCACGGCTTGAGCCCGGCGCCGCGCAGGCGCTGCAGGCGCAGATCGCCATCGCCCGTGAAGCCGCCGGTCAGCCGTCCGATGCAGCCGTTGCGGCGCCACCGGCGCTGTTGCAGGTGCGCGTGCAGTTGCCTGCGTTGAAGGGCACCGAGTGGCCGGCCAGCACCCAGGTATTCGTGCTGGCCCGCGCCGTGGGTGGACCGCCGATGCCGGTGGCCGCACGCAAGCTGCCCTTGGCCGGATTCCCGGCCACGGTCGGGCTGGGTGACGCTGACAGCCCGATGCCAACCGCACCGCTGTCGGCCCATCGCGAAGTGGAAGTGCTGGCACGCATCTCGCGCACCGGCAGCGCCAACCGCAGCGAGGATGACCTGCAGAGCGTACCGGTGAAGGTGAGCCTGCCCCACGACGGTGTTGTGGAGCTGCGCTTCCCGTAGCGCGCCGCGGTAGTGCCGGCCGCTGGCCGGCAACCACGCAGGCGCATCAGGATTCATGAGGTTGCCGGCCAGCGGCCGGCACTACCTGCATCGCCGATGGAAACCAGCGTGTCGCCAGCTCCACATGCGGCCCCGCTAGAATGCCTGCATGACCGAATTCATCCCGCCCGGCACCCGCTTCCACGCCCTGCCCTCGCCCTTCCCGTTCAAGCGCGGCGGCGCCCTGCACGGCGCGCGGGTGGCCTATGAAACCTGGGGAACACTGGCGGCCGACGCCAGCAACGCGATCCTGATCGTGACCGGCCTCTCGCCGGATGCACATGCGGCAGCCAACGACGCCAACCCGGCAGCGGGCTGGTGGGAAGGCATGGTCGGACCCGGCAAGGCGATCGATACCGACCGCTGGTTCGTGGTCTGCGTGAACTCGCTGGGCAGCTGCAAGGGCTCGACCGGTCCGGCCTCGCTCAACCCGGCCACCGGCCAACCGTATCGTCTCGACTTCCCCGAGCTGTCGATCGAAGACGGCGCGCGCGCCGCGATCGAAGTCGTGCGCGCCCTGGGCATCGAACAGCTGGCCTGCGTGGTCGGCAATTCGATGGGCGGCATGACCGCGCTGGCCGTGCTGATGCTGCACCCGGGCATCGCGCGCAGCCACGTCAACATTTCCGGCAGTGCGCAGGCGCTGCCGTTCTCCATCGCGATCCGCTCGCTGCAGCGCGAAGCGATCCGCCTTGATCCACGCTGGAATGGTGGCCACTACGACGACGACGCGTATCCCGAGTCCGGCATGCGCATGGCGCGCAAGCTGGGCGTGATCACCTACCGTTCGGCACTGGAATGGGATGGCCGCTTTGGCCGCGTGCGGCTGGATTCGGACCAGACCGACGACGATCCGTTCGGCCTCGAATTCCAGGTGGAAAGTTACCTGGAAGGCCACGCACGGCGCTTCGTGCGTTTCTTCGACCCCAACTGCTATCTGTACCTGAGCCGCTCGATGGACTGGTTCGACCTGGCCGAGTACGCCGATGGCGATGTGCTGGCCGGGCTGGCGAAGATCCGGGTGGAGAAGGCGCTGGCCATCGGCGCCAACACCGACATCCTGTTCCCGGTGCAGCAGCAGCAGCAGGTCGCCGATGGCCTGCGTGCCGGAGGCGCTGACGCCCATTTCATCGGATTGGAGTCACCGCAGGGTCACGACGCCTTCCTGGTCGACTTCGATCGTTTCGGCCCCGCCGTGCGCGGCTTCCTCGACGCGCTGTAGTGGCTTGGCGGCGCAACCTGGCGCTCGCCGCGTTCGGCGCGTTGATCGCGCTGATGGTCAGCGGTGTGCTGCCGCTGTGGCTGGGCGGTTGGTGCATGCTGGCCAGCGCGGTTTCGTTCGCGCTGTACGGCCAGGACAAGCGCGCGGCGCAGCGAAAGCAATGGCGCATTCCCGAACGCACCCTGCAACTGCTGGCCTTTGCCGGTGGCTGGCCGGGCGCGCTGCTGGGCCAGGCGCTGTTCCGACACAAGCACCGCAAGGCCGCATTCCAGTGGGTGTTCTGGTTGTGCGTGCTGGCCAACGTGGCCTCGATCGCGGTGATGCTGCGCGAGTTCTCGCGGTAACCCTCGCAATCGGTAGTGCCGGCCGCTGGCCGGCAATTCCGTGTCCGCATCAAGCGCCATGAGGTTGCCGGCCAGCGGCCGGCACTACCGGTTCACGCTTCGCGGACCAGAGCCCCGTCGCGCAACCGGTACTGCGCATCGACCACGCCTTCGGGCAGGTCGTCGTGGGTGATCATCAACAGGCTGCGCCCGTCCAGCAAACCGGAAAGGTCCTGCAGCAACGCACGTGCGGTATCCACGTCGAGGCCTTCGGTCGGTTCGTCCAGCAGCAGGATCGGCGCATTGCGCAGCAGTGCACGGGCCAACGCCAACCGCCGCGCCTGCCCGGCCGACATCGTCGCGCCGTTCTCGCCCACCCAGGCCTGCAGGCCGCCGTTGCGCTCGGCCCATTCGCCCAGGCGCACGCGGCGCAGCACCGCCCACAAGGCGGCGTCGCTGGCATCGGGATCACCCAACCGCAGGTTCTCGGCCACGCTGCCGGCAAACACCGGCGCGTTCTGCGGCAGCCACGCCAGTTGCCGGTGCCAGTCGGCCTGGGCGAAATCACGCAGGTCGCGGCCACCGTAGGTCAGCCGTCCCTGCTGCGGATCCCACAGCCGCAGCAGCAGGCTCGACAGCGTGGTCTTCCCACTGCCGCTGTCGCCGCGAATCGCGATGCGTTCGCTTGGCGCCAGGGTCAGCTGCAGGCCGGACAACACCGGCCGCGCGCCGCCTGGCCACTGGAAATGCACGTCATCCCAATGCACGCGCGCAGCCGGCGGCACCACCTGTGGCGCCTGCGGATCGTCCACCGTCGGCGCTTGCTCGACGATCGCCTGCAGGCGATCGGCGGCAATGCGCCCGGACTGCAGCGACTGCCAGGCCAGGCCCATGCCGGCCCACAGCTCGACCAACGCCACGGTCAGGAACACCAAACCTGCGGCCATTTCCGGTGCGATGCGCTGCTGCTCGGCCGCGTGCAGGGCCAACGCCAGCATCGCCACCAGGCCCAGCCCCGCCACCAGGCCGTGCAGGGTCGAGGCCGCGATCAGGCGCCAGCGGCGGCGGCGGTCACGCGATGCCAGCTGCTTGGCAGCTACGCGTACCCTCAGCTGCCACGCTGCATCGGCATGCAGCGCGGCCAGGTCACCCGCACCTTCCAACCCTTCAAAGGCCGCGGTGCGCAATGCGGCACGATGCGCGGCACGGTCGGCCTCTTCGTCGTCATGGCCACGCACGCCCAGCCACGGCACGCCGAAGGCGATCAGCAGCGCCAGCACCGCCAGCAGCACCGCAGCCGACGGCAGGATCAGTGCCGCCGAAACGATCGCGACCAGCGACAATCCGCCCAACGCCACCAGCGGCCCGATCGCACGCACCAGCAGGCCGTCCACTTCACCGATGTCGCCGAGCAGGCGCGCCAGAAGGTCGCCGGTGCGCGTAGCCCCCAATCGTGCGGGTGCCAGCGGCAACGCGCGGCGGAAGAACCACACGCGCAGGTCGCGGGCGATGCGCAGCGTGGCGTCGTGGCCGACCAGCTTCTCGAAATAGCGCGACACGATGCGCGCCATCGTCAGCCCGCGTATACCCGCGGACGGTGAGAAGAAGTTGAAGCCTTGGCCGAGGCCGGCCGCGCCAGCCAACGCGGCGGCGGTGAGGAAGCCACCGGACAGGCCAAGCAATGCGGTGCCGGCCAGCATGGTGGTCCACAGCAGCAGCACGGTCAGCAGCAGGCGCGGCCGATGGCGCAGGAACACCGCGCGCAGCGAATCAGGCGAACGGCTCATGCGCGCACCGCCTGTGCCGGTTCGACCAGGCGCCCTTCCGGCAGCAGCAGGCAGCGGTCGGCCCAGGCGATCACCGCCGGGCTGTGGGTGGCGACCACCACACTGCGGCCCCGCGCATAGGCAGCCAGGCTGCGCAGCAGTGCGGCCTCGGTATCGGCGTCGAGAAACGCGGTGGGTTCGTCCAGCAACAGGACCTGCGGGTCGCGCAGCAACAACCGGGCCAGGCCGATACGACGGGCTTCGCCGCCGGACAGGCCGAAGCCACGTTCGCCGATCACCGTGTCCAGGCCCTGTGGCAGGCGCTGTGCGAACTGCAGCACCTGCGCGGCCTCGGCCACCGCACGAAGACGCGCATCGCTGGCACCCGGATCGGCCAGCCGCAGGTTGTCGGCGATGCTGCCGTGGAACAGGTAGGGGCGCTGGCTGGCATAGGCCACCTGCACACCGGGACGCAGCTGCAGCTTGCCGGCGCGCGGCGGCAGCCAGCCGGCCAGCGCTTCCAGCAGGGTGCTTTTACCGGAACCGCTGGGACCAACCAGGGCCAGGCGCTGGCCCGGCTCCAGCCGCAGGTCCAGATCCCGCAGCACATCCTGCGGCGCGCCCAGCGGGCGCAGCACCAGCCCTTGTGCCTGCAGCGGCGGCAACGCGGCCTCGGCCGGCTCCACCGCCAGCGGTGCAACCTCGTTCTCGACCAGGCCCTGCTCATCGGGCAGCGACTGCAGCAGGCGCTCCACTTCGGCGGCGGCGGCCAGTGCATTGGCGCGATCATGGTAGTGCGCGGCCAGCCGTCGCAGCGGCGCATAGAATTCCGGTGCCAGCAGCAGGCAGAACAGCCCCGCACCCAGCGTCGGCACCGCTGCATGCAGCGACATCATGCCCAGATAGCTCAGGCCCAGGTACAGCGCCACCATCGCCACGCTCACCGAGGCGAAGAATTCCAGCACCGTGGACGACAGGAAGGCAATCCGCAGCACCTTCAGCGTGCGCACGCGCACGCCTTCAGCGGCAGCCTCGATACCCTCCAGCTCGGCGTCACCGCGGCCATACAGGCGTAGCAGGCCCAGGCCCTTGATGCGGTCGGCGAAATGGCCGCTCATGCGTGCCAGCTCACCCAGCTGCGCACGGCCGGCCGCTTCGGCGCCCCAGCCCACCAGCATCATGAAAAACGGCACCAGTGGCGCGGTGAACAGCAGGATCAGCGCCACCACCCAGTCCACCCAGGCCACCGCGGCCAGGATCAGCAGCGGCACCACCACCACTTCAGTGCGCACCGGCAGGAAGCCGCTGTAATAGCTCTCGATCGCATCACCGTGATGCAGCATCAGTTCGCCCAGTTCGCCGGTGCGGCGCTGCCGCAGCCACAGTGGGCCGTGGCCCAGCAGGCGTGCGAACACGCGTTCGCGCAATGCCAGGCGCGCGGCGTCGGCCACGTCACCGGCGGCGGCCTGGGTGGCGCTGCCCAGCAGGGTGCGCAGCACCAGGATCACCGCCAATCCCGCCAGCACCGGCAGGCCAGAGGCCAGCGGCACGCGCTCCACCAGCACCTGCTGCACCAGCCAGGCGATGGCGGCAGCCTGGCCGATCAACAGTGCGCCGGACAGGCTGATGCACAGCGCGGCCAGGCGCTGGCGGCCCCGGGCGGAGCGTGCCAGGTCGGCCAGCCAGGCCGTGCGCACACGCCGCTGGCGGGCGGTTTCAGCTTCCGGGGACAGGCCGTCAGGGGTCGTTTCGGCAGCGCTCAAGAGGTCTTCACGGGCAACGGGGGAGACACGGCATTGTAGGCGCAGGCAATAGCCCGCCCCTGCGGCCGGCGGTCGCAGTCTTCATCAGGTTGGCATACGATCAACCGGGGCACCTGTTCATACATTGATCTGGATCAAGGCTGTTTGAAGTAGTCGGTCACATCATTCACGTCGTAGACCACCCTTCCCGCCACCTGCAACGGCACTATCCAACGAGGTAGCCAGGCCATGATTGATCAGACAGTCGTAGAACTGTCGCGGCTGCAATTCGCGCTGACCGCGATGTACCACTTCCTATTCGTACCGCTCACCCTCGGCCTGTCCTTCATGGTGGCCATCATGGAGAGCGTGTATGTGATGACCGGCAAGGAGATCTGGCGCAGGATGACCCTGTTCTGGGGCGTCCTGTTCGGCATCAACTTCGCCATGGGCGTTGCCACCGGCATCGTCATGGAATTCCAGTTCGGCATGAACTGGTCCTACTACAGCCACTACGTGGGTGACATCTTCGGTGCGCCACTGGCGATCGAAGGCCTGATGGCGTTCTTCCTGGAAGCCACCTTCGTCGGCCTGTTCTTCTTCGGCTGGAACCGCCTGAGCAAGGTCAAGCACCTGATGGTGACCTGGCTGATGGCGCTGGGGACCAACCTGTCGGCGATCTGGATCCTGGTGGCCAATGGCTGGATGCAGAACCCGACCGGTGCGGTGTTCAACCCGGAAACCATGCGCATGGAAGTGGTCGACTTCATGGCGGTGGTGTTCAACCCGGTGGCGCAGGCCAAGTTCGTGCACACCGTCAGCGCCGGCTACGTGACCGGTGCGGTGTTCGTGATGGCGATCAGCGCGTTGTTCCTGCTGCGCAACAAGCACAAGGACCTGGCCCGCCGTTCGTTTGCGGTGGCCGCGGCGTTCGGCCTGCTGTCATCGCTGTCGGTGGTCGTGCTGGGTGACGAGAGCGGTTACGCCGCCAGCGAACACCAGAAGATGAAGCTGGCCGCGATCGAAGCGATGTGGGAGACCGAGCGTGCACCGGCCGACTTCACCGCCTTCGGCATCCCCAACCAGGAGACCCACCAGAACGACTACGCGGTGAAGATCCCCTACCTGATGGGCCTGATCGCCACCCGCTCGTTGAACCAGCCGATTCCCGGCATCCTGGAACTGGTCGAGCGCGCCGAACACCGCGTGCGTGGCGGCCAGCTGGCCTACGGTGCATTGGAACGCCTGCGCGCCAACAAGAACGACGTTGAAGCGCGCGAGATGTTCGACCGTCACTGGCAGGACCTGGGCCACGGCCTGCTGCTCAAGCGCTATCGCGATGACATCCTCAACGCCACCCCGCAGGAAATCTCGCAGGCGGCGATGGACACGGTGCCTCGCGTGATGCCGTTGTTCTGGACCTTCCGCGTGATGGCCGGCCTCGGCTTCTACCTCATCGCTTTCTTCGCCCTGGCCTTCTACTACTCCTGCCGCAACAATTTCCAGGACAAGCGCTGGTTCCTCAAGCTGGCCCTGTGGACGCTGCCGGCACCGTGGATCGCGATCGAGTGCGGCTGGTTCGTGGCCGAGTATGGTCGCCAGCCGTGGGCGGTCGATGGCGTGCTGCCGACCTTCTATGCAGCATCGGGGCTGGCCCTGCATGAAATCGTGCTGACCCTGGCCGGCTTCACTGCCATCTACACCGCGCTGATCGTGGTCGAGATCAAGCTGATGCTCAAGGCGATCCGCAAGGGTCCGGACGAGGTGCTGCCGTCACTGCAGTCGCCCCAGCCGCATGCTTCCCACAATGCCTCGGCGCCGGCCGCCGGCCAGGCCTGAGGCAGGAGAACCAAGATGGATTTCATTCTTCTGGACTACACCACGCTGCGCGTGATCTGGTGGCTGCTGCTCGGCATCCTGCTGATCGGTTTCGCCGTGATGGATGGTTTCGACCTGGGCGTGGGCACCCTGCTGCCCTTCGTCGCCCGCAACGACGCTGAGCGCCGGCTGGTGATCAATACCATCGGTCCGGTATGGGAAGGCAACCAGGTGTGGCTGATCCTGGGCGGCGGCGCGATCTTCGCCGCATGGCCGCCGCTCTACGCGGTCAGCTTCTCCGGGTTCTACCTGGCGATGTTCGTGATCCTGTTCGCGCTGATCCTGCGACCGGTCGGCTTCAAGTTCCGCAGCAAGATGCCCAGCGAGCGCTGGCGCAACACCTGGGACTGGGCGCTGTTCATCGGTGGCTTCATCCCGGCGCTGATCATGGGCGTGGCGGTGGGCAACGTGGTGCTGGGCGTGCCGTTCCACTTCGATGACAGCATGCGCATCTTCTACACCGGCTCGTTCTTCGGCCTGCTGATGCCCTTCGCGCTGCTGGCCGGCCTGCTCAGCGTGTCGATGCTGGTCGCCCACGGTGCCGCCATGCTGGTGCTGAAGACCGACGGCCCGGTGGCCGAACGTGCGGCCCGTTTCGGCAGCATCGCCGCGATCATCGCCTTCGTGCTGTTCGCGGTGGGCGGTGCCTGGGTGGCCTTCGGCCTGCCGGGTTACCAGATCACCTCGCAGGTGGTCACCGACGGCGCCACCAATCCGCTGCTGAAGACCGCCGAACTCGGCGCCGCCGGTGGCTGGATGCGCAACTACAGCGCCATGCCGGCCACGATCCTGGCGCCGCTGCTGGGCCTGGCCGGACTGCTGGCCAGTGCGGTACTGCTGCGGGCCCGTCGCGGCGGCTTGGCCTTCATCGCCTCCGGGGCCGCCATCGCCGGCATCATCCTGACCGTCGGCTTTGCGATCTTCCCGTTCCTGCTGCCGTCCTCGAGCCAGCCCACCTCCAGCCTGACCGTGTGGGACGCCTCGTCCAGCCACCTGACCCTGTGGATCATGCTGCTGGCCACGGCGGTGTTCCTGCCGATCATCCTCGCCTACACCACCTGGGTGTACCGCGTGCTGAAGGGCAAGACCACCACCGAAGAGATGGGCAACAACCCGAACGCGTATTGATTGCTTGCACGTGTGCCGACCAACGGTCGGCACCTACCCGGAATGAAGGAGACTGATCATGTGGTATTTCGCCTGGATTCTCGGTGCCGGCCTCGCCTCGACGGTGGCCATCCTCAACGGCATGTGGTTCGAAGCCCGCGAGCAGAACCGCATCGAGAAGGAAAATCGTCGCTGAGCTGTAAAAAAGCCTTGCCGCCTTGGCCTTCACACGGTATCTTAGGCGGCTCCTTCGGGGTGTAGCTCAGTCTGGTAGAGCGCTACGTTCGGGACGTAGAGGTCGCAGGTTCGAATCCTGTCTCCCCGACCACTTCGGTGGTCGCATTGAAGCCTGGTGAAGTCGTCCAGGCTTTTTTGTTCCCTGAAGTGGCACTGCTTCGGCAGTGTGAAGAAAACAGCATTCACCCCTTGCCGCCATCGGGGTGAATCGCTAGAATAGGCGGCTCCCTTCGGGGTGTAGCTCAGTCTGGTAGAGCGCTACGTTCGGGACGTAGAGGTCGCAGGTTCGAATCCTGTCTCCCCGACCACTTCGGTGGTCACCAAGAAGCCTGGAAGACATCACTGTCCTCCGGGTTTTTTTGTATCAGGCACCTGGCCGCCCGCATGACGGGACCTTGCCGGAGCCCGCACGTACAATGGCCGCGCTGCCGGCCCGCCAGCAGCCCCCACCTCCACCTGCCGCTTCGGCGTAGACCGATGCCGGCGCTGCATGCCATTTCCGCGGCATGCGACACCTGCAAGGACCACCGATGAGTTCCTCCACTTCCGATTCGCCGTCGCTGCTGCACGGTCGTGTCCTCGCGTTTGCCGCGATCCTGCTGGCAGCGGTCAACCTGCGCACGGCGGTCACCTCGATCACCCCGCTGCTCGACGTACTCGGCCAGCAGTTCGGCTTCGGCACCACCATGACCGGCGTGCTGGGCATGCTGCCGACCGCCTCGTTCGCGCTGTTCGGTGTGGCCACGCCGGCGCTGGCGCGGCGCCTGGGCCTGGAGCGCACCACGCTGCTGGCGATGGTGATGGCGATGGCCGGCCTGCTGCTGCGCTCCAGTGCCGGCAACGTCGGCACGCTGCTGCTCGGTTCGGTGCTGGCACTGGCCGGCATGGGCATCGGCAACGTGGTGGTGCCGCCGCTGGTAAAGCGCTACTTCGCCAACAAGGTCGGCACCATGAGCACGCTCTACATCAGCGTGCTGCAGCTGGGCACCATGCTGCCCGCATTGCTCGCGGTACCGATGGCCAACGCCGCTGGCTGGCGCGTGTCGCTGGGCATGTGGGCACTGCTGGCACTGGCTGCCGCACTGCCGTGGCTGGTTCTGGCCAGGCGCGCACCGAAGCCGCAGGCAGATGCCACCGACCCGGCCGCACAGCCGCATGGGAAAGTCTGGCGCACCTCACTGGGCTGGAGCATGACGCTGATGTTCGGCATGACTTCGCTGATGACCTATTCGATGTTCACCTGGCTGCCACGCATCGTGGTCGAGGCCGGCGGCACACCGGCCTTTGGTGGCGTGATGGTGGCGGTGTTCTCGGCGCTCGGGCTGCTGCCGTCGCTGGTCATTCCATCCATGGCAGTTCGCATGCAGAACCCGTTCCCGCTGGTGCTGATCGGCTTCTTCTCGTTCGTGATCGCCTTCACCGGCCTGCTGCTGGCACCGATGAAGGCCCCCCTGCTGTGGGCGTGCCTGCTCGGCGTCGGTCCATCCACCTTCCCGCTGGCGCTGACCCTGATCAACCTGCGCACGCGCACCCCCACCGGCTCGGCGGCACTGTCCGGCTTCATGCAGGGCGTGGGTTACAGCTTCAGCTGTCTGGGGCCGTTCCTGGTCGGCTGGCTGCATACGGTCAGCAACGGCTGGACGCTCCCGTTCAGCTTCCTGTTCGGCTGCGCCACCCTGATGCTGTGCGCCTCCTGGGTGGCCTGCAAGCCGCGCAAGCTGGAAGACCTCTGGTAAGCCGCAACCGGCCCTACCTACCGCTCGTCAGCCCGTCTGCGCATTTTGACACCGGGCTGACAATTCCGGGCGGATAGTGCCCACGAATGCCCATCCTTGCCGCGTGCCGGCATCGGGCATGGGGGCGGCAGCGCCGCCCAGGCCGCCATTCGGTGTGCGGGGGACTCTCGTTTCAGACAAGACATTGCAGGTCGCTGTCCGGGTTTGTATCCGTCCTTGCTGGACGGGAATGCACGAAGGGAGTGACGCGGGCCACGGCCACGCCAAAAGCTGGCATGTGATGTGCGTCACATTTCTCAGGTTGTCTGGTTCGGAAGCCAAGGGGGTCCCCAATGGTTGTCCACCGCCGGCTGGCGCTCTGCGTCGGCCTTGCCTGTACCGCCCTGGCCTGGGCCAGCAGCGCTGCCCCGCCTGACCGCGAGGCGGCCCTGGCCGAGATCGGCCGCTACCGCGACCAGGCCCGCTGGCTGGATGCCCTCGGCGCGATCGAGCGCGCCAGCCAAGAGCAACCCAACGACGACCTGCTGTTCAAGCTGCGCGTACTGACCCTGGGCGACATCGGCAACGCCTGGCGCGCCTGGGAGCTGTACCAGCAGCGCCCGCAACTGTTCGACGCTGCACAGAAGCAACGCATCGAAGGCGACTACCTGGCCAAGCTTGTGGTCTGGAGCCTGGCCTACAGCAGCAGCGAAGACAGCCGCCTGGAAGAAGCCGAATCGACCCTGGCGCGCATGCAGCGCTACCTGGGCAGCGAGGGCACCCCGCCCGCGCAGGCGCCGCTTCGCGTCCGCATGGACCGGCTGATCCTGCTCAACCGGCTGGGCCGCCATGCGCAGGTGCGCGAGGAAGCCCGCGCACTGCAGGCCGAAGGCCATGCCCTGCCCGACTATGTGCTGCCTGCGGTCGGCGATTCGCTGATGGGCACCCTGCATCCGGAAGAAGCCATACCGGTGCTGCAGGCGGCAGTGGCCGGCGACCCGACACGCGATGCCTCGCATTCGGAACTGGCCTATGCCTACCTTGAGAGCGAGCAGCAGGAAAAGGCGATCGACCTGCTGCAGGCCTGGCGTGACAAGGAGCCGGCGTGGCGCTGGAGCAACGGCAAGTCACCGTACGCGAACTGGTCACGTTACGAGGCCGACCTGAATCTGGCGATGGTACGCGCCTACAGCGGCGACCTGCGCACCGCACAGCACGACCTGGAATCGATGGTCGACATCGCACCGGGCAACGGCGGCCTGCAGAGCGCGCTGGGCAGCGTGTACATGATGCGCGGATGGCCACGCATGGCACTGCAGCGCCAGCAGATGGCACATGCGCTGGACCCTCGCGACATAGAGCCGCGGCTGGGCATGGAGGAGGCCTACGTCGCCCTGCAGCGCGATGACCTGGCAAGGCCACTGCACGACGATCTTGTCGCACGCTACCCGACCCAACCCGCCGTCGAACGCATGGACCAGGCCTGGCGGGCGCATCGCGGTTGGCAGCTGAAGGCATGGACCGACATTGGTCGCAGCTCCGGCGGTGGCGGCACCTCGCCGCTGGGCAACAACGACCGTCACTACGGCATCGAAGTGCAGACACCGGTGCTCGACGACCGCTGGCGGTTGTTCGCCTTCGCCGACAGGCGCTCGGTCGACTTCCAGGACCAGCGCATCGACCCGCTGTGGCTGGGCGCGGGCGTACGCTACCGCTTTGGCCAGCTGGATGCGGAAGCGGCGGTACTGCGCGCCAACGACCACATTGGCGATACCGGCCTGCGCATCGGCGTGGGTTGGCAGTTCAACGATTACTGGCATGCCGGGCTGGTGGCCGCACGCAATGACCCGGAAGCCTCGATGCAGGCGCGCGTGGCGGGCATCAGCGCTGACAGCGTGAGCGCGCAGGTCGACTACCGGCGCAGCGAGCTGACCCACTGGATGTTCGGCGCCAGCCGCTTCCGCTACGACGACGGCAACCACCGCGAGCTGTTCAGCACCAGCATCGAACAGCGCCTGCTGACCCGCCCGCGCTGGTTGATCGACGGCCTGGCCAGTGCCTACACCAGCCGGGGCAGCCGCGACGACGCGCCCTACTTCAACCCGAAGCGCGACCGCATGGTCGAGATCGGGCTGCGCATCGACCAGCAGCTGTGGCGGCACTACGAGCGCCACTTCCGGCACCGCCTGACGGTCTCGCTGGGTGACTACTGGCAGGACGGCTTCGGCAGCGCTCTGGTCCCTTCGGTGTCCTACATGCACGAATGGCAGCTGGGCCAGGGCCGCGTGTTCGAGTACGGCGTGCGCTGGTCGCGGCCGGTCTACGACGGCCACCGCGAGCGTCATATCGGCTTCGAAGCCGCACTGCGCTGGGGAGAGTGACATGGCCCGCATCCTGCGACTGATCGTGCTCCTGCTGCTGGCCGCCACGCCGCCGGCGTTCGCGCAGCAGGCCCTGCATCTCGATGCCACTGACAACGGCCTGCTGATCCTCAGCTACCACGACATCCGCGACCGGGTCGCGGCCAAGGGCGACGCCGATACCTACGCGGTGAGCACGCAGAACTTCGCTGCGCACCTGGATTGGCTGGGGGCACACGGCTACCACCCGGTGTCGCTGTCGCAGGTGATCGACGCCTCCCAGGGACGCGCCACGCTGCCACCGAAACCGGTACTGCTGACCTTCGATGATGGCCTGCGCAGCGTCTACGACAAGGCGTTCCCGCTGCTGCAGGCGTACCGCTACCCGGCGCTGGTGGCAGTGATCACCGATTACGTGGACATGGCGCCCGGGCGCACGATCGACTATGGCTACCGGCCGTTCGGCCACGATGACTTCGTTACCTGGGCGCAGCTGAAGCAGATGCACGACAGCGGCCTGATCGAAGTGGCCAGCCATACCGACGACCTGCACCACGGAGTGCTTGCCAATCCGCAGGGCAATTCGACGCCAGCGGTGGTCACCCGCATCTACCGGCCGGCCACGCGCAGCTACGAGAGCGAGGCGCAGTACGAGCAGCGCCTGCGCGCCGATCTCGGCCGCAGCGTGCAGCGCATCCAGCAGCACCTGGGCGTGCGCCCGCGCGCCATCGTCTGGCCGTACGCCGCCTACAACCAGTTGAGCAACGACATCGCCGAACAGCTGGGCATGCCGGTGTCCTTCGATCTGGAAGGCCGCAGCACACCAGTGGCCAGCGACCTGCATGGGCTGGCGCGCTTCCTGGTCAGCGACAACCCGACCGTGGAGGGCCTGGCCTACGAGCTGCGGCGCGACGTTGCGCTCGACGGCATCCGCGCGTTGCAGGTCGACCTGGATGATGTGTACGACCCGGACCCGGCGCAGCAGGGGCGCAACCTCGATGCGCTGATCGAGCGGGTCAAGCGCATTTCGCCCACCCACGTCTACCTGCAGGCGTTCGCCGATCCGGACGGCAACAACACCGCCGATGCACTGTACTTTCCCAACCGGCACATGCCGATGCGCGCGGACCTGTTCAGCCGGGTCGCCTGGCAGCTGAAGTCGCGCGCGGGGGTGAAGGTCTACGCATGGCTGCCGGTGCTCGGCTTCGAGCTGCCCGACCCCGTGCAGCGCAAGGCACTGGCGATCCACAACGGCGATGCCGACGGCATGTACCGGCTGGACTTCACCAATCCGAAGGCACGCCAGATCATGCTCGACATCTACGAGGATCTGGCCGTCAACTCGTACTTCGAAGGCCTGCTCTTCCATGATGATGGCTACCTGCGCGACACAGAACTGCCGACGCTGGCGGCCGGCGACGATGGCAGCGCTCGCACCCGGGCGCTGATCGACTTCACCCTGGCCCTGCGCGACAGTGCGCAGCGTTGGCGGCCGAAGCTGGCCACGGTGCGCAACCTGTACGCGGAGCCGGTGCTGCGTCCGCAGAGCGAAGCCTGGTTCGCGCAGCGCCTGGACCTGTTCAACAAGGCCTACGACCAGACCGCACTGATGGCGATGCCGTGGATGGAAGGCAGCAGGCATCCGGAACGCTGGCTCGACCAGCTGCTGGCCGCGGTGCGTGCGCACGATCCCCAGTTGCAGCACACCCTGTTCGAACTGCAGACCGTCGATTGGCGCAGCGGGCAACCGATTCCCGCCGAGCGGCTGCGCGCGCAGATCCGCCAGCTGCAGGCGCAGGGCGTGCACCACTTCGCCTGGTACCCGGATGACTTCATCGCCGGCCAGCCTTCCACCCATGATGCCCGCGCGGCGATGTCCGCCGGCAACTTCCCGTACCCGGAGAAGTGACATGGACATGCACCCGCTGCTGCAGGTCCTGTTCCAGTTCGCCTTCTACTACCCGATGGTGATGGCGTTCTTCTGGATGTCGGGCGGCCTGTATTACTACTTCCGGCGCGAACGCCATTCGCGCCCACGCAACGACCCGCCGCTGATGGTCGATCCACCGTTCGCGAGCCTGTTGATTCCCTGCCACAACGAGTCCGCGAACATCGACGACACACTCGGCGCGGCGCTGGCACAGCGCTATCCGGCCGACTACGAGGTGATCGCCATCGACGATGGCAGCAGTGATGATACCGGCGCCCGGCTCGACGTGCTGGCGGCGAAGCATCCGCGGCTGCGCGTGCTGCACCTGGACCGCAACCTCGGCAAGGCCAACGCGCTGCGCATGGGTGCGCTGGCGGCCCGCTCGGAGTACCTGGTGTGCATCGATGGCGATGCCATGCTGGAGGAACACGCCCTGCACTGGATGGTCTGGCACCTGGTCAGCGGCAACCGCGTCGGTGCGGTCACCGGCAACCCGCGCATCCGCAACCGTTCCACCCTGCTTGGACGCCTGCAGGTGGCCGAATTCTCCTCGATCATCGGCATGATCAAGCGCGCGCAGCGCGTGTACGGGCGCATCTTCACCATCTCCGGAGTGATCGCCGGCTTTCGCCGCACCGCCCTGCACCAGGTCGGCTGGTGGTCGGACGACATGGTGACCGAAGACATCGACATCAGCTGGCGCCTGCAGCGTGCGCATTGGGACATCCGCTACGAACCCAACGCGCTGTGCTTCATCCTGATGCCGGAAACGCTGAAGGGTCTGTGGCGGCAACGGCTGCGCTGGGCGCAGGGTGGCGTGGAAGTGATGCTGCGGCATGCGCGTTCACTGCTGCACTGGAAGGAACGGCGCATGTGGGGCGTACTGCTGGAGTACGTGCTGAGCGTGATCTGGGCCTACACCATGTTGTTCATCGTGGTGCTGTGGGTGCTGGGCAAGCTCATCGACCTGCCGCCGCAGCTGTACATCGCCAGCCTGCTGCCGCAATGGCATGGCGTGATCCTGGCCCTGGTCTGCCTGATGCAGTTCGCCAGCAGCCTGATCATCGACCGTCGTTACGAAACACAGATTGGACGCAACTACTTCTGGGTCATCTGGTACCCGATGGCGTACTGGCTGATCAGTCTTTCCACCACCCTGGTGGCGTTGCCGAAGACCCTGCTGCGCCGTCGCAGCAAGCGCGCCACCTGGACCAGTCCCGATCGGGGGATCCGATGAACGCACAACGCCCGTCCAACCGCTTCGACTCGCGGATGATCCGCAAGCCGCATCGCCAACCACGCTTCCAGCGCACCGCCTGGGGCTTCGTCACCCTCGCGTTCTGGGGGTTCTACTTCTACCTGTGGGCACCGTTGGTGACCCTGTTCTCGTGGCTGATCGGCGGCCAGCTGGCCTGGCAGCAGCTGTACCAACGGCAAAGCCAGTTCGACCCCTATGTGCTGGTGGCACTGCCGCTGATGCTGCTGTGTGCCAGCGTGCTGCTGATCGGCTGGGCCGAGTACAACCGCGCGCGCTTCCGTGGCCACGAGCGACGCCTGCCGCGACCGCTGGCCAGCCTCAATGAAGTCGCGGCCGATCTGGGTGCCAGCACCGGCCTTGCCGAGCGCCTGCTGGGCTGCAAGGCCGCCACGCTGCACATGGACGATCACGCGCGGCCGATCGGTATCCGCCGCGAGGTGGTGTGACGCCCCGGTAGTCGCCGACCCTGGTCGGCGCTTGCTTGGGTAGCTGCCGACCCTGGTCGGCGCTTGGGCCTGGTGGGCGCCGACCTTGGTCGGCACCGGGGTCCACCGCGAAGGGCATCCGCGCATCGCGTGGATCTACTTGCGCGTCTGCCCTTCACCGCGCACGACGAATCGTTCGACGGTGAGTGCTTCCAGGCCCATTGGGCCGTACGCATGCAGGCGCGTGGTGGAAATGCCGATCTCGCTGCCCAGGCCCAGCTGTCCACCGTCGGAGAAGCGCGACGAGGCATTGACCATCACCACCGCCGAGCGCAGTGCGTTGACGAAGCGCTCGGCATGGCCGGCGTCTTCGGTGGCGATCACTTCGGTATGGTCGGAGGTATAGGCACGGATGTGCGCGATGGCCGCCTCGAGGTCATCAACCACGCGCACGGCCAGCACCAGGTCGAGGAACTCGGCAGCGTAGTCGTCTTCGCTGGCGGCGGTGCTGCCCGGCAGCAGCGGCTGCGCGTTCGTGTCGGCGCGCAGCTCCACGCCACGCTCACCGAGCGCCTGCGCCACGCGCGGCAGGAAGGCTTCGGCCACATCACGATGCACCAGCAGGGTTTCCAGCGAGTTGCAGGCCGACGGACGGCTGCACTTGCCGTCCACCAGAAGGTCGATGGCTTTGCCGAGGTCGGCGCTGGCATCCACGAACAGGTGGCAGACACCCTTGTAGTGCTTGATCACCGGCACCCGCGCATGCTCGGAAACGAAGCGGATCAGGCCTTCGCCGCCGCGCGGAATCGCCAGATCGATCAGTTCATGCAGCTGCAGCAGCTCCAGCATTGCTTCGCGGCGCAGGTCGGTCAGCACGGTCACTGCCGCCGCCGGTACGCCATTGGCCTGCAGGGCGCCGGCCAGCGCCAGGGCGATGGCGGTGTTGGAGTGGATCGCTTCGGAACCACCGCGCAGGATCACGCCATTGCCGGCCTTCAGGCACAGCGCGGCCGCTTCGGCGGTCACGTTAGGGCGCGCCTCGTAGATCATCGCGATCACGCCCAGCGGCACGCGCACCTTCTGCACGCGGATACCGTTTGGACGCACATCGTCGCGGGTGATCTGGCCGACGGGATCGGGCAGCGCGGCGACCTCTCGCACGGCTTCGGCCATCGCGAACAGGCGTGCCGGGTCCAGCGCCAGGCGGTCGAGCATGGCACTGCCAATGCCTTTCTCGCGCGCAGCGGCAAGGTCGCGCGCATTACCGGCCAGGATCAGCCCGGCATTCACTTCCAGCGCCTGGGCCATTGCCAGCAGCAGCGTGCGGCGCGCCGCACTGTCGAGGCCGGCAACGATCTGGGCCGCGTCACGGCAGGCACGCGCCTGCGCTTCGATTTCGCTCATCGGGGAGTCCTTCAAACCGGTCATGGCAGCACCAGATCGTCGCGATGGACGACACTGCCACCGTAGTTGTAGCCCAGCACGGCCTCGATGTCGCGCGAATGGCGGCCAGCGATCCGGCGCACATCATCGGCCGCATACTGGCTGACGCCGCGCGCCACGCAGACGCGGCCCTGTGGCGCGTTCCAGCACACCTGCACCATGTCGCCACGGCGGAACATGCCCTCCGCGCCGGTGATGCCGCCGGGCAGCAGCGAGGCGCCCTTCTCGCGCATCGCCTGCGCCGCGCCGGCATCGATCACGATCGCACCCTCGACCAGCGGCGCGTGCCGCAGCCAGTGCTTGCGGGCCGCCTCACGGCTGCGCGCGGCGTGGATACGGGTACCGAACAGGCGGTCCTGGGCCAGCGCGCGTACCACATCACCGCTGCGGCCATTGAACAGATAGGTTTCGATGCCGAGACGACCCGCCTTCGCTGCCGCTTCCAGCTTGGTCCGCATGCCGCCGGTACCGGCGCGCGAGCCGGCGCCGCCGGCCATCGCCAGCACCTCGTCACTCAGTTCCGGCACCTCGTGCAACGGCCGCGCATCGGCCACGGTGCGCGGGTCGGCGCTGTACAGTCCGTCGATGTCGGTGGCAATGAACAGCGCATCGGCATCAACCAGCGCCGCCACGGTGGCGGCCAGGTTGTCGTTGTCGCCGAGCTTGAGTTCGTCCACCGACACGGTGTCGTTCTCGTTGACCACCGGCAACGCGCCCAGCCGCAGCAGTTCGTTGAGCGTGGCGCGGGCGTTGAGGTAGCGGCGGCGGTTGCGCAGGTCGTCATGGGTCAGCAGCACCTGCGCCACCGGGCGCTCGAAGAAGCGCTGCCAGAGCCCGATCAGCTGGGCCTGGCCGAGCGCAGCCAGCGCCTGCCGCGCCGCCATCGCCGCGCCAGGCTCATCGGCCCGCGGCAGGATCGCGCGCCCGGCAGCGACCGCGCCGGAAGACACGATCACCACCTCGCGCCCGGCCAGGACATTGGCCGAGACGAACTGCGCCAGGCCCAGCGCGTGGCGTGGTGACAGGCCGCCGCCATCGGCTGCCAGCAGGCTGCTGCCGACCTTCAGCACCGCACGCCGCCATGGCGGCAGCGCTTGTTCGGGGAACGGCGAGGCGACGTTGGCAGCGTGCGGGATCATCGGTCAGTGTCTCAGCGGGTGTTCCATTCGTGCACGGTCAGCTCGGAGGCCTGCATCGTCACCAGCGGATCGGTGGCGACGATGGCCTGCGCCTGCGCCAGGCTGTCCACGTTGCACAGCACATAAGCGCCACCACTGCCGTCGGCGAAACCACCAGTCAGCTGCAGCTTGCCCTGCGCCTGCAACGCATCGAGGAAATCGCGGTGCGGCTGCACCGCTGCATCGTTGAAGTCCGGCCGGCGCATCGCCATCACCAGGTAGACAGTGCCCGCCATCAGGACAGCGCCTGCCAGCGCGCGCGCAGTTCGTCCAGGCGCAGGTCGGCGGCCGAACCCGGCGACACGCGCGCGGCGAGGCTGCCTTCCGGAGTACGCCCCTGCCCTGCACTGTCGGCACCGGCCGCAGCGGCCTTGTAGGCCTCACGGAACGGCACGCCGGCCACGGCCGCTTCCACCGCCACGTCGGTGGCATACATGCCCGAATCGATGGCCGCACGCAGCTTGTCGTCACGCCATTCCAGGTTGGCCAGCAGCGCCGGCAGCAGCTCCAGCGCGGCCAGGCCACGGCCGAAGCCGTGGAAGATGGCACCCTTGGACGACTGCAGATCGCGGTGGTAGCCCGACGGCAGCGACAGCAGCTGCTCGATCTCGGTGCGCGCTGCGGCGACGCTGGCGTGGGTCGCACGCATCAGCTCGATCACGTCCGGGTTGCGCTTGTTGGGCATGATCGAACTGCCGGTGGTGTACTGCGCCGGCAGCGCGACGAAGCCGAACTCGGCGCTGGTGAACAGCGACAGGTCCCAGGCGATACGGCGCAGGTCCAGCGTGGCACCACCGAGCGCTTCCAGCGCGGCCAGCTCGAACTTGCCGCGCGACAGCTGTGCGTAGATCGGCGAGATCTGCATGCGCGCGAAACCGAGCGCGGCCGTGGTGTGCTCGCGGTCCAGCGGCAGGTTCACGCCGTAGCCGGCAGCCGTGCCGAGCGGATTGGCATCGACCAGCGCATGGGTGTCACGCGCGCGGATGGCATTGTCGATGAAGGCCTCGGCCCAGCCCGCCCACCACATGCCGGCCGAGGACACTACGGCGCGCTGGATGTGGGTGTAGCCGGGAATCGGCAGGTCCTTCTCGGCCTGTGCGCGGTCCAGCGCGACCTTGGCCACTTCGGCGCTGAGCTGTGCCACGCGCTGCAGCTTCTCCTTCAGCCACAGGCGGGTGGCGACCAGGATCTGGTCGTTGCGGCTGCGGCCGGTGTGGATCTTGCGGCCGGCATCGCCGAGGCGTCCGGTCAGGCGCGCTTCGATCGCCGAGTGGCCATCCTCATACTGGGTATCGAGCACGAAGCGGCCTTCGCGGAAGTCCTGCGCCAGCACCTCCAGTTCGCGCAGCAGGCCGTCCAGCTCGTCGGCACTGAGGATGCCGATGTGCTGCAGGCCTTGCGCATGTGCGGCGCTGGCGGCGATGTCATGCAGGAAGAACTCGCGGTCGAGGATCACGTCGTCGCCGGCGAGGAAGGTCTGGATCTGGGCGTCGACAGCGACGCCGGGCTTCTGCCAAAGAAGGTCTGCCATGGGGGCTCCGGAAGGCGTGTTCAGTGCGGGATGGACATCAGTTCATCGATGCCCAACGCGAGGTTGAGGTTCTGCATGGCCTGGGTGGCCGCGCCCTTGAGCAGGTTGTCCAGGGTCGCCACCACGACGACCCGCTTGCCGCCCGGCGCGAGCGTGAAGCCACCGACCTGGGCACCGTGTCGGCCGGCGATGCGGCTGACCCACGGCGCTTCATCCATCACGTCGATCAGGGGTTCGCCGGCATAGGCCTGCTGGAAGCGCTCGACGATCTGTTCGCGGGTCTGCACGCGGTTCAGCCACAGGTTGGCGGTAAGCGTGATGCCCCGGAAATGCGGCGCGACATGTGGCATGAATTCAACAGCCACACCCAGCTGCACCGACACCTCGCGCTCGTGCACGTGGTTGGTCAGCGCGTAGGGCATCAGGTTGTCGGCCAGCAGTTCGACGTTGTTCTTGTCCGACGGCGTGGTACCGGCGCCGGAGTAGCCGGAGACACCGAAGCACTGCGGCGGACCGGCCAGCAGGTCCAGCAGCGGATGCACCGCCAGCTGCATCGCCGTGGCATAGCAGCCCGGGTTGCTGATGTGCTTCTGGCCGTTGTAGCGGCCGCGGGTCAGTTCCGGCAGGCCGTAGTACCAGCTGTTGTCGAAGCGGTAGTCGGCCGAGAGATCGACGATGACGGTGTCCGGCTTCGCCGCTTCCAGCGCAGCCACGAACGGTGCGGCCAGGCCATTGGGCAGGGCCAGGATCACTGCGTCCACACCCTTGGCCGCCACCGCGTCGGCGTCCAGGTTCTCGTACTGCAGATCGCCCTGGAATTCCGGGTGATGGTCGGACAGGTGCTGCCCGGCGCGCTCGCGCGAGGAGACGAAAGCCAGTTCCAGCCGCGGATGGGCGGCCACCAGCTTGATCAGCTCGGCGCCGGTATGGCCACGGGCACCGATGATGCCAAGGGTAAAGGTCGAATCGTTCATGCGTGGCTGTCCAGGCGGTACTGCAGGTGGCGCTTCACGCCCTGCCATTCCGCGTCGATGATGGAGAAGATGACGGTGTCGCGCGGCGTGCCGTCGGCATGCCGCTTGTGGTTGCGCAGCACGCCATCCTGCTTGGCGCCGAGGCGGGCGATGGCAGTGCGCGAGGTGGCGTTGAACCAGCTGGTTTCCAGCACCACGCTGATGCAGCCCAGCGTTTCGAAGGCGTGCTGCAGCAGCAACAGCTTGGCTTCGGTGTTGGCGCCGGTACGCTGCACGCGCGGCGCATACCAGGTGTAGCCGAGGCTGAGTTTCGGCACACCGGCATCCATGTCATAGAAACGGGTACTGCCAACGATTCCGCCAGCCGCATCACGGATCACGAACGGCAGCACCTTGCCTTCGCTCTGCGCCTGCAGCGCTGCCCGCACATAGGTCTCGGCCTGTTCCGGCGACGGCACCTGGGTGTACCAGAGCTGGTCCAGGCCGCTGCCTTCAAGCGCATCGCGCAGGCCGGGCACGTGTTCCATCTGCAGCGGCTGCAGGGTTACGTGCCGGCCGCGCAGGGTAGGAACCGTGTTCCAGGCATCGAGGTTGCTCATTGCTCAGCCCTGCAGGCTCGGGGTGCGCTGCGCGCAATGATCGACATAGGTCTTGATCCGGTCGATGCCATCGGCACCGAACCAGAATACCTTCCAGTGGTCCTGCTTGTAGCAGCCGTCGGATTCGGCGTAGTAGAAGTGATTGATCGGGTTGCCATGGCGCGAGCGCCAGAACAGCTGCGGCGTCTCTTCCAGCATCACGTTCCAGACCGCACGACCCAGGCCCTCGCCCTGCGCGTCGTCGAGCACGGCGAACTTGTCCAGGTACACGCCCTCTGCCTCGTCGGTGAGGATGACCGCGGTGCGGTAGTTCTCGCTGACGTAGGCACGCAACAGCTTGGTCTTCTCGAAATAGTCCGGCACCAGCGCGCGGCCGAAGCTGGATTCGATCAGGCCCTTCAGGCGCGGCAGGTCCAGTTCGTTCCAGGCGGTGGCGCGCAGCACCTTTTCACCCTTGCGCACCAGCGTGCCCGAACCCTTGTGGGTGAACAGTTCCTTGGCCAGGTCGGCCGGGCGCGTGATCGACACCGACGATTCCAGCGGCAGGCGGTCGAGCAGATCCTTGATCTGTTCGATCTTCACCTTCATGCCGCCGTGGATCCACGGCTGCGCGATCAGGTGGTCGTACTCGGTGGACAGGTTGATCGAATCGATCACGTTGCCCGCCTCGTCCAGCAGGCCGCCCGTGCCGGTCAGGAAGATGATCTTGTACGGCTGCAGTTCCTGTACCAGCTCGTTGGCGGCGAAGTCGGCGTTGACGTTGAGGATCTGGCCGCCGGCGGTCTCGCCCAGGCTGGTGATGACCGGGATCGAGCCGGCGCGCAGGCTGGCCTCGATCGGTGCCAGGTTGACCTTCTTCACCTCGCCCACCAGGCCGTAGGTATCCAGATCCAGGTACTCGGCTTCGAACACGCCGCCGGTGATCGAGGTGGCGCGCGCGCCGTTCTGCTGCAGCGCCTCGACCAGCCGCAGGTTGGACTGCTGAAACACCCGGCGCACGATCGCCAGCGCTTCCGGCGAGGTCACGCGCAGGCCGTTCACGGTCTGCTTCTCGATGCCGGCGGCCGACAGTTCGGCATCCAGCTGCGGGCCGGCGCCGTGCAGCACGATCGGGGTCAGCCCGACTTCCTGCAGGAACGACAGCGAAGAGGTCAGCGCGTCGAGGTCGTCGCGCAGCACCGCGCCGCCGACCTTGACCACGGCGAAGCGCTTGGCATCCAGCTGCGAGAAGCGCTTGAGGTACTGGCTGATCTCCTTCGCGCTGGCCATGCTGGAAAGCAGGCGCACGATGGTCTGGCGGGTCTGGCGATGGGGCTGGAGGGCAGGAGACATTTCGGTTTCGTCGGAAAGGGAAGAATCAGGCGCCGGCGGCGATGATGCGGTGCACGGCGTCGGTGTAGCGCTGCAACTGCTCCAGCGTCACGAACTCATCGGCGGTGTGGGCCTGGGCGATGTCACCCGGGCCGAACACCAGCGTGGTGTAACCACCGGCCGAGAACAGCGAGGCTTCGGTCCAGAAGTCCACCGCGTTGCCGATCGGCAGTTCCAGCGCATCGGCCACGTCACGTGCCAGCAGGCGGCGGTTCTCGGCTTCGGCGATGTCGCCGGCCGGCAGGCTGGGGCCACGGAAGGTTTCGGTGAATACCGCCGCTTCCGGCTCGGCGAAACCGGCGAAGGTGGCCAGCAACGCGTCGATGTTCATCGACGGCAGCGGACGGAAGCCGAAGCGCACTTCGGCAGCGGGTGCGATCATGTTGGCCTTGATCCCGCCTTCGACGCGGCCGATGTTGAAGCGCAGGCCGGTCAGCCCACCGAAGCGCGCCGAAGCCAGCGATTCCACATGGTCCAGCGCGCGGTTGCCCCAGCGCATCGCCTGGTGCAGCGCGCTGGCAGCCGCATCCTGCTTGCCCGAGGCGTGCCCTGCACGACCGGCGAACTGCATCAGCACCGAGCTGATGCCGCGATGCGCCAGCACCGCTTCGCTCATGGTCGGCTCGGCCACCAGCACCGCTTCGTACGGAATGCCGCGGGCCAGGAACGCGGCGATGCAGCGCGGATCGTTGGCTTCTTCATCGCTGGAGAACAGGAACGCGGCATCACCATCGCTGGCATTGGCCGCAGCCACCAGTGCAGCGGCCGCGCCCTTGATATCACACACGCCCAGGCCGACCACGCGGTCGTCCAGGCGCCGCATCACATGCGGGTCGGCACTCCAGTGCGGCGAGTCCGGCACCGTATCCAGGTGCACGTTGAACAGGTACTTCGGCGTACCACGCACGGCGTACAGGCTGACCGCGCCCGCGCCATGGTCGATCACCTCGACGTTGAAGCCGGGCAGGTTCGCGCGCAGGTAATCGAAGATGCCACCGGTGGTGATCGCACGCGGCGGGTTGCGGGTGTCGAAAGACACCAGGGCCTGCAGGTGATCGAGCGTCTGTTCAAGCATGTGTCTGAATATCCGTAGGGTTCCAAATCGGTAGTGCCGGCCGCTGGCCGGCTCCGCAATGATCCAGCCGTGCCACGAGCCGGCCAGCGGCCGGCACTACCCTCCATCGACGTTGCGAGGCGCCGGCCAGCGGCCGGCACCCCGTCACAGGTCAACCACGATTGACCTGCGCATAGACAGTGGAGCTCATCCCGAACAGCTTGATGAAGCCTTCGGCCTCCTCCACGCCCCAGTCGGCCGACTGCGCGTAGGTGGCACCCTTGGTGTTGAGCAGGTGCGGCGACTTCACCGCCACTGCATCGACGCGGCCACCGCGGGTTTCCAGCACCACTTCACCGTTGACCTTGGCCTGCGAGGACTTCAGGAAGGCTTCGATGTCGGTCTTCAGCGGATCGTGGTAGAAGCCTTCGTACACCAGCTCCACCCACTTGCGCGCCACGTCCGGCTTGAAGCGGTTCTGCTGCTTGGTCAGCACCGCATCTTCCAGCGCGCGGTGTGCGGCCAGCAGCGAGACCAGGCCCGGGGCCTCGAACACGATGCGGCCCTTCAGGCCGATCACGGTGTCGCCGGTGTACACGCCGCGACCGACGCCGTACGGGGCGAACAGCTTGTTGAGCTGGGCCAGGATCTGGTCGCCCGGCAGCGCCTTGCCGTTCAGTTCAACGGCTTCGCCTTCAACGAACTTCAGGGTGACGGTCAGCGCCTGTTCCGGCCACTCGCTGCGCGGTGCGCACCAGCCACGAGCGCCCTCGCCCGGGGCTTCCCAACGGTCGATCTCGCCGCCGGACATGGTCAGGCCCAGCAGGTTCTCGTTGATGGTGTAGGCCTGCTGCTTGGCGCGCACGCCGAAGCCGCGCTCTTCCAGGTACTTCTGCTCGTAGGCGCGGGTCTGGGTGTGTTCCTTCTGGATCTCGCGGATCGGCGCGATGATCTGGTAGTCACCCAGCGCCTTCACGGCCAGGTCGAAGCGGACCTGGTCGTTGCCCATGCCGGTGCAACCGTGGGCGATGATGTTGGTGCCCAGTTCGGCGGCGCGCTTCAGCGCGGCATCGACGATCAGGTAGCGGTCCGAGACCAGCAGCGGGTACTGGCCCTGGTAGCCTTCGCCGGCCCACACGAACGGCTTGACGAAGCCTTCCCAGATGGCCGGGCCACCGTTGACGGTGACGTGGCTGGTCACGCCCAGTTCGGCGGCGCGCTTTTCGATGAAATCGCGCTCTTCATCATCCACGCCGCCGGTGTCGGCGAACACGGTGTGCACGTTGTAGCCGCGCTCCTGCAGGTACGGCACGCAGAAGCTGGTATCCAGGCCGCCGGAGAAGGCGAGAACGACGTCTTTGTTGCTCATGGGAGTCAGGTCCACTTGGGGGATGGGAATTCGGTAGAGCCGACCGTTGGTCGGCTGGAATGATGGATGCGCCGCTGCGGGAGCAGCCGACCAACGGTCGGCGCTACCCCTTGTTCGATCTAGCGCCCGGCAACCGCCGCCATGATCGCCTTCTGCACGTGCAGGCGGTTCTCGGCTTCGTTGATGGCGATGCACTGCGGCGAATCCATCACCGCGTCGGTGGCCTTCACGTTCCGGCGCAGCGGCAGGCAGTGGCTGAACACACCGTTGTTGGTCAGTGCCATCTTCCGCTCGTCCACGATGAAGTGCTTGAACTGGTCGCGGATCGGCTTCTCCGGCTCCCAGTTGCCGAAGAACGGCAGCGCGCCCCAGCTCTTGGCGTAGACCACGTCGGCGCCGGCGTAGGCGCTGTCGATGTCATGGCTGATCTTCAGCGAACCGCCGCTCTCGGCCACGTTCTGCTCGGCCCAGCCCATGTAGCGATCGTCGAGGATGTAGTCGGCGGTCGGGCACAGCAGGGTCACGTCCATGCCCATGCGGGTGGCGATGGTCAGTGCCGAGTTGGCCACGGCGGTGTTCAGCGGCTTGGGGTGGTAGGTCCAGGTCAGCACGTACTTCTTGCCACGCAGGTCCTGGGTGCCGAAGTGCTCCTGCAGGGCCATGACGTGGGCCAGCTCCTGGCACGGGTGGGTGATGGTCTCCATGTTGATGACCGGCACCGGCGAATACTTGGCGAAGCTGTTGAGGACGATGTCCTGGCGATCGTAGGCCCAGTCGATGAACTTGGGGAACGCACGCACGGCGATGATGTCGCAGTAACGCCCCAGCACCTTGGCCACTTCCGCAATGTGCTCCTCGGTATCGCCGTCCATCACCGTGCCGAGGTTGAACTCGATCGGCCACGCATCCTTGCCCGGCTGCAGCACCACCGCGTGGGCGCCGAGCTGGAACGCGCCCAGTTCGAAGCTGGTGCGGGTGCGCATGGAGGGGTTGAAGAACACCAGCGCGATCGACTTGCCCTTGAGCTGGTCGCCGAGCTTGTTGCGCTTGAACAGCGCGGCCTGGGTCAGCAGCGCGTCAAGATCGCTGCGGCTCCAGTCCTGGGTGTTCAGGAAGTGCTTGGGGGACATCATCTTTCCTTGCGTGGCGGCGCCGGGTTCGACGCGGTGGAAGGGAAAAGCAGGAAGCAAAGGTGGATCGAAAAGGTTGCAGTTGCAGCTTTCAGCACATGCATTTTTGAAGCGCTGAAACGAAAAAACCCAGCCGGCGGGCTGGGTTTTTTTCGGACGAACAGCAGAAAGCTCCGGTTACCCAGCGAGGATGTGGGGTTCCGGTCGACGCGCACGCGAGGTCATGCCCGACGCCTGTCGGGCTGCGCTGCTGTCGTGCTGGAAGTCGGTGAGCTTCATGGCCGCCAATCTTTGCATGCGGCCGGGGCCGACGCAAGGGGCCGGGGTCGCAGAATCAGGGATTACCGGCGGCGCCCTGCTCGGGGCCGACCCAGGGGGTGATCGAAACCCGGATCTTCAGCCGGTTGCCGGGGTCCTCCGGCAGGCGCGACCGGTACTTGGTGCCCTTGTAGACGTAATCCACGTCATAGGCGATCGGCCGGCGGAATTCACGCCCGACCGGCACGATGCGGCAGTCGCGGGTCAGCATCGGGCCGTTGTTGGCCGGTGCCGGGGCAGGCGTCTCGGCGGCGGTCTCCTCGGAGACCTCTTCATCGCTGCGCTTGAACATCGAGCGCACCGAGTCCCAGAAGCGGCTGATCCGGCCCTTGTCCTCGACCGGCTCTTCACCGGTGACGTTGACCGGGGCCAGGGTGCGGGTCGAGATCGGCTCGCAATGCTCCTCGGTGCGGGTCGCGCGCAGGGTCTGGAACACCGGCTCGACGTTCAGCACCTGCGCATAGTCGAACTTCACGTTCTCGACGATCACCACCCGGTTGCGCGGCTCGGCCTCCTGCGCCTGGGCCACGGCGGCCGTCGCCGACAGGCAGGCCAGGGTCAGCAACGCGGTGGATTTCAGTGGCGACGGGAGCAAGGACACGGCAATAGTGTAGGCAGTGACGAGCGCAAGGGGCTGAACATTACCCGTCCACGCCGCTCCTGCCCACCCCACCTTGGGTGGAGCCGGCGTCCACCGGTGGCAATCGGCGCCCCAAAGCGGGCCGACACGTTCTAAAATCACAGGCTTGTCCCCCAGCCACAGCCCCATGACCCTGCGCCTGCACAACAACCTGACTCGCCAGCTCGAACCGTTCACCCCGCTCGATCCGGCCTGTCCGACCCTGTATGTGTGCGGCCCCACGGTCTACAACTACGTGCACATCGGCAACGCCCGTGGCCCGGTGGTGTTCGGGGTGCTGGCCGATCTGCTGCGGCGGCGTTTCGGTGGCCTGCGCTACGCGCGCAACATCACCGACGTGGACGACAAGATCAACACCGCTGCACGCGAGCAGGGGGTGCCGATCAGCACCATCACCGACAGGTTCGCCGCCGCCTACCGTGAAGACATGGCCGCGCTGGGCGTGGTGCCGCCGGACATCGAGCCGGAAGTGACTGCGCACATGCCGCAGATCATCACCATGATCGAGCAGCTGATCGCCAATGGTCATGCCTATGCCGCCGAAGGCCACGTGCTGTTCGCGGTGGCCAGCTTCGACGGCTACGGCAAGCTCTCGCGACGCGATCCGGAAGAGATGCTGGCCGGCGCCCGCGTCGATGTCGCCCCCTACAAGCGTGATCCGGGCGATTTCGTGCTGTGGAAGCCCTCCACCGACGACCTGCCCGGCTGGGAATCGCCCTGGGGCCGTGGCCGCCCGGGCTGGCACATCGAATGCTCGGCGATGGCGGCCGCCCATCTGGGCGAGACCATCGACATCCATGCCGGCGGTGTCGACCTGCAGTTCCCGCACCACGAGAACGAGATCGCGCAGAGCGAATGCGCGCATGGCGGCAGGATCTTTGCCCGCTACTGGCTGCACAACGGCATGCTCAACTTCGGCGGCGCCAAGATGAGCAAGTCGCTGGGCAACATCGAGCGCGTACACGACCTGGTGCGCCAGCATCCGCCGGAAGCGCTGCGTCTGGCCCTGCTGTCGGCCCATTACCGGCAGCCGCTGGACTGGTCCGATGGCCTGATCGAGCAGTCGGTGCGCACCCTGGACCGCCTGTACGGCACGCTGCGCGAGCTGGCGTCGATCGAAGCCAGCGCGGTGATCCCGGCCAGCGTCGAGGCGACCCTGGATGACGACCTGAACACCCCGCAGGCGCTGGCCGAAGTGGCCCGCATCGCCGCCGATGCACGCCGCGCCACCGACCCGGCCGAACAGGCACGGCTGAAGGGCGAGCTGCTCGGCGCCGGCCTGGCGCTGGGCCTGCTGCAGGCCGATCCGGCGCAGTGGTTCGGTACCGCTGCGGGCGATGACGGCGACGATGCCCGCATCCAGGGCCTGATCGACGAGCGTGCTGCGGCCAAGAAAGCGCGTGATTTCGCGCGTTCCGATGCCATCCGCGACCAGCTGGCCGCCGAAGGCATCGTGCTGGAAGACACCCCGCAGGGCGTGCGCTGGTCGCGCAAGCGCGGCTGACCTGCCCTGCCCCGTGGCCGGCCCGCCGGCCACGCCCCCACTGTAGAGACTGTTGTGACCGACTCCCCGTTCCCGCTTGAACCTACCGCCGCCGAGGCCCAGACCGCCATCGCCGAGGAATTCGGCTTCTTCGGCGACTGGTCCGAGCGCTACCAGTACCTGATCGACCTCGGCCGCAAGCTGCCCGCCTTCCCGGACGAATGGAAGACCGAAGAGCACCGCCTCCTCGGCTGCCAGTCGATGGTCTGGATCGTGCCGGAAGGCAACGCGCAGTCGCTGCGCTTCCATGCCATCAGTGATTCGGCCATCGTTTCCGGCCTGATCTTCCTGGCCCTGCGCGTGTACTCCGGGCGCTCGGCACAGGAAATCCTGGACACCGAGCCCAGCTACATCCAGGACATCGGCCTGGCCCGTCACCTCTCCCCCACCCGCAGCAACGGCGTGGCGGCGATGCTGGCCTTCATCCGCGAGACCGCGCAGGCCCAGCTGCAGCGCGACCCGTCGTGAGCGAGCCTGCCACAGCCGAAGACACCGCGCTGGGCCTGCTGTCCCGGCCCGGTTTCGCCAAGCTGCTGGCCTACCGCATCTTCGCAATGCTGTCCTACCAGGTGGTGGCGGTCACCGTCGGCTGGCACATCTACGAAGTCACCCGCAATCCGTTCTCGCTGGGCCTGGTCGGCCTGGCCGAGGTGCTGCCGTTCTTCTGCGTGGCGCCGTTCGCCGGCTATCTGGTCGACCACCTGCCGCGCCGTCGGCTGGGCATGGTCGCCTGTTCCGGGCTGATCGCCACGGCGCTGGTGCTGACCGGCGTTGCGACGGGTTGGCTGCCGTTCGAGGGCGTGTGGCCGATCTATGCGGCCATCGCCCTGACCGGCATGGTCCGCGCCTTCCTGTCGCCAATCTACAACGCACTGTTCGCCCGCGTGCTGGCCCGTGACCAGTTCGCACGTGGCGCTGGCCTCGGCGCGGTGGTGTTCCAGGCCGGCATGGTGGCCGGCCCGGCGCTGGGCGGCGTGCTGGTCGGCTTCGGCGGCAAGGGCCTGTCCTACGCGGTGGCTACGGCCTTTGCGCTGGTGGCGATGGCCTGCCTGGCCACGCTGAAAGTGGAGGAGCCGGTGCACACCGGTCCGGCCGCGCCGATCTTCAAGAGCATCGCCGAAGGCGCGCGATTCGTGGTCGGCAACCGGATCATGGTCGGCGCGATGGCACTGGACATGTTCTCGGTGCTGCTGGGCGGCGTGGTGGCGATGCTGCCGGCCTTCCTGCACGAAATCCTGCACCACGGCCCCGAAGGCCTGGGCATCCTGCGCGCGATGCCGGCGCTGGGTTCGGTGTGCGTGGGCCTGTGGCTGGCCCGCCACCCGCTGCACCGCAATGCCGGCCGCGTGTTGCTGTTCGCGGTGGGCGGGTTCGGCCTGTGCGTGATCGGCTTCGGGCTGTCGCAGCACTTCTGGCTGTCGGCGCTGATCCTGCTGTTCTATGGGGCCTTCGATGGCGTCTCGGTGGTGATCCGTTCGACCATCCTGCAGTTGGCCACGCCGGAAGAAATGCGCGGACGGGTGTCCTCGATCAACGGCATCTTCATCAGTTCGTCCAACGAGCTGGGCGCGTTCTATGCCGGCACGATGGCCCGTCTGCTGGGGCTGGTGCCTGCAGTGGTGCTGGGTGGGTTTGCGGTGCTGAGCGTGGCCGGGATCACCGCGTGGAAGAACCCGACGCTGCGGAAGTTGAATCTGCGCGACCTGCAGTGACCCTGCGGAGAGCGCGTTCGGCGGCGCCGGGCGTTTGACTGGCCACGTCACTTTCCCTCGATGAATGGGTTTGTCACTTTCTTTGCGCGCGCAAAGAAAGTAACCAAAGAAACGCGCCGCCATCCGCGAGCCGGTGCTGCGCACCGGTGCCCTGCGCTCCTCGGTGAATCAGGGGACGGCGCCGAACTCGCTGCGCTCAAACAGCGGCGCCTCTTCGCCCCCGATTCCCCTGCGGTGCTCGGCTCGCTACAAGGCGGACCCAAGTCAACGGCCACAACTGCCCGTGCCAGCCACGGTCGCTTACCAACGATCCCCCAACAAAAAACCCAGCCGAAGCCGGGTTTTCTGCATGACCATACAACGAGCGGGAATCAGTCGCCCTGCTGCTTCTGCAGGTGCTCCCAACGCTCCTGGGCGTCGATGGTGCGTTCGGCGGTGAGGCGCGCTTCCAAGCGCTCCAGGCCGATTTCCTCGCCGGTGTCGACGCAGTAACCGTAGTCGCCCGCTTCCAGGCGCTTCAGGGTGCTGTCGATCTTGCCGATCAGCTTGCGATAGCGGTCGCGGGTACGCAGTTCCAGCGAGTTCTCGGTCTCGCGGGTCGCACGCTCGGCTTCGTCGCCGATATCACGCACTTCCTCGCGCAGGTTCTCGATGGTCTGCTTGGACTCTTCCACCAGGTCCGCGCGCCAGTTCTGCAGGCGCTGGCGGAAGTACTCCTGCTGCAGCGGGCTCATGTATTCCTCTTCCGAGGACGGCTTGTAGCCAGCCGGCAGGATCGGGCGGCCGGTGGCCTCGTCGGTCTTGTACTCGACCACCTTGTACTTGCTGCGCGGGGCCGGTGCCGCCGAGCGGGCGGCGACGGCCACGGCAACCTTGCCGACAGGGCGCGACACGGTCTTCGGAGCGGAATCGGATTTCACGGCGGTTTTGGCAGGCGATTTCGAAACGGGCACGGGATTCTTGGATTGCGGGGCCTTCGAGGCGGCAGGAGCGGCGGCCGGGGCCGGCTTGGAGGCCGGTTGGGCTGCTGCCACTGCCACGGTCTTGGCCGGGACAGGCTTGGCCGGAGCCGGCTTGGCAGCAGGCTTCGGTGCGGACTTCACTACTGGGGCCGGGGTCGGCTTTACGGCCGGCGCGGCAACATTCTTGGCAACCTTCTTTACAGCGGCAGGCGTGGCGACCGGCTTGGCCGCAGCGACCTTCTTTGCTGCGGGCTTGGCGACCGGCTTGGCTGCAGCCTTCTTCACCACCGCCTTCGGCGCCGGCTTGGTTGCTGCCTTCTTCGCCACTGGCTTGGCGGCAGCCTTCTTCACCGGCGCAGCCTTGCTGGCGGCCTTCTTCACCACCGGCGCCTTCTTGCTGGCAGCGGCAGGCTTGGCCTTGGCGGGCGCAGCAGCCTTCTTCGCCACCGGCTTGGTTGCCTTGACCGGCGTTTTCTTTGCGGTGGCCTTCCTGGCCGCCGGTTGCGAGGACGCTACCTTGGTCGCCGGCTTGCTGGCCGGTTTCCTGGCAACGGGCTTTGCCGCCAACTTCTTCACAACAGGCTTGGCGGTTTTCTTGGCGGCCGTTGCGGCCTTCTTTGCAGTTTTTTTAGCAGCCACGAAACGCTCTTCCTTGGATTCCCCGGGGCCCGGGAAAGCGGGCCTTTATAGCCTACCCGACCCGCAGCAGCAACCTCGGCACCCTGCTCCATTCAGTCCTGGAGTCAAGGCGCCCTTGGAGGCAGTCCGACGAACACGGACCGCCTTGCGCGGTACGGAACCTGGCCAGCACCCGCAGGTGCTGGTACCGGTCGCAGGCCATCGGCGACATGCGACCAACGGCCCATCCTGCACAAATGCGGCCTTCATGCCAACTGGCATAAGATGACTGGGTGATCTCGCGCCTGCTCATTGCCCTGCTGCGCTTCTACAAGCGCTTCATCAGCCCCTTGCTGGGGCCACGCTGCCGTTTCGTGCCGAGCTGTTCTGAATACGCGATGGAAGCCATCTCGCGGCACGGCCCGCTGCGCGGCAGCTGGCTGGCTGCACGCCGGCTCGGTCGCTGCCACCCGTTCCATCCCGGCGGCTTCGACCCCGTGCCCGAGTCTCCCAACGCCCCCTCTTGCCGTTGCACAGGAAAACACTGACATGTCCTCCACCCTCATCACCAACGCCCGGATGGTCAACGAAGGCCGCACCTTCGACGGCGACCTGCGCATCGAGAACGGCCGCATCGCGCAGATCGGCAGCGGGCTGGCGCCGCGCGACGGCGAACAGGTGGTGGATGCGGCCGGACGCTGGCTGCTGCCCGGCATGATCGATGACCAGGTGCACTTCCGCGAACCGGGCCTGACCCACAAGGGCGACATCGCCAGCGAATCGGCCGCGGCCGTGGCCGGTGGCCTGACCAGCTTCATGGACATGCCCAACACCAACCCGCCGACGCTGGATTCGACCATCCTGGAAGCCAAGTACGAGCTCGCGCGCGGCCGCGCCTGGGCCAACTATGGCTTTTACCACGGCGCCAGCAATGACAACCTCGACGCGATCCGTGCCCTGGATCCGAAGAAGGCCCCGGGCGTGAAGGTGTTCATGGGTGCTTCGACCGGCAACATGCTGGTGGACAACCCGGAAACGCTGGATGCGATCTTCCGCGAATGCCCGACCCCGATCATCACGCACTGCGAAGACACGCCGATGATCGATGCCAACCTGAAGGCCTTCCAGGAAAAGTACGGCGATGCGCTGACCCCTGACATGCATCCGGACATCCGTTCGCGCGAGGCCTGCATCAAGTCGACCCGCCTGGCGATGTCGCTGGCGCGCAAGCACGGCACCCGCCTGCATGTGCTGCACATCTCCACCGCCGACGAGCTGGCGCTGTTCGAGAAGGGCCCGCTGATCCGCGCCGACGGCAGCCGCAAGCAGATCACCGCCGAGACCTGCGTGCACTTCCTGCACTTCGCGCGCCCGGACTATGCGACCAAGGGCAACCTGATCAAGTGCAACCCGGCCATCAAGGAAGTGTCCGACCGCGAGGCGATCACCGCTGCGCTGGCCGACGACGTGCTGGACGTGCTGGCCACCGACCACGCGCCGCACACCTGGGAAGAGAAGCAGAAGCCGTACGCGCAGGCACCGTCGGGCCTGCCGCTGGTGCAGTACGCGCTGGTGGCCGCGCTGGAGCGCGTGCACGAAGGCAAGCTGACCCGCGAACAGGTGGTGCAGAAATTCGCCCACGCGCCGGCACAGTTGTTCGACGTGGAAGAACGCGGCTTCCTGCGCGAAGGCTACTTCGCCGACCTGGTGCTTGTGGAAGACGTGCCGTTCACCGTCAAGCGCGAGGACGTGCTGTCCAAGTGCGGCTGGTCGCCGTTCGAAGGCACGACCTTCCGTTCGCGCGTGGCCTCCACCTGGGTCAACGGCCAGCTGGTGTGGGATGGCAGCAAACTGGTGGGCGAACCCGCCGGCCAGCGCATGACCTACGACCGCTGATGCGCGCGGCCCTATTTACCGGGGCGCTGCTGCTGGCGGCGCCCCTGCTCAGCGTACCGTCGGCTCACGCGCAGGATGCCATCGGCAGCCTGATCGACAGCCGCGTGGTGTTCCCGGCCAGTGCGTCGCAGGGCGCACTGGTGATCGGCAAGGTGCCCGCCGGCAGCCGCGTGCAGTACGCCGGCCGCCAGCTGCGGGTGAGCGGCTACGGCAGCGTGGTGTTCGGCATCGGCCGCGACGAGAAGGGACCATTGCGCGTGCAGGTGCAGCGCCCCGATGGTGGCAGCGAGACCGCGACCATTGTGGTGACGCCGCGCGACTGGCCCACCGAGCGGGTCAACGGCGTGCCGCCGAAGACGGTCAACCCGCCGCCGGCGATTGCCGAGCGGATCAAGCGCGAACAGGCGCAGGTGACCGCCGCGCGTGCCCGCGATGACGACCGCACCGACTTCACCCAGACCTTCATCTGGCCGGTGCAGGGCCGCATCAGCGGTCGCTTCGGCAATGCGCGCGTGTACAACGGGCAGCCCGGTGCCGGTCATTCCGGCATGGACATCGCGGTACCGACCGGCACGCCGGTGAAGGCACCGGCCGCCGGCATCGTCACCTTCGCCGGGCCGGACCTGTACCTGACCGGCGGTACGCTGCTGCTCGACCACGGTTTCGGGGTCAGTTCCAACTTCCTGCACCTGTCGCGCATCGACGTAAAAGTTGGCGACCGTGTGGAACAAGGCCAGGTGATCGCCGCGGTCGGCGCCACCGGCCGTGCCACCGGCCCGCACCTGCACTGGGGCATGAACTGGTTCGATACCCGTATCGATCCGCTACTGGTACTGGAACGCAAGTAACGCGCGCAATGCGCTTTGGTGGGTGCCAACCTTGGTCGGCACAACCTCACAGAGCGTGCGGACCAAGGTCCGCACCCACCAGAAGCCGTCAATAGCGCCGATCGATCAACCGCGCGCGGCCCACCACACGCGCAACAAGGTGCGCACCGGGGTCGCTTCAATCGGCTTGCCTGCGGCCTGCGCGGCAACGCGGGCGCGCGCCAGGCTGGACCACACACGGCGCGGGCGCGGACCGGGCACGCGGCTGCCCCAACCCTTCAACAGATGCTGCGCCCAGCGCTGTGCAGCCGTGCTGGCATCACCGTCCAGCAGGCTGCGCGGTACACCGGCCACGCCGGCATCCTGTAGGCGCTGGGCCAGGGTCTGCAGCTGCACCGCACGGCCGGCACCGGTGCGCGGCTTGTCCGCGAACAAGGCCGCCTCGACCGCGGCCACGGCTTCAGCGTAGTTGGCCAGCGCACGCTCGGCACTGGCGGCGTCCAGCGCGACGGTGCGTGCTTCAACCAGATCCGGCAACGCCTCGGCCAACTGCGCCCACGGCGCACGCACCGGCTCCAGCAGACGGCCCAGTGGATGGCGCGAACGATGCCCGGCCCAGCTGCGCAGTTCCTCGCCCCACCATGCCAGCTTGGCATCGGCCGGCAGCGGATCGCCGCCGGTATTGAGCATGTCGTCGAACTCCTGCAGCAGCGCGAACCACGCCTCGGCAAGTTCGCGTTGCGATTCGGCCACGAACGGGGCGGCCACCGACCATTCCGGCCAACGGCTGCGCCACTTGTCGAGGAAACTGTCCAGCGCGGTACTGCTCACTACGTGATTCCTTACGGCTGGGCCGGGGCTGCCGGCCGGGTCGGCCAGAGACTGGCCAGTTGCAGAAGTTCGGCGTTCTCGACCAGCACGTCGGCCTGCCAGGCCAGCGGGTCGTCGCTGTGCAGGCGGTAGCCCCACAGCGCCGCCACCGACGGCATGGCGGCAGCGCGTGCGGCGATGATGTCGCGCTCGTCGTCACCCACGTACACGCAGTCTTCGGCGGCAATGCCAATGGCCTGCGCAGCGTGCAGCAGCGGCAGCGGGTGCGGCTTGCGTTCGGCCAGGCTGTCACCACCGACCAGTACCGCACAGCGCTGCTGCCAGCCATGCTGCGGCAGGATCAGGCGCGCCAGGTACTCGGGTTTGTTGGTGACGATGCCCCACACCGTACCGGCCTCATCCAGCGCGGCGAGCATGCCGGCCACGCCGTCGAACAGCACTGCGTGCTGGCCGATCAATGCTTCATAGCGCTGCAGGAATTCCGGGATCAGTGCATCGCGCGCAGCGGCATCCAGGTCCGGGAACGCGGCCGAGACCATCGCCCGCGAGCCCTTCGACACCACCGGGCGCAGTGCGGCCGAATCGATGGGTGCACGACCACGTTCGGCCAGCATCGCGTTGCAGGTGGCGACGAAGTCCGGCGCGCTGTCCAGCAACGTGCCATCCAGGTCGAACAGCACCGCACGCGGGAAGCGGGCGGAGGTCATGCCGGCTTGACCGCGTAGGCCAGGTAGTTGATGTCGGTGCGGCTGCTCAGGCGGGCGTGGTTGCGCCACGGCTCGTAGGCCATGCCGCTGACGTCCACCAGCTGCATGTCGGCCTCGCGCAGCCAGCGCGCCAGCTCGGCCGGCCTGATGAATTCCTGGTAGTGGTGCGTGCCCTTGGGCAGCAGCCGCGCCACGTACTCGGCACCGACAATCGCCACTGCGAAGGCGGCAGCGGTGCGGTTGATGGTCGACAGGAACAGGTGGCCGCCCGGCTTCAGCAGGCGCTTGCAGGCCTCGATGATCGCGCCCGGGTCTGGCACGTGCTCCAGCATTTCCATGCAGGTCACCACATCGAAGCTGCCCGGCTGCTCGGCGGCCAGGTCCTCGGCGGCCTGCACCCGGTAATCGACCTTGGCGCCGCTTTCCAGCGCATGCAGGCGCGCGACCTTGACCAGCTCCGGGGCCAGGTCGATGGCGGTGACGTCGGCGCCGGCCTGGGCCAGCGCTTCGCTCAACAGGCCGCCACCGCAACCGATGTCGAGTACGCGTGCGCCGCGCAGCGGAACGCGGTCGGCCACGTATTTCAGGCGCACCGGGTTCAGCGCATGCAGCGGCTTCTGCGGGCCGTCAGCGTCCCACCAGCGGTTGGCCAGCGCGGCGAACTTGTCCAGCTCGGCCTGATCGAAATTGGAGGAAGCGTGGGGGGCAGTCATGAGGGAGTCCTTGCGGCGCCGGGGTTCAGGCGCGGATATGACGGATGCGCTCGCGCCACTGGCGCGCGTTGGCGATGATGCCCGGCAGGTCCATGCCGACCAGCTCGCGCTGCACCAGCTTCGGCTTGCCGGCGATCCAGACGTCGCTGACCTGCTGGCGGCCGGTGGCGTACACCAGCTGCGACAGCACGTTGTGCAGCGGCTGGGTTTCCAGTGCGGACAGGTCGACGCAGACCAGGTCGGCCTGCTTGCCGACTTCGATCGAACCGATGCGCTCGCCGAAGCCCAGCGCGCGGGCACCGCCCAGGGTGGACGCGCGCAGCGTGGTCGCCGCGTCCAGCGCGGTGGCGTCATCGGCCACGGCCTTGGCCAGGATCGCCGCGGTGCGGTTCTCGCTGAACATGTCCAGGTCGTTGTTGCTGGCGCAGCCATCGGTGCCGATCGCCAGGTTCACGCCGGCGCGCTGCAGGGCGCAGGCCGGGCAGAAACCGGAGGCGAGCTTCAGGTTCGATTCCGGGCAATGCACCACGCTGACGCCACGCTCGGCGCACAGGTGGATTTCCGCATCGGTCAGCTGGGTCATGTGCACCGCGATCAGGCGGTCGTTGACCAGGCCGAGGCGATCCAGCCGCGCCAGCGGGCGCTGGCCGTGCAGCTTGATCGAATCGTTGATCTCCTGCGCGGTCTCGTGGGTGTGCAGGTGCACCTGCATGTCGAGCTGGTCGGACAGCATCCGCACCCGCTCGAAGTTGGCATCGTTGACCGTATAGGGCGCATGCGGCGCGAACGCGGTGCCGATCAGCGGATCGGTGCGCCACTGGTCGTGCAGTTCACCGGCCTTGGCGAAGTACTCGTCGTCGGTCTTGGCCCAGGCGGTGGGGAAATCGATGATGACCGCGCCGACCAGCGCGCGGAAACCATGCTTCTTGTAGACGGCGGCCTGCACATCGCCGAAGAAGTAGTTCTCGTTGGCGCAGGTGGTGCCGCCGCGCAGCATCTCGGCGATGGCCAGGGTGGTGCCGTCGGCGACGAATTCGGGGCCGATCACCGCCGCTTCCACCGGCCAGATGTGCTGCTGCAGCCAGGTCATCAGCGGCAGGTCGTCGGCGACGCCGCGCAGCAGGGTCATCGGGTTGTGCGTGTGCGCATTGACCAGGCCCGGCATCAGCGCCGCCTCGGGGCGGCTGACCACCTGGGTGGCGCGGAACCGTGCGCGCGCCTCGGCACGCGGCAGGATGGCCACGATCTCGCTGCCACGCACGGCAACGGCATGGTCTTCCAGCACCACCGCATGCGGCTCGATCGGAACGACGTAACCGGCTTCGATGAGCAGGTCGCAGGCTTCGGGGAGGTGCGGGCTATCGCTCATGCGGGCTCACTGGCTGGGGGGCGGCGAGATACTTCTGGGGGACACGCCCCTGAGTCAGGGGCTGCCGCGAAGCGGCGGGGTCTGGAGACCCGTGAAGCGGAGCCCATGATCTGCCGAAGCAGATCATGGGAGCGCCAGCGCGAACGCGATGGCGCGTATCCGGCCAGCGGCCGGCACTACCGTAATCCGGCTGCGCCGGATTACTTGACGCGTGCGGAGTATTCGCCCGAACGGGTGTCGACGCGGATCACTTCGTCCTGGTTCACGAACAGCGGCACGCGGACCACGGCGCCGGTTTCCAGGGTGGCCGGCTTGCCGCCGCCGCCCGAGGTGTCGCCACGGACGCCCGGATCGGTTTCGGTGATCTTCAGCTCGACGAAGTTCGGCGGCTGCACGAAGATCGGCTCACCGTTCCACAGAGTGACCACGCAGGACTCCTCGCCCTTCAGCCACTTCTCGGCGCCGCCCATGCCGGCCTTGGTGGCCTGGACCTGCTCGAAGGATTCCGGGTCCATGAAGTGCCAGTACTCGCCGTCGCTGTACATGAAGTTCATGTCGGTATCGACGACGTCGGCTGCATCCAGCGAGTCGGTCGACTTCATGGTCACTTCCTGGGTACGGCCGTCCTTGATCAGGCGGTACTTCACGCGGGTGAAGGCCTGGCCCTTGCCCGGCTTGACGTATTCGGTGTCGATGATGACGGCCGGTTGGTTGTTGACCAGGATCTTCATCCCGTTCTTGACGTCGTTCATGCCGTAGCTGGCCATGCGTAAACTCCTGAGTGGCAAAAACGCCGCGGGTGCGGCGAGCCGTTAGAATGGAAAGCCCACCGGATGCCGGTGGGCGACTGTTTTCTGCCCCCATGATAACCGCAGGCCCCTCTCCATGCAGCTTTCCGCCTTCCCCCGGCCCCAGTCGCCAGGCGCGCCCGCGCGCTGGCAGCAGCTCTGGCGCCAGGCACTGCGCGACCCGCAGGCGCTGCTGGCCCGGCTGCAGCTGGACCCGGCGGCACTGGGCGTCTCCGAAGCGGCCATGGCCCAGTTCGCGCTGCGCGTGCCGGAGGGGTTCGTGGCCCGCATGCGCAAGGGCGATCCGGCCGACCCGCTGCTGCGCCAGGTGCTGCCGATCGACGCGGAAATGCGACCGGCGCCCGGGTTCAGCTTCGATGCGGTGGGCGATGGCGCGGCCAAGAAGGCCACCGGCGTCATCCAGAAGTACCGTGGCCGCGCCCTGCTGGTGGCGACGGGCAGCTGTGCGATCAACTGCCGCTACTGCTTCCGCCGCCACTTCGACTATGGCGCGGAAAATGCAGCCAAGGGCGGCTGGCAGGAGGCCGTAGCCGCCATTGCGGCCGACCCGGACATCGACGAAGTGATCCTGTCCGGCGGAGACCCGCTGTCGCTGGCCACGCACAAGCTGGTCGAGCTGACCGACGCCCTGCGCGCGATCCCGCATATCCGTCGCCTGCGCATCCATACCCGGCTGCCGATCGTGCTGCCGGAGCGCGTGGACGATGAACTGGTCTCCTGGCTGGGCAGCCTGCCGTGGCCGCTGGCGATCGTGGTCCACGCCAATCACGCCAATGAATTCGACGCCAGCGTGGACGCGGCGATGGCCCGCCTGCGCGGCATCGGCGCCCAGCTGCTGAACCAGGCGGTGTTGCTGCGCGGGGTCAACGACAGCGTGCAGGCCCTGCAGGACCTGAGCGAGCGCAGCTTCGCCGCCGGCGTACTGCCCTACTACCTGCATCAGCTGGACCGGGTCGAGGGCGTGGCCCACTTCGAAGTGGACGATGCCCAGGCCAAGGCGCTGATTGCCGGCCTGACCGCACGCCTGTCCGGTTATCTGATCCCGAAACTGGTGCGCGAACTGCCCGGCGACCCGAGCAAGCGCCCGGTGTAACAAAAAAGGGGACGGAGGGAATTAAGTCGCTTATGCATTTGCGACTTAATTCCCTCCGTCCCCTTTTTTGGGGTCAGACGCCCGATTCGATCATCCGAACCACTTCGGTGGCGGTCACCGGATGGCTCAGCCAGTAGCCCTGGCCAAGGTCGCAGCCGCGCTGCGCCAGCAGCTCGAACTGCGCCTGCTGCTCGATGCCTTCGGCCACCACGGTGATGCCCAGCGCGTGGGCCATGGCGATGATCGCTGTGGTCAGCGCGAGGTCGTCGGGATCACGCTGCATGTCGGCCACGAAGCTCTTGTCGATCTTCACGCCGTCCACGGGCACCTGGCGCAGATGACTGAGCCCGGAGAAGCCGGTCCCGAAATCATCCAGCCAGACCTTCACACCGGTGCGGTGCAGCTTGTCCAGCAGCTGCGCGGCAACCATCTCGTCGCCGATCACGGCGGTTTCGGTCAGCTCCAGGTGCAGGCGCGACGCCGGCAGCCCGGACTCATGCAGGCACTGCGCGACCAGCGCCGGCAGTTCACCGCCGCGCAACTGCCGTGGCGACACGTTCACCGACACGAACAGGTCGTCCCCGGCCGCCCCGCGCGGCCACTGCGAGGCTTCCATGCAGGCCGCGCGCAGCACCTTCGGGCCGATGATCTCGATCAGCCCACTCTGCTCGGCCACTTCGATGAACACCGAGGGCGGGATCGTGCCCAGTGTCGGATGCTGCCAGCGCAGTAGAACTTCGACGCCGACCATGCGGCGGTCGCGCATGCGGAAGATCGGCTGGTAGGCCAGGCGCAGTTCGCCGCGCTCCCAGGCACCGCGCAGCTCCTGTTCCATATGCACGCGACGCTCGACCGCATGGTCCATCGCCCGGCTGTAATAGCGATAGCAGTTCTTGCCGGCCATCTTCGCCTGGTACATGGCGATGTCGCCGTTCTTCAACAGGGTGGTCGCATCGGCCGCATCGTCGGGGAACAGGGTCACGCCGATCGAGGTACCCAGGAACAGTTCCCTACCCTGCACCACCAGCGGCTTGCCCAGCTCGCGCACCAGCACTTCGGCCAGCACCCGCGCGTTGGCGGCCACATCACCGTCGCCCACCAGGATCACGAACTCGTCGCCGCCGAAGCGCGCCAGCAGGGCCTCATCGCCCCCGGCCTCGGTGACCGCGCGGCCGATACGCTGGGCGAACTGCAGCAATGCCTCATCGCCGGCTTCATGGCCAAGGGTGTCATTGACCCGCTTGAAGTCGTCGATATCGGCGAACAGCAGCCCCAACCGGTGATTGGCGGCACGGGCAGCCATCAACCGATGATCAAGCGCCTCGCGGAATGCCAGCCGGTTGGTCAGCCCGGTCAGCGCGTCGGTATAGGCCATGCGCCGCACTTCGCGGTCATGGCGGGCGATCGCATCACGCATGCGGGCGAAGCCGCGCACCAGCTCACCCACTTCGTCGTCACGGGTGTTCTCGGCCAGGGGCGTCTGGTAGTCACCGGCCTCGATGCGACGGGCAGCGACGGCAAGATCACGGATCGGCGCGACCAGGGTGCGCTGCACGTACAGGATCACCACCACGCCGATCACCACCAGCAACCCCAGCATCAGCAGCAACCAACCCAGGTGGCGGCTGCCGACCAGTTGCAGGCGCTCGCCAAGGGTGGCGTTGGCCGCCTGTTCGCGTTGCTGCACTTCGTCCAGCGCCATGCCGACGCGGACGCCGCCGATGCGCTGGTTGCCAACCATGATCGGCATCGTGTTGTCCAGCACCTTCGGCGATTCCTGCACCAGCAAGGTCTGCGCCGCCGCAGCCTTGGGTGCCAGGGGATCGGCCATCGGCTGGCCGAATCCCGGGACCTCGACCGAGCCGTCGTGCACCAGCCGGCCGCGCTCGTCGAACACCAGTACATAGCGCACCACCGGCTGTCGCGCCGTGCTGCGCACCAGCACGCCGACCTGGTCCAGGTCGCGGTGATACAGCGGGTTGGCCAGCGCATCGGACAACTCGCGTGCCATCGCCTCGCCGCGGGTGCGCACCTCGCTCTGCATCGCCGTCTGGCGCCCCAGCAGCACCGCCAGGATGGCGACCACCACGACCATCGCTCCGCCCATCGCCAGCAGGAACCGGGCCTGCATCCCCGAGCCGAGCCACTTCATTCCACTTCCATCCGCACGCGCGTCAATCCTTGTTTCAATTCATCCAACCGCTGCTGCGCATGCGCATCGACACGGTGGAAACCGGAAGTGCCAAAAAACCGATGCAACGCGCCCTGTGCCTGCGGGTCGCTGGCTGCCTGCAGCAGGACTTCCTGCAGGCGGTCGCGCACCCGGGCATCGAGGTCGGCGCGGACCATCTCCACCGCACGCGGATAGGGTTCGGTGCGCAGCAGTTCGCGGAAATCGCGCCGGAATGCAGCCGGCACCCGCCGCTCGTCGTTCCAGTCCACGCTGCTCACCGCCCCCACATCCGCCATCCCCTTGTGCACGTACGTCGCGATGTTCAACTCGCTGCGCGCGAACACATACCCCACGCTGTCACGCCCTGGCACGTCCCAGACCCCGGCCAGGATCTGCGGCGACAGGCCATGGTCCAGCAGGGTCATCACTGGTACCAGGTAGGCGCTGGTGGATGCCGTGTTCTGCAGGGCCAGGCGATGGCCGCGCAGATCCTGCACCCGCTGGATGGGACTGTCGCTGCGCACGAAGAACACCGTCTGGTATTCGCGCACCCCGTTGCGCTCGGTCAACAGCAGCGGCCGCGCACCACTGCGCTGGCCCAGTGCCACCGCCGTACCGGAGGTTTCCGTGACCCAGTCGACCCGTCCCCGCCGCAGATAGCTGGCCATCTGCTGCGGGTCGCGGGCCATCAGTACCCGCCCCTCCTGGATGCCGACGTCATGCATGCGCGCCACCACGTAGTCCAGCAGGGGTTGCAGCTGCTCGTAGTGAGCCCGGGGGTCATCGCTGATCCGGCCCAGCACCAGCACCGGATCCGGTGCTGCATGCACGGCTCCGGCCAGCAGGACCATGGCCAGGCTCAGCAGTCCCCCCTGCATTGCCTTTCGCAGACCCGACACAGACGTCATCCCCCCCTGGGTATCCAGACAGACTACCCGAAAAAATGAGAACGTCGTCAGCTGTCCTTGCTGCCGGCCTGGGCCAGACGCGCCATGCGCTGGGTGTCGGCGAGGATGCCGCGCAACAGGCGCACTTCCTGCTCGCTCGGCTCGCTGCGCAGGAACAGGCGGCGCAGCTTGCGCATCGCCGATTCCGGCGCGCGGCCCTTGTGGAAATCGATCTCGCCCAGGGTGTCGCCGAGCTGGGCGAAGAAGCTCTCCATCTGCTCATGGCTGGCGGCCTGTTCGCGGAAGCCCGGCTCGGCGTCGGCGGCCGGCTGCGCGCCCAGCAGCTGCATGCGCGTTTCGTACGCCAGCACCTGCACGGCGGCGGCCAGGTTGAGCGAGCTGAACTCCGGGTCTGACGGGATGTGCACTGCGGCGTGGCAGAGCTGCAGCTCCTCATTGGTCAGGCCGGTGCGCTCGCGGCCGAATACCAGTGCGACCTCGGCACCTTCGCTCGCCTTGGCCACCGCACGGGCGGCAGCGTCGGCCGGCAGGTATTCCTCCAGCTGGACGCGGCGGGCACGGGCCGTGCAACCCAGTACCAGGCGGCAGTCAGCCACGGCCTCGGCCAGGGTGGCCACCACCGGAGCGTCCCCCAGCACGTCTTCGGCACCGGCCGAGCGGCGGAAGGCCTCCTCGTCCAGCGGCTTTTCGGGGGCGACCAGCACCAGGCGGGCCAGGCCCATGGTCTTCAGGGCGCGGGCGGCAGCCCCCATGTTGCCGGGGTGCTGGGTACCGACCAGGACGAATCGGAGGCGGGTGGCGGCGGGAAACTGGGACATGAACAGGGAAAAGGTCGAGCTGGACGATGACCAATGGTAAACTGTGCGGCCGGCCACTGCGCCGGACCCGCTCTTTTCCCCCGCCAGTCCATCTCTTCTGCCTTTCCGGGAGCCCACGCCATGCAGAAACCCGCCGTCACCGTCATGGTCAAGGCCGCCCGCCTCGCCGGCAACGTCCTGTTGCGCAACATCAACAAGCTCGAGGCACTGAACGTGGTGCAGAAGGGCCGGATGGACTACGCCAGCGAAGTGGATGCGGACGCGGAAAAGGTCATCGTCAAGGAACTCAAGCGCGCCTACCCGGATTACGGCATCTTCGGTGAAGAAGGTGGCGTGCAGGGCGAGCGCCGCCAGATGTGGGTCATCGACCCGCTGGATGGCACCAGCAACTACCTGCGCGGCGTGCCGCACTACTGCGTGTCGATCGCCCTGGTCGAGAACGGCGAGCCGACCGATGCCGTCATCTTCGATCCGCTGCGCAATGAACTGTTCACCGCCAGCCGTGGCGCCGGCGCCGTGCTGAACGACCGCCGCATCCGCGTGGCCGACCGCAAGGATCTGGAAGGCACGATGATCCACACCGGCTTCGCCCCGCGCGAACGCAGCCGCGCCAGCGCGCAGCTGAAGTCGGTCGACACCCTGCTGGTCCAGGCTGAGGACATCCGCCGCACCGGTTCGGCCGCGCTGGACCTGGCCTACGTGGCCTGCGGCCGCGCCGACGCCTATTTCGAAGCCGGCGTGAAGGCGTGGGACATCGCTGCCGGCCTGCTGCTGGTCCGCGAGGCGGGTGGCAAGGTCTGCGACTTCAAGGGCGCGACCCTGGGCCGGATGGACAACCGTGGCCCGGAGACCCACCAGATCGTTGCCGGCAACCTGAAGGTGGCCGAGTCGCTGCAGAAGGTGCTGGTGAACACTGGCTACGCGGCGGAGTTCGACGCGAAGTTCTGAGGTTTCGCGTAAAGCGGTTCATGGAGACGGCACCTGCGAAGGTGCCGTTTTCGTATCCGCAGTGATCGTGCTTGTCACTTTCTTTGCTCGTGCAAAGAAAGTAACCAAAGAAACACGCCGCCAGGGCGCGAGCCGATGCTGCGCATCGGTACCCTGCGCTCAAGGCGGGTCCCAAGGTCAAATGCCACAGCTGCATCCAGTAGATCCACGCCACGCGTGGATGCTTTTGCCGTTGAACTTGACTTCCAGTCCGCCTTGAGCGAGCCGAGCATCGCAGGGGAATCAGGGGCGGAGAGGCGCCGGTGTTTGAGCGCAGCGAGTTCGGCGCCGTCCCCTGATTCACCGAGAAGCGCAGGGTACCGGCGCGTAGCGACGGCTCGCGGCCGGCGGAGCGTTTCTTTGGTTACTTTCTTTGCGCGCAAAGAAAGTGACACCCCCCCGCGGTCGCGGAAATGATCCTAGGCATCGCCTGGCGCCACCAATGCGTGCGCGCGCAAAACAAAAACGCCCGGCGCGAGGCCAGGCGTTCCTGCACTGCTTTACAAGTGAAAGCTCACGCCACCGTCGACGCCCGCAGCGCGGCGATGCGCTCTTCCAGCGGCGGATGGCTCATGAACAGCTTCTTCGCCGTCGAACCGGCAATACCGAAAGCGGCAATCTGGGTCGGCAGCGTGCTCTGGCCGTGGTTGAGCTGCAGGCGCTCCAGCGCGGCGATCATCTTCTGGCGGCCGGCCAGCGAGGCACCGCCGGCGTCGGCGCGGAACTCGCGGTGGCGCGAGAACCACATCGAGATCATGGTGGCGAACAGGCCGAACACCATCTCCAGCACGAACACGATGATGTAATAGGCGAAGCCACGGCCGCCGCCTTCGCGGTTGCCCGACAGCGCGCTGTCGATGATGCCGCCGACCACGCGGGCCAGCACGATCACGAAGGTGTTCAGCACGCCCTGCAGCAGCGCCATGGTGATCATGTCACCGTTGGCGACGTGGGCGATCTCGTGGCCCAGCACCGCTTCGGCCTCGTCTTCGCTCATGTTGTGCAGCAGGCCGGTGGACACCGCGACCAGTGCGTTGTTGCGGTTGGCGCCAGTGGCGAAGGCGTTGATCTCCGGGCCTTCGTACACCGCTACTTCGGGCATGCCGATACCGGCCGCCTTGGCCTGGCGCTCGACGGTGGCCAGCAGCCAGCGCTCGGTCTGGTTGCGCGGCTCGGTGATCACCACCGCACCGGTGGAGCGCTTGGCCATCCACTTGGAGAGCAGCAGCGAGATGAAGGAGCCACCGAAGCCGAAGATCGCGGCCATGACCAGCAGGCCGCTCATCTGGCTTGGATTGACCCCGAGCAACGACATCACGATGCTGGCGAGAATCAGGACCGCGAAGTTGGTCGCCAGGAACAGGGCAATGCGGGTAAACATGGGAAAATCCGGCTCGGAAGGGGTCGATACCGGTCAATTTGCGGTGTGGTCAGCTTGAATTCAAGCGCCAACCTGACCGACGATTCAGCCAGCATGACCTCCCCCATTCCCTGCGGTCGTTTCGCGCCCTCGCCGACCGGCCTGCTCCATCCCGGATCCCTGCTCGCCGCCTTCGGCAGCTGGCTGCTCGCGCGACATAACGGCGGCTTGTGGCGGCTGCGCATCGAAGACGTCGATCCACCACGCACCGTGCCCGGCGCCGCCGAGTCACAGCTGCGGGCGCTGGCAGCGTTCGGCCTGGTCCACGATGGCCCGATCCTCTGGCAGAGCACCCGCGGCGAGGCCTACCAGGCCGCGCTGGACGTGCTGCTGGCCAGCGACCAGGCCTTTGTCTGCCACTGCAGCCGCAGCGACCTGGCCGCCAACGGCGGCATCCACCATCGTTGCGTCGCCCGGCAACCTCGACCGGACCCTGCCGTCCGCTTCCGCGTGCCACCGGGCAGCATCGTGCACTTCGACGATGGCCTGCGTGGACCGCAGCAGCAGGACGTGCACGCCGAAGTCGGCGACTTCGTGCTGCGCCGCGCCGATGGCTGCTGGGCCTACCAGTTGGCGGTGGTGGTCGATGACGCCGTACAAGGAGTGACCGAAGTGGTGCGCGGCGCCGACCTGCTCGACTCCACCGCGCGGCAGATCCTGCTGCAGCAGGCATTGGGGCTGGCGGTGCCGCGCTACTGGCACCTGCCGCTGCTGCTGGATGCGCCAGGCCACAAACTGTCCAAGTCGCTGGCGGCGCTGCCGGTGGACAGTTCGCACCCGCTGCCCGTGCTGCGCCAGCTCTGGAAGCTGCTCGGCCAGGCACCTGGGGCGCTGGAACCTGGGCACGACCTGGATACGCTGCTGGCCACCGCTCGGCAGGCCTTCGACCCGGCACGACTGCCGCGGACCGACATCCTGTTGCCAGCCGGCGCACTTTCCGCGCCGATGTTGCAGAATCCCCCTTCCCCCACCCGACACCCGGACAACACTCCATGACATCTCGCGTCGCACTGGTCACCGGCGGAACCGGCGGCATCGGCACCGCCATCTGCCAACGCCTGGCCGACCAGGGCCACCGGGTCGCCACCAACTACCGCGACGAGGCCAAGGCCCGCGCCTGGCAGCAGGCAATGACCGAACGCGGCTACAGCGTGTCGATCTTCCCGGGCGATGTCTCCGATCCAGGCAGCGCCGAAGCGCTGGTGCGCGCCGTCGAGGCCGAGCTGGGCCCGGTCGAGATCCTGGTCAACAACGCGGGCATCACCCGCGACACCACGTTCCATCGCATGCGCGCGGACCAGTGGCACGATGTGATCAACACCAACCTCAATTCGGTGTTCAACGTCACCCGCCCGGTCATCGAGGGCATGCGCCGCCGCGGCTGGGGCCGGGTCATCCAGATCAGTTCGATCAACGGCCTGAAGGGCCAGTACGGCCAGGCCAACTACGCGGCGGCCAAGGCCGGCATGCACGGCTTCACCATCTCGCTGGCACGCGAGAACGCCGGCTTCGGCATTACCGTCAACACCATTTCGCCCGGCTACGTCGCGACCGACATGGTGATGGCGGTGCCGGAAGAAGTGCGCGCCAAGATCGTCGCCGACATTCCCACCGGGCGCCTCGGCAGGCCGGAGGAAATCGCTTACGGGGTGTCCTTCCTGGTGGCGGAGGAAGCCTCGTGGATCACCGGCAGCAACCTGGACATCAATGGCGGCCACCATATGGGTTGGTAAGCCGCGCCGGCCTCGGCGGCGCACACCCGCCGCCCCTGCCGATGGTCATGCTGCGCAGCACGCAAACCCTTGTTGCGCAACATGATCCCCTGTGAAAGCCAAGCCTGGCGGGGGCTGAGGCGGTTGCAACGGCTGCTGCACTGCGCCATGCTTCGCATCTACTGTGACGAGTGACCGCTTCAATGGCTGCGACCCGCATCATCAAGAAGTATCCGAACCGCCGTCTCTACGACACCGAGATCTCCAGCTACATCACCATCGAGGACGTGCGCCAGCTGATCCTGGACGGTGAAGACTTCGAAGTCCGTGACGCCAAGAGCGGCGACGACCTCACCCGTTCGGTCCTGCTGCAGATCATCGCCGACCAGGAACAGGACGGCGAACCGATGCTGTCCACCCAGCTGCTGAGCCAGCTGATCCGCTTCTACGGCGATTCCCTGCAGGGCTTCATGGGCAACTACCTGGAGCGCAGCATGCAGGTCTTCCTCGACCAGCAGCAGCAGTTCCGCCAGCAGATGGGCAACCTGCTGGGCCAGACCCCGTGGGCGATGATGAACCAGTTGACCGAGCGCAACCTGGAGCTGTGGCAGGAATTCCAGCGCAGCATGGGCACCGGTTTCGGTGGTCCGCGACCGGGTGGCACGGGTACCGGCACCGGTACCGGCAACAAGCCCAACGAACCCGGTACCGGCACCGGCGGCAAGACCCGCCGCTGAGCCGATGTACCGGCAGATACGAAAACGGCGCGCCCAATGGCGCGCCGCTTTGTTTTGTGCCCCGGGGGAGCATCAACGTTTCGCTTTGCACCCCGTGCATACGCGTTCGACCTTGTAGCCCTTCGCCTTCAGCTTCTCGACCACGCCGTCACCGCCCAGAAGGTGCAGCGTACCGACCACCACCAGCGTGCCACCCTGCCCGGCCTGCAGGTACGGCAGCAGCTTCGGTACCCACGCATCGTTGCGCCCGGTGTTGATGCGCTGGTAAAGCTGCGGGTACTGCTGGCGCATTTCCGCGGCCATCTTCGTCCACAACACGCGCTCATCGCCTCGCCGCCAGGCATCATGCAGCTGGCGCGCCTGCTCATCGCCCTTGCCCGCCTGATCCAGCGCCTCGGACAGCATCTGTCGCTGCTCCTGCACGGTCATGCCGTCGAGCATGCCGATCTGGGTATCGATGTCTTCCAACCCAGCGGTCCTGCGGCCGGTCTTCTGCGCGCGCTCCATGAAATGACGGTCCAGGCCCAGCGCCGGGTCCAGGCCCATCTTCTGCATCTGCCCGACCGAAATGCTCAGGCCGACGAACCAGGGCTTCATGCCCTGCATCTGTGCCAACGGAAGCTTGTTCTCGGATGCGAACGCCTGCAGCTTCTGCCAGGTGGCCGCGTCGAGATCGCGCTTGAGCTCGCTGCCATCGGTGCGCACGGCAGCCTGCACCATACGGCTGGCCAGCTGCGGCGACTGCATGTCCTCCGGCGACAGTTCGAACACGACCCGCTGCGAGGCCTCGAAGGCCTGCTCGACATCGGGCGAGAGCGGGTAGTCCTGCGGTTTCAACAGGTGGAATGATCCAAGCAGGTATACGCGTGAATCACCCGGGCCGGTCACCTTCCACAGCAGCGGCACCGGCGGCTTGGCCGCCGCCGTGGCCGCGGCGTCGGTGGCCGGTGCATTGCGCGCCGGTGCCAGCGGTGCGATTGCAAACGCTGCCATCAGCAGCGTTGCACGGAACAGTCCCTTCAACGGCATCTCAGCCCTCTCCTTCAGACAGGTGGTAGGCCTTCTCGCCCGCTTCCATGCGCAGGTCCAGCCGGTTTTCCGGCGGCGCCAGCGGGCACGTGGCATAGGCGGTGAATGCACACGGCGGGTTGTAGGCATGATTGAAATCGATGCGTAGCGTGCCGTCGGCTGCCGGCGCATCGGTATCCAGGTAGCGCCCGGCCGGATAACTGCCGCGGCCACTGGTGCGGTCGGCAAAGATCAGGAACAGCGGCTGCCCGGTGGCTCCGATCGCCTCCAGCCGCCATGTGCGGCCGTCGCGTTCGAATTCGACCGCACCCGCATTGGGCATCTCGGTGGTCAGGCCGGTGATGTCGACAATGGGCAGGGTCTTGCCCGCCGGATGCGGGATGAAACGTGCCTGCACCTGCCAGTCCGGGCCACCCGGCCAGTACTCCAACCCGGCGAAATCACGGCGCGCCGGCGCATCGGCATGCTTGACCCGCAGCGCATCGCGCGGCCCGCGCCGGATGATGCTGAGCTGGCCCTTGCCACCGTCGAAGGCCAACAGGGTTGGCTGCGGATCCTTGTCGGTGTCGATGCGGATACGGCCGCGCACCGGCTGGCCATCATGGCTGACATCCACACCGGCTTCGGGCGTGAACCACCACTGGCTGCCCTCGCGACGCAGCAGGCCCAGCTTGTCCGGGCCGACCGTCAGGCGGATGCCATTGGTGGCACCACTGCCGACGAAGTGCGATTTGTTCTGCAGCCAGTGCAGGCCGACCAAGGCCGTCCAGCCATCGGGCCGGGTCAGGTCCTGGTAGCGGGCCACCCGCCATTGCTGCTGCGCGGCCGCATAGGCCGGATCTTCGGTAACCTTCGGCGCCGGCGGTGTTGCCGGACTGCACGCGGCCAACAGCAAGGCGGCCAGCAGGCCGCCCATTCCCCGATAACGCATCGATGCTCCCCTCAACGTCCGCGCAGGAACCAGCGGTCGATCTCCGCCAGCGAAAAACGGGCCCAGGTCGGCCGGCCGTGGTTGCACTGGCCAGACCGTTCGGTGATTTCCATGTCGCGCAGCAGCGCGTTCATTTCCGGCACGGTCAGGCGCCGGTTGGCACGCACCGCACCGTGACAGGCCATGGTCGACAGCAGTTCGTCACGCGCGCTGGCCACGCGGCGGCTTTGGCCGTGCTCGCGCAGGTCGGTCAGCACATCGCGCAGCAGCCCCTCCGGTTCGGCATGCGCCAACAGCGCTGGAATACTGCGCACGTGCAGCGATCCGGGACCGGCACGGGTCACCTCGAAGCCGAGCGCCGCCAACGTTTCGGCTTCACTTTCGGCGGTGTCGGCTTCGCGCTCGCCCACGGCGAGTGTGATCGGCACCAGCAGCGGCTGCGACTGCAGGCCGATACCGTCGTGCGCGTTCTTCAGGCGCTCGTAGCCGATGCGCTCGTGCGCGGCATGCATGTCGACCACGATCAGGCCTTCTGCGTTCTCGGCCAGGATGTAGATGCCGTGCAGCTGCGCGATCGCGTAGCCCAGCGGCGGTACGCCGGCGTTGGCACTGGTCACCGGCAGTCCGTTCTCGGTCGGCATCGGCGGCAGCGCAGCACCGCGTTCGGCACCGGCCGGCGCGGCATACAGCGCGGCATAGGCCGCCGGTGCATCGGCCACCTGCAGTCCAAGGGGCTGCTGCGGGCGCCAGCCGGAAAAACCACCACCACCGCCACCCGAGCCGGCACCGGGCGCAGGTCCACGCGCCAGCCCGAAACCCGATGCGCCCGCGCTCGATGCCATCGGTGCAGCAGCGGCGTCCACCGGATGCACCGGACCCGCACCGATCTCCTGCGCCGACATGCCGGCGCGGGTATCAGCCAGCGCGTCCTTCAGCGTGCGGTAGACGAAATCGTGCACCAGCCGCGAATCACGGAAGCGAACCTCGTGCTTGGCCGGGTGCACGTTGACGTCAACGCGGGTCGGGTCGAGCTCGAGGAACAGCACATAGGCTGGCTGGCGGCCGTGGTACAGCACATCGCCGTAAGCCATCTTCACCGCATGGGCGACGCTGCGGTCGCGCACCGAGCGGCCGTTGACGTACAGGTACTGCTGGTCGGCGCTGGCGCGCGAATAATGCGGCTGCGCGATCCAGCCGTGCAGGCGCAGGCCGGCACCACTGTGGTCAACGCGCACGGCCTGGTTGGCGAAATCCTCGCCCAGCGTTTCGGCCAGGCGCGCATCGGAATACAGATCGCCCGGCTTATAGCGGCGCGAGGCCTTGCCGTTGTGCGACACGCGCAGCTCGACATCCGGTCGCGCAAGCGCCAGCGAACGCAACCACTCTTCGATATGGCCCAGTTCGGTACGCTCGGCGCGCAGGAACTTGCGGCGCGCCGGTACGTTGTAGAACAGCTCGCGCACTTCCACCGTGGTGCCCGGTGCATGCGCACGGGGCGTCACTTCGCCGATCTTGCCGCCTTCGATCTGCAGTGCCGAACCGTGTTCGTCATGCGCGCGACGCGAGGACAGGGTAAAGCGGCTGACCGAGGCGATCGACGGCAGCGCTTCGCCACGGAACCCGAGCGTGGCCACCGATTCGAGGTCGTCCAGATCGGCGATCTTGCTGGTGGCGTGGCGCGAGACCGCCAGCGGCAGCTGTTCCGGCGCGATGCCACTGCCATTGTCGCGGATGCGGATCAGGCGGACACCACCCTCTTCAAGATCGATATCAACGCGGCTGGCACCGGCATCGATCGCGTTCTCGACCAGCTCCTTGACCACCGACGCAGGACGTTCGACCACTTCGCCGGCGGCGATCTGGTTGATCAGGATTTCCGGCAACGGCCGGATCGGGCGCGGTCCGGGCGCGCTCATGGGAGAGGATGGGCAGCAGACTTCATGGGTTGATGATAGCGGAGCCGCCCCGTGTAGAGTCGACTGTCAGTCGACTGCCCTCCGCCGGGCGGCGAAAACCCCGCGCTGCGCGCGTAGTCGACTGACAGTCGACGCTACAGAAAGCAGCAACCTGCCTTCGGCGGGTTACTTGCTGCCGCCGGCCATGGTCCCGGCAGCGTCGATCTCGGCCTGGGCACGGGCTGCGTACAGCGTGCCCGGCGGTGGCTGGCGGCTGAAGAAGGTGTGCACGCCATCGAGCACGGCGCCGGCGATCTTGCGCTGGTAGGCCGGGTCGATCAGGCGGCGCTCTTCGTCCGGGTTGGAGATGAACGCGGTTTCCACCAGCATCGCCGGCATGTCCGAGGTGCGCAGCACGGCGAAGTTCGCACGTTCGATGTTCGGCTTGTGGTTGTTGCCGATCCGCTTCAGGCCGCCCAGCACGTGGCCGGCGGCATCTTCAGATGCCTTCATGTAACCGCTCTGGGCAAGGTCCAGCAGCACGTTGGCAAGCGTGCCTTCGGTCTGCTGCAGGCGCACGCCACCCACCAGGTCGGCCGCGTTTTCCTTGTCCGCCAGCCAGCGGGCGCGCTGCGAAGAGGCGCCCTTGGTCGACAGCACGTATACCGACGAACCAGTGGCCGAACGGTTTTCGGCCGCGTCGGCATGGATCGAAATGAAGATGTCGGCCTTGTTTGCACGTGCCTTCTGCGCACGCATCGGCAGCGGGATGAACACGTCGCTGTCGCGGGTCAGATAGGCCTTCAGACCCGGCGTCGCATTGACCTGGCGGGCCAGCTCACGCGCCACCGCCAGGGTGACATCCTTTTCGCGTTTGCCGGTCGGGCCGATCGCGCCCGGATCCTGGCCGCCATGGCCCGGATCGATGGCGACCACCAGATGACGCATGCCGGCCTGCATGCGGATGCGCGAGGCATCGCTGGGCATGGCCGGGCGCGGCGGTTCCACCGGCGTCGGCGCCGGTGCAGGCACGGTAGCCGGCGGCGTGGTCACCACGGCGGCGGTGCGCTGGCCGGCCAGGATCGCGGCCGGCGAGGAAGAAGGTGAGCTGCTGGCCACGGTACCGGCCGCCGCAACCTGGGCCGGCGCGGTGGACGGCGCCGGGGTCGGCGTGGCCGGTGTGGCGGCAGTGGCACTGGCCTGCTGCCGCACCTGCGCGGTCAGCAGTGCGGTCGCACGTGCGGCATCGGAACGCGACTGTGCGCTTTCAGCCGGGGTCGGCCCGGGCGTCGCCACCGGTGCCTGCGGCTGCACCGCCGGTGTCGCTGCCGGACGGCTGGCGGCCACGGCCGGGCCATCGCCCGGCCATTCGATCACCAGCTTGGATTCATTGCCCTCCCGCTGCATCTGCGGGCGGAACGGCGCCACCGATTCAGCGAGATCGAAAACGACACGGAAGGTGCCCGGCACCGGCTGTCCGGTACGCACCGCCGTAACCACGCCCTGCGCAGCCGGCATCTTCAGGTTGCGTATGGCGCTGGAGTCAGGGAAGTCGACCACCAGACGGTTCGGACCGGCCAGAGAAAGCGTCTTGTAGCCGCCACTGCCGACCAGCGAGATCTCGGCACGGGTGCCGGTGGCGCCGGTATTCAGCAGGACCTGGCGGACTTCACCGGCCCACGCACTGACGCTCGCCAGACCCAGTCCGACGGCGGCACAGATAGCGATGAGACGGTTCCCCGGGCGCATGGCTCAGGATTCAATCACCGCGCTGAACGGAATGCAACACCTTTTTCCTTAATAATCCGTAACCTGCCGGTCTTTGTTCTCGTCAGCCGACAGAAATGGCCTGCAAGTCGCCCCCTTGGGGAAGCCGCTTCAGCCACTCATGTCCGACGTCGCTGGCTCCGGTGAGACGGACGCGGCGCCCCTGCCCCTCGATCTCCAACGCCACCACCAGGTCGGTCGGCGGCAGCGCGCCAGCGCCGCGTTCCGGCCATTCCACCAGCCACAACACCGCGCTGCCCTCGTCCAGGCCCAGGAAATCGAGTTCGCCGGCCTGGCCGATCCGGTACAGGTCCAGGTGCCAGGCCTCGCCACCGGTGGCCAGCGGATAGCGCTCGACCAGGGTGTAGGTCGGGCTGCGGATCGCGCCCTGCACGCCCAGCGCGCGCAGCAGTGCGCGTGCGGTGGTGGATTTGCCGGCGCCCAGGTCGCCGCGCAGTTCGATCAGCGCCTGCGGCGGTCGGGTCGCCGCCAGCCACTGCCCGAGCAGTTCGGTGGCATCGCTGTCGGCAAGGAAGAATTCAGTCATGAAGAGCGTTCCGGGTTGGCCAGTTGCCGCAGCGGCACCAGCAGATCAGTGGGAAGCATGCCGCGCGCGCCGTCGGCGGCCGCAGCGTCGCCGGCGAGCGCGTGCAGCAGTGCGCCAGCGGCGGCAGCGTCGAAGGCGGCCAGGCCCTGCGCGCGCAGGCTGGCAATGATGCCGGTGAGCAGGTCGCCCATGCCCCCCACGGCCATGCCGGGGTTGCCTGCAGCAATCAGCCGTGGCACCTGCCCGGGCGCCGTCACGATGCTGCCCGCGCCCTTCAGCACCACCACGGCGTGGAAGCGTTCGGCCAACGCCCGCGCACAGCGGTAGCGATCAGCCTGGATGTCAGCGGTACTGCAGCCGAGCAGGCGCGCGGCCTCGCCCGGATGTGGCGTAAGGATCGCCTCCGGCAGCGCGCGCGGATCCTGCGCCAGCAGATTCAGCGCATCGGCATCAACCACCAGCGGTTTGTCGCTGTCCAACACCTGCGCAAACATTGCGCGTGCCCATTCGTCCTGGCCCAGGCCGGGGCCGATCGCCACCACCCTGGCCTTGTCCAGCAGCGCCGGCAGCACATCGCCATCTTCAAGCGCATGGGTCATCGCCTCGGGAAGCCGGGCCAGCAACGGGCCGACGTGATCGCGCCGGGTGGCCAGGCTCAACAGTCCCGCGCCGGCACGCAGTGCCGCTTCGGCCGCCATCGCGATGGCCCCACCGCTGCCATGGTTGCCGCCGACGCACAGCACGTGCCCGGATTCGCCCTTGTGGGTATTGGCACGACGCGGCGGCAGCAGTGCCGGCAAGCGAGCCTGGGTCCAGTGCTCTGCGGCGGGTGACACGCCCTGCCATGCGGCCGTGGGTCGCTGCAGCGGCGCCAACGCCTTCCGCCCGCAATGATCCAGCGCATCGCCGGTATACAGCCCGCGATGCGGCACGATGAACTGCAGGGTCAAAGCAGCCTTCACCGCCTCGCCCGGTACGGCGCCCCGGTCGGCATCGACGCCACTGGGGACGTCCAGCGCCAGAACCGGTGCCGTCTGCGCGTTGAGGGCGGCGATCAGCGCCTGCGCCACGCCTTCCGGCGCGCGATCGAAGCCCAGACCGAACAGGGCATCGACCCAGATATCGGCCTCGGGCAGCGCGCCGTCGAAATCGGTGATGGTGCCGCCGTCGGACTTGAATTCCGATGCTGCACGCTGTGCCAGCGACGTCGCCGGTGGCTTGCCCGGCAAGGCGATCACCGTCACCGCGCGCCCGGCCTTCCGTGCATGGCGGGCCAGCACCAGGCCGTCGCCACCGTTGTTGCCTGCTCCGACCACCACGCCGATCCGCTGCGCCTCCGGCCAATGCTGCAGCAGGCACTGCCAGGCGGCCTGGCCGGCCTGCGCCATCAGGCCCCAACCACCCTCGGCGGCCAGCGCCGAGGCCTGCGCATCAAGCGCACGCGCGGCAGCGGAATCGAAAAGATCGGCAAGGTTGACCATGCAGGGATTTTATACTGGTGCACATGTCCCCCGCCCCCGTCCCTGTCGATCCGGCCCAGGCCGTGCAGCGCATCCGCGAACTGGCGCGTGCGCATGGCTTCCAGCGCTGCGGTATCGCCGGCATCGAGCTGGGCGAGGACGAGGCGCACCTGGCCGACTGGCTGGGCCAGGGCCTGTACGGCACGATGGACTGGATGGCGCGCCACGGCACCCTGCGTGCGCGCCCGGCCGAGCTGCTGCCCGGCACCGTACGGGTGATCTCGGTGGGCATGGACTACAGCCACAAGGACGACACCGAAGCCTGGGCAACCCTGGCCGACCCGGGCCGCGCCTACGTGGCCCGTTACGCCTTGGGCCGCGACTACCACAAGCTGATGCGCAACCGCCTGCAGAAGCTGGCCACGCAGATCAACGATGAAGTGGCACCGCTGGGCTACCGCGTGTTCGTCGATTCGGCGCCCGTGCTGGAACGCGCACTGGCGCGCAATGCCGGCCTGGGCTGGATCGGCAAGCACACCTGCCTGATCGATCGCCATGGCGGCTCCTGGTTCTTCATCGGCGAGATCTACATCGATATCCCGCTGCCGATCGATGCACCGGCCACGGCACACTGCGGCACCTGCACGCGCTGCATCGATGTCTGCCCGACCCAGGCCATCACCGGCCCGCAGCGGCTGGACGCGCGGCGCTGTATTTCCTACCTGACCATCGAGCACGACGGTGCCATCCCCGAAGACATGCGGCCGTTGATCGGCAACCGCATCTACGGCTGTGACGACTGCCAGCTGGTCTGCCCCTGGAACAAGTTCGCCAAGCGTACCGACGAAGCCGATTTCCGCGCGCGCAACAACCTCGACACTGCCCGTCTGGACCAGCTGTTTGCCTGGGACGAAGCCGAATTCCTGCGCCGTACCGAAGGCAGCCCGATCCGGCGCAGCGGCCATGAACGCTGGCTGCGCAACATCGCCGTGGCACTGGGCAATGCACCGTCCTCGGCCGAAGCGTTGGCCGCGTTGCATACCCGCGTCGATGATCCCTCGCCGCTGGTGCGTGAACACGTGCAGTGGGCGCTGGGCCAGCACACGGTGCGCTGACGTGCGATCCTGAGCCCCCGTTCCGCCCGCAGCACGCCGTTCCCATGCAGCCACGCAACAACGACATCCTCACCCCCAGCCAGCTCAACACCCTGGCCCGCGACCTGCTGGAAGGCAGCTTCCCGGCGATCTGGGTCGAGGCCGAACTGGGCAGCGTGGCGCGTCCCGCCTCCGGGCATCTGTATTTGACCCTGAAGGATGCGCGTGCGCAGCTGCGCGCGGCAATGTTCCGGATGAAGGCGCAGTACCTGAAGTTCGTGCCGCGCGAAGGCATGCGCGTGCTGGTGCGCGGCAAGGTGACGCTGTACGACGCCCGTGGCGAGTACCAGATGGTGCTGGACCACATGGAGGAAGCCGGCGAAGGCGCGCTGCGCCGCGCGTTCGAAGAGCTGAAGGCACGCCTGGAGGCCGAAGGCCTGTTCGACCCGGCACGCAAACGGCCGCTGCCGGCGCACGTGCAGCGCCTGGCGGTGATCACCTCGCCCACCGGCGCCGCCGTGCGCGACGTGCTGAGCGTGCTCGGCCGCCGCTTCCCGCTGCTGGAAGTGGACCTGCTGCCGACCCTGGTGCAGGGCAGCAGCGCCGCTGCACAGATCACCCGCCTGCTGCAGGCCGCCGATGCCAGTGGCCGCTACGACGTGATCCTGCTGACCCGTGGCGGCGGTTCACTGGAAGACCTGTGGGCCTTCAACGATGAAGCACTGGCCCGCGCGATCGCCGCCAGCCGCACCCCGGTAGTGTCGGCGGTGGGCCATGAAACCGACTTCAGCCTCAGCGATTTTGCCGCCGACCTGCGCGCACCAACGCCGTCGGTGGCAGCCGAGCTGCTGGTACCGGACCAGCGCGAACTGGCCCTGCGCCTGCGCCGTACGGCCGCGCGCATGGTGCAGCTGCAACGGCATGCGATGCAGCAGGCGATGCAGCGTGCCGACCGCGCCCTGCTGCGCCTGAACGCACAGAGCCCGCAGGCGCGGCTGGACCTGTTGCGCCGCCGTCAGCTCGATCTGGGCCGGCGCCTGCATGCGGTCTTCAACCAGCAGCAGGAGCGCCGTGCCGCACGCCTGCGCCATGCGGCCGCGGTACTGCGCGGGCACCATCCGCAACGCCAGCTCGACGCGATGCAGCGCCGCCTGGCTGCCCTGCGCGGGCGGCCGCAGGCCGCGATGCAGCGTCTGCTGGAGCGCGATGCACTGCGACTGCGCGGGCTGGCGCGTTCACTGGAAGCGGTCAGCCCGCTGGCCACCGTGGCCCGCGGCTACAGCATCCTGACCCGCAGCGACGATGGTGCGCTGGTGCGGCACATCGACCAGGTGCAGCCCGGTGACGCGCTGCAGGCCCGCGTTGGCGACGGCGTGATCGACGTGCAGGTCAAGTAAAGGGGTGTTCGGCAGGGCTGCGCCCTGCACCTGCAGAGGCTTCAAGCAACGGCCGAAGCAACAGCCAAAGCGGCTCTGGATTGCTGATGGTTTGGCGGGGCGGTGTGGCTGTGCAGGACACGCCGTAAACCCATCCCTGGGGGCTCGATGGCGCCATCCATGGCGCCAACGGTCCTGCACAGCCACACCGCCCCACCCTCGACAGCTTCCCGATGACGGTCGGTAGATCCACGCCATGCGTGGATGAATCTCTGTCAGATATCGAATCAATTCGGGGTCAGATCCGTTTCCGTAGGAAAACGGATCTGACCCCACGCCATTCCGACAGATCCCGAGAATCTGTCGAAGGCGGGGTGGGTCCGGTTGCGGGGGAGTGAGCCGCATGGATGCGGCGACCGAGCTTACATGGACGTACTTGCAGCGGCCCCCGCAACCGGACCCACCCCGCCATCCCACGGAATGCACGCTGTTGCTGTTGCTGTTGCTGTTGCTTCGGCAGGTGCAGGGCGCAGCCCTGCCGAACACCACCCTACTTCGCCTGCTCGCAGAACTTCTGCCGGTACTCGAGCGCCTTCGGCATCAGCGCCTGCAGGTTCTGGATGCGGGTGCCCGGGTTCGGGTGGGTGGAGGCAAACTCCGGCGGTGCCTGGCCGCCACTCGCCTGGCCCATGCGCTGCCACAGCGGCACCGCCTCGCGGGGATCGAAGCACGCCGCTGCGGCCAGCATCAGCCCCACTTCATCCGCCTGTGTCTCGTGGCTGCGCGCATACGGCAGCAGGTAGCCATAGCCCATCGCCGACATCATCATCTGTTGCTGCTGCGCATCCATGCCGCTGGCGGCGCCGGCCACCTGGCCGATCTGGGTCAGCTTCTGCTGGGCCATGCGCTGTGCACCATGGCGCAGCAGCGCATGGGCGATCTCATGCCCCATCACCACCGCCATCGCATCGCGGGTGCGTGCTACCGGCACCAGCCCGGTATAGACCGCCATCTTGCCGCCCGGCAGGCAGAACGCATTGGCCTGGTCGGACGGGATCACATTCACTTCCCACTGGAAATCCCGCGCGAAATGCGCCGGCTGCACGCCGTGCTCCTGGGCCAGCTCGGTCTCCACCACATCGACCTTGGCAATCAGGCGCTGGGCGATGTCACGCACATCGCGCGCGATCGGTGCATTGGGGTCCATCGGCCGTTCCTGCGACAGGATCTGCTGGTAGGCCTGCAGCCCCAGCGCGGTTTCCTGGCGCGCGTCCAGGCTGCTGTCGATCATCACCTTCTCGCCGGTGTACGGATCGACCGTGCGGTTGGAGAACCAGTAGAACAGCGCATAGCCGGCGGCCAGCAGCAGCACCCACCAGCGGATGTTGCCGAACAGGCCACGCCGCTGTGGGCCTTGCGACGAGCGGGAGAAGGGATCGTTGCGCATCGGGGGACTTCCTGCTGGCCCCGCCGGCTGGCGGGCACGGCGCAATCTTAGTGCGCCGCTGCCCGCAGCGGGTGAAGCCGGGTGCCGCTCAGATGCCGCGCACCAGGCGGAAGCCGATGCGGGCATTGGTGGTATCCGAATCCTGGGACTGCCGCCAGGCCGCGCGGGTCTGCTCGGGGGCATTGGCCCAGTTGCCACCGCGGATCACCCGCGACCGGCAGCCCGGGTTGAACCAGGCGACGCCATCGGACGGTGCGCGGCGGTAGCTGGCATGCCAGCAGTCGGCCACCCATTCGCTGAGGTTGCCGCCCATATCGTGCAGACCGAAGGCATTGGCCTGGAAGCTGGCCACCGGCGCCGGCCCCCACCAGCCATCGCCGTACCCGATAAACGCGTTGTGCCAGTGCCGTCCCGAAGGCGAAACGTCCTTGCTGCCGGTGAAGTTGCCGCTGCCTGGCGGCGGCACGCCGGCATCGCCCCACGGATAGCGGCCACTGCTGCCAGCGCGCAGCGCGTACTCGAACTCGGCTTCGCTGGGCAGCCGGTAGCTGCGGCCAGTCTGCTCGGACAGCCATGCCGCATAATTCTCGGCATCACGCACACTGACGTGCATCACCGGCGAGTTGCCCAGCGCGCGACCGCCGTCGTAGTCGGAACGCCAGTCCACGCCGCTGCGGCGGATGAAATTGCCGCTGCGTTCGTCGTAGACCACCGAATGGCCACGCCGGGTCGCGCGCGGGCGCGCATTGGAGGCTTTCACGTAGCGCTCGAAATCGCTGACGGTGATCTCGGTGATCGCCATGGCAAAGCCGCGATCGAAGCGCACGTAGTGCGACGGACGCTCGGCATCACTCGAGCCCGGCTCGGCATCGCCTGCACCCATCTGGAAGCCACCGTGGGGCACCACCACCATCTGCGGTCCGCGCCCCCCATCGCGCATCGCATCACTGAACACCTGTCCCGGCCGGAAGCTCCCGTAATGGGTGGCCAGGTCGATGCGCTCGCGAAGCTGGCCCACCACTGCATCACCCGGCAGAGCGATGCGAAGCGCCTCGGCCAGCTTCTCGCGCGCCGGCTTCAGGCCTTGTGGCGTGGCAAGGTCACGCAGTCCGTCATCACGCAGCTGCAGCAGCGTGGCGGCGCGGATCTGCTCGATGCGTTCGAAGGCGTCGGCGATCGTCGGCGACGAATCGCGCACTTTGCTGGCTTCGGCCAGCCAGGTACCCGCACTGGCGAAATCGCGCGCCCGAGCAGCCTCTTCGGCACGGCGGATCAACCCGCTCTCGGCTGCGGCCAGGCCCTGCCGTGCGCGGCTGTTGTCTTCATCCAGCGCCAGCGCCTCACGGAAGTTGCCGATGGCACCGTCGCCATCCTCACCGATACGGTCCGAGCGCAGGTCCTCCTCGCCAGCACGGTTGTAGGCCACCACCCGTTGCGCCAGCTCCACCCGCGCCTGCAGCGCACGCACCTGCTCGTCCTTCGGCGACAGGGTCAGCAACACCAGTGCCTGGCGGCTGGCCTCGGCCAGCGCCTCGCGCTGCTTCAGCGGCCGCACCAGCAGGGCATCGGCCAGCTGCTGCAGTCGCTGGCGGGCACGCTGCAGGCCCAGCCGGGCCTGGCGGTCATCCGGGTCTTCTTCCTGCACCGCCAGCCACAGCGGAATGGCGGCATCCGCATCTTCATAGAGCCGACCTTCAGCGAACGCCTGCTCGGCGGCGCGCCGCAACTGGGCAAGGCTGCGGCCCTGGCGGTCCACCCGTGGCGGCGTCCACTGCTGTACGTCCTCGGCGGCATCTTCACCGGCGATGGTCACGCTGCCCTGCCCGGCCTGCGAACTGGCATTGGCGCCGGTGTCGGCGCCCTCGGCCGCGCGCGCCTCTTCGCTGGCGGCCCGTTCCGCCGGCGCGGACGGCGACGGCGTGCAGCCGGCCAGGGCCACGGCCAGGGCGGTGCACAGCACGGGCGACAACGGAAAACGCAAGCAGAGCCTCCTTCAGCACAGACGCGGACCGACGTTAGGCTATTCTCCCCTGCCTGAGCAAACCCGAGTAGTAGGCCCTGACCCGTGGCAACCTGGATCACCACCCCCGCCGAGCTGGATGCGTACTTCCAGCAGCGCCCGACCCGCATCGGCCTGGACACCGAATTCATCCGTGAACGCACCTTCTGGCCGCAGCTGGCCCTGGTGCAGATGGCGGTCGGGCAGGACATCCTGCTCATCGACCCGCTGATTCCCGGCATGACCGAGGCGCTCGCGCATTGGCTGGCCGATGAATCCATCACCAAGGTAATGCACAGCGCCAGCGAAGACCTGGTTGCCTTCAAGTGGGCCTGCGGCGTGCTGCCGCGACCGCTGTTCGACACCCAGATCGGGGCGTCGCTGGCCGGCATCGGCGGCGGCATGGGCTACCAGAAGCTGGTGGCGGAGATCACCGGCGTGGCGCTGGCCAAGGGCGAGACCCGCTCGGACTGGATGCGCCGCCCGCTGTCCGAGTCGCAGCTGCAGTACGCCGCCGACGATGTCGAGCACCTGTTCGCACTGCACGACGCCATTGATGCCAGGCTGCAGGCGCTGGGCCGCCAGCAGTGGTTGCGCGACGATGGCGAGCGCCTGCTGGCCAGCGTCGCCAACGATGAAGATCGCTGGCCGCACCTGGCGATGCGCTCGGCACAGTTCCTTGATGCCGCCGCACAGCACCGCCTGTTGCGCCTGCTGCGCTGGCGTGATGTGCAGGCACGCTGCAGCGACCGCCCGCGAAGCTGGATCCTGGACAACGAGCTGGCCGCCACTCTGGCGCGCACGCCTCCGGCCGACGAGGCAGCGCTGGGCAAGCTGTTCGAGCAGTTCCCAAAGGCACCGCGCAAGCTGGCCAGCGCCGTGTGGCAGGCGCTGTCCACGCCGCTGGCCGACGAAGCCGACGCGCCGCTGGCGCTGCCGGCCAACGACAGCAACAAGCAGGCGCTGAAGAAGCTGCAGGATGCCGTGGCCGAGCGCAGCCGCGAACTGGGACTGCCAGATGGCATCCTTGCCTCGCGCAAGCACCTGGAAAGCTATCTGGAACGTCGCCAATGGCCCGCCGCACTGGCCGGCTGGCGCCAGCAGGAACTGGAGTCGCGCCTGCAGGCGCTGCTGCCGGCGAACTAGCAACCCGCATCGACCGCCTCACGGGGCGGCCCTGCCAATGCTCGACAAGGACATTGCTGCGTGCCTGCATGGCCCTCTTCCTGCATGTCACGATGGATGATCGGCTCGCTGCTGCTGGCCAGCAGCACCCCTGCATGGATCGCAGCAGCCAGCTCAACGCCTACGCGGCACTGACGGGCGGGCTGGATCTGGCCCGTTCGGTTCACTACCTCGCGCTTTCGGCACGCCTGATCGAACAGGCCCCCGCTGCCAGCGAGCAGGACAAGCTCGAACCCTGGCTGCATCCGCACGCCCTGATGCACGGCTATTTCCCGGAATCGAGGCGTAGAGACAGGGCCAGGGCACACTCGCCTACCGGCCCGAGCTGCTGCTTGCCTTTCCGCTGCACATGGACGATCTGCAACGCGAACGCCTGTTCCGGGTGACGGGATTCACCTTCAAGCCTCCTGCTGAATGCCATCGACACGGCAGCCGCATGTCCTGCTTGCCGCCGCTAACGACCGCGCTTCTAATGTCCAGCCTCGTACTCGCTGGATTGCAGCAATGACAAACGGATTTGCAAAAGACGGGCTTTCCCCCGAAGACCTTGCCTGGCGCGTGCAGGCGCGCACTGCGCTGCAGGAACGGCGCTATGCCGAACTGGATGCGTTGCTTGCTCCACATGAGCTGGCCTGGCTGCAGGGAGAGAATGCGCTGCCCGGCATCCGCTGGCGGCTGCGCAACCTGCACGACGCCACGCTGACGCTGGAAGCCCGCCTGCAACAGGCCCAGCAGTGGGCCTCGGCCGCCCCCGGCAGCTACTACGCCTGGCTTTGCCTGGGCGTCTGCTGGCAGGACGCTGCCGGCGAACTGCGCAGCGCCGATGTTGCAGCACTGGTCGAAGACAGCCAGTGGCTGGCGGCGCAGCTGGCCCGCGACCATGCCGTGCACGCCTACCTGCAGGCGATGCCGCTGTCGCCACGACCTGCGTTGGCGCTGGATGGCATCAAGCGCATCACCAGCTACCTGCGCGAACCGAACTGGCTGCGTGCGCTGCAGGCCGGGGAACCCGCCGCATCCGATGACGCCACGCTGGCCGAGCACTACCCTCAAGCCTGGCCAAAGGCATTGCAGCTGCTGTCGCGCTTCGGCACGCCGTTGCAGACGCTGCCGGATACGCTGCCCCCGTTGCTGCGCGAGCGCAGCCAGGACGATTTCGACGCACCACTGGCGTACTGGATGCGCCTGGTACTGGAGCAGCGCCCGGACGATCTGGCCACGCTGGAAGACACCCTGTACTTCCTGTACCCGCGCTGGGGCGGCAGCCGTGAGGCGATGGAGAACTTCATCGAGGGTAGCTGGTGCCGTGGCCTGGAACTGGCGCAGAGCAACGCGCTGCGGTGGCACAAGGAGCAGGACTGGATGGGCGATCTGCCCCACCGTGAGGATGCCGAGGCCGTGGCCGCGCACGAGCGCGCCTACACGCAGATCCTCGACTGGCACCTGGACCGCCACCTGCGCGCGCAGGTGCTGGCCCAGCGCGCCGGGCTGCGCTACCGTCTTGGCCGCGTTGAAGACAGCGAAGGCGTCGTGCAGTGGGATCCGGACCACATGCAGGCGGTGCTTGAAGATCTGCAGCAGGCATGGACATTGGACCGCGATGTGGTCCTGCATGAGGGGCTCAGCAATCTCGAGGCCTGCACCTGGTTCGCCCATGTCGACGGTGCCGAAGCACTGTTCGCACAGGTGGTGGACTATGCCGCGCGCGAAGGCGATTCGGCGATCGGCCTGCTGTGGGCCGCCACCGCCATCGAGCATGGTCTGCTCGGCCAGGCCAGCGACCCGACACGCGCCAGTGTCCTGCTGCAGCGCGCGTTGAAGCTTGCGCAGCAGGACGACACCTCGGCGGTGACGTTCGCCGCCAATCTGTTCTGTGATGTTTCGCAAGCCGCAGGCTTGTCGCTACTGCAGCGCATGGCGGACGATGGCGACGCCGGCGCGATGTCGGCACTGTGCGACCTGTACAAGGGCCGCCTCGGCGGCCGCGACCAACCGCAGTTCGCCGATGCGGAAAAGGCCGCCTACTGGCAGGAGCGTGCGGTGGAAGGCGGCGACCTGATCGCCACCTACAACCTGGCCGTGCGCCTCGTCGCCGCAGGCGGCGCGGAGAATGAAGCGCGTGCGCGCGAGCTGTACCTGCGCTGCCTGGATGAGGCCGAGGCCGGCGAGCGCGTGTGGGGCCCAACCTGCCGCAACCTGGCCTGCCTGGCATTCGATGGCCGGAACGACGCGCACAAGCGCGAAGCGGTCGAACGCGCCTTGATTCCGCTGTGGTGGCGCGGCGACGACGACGACAAGCTGTGGGCTGCCGGCTATCTGGCCGACATCTACCACTTCGGTAACGGCGTCCCGGCCAATGCATTCCTCGCCCTGACCTGGCTGCAGCGTGCCAGCGAGATCGATCCGGAGTATGTGGACGTGGTACGCCTGGCACCGCTGATCAACGGCGAAGGCCGCTGGTTCGGTGCCAGCCGCGCACGCAAGCAGCAGGAACAGGACCGGCAGCAGGTGGACAGCGCCACCTGGGCCCTGACCTTCGGCCAGCGCAGCCAGGACAGCAACCTCACTGCGGTCTGAAGCAACGAAAAGGGCGGCCCGGTAATCCGGGCCGCCCTTTGCATTCCAGCAGCGCGATGGCGGGATGCTCCGCCATCGCGACAGCGCATTACCAGTTCATGTTCAGCGAGACACCGACGGTACGCGGTTCGTTGTAGACCGCGGCCATGTAGTTCTCGATCACGCCCTTGAGGTTCTTCTCATTGGTGATGTTGCGCGCGAACAGCGCCACTTCGTAGGCACCGTAGTTGCCCGAGTAGCCGATCTTCAGGCCACCCTCGAAGTCACCCTTGGAGTTGAACTCCTTGCTGTCGTACAGCACGAAGCTGGTGTAACCCTGCTTGTTCCAGTCGGTGGACACGAACATGGTGCCGGCATCGCTGACCGGGAAGTCGTAGCGGGCGGCCAGGTTGACGTTGTACTTCGGCGCGTTCGGCAGCGGGTTGCCGTCGATCTGGGCGAAGGTGTTGGCACCGACCTTGATGGTCGGGTCGCCGACGGTGCAGACCACCTGGCCGTTGAGGCCGCAGACCTGCGCGTAAACGCGCTTGTCCTTGATCTCGCTGTGCAGCAGGCTCAGGCCGGCGCTCAGGGTCAGGTTCGGGATCGGGCGCAGCTCCATATCGGCTTCGAACCCGTAGGCCTTGGCCTTGTCGGCGTTGAACAGCACGCCGTTGCCGTCCGAATCGTTGCCGTTGAGCTGGATGTCGTTGACGGTGTAGGTGAACGCGGTGGCGTTCAGGCGCAGGCGGTTGTCCCACAGGCTGCTCTTCACGCCCGCTTCCCAGGACAGGATCGTCTCGGAATCGGCGGTGGTGAAGTCGGCATTGAACACCGCCGAACGCCCTTGGATGGTCGGGCCGCGGAAGCCACGCGCGACCTTGGCGTAGACGCTCACGTCCGGCGTGATCTGATACATCGCGCTCAGATCCCAGCTCGGGGTGGTGTCGGACATCCTGACGTCGGTGCGGCCCTTGTAGGTGACCACGCCGGCGGCAGTGTCAGCGGTCTTCAGCAGGCGGGTGTGCTTCTCGTCCTTGGTCTGGCGCAGGCCGGCGGTAACGGTGAACTTGTCGGTGAAGGCGTAGCTGATCTGGCCGAAACCGGCCCACGAGGTGTTCTTGTTGCGCAGGCGCACCCAGTTGTTCGGGTTGCGGGCCGCGCCCTGCAGGAACCACGCGCGCTGGTAGAAGTCGGTGGTGTCGCTGCCGTTGAAGTAGAACGCACCGGCCTGCCACTGCAGGGCGCTGTCATCATGGCTGGCCAGGCGGAATTCCTGGGTCCACTGGTCCAGGTCACGGATGCGGCCCATCGACTGGCCGTAGCCGTTCGGCACGCCGTTGATCGGGAAGTTCACCGCGGCGCCGCCGTCGGTGTCGCCGCGGCTGTAGCCGGAGGTGGTTTCGTAGGCGGTGATCGAGGTGAAGTCGATCGCGCCGAAGTCATAACGCGCCTTCACCGAACCGCCGTAGGTCTTGTAGGCCTGCGGGTTGTTGTCGGCTTCGTCGTAGGCGACCTTGTCGCGCGGCACGTCGGTCTTGTTCGAGCCCTTGGTCAGCGCACCGCGCAGGAACAGGGTCGAGGTGCCCTCGTAATCACGGGCGTGGGCCGAGGCCAGGATCGAGAACTGGTCGCTCGGGGTCAGCAGCAGCTGCGCGCGTACGTTGCGGTCATCGAAGCCGCCCATGGCGTTCTTCTTCGGGCTGACCGTGCCGTCGGCGCTCGGGCCCTTGTAGGTGTTGTCGACGTAGTCGTCGCGGTGCTGGTACAGGGCCGACACGCGGAACGAGGCGATGTCGTTGATCGGGCCGCCGAAGCCGCCGTCGATCGACACGCTGTTATAGGTCGCATAGCTGGCACTGACGCGGCCGGTGTAATCCTGGGTCGGCTTCAGGGTGTCGAACTTGACAATGCCGGCGGTGGTGTTGCGGCCGAACAGCGAACCCTGCGGGCCGCGCAGCACTTCCACCTGGTCCACGTCATAGACCGGGTTGGACTTCAGCACCACGTGCTCCAGCACCACGTCGTCCTGGATGATCGACACCGGCTGCGAGGCACCCAGGTAGAAGTCGATGTTGCCCAGGCCACGGATGTAGAAGCGCGGGAAGATGCGGCCGGTGGTGGTTTCCGCATACAGGCTCGGCACGCGGCCGGACAGCGCCAGCAGGGTGTCATCGCCGCCGGCGGTGAAGTCGCGCATGCGCTCGCCCTGCACCACGCCCACCGAGACCGGCACTTCCTGCAGGTTCTGCTCGCGGTGTTCGGCGGTCACGGTGATGGTGTCCAGCCCGGTCGGGGTCGGCGCGCTGTCCTGCGCGGCGGCACCGAAGCTGCCGACCAGGGCCAGGCCGGCACAGGCCAGGGCCAGCGGGTGGCGGCGGAAGGAAACAAGGGAAGACGACAGACCCGACAGGCGGCGGGAATCGGAATGGGAGGGCATGAAATGCTCTGAGGAGGCGTCCGTCCGGCCTGCGCGGGCCGGGCGGCAAAAAGGGGGAAAACTGCGCAAGCGGCCATTATCCCCCAAATTGTTACGATTTCGTTGCGCGACCCCCAAACCCGGCGAAACAAGCGGTTTCGGCACAGTCAGCCAGCACCGCCTGGGGTCAGATCCGTTTCCCAAGGGAGAACGGATCTGACCCCGGATCTCAGGGCAACGGGGTCAACGCGACATCGACCATCGCCAGCAGGCGCTCGCGGCTGATGCCGTCACGCGCCTGCACCGAAATGCCGTGCAGCACCGTAGCGAAGTGATCGCCCAGTGCCTGCACCGCCACATCGCCGGCCAGCTCCCCTTCGGACTGCGCCTGCTGCAGGCGCGCGATGATCGCCGCCGTACGCTGGCGACGATGGCTGGCCAACCAGTCCCGCACGCCTTCGCCATCGGGCGAGACGCTGCTGGCCGAGGACACCACCAGGCAGCCGTGCGGCCGCCCACGTCGGGTGTAGGTCAGCACGGCTTCGCGCAGCATGGAGCCGATCGCCTCACGCAGCGTGGCCTGCTCCAGCGCGCGCGGCGCGAAGCCGCCCTCGCCTTCCTCGTACAGCGCGACGGCTTCGCGGAACAACTGCTCCTTGCTGCCGAACGCGGCGTAGATGCGTGCGGAGGCGATGCCCAGTGCTTCGACCAGTGCCGACATCGACGTGCCTTCATAGCCGTGCTGCCAGAACAGCAGCATCGCCTTGCGCAACGCCTGGTCCCTGTCGAATTCGCGCGGTCGCCCTGCCATCTGCCTGCCTGCTCCAGTGAGGCGCGCAGTGTAACGCGGGTGTTGACCATCGCGAGGGTCGCGCCTATTCTTTGTCGACCGACAAACAATTGGAGCAACACATGCAGACCCTCAAGGGCCCCAGCCTGCACCTGGCGCAGTTCGCCGGCGACCAGGCCCCGTTCAACTCACTTGCCAGCATTGCCGAGTGGGCCGCTGGCCACGGTTTCAAGGCACTGCAGATCCCGGCCTGGGATGCACGCCTGTTTGACCTGGCCACCGCCGCCGACAGCCAGGACTACTGCGACGACATCCGCGGCACCCTGGCTGAGCACGGTCTGCAGGTCAGCGAGCTCACCACCCACATCCTCGGCCAGCTGGTGGCCGTGCATCCGGCCTACGATGAACTCTGCGATGGCTTCGCGCCGGAAGCACTGCGCGGCAACCCGAAGGCGCGCAGCGAATGGGCGCAGCAGCAACTGCACCTGGCCGCCCGTGCCTCCCGCCGGCTGGGCCTGCAGGACATGGGCACCTTCTCCGGCTCATTCGCCTGGCCCTACCTGTTCCCGTTCCCGCAGCGCCCGCCGGGCCTGATCGATGCCGCCTTCGACGAACTCGCGCGCCGCTGGCGGCCGATCCTCGATACCTGCGAGGACAACGGCATCAACCTCTGTTACGAGATCCATCCCAGCGAAGACCTGCATGACGGCACCAGCTTCGAGCGCTTCTTCGAGCGCGTCGGTCAGCACCAGCGCTGCCGCATCCTGTTCGATCCCAGCCACTTCGTGCTGCAGCAGCTGGACTACCTGGAGTACCTGGACATCTATCACCCGCTGATCCGCATGTTCCATGTCAAGGATGCGGAGTTCCGTCCCAGCGGCCGCCAGGGCATCTATGGCGGCTACGCCGACTGGACCGAACGGGCCGGTCGCTTCCGCTCGCTGGGCGATGGCCAGGTCGACTTCAAGTCGATCTTCTCCAAGCTGGCCCAGTACGACTACCAGGGGTGGGCGACGCTGGAGTGGGAGTGCTGCCTGAAGGACCAGGAAGCCGGTGCACGCGAAGGCGCTGCATTCATCCGCGACCACATCATTCCGGTCACCGACAAGATCTTCGACGACTTCGCCGGTGCTCCGATCAGCACCGCGCAGATGCAGCACATGCTCGGCATCGCCTGAGCCCCCACGGAGCACTCCCCCATGACCCCTTCCCTTCCCGCTAGCGCTGCCGGCGACGACGCCCTGCGCCACCACTACCTGCGCATCGATGGCCAGCGCGTGCATTGCGTCTCCGCCGGCCACGGCGAACCGGTGCTGTTGATTCCCGGCTGGCCGCAGACTTGGTATGCCTGGCGCCATGTGCTGCACGCCCTGGCCCAGGCCGGTTTCGAAGCCATCGCGGTTGATCCGCCGGGCATCGGCGAATCTGACCGCCCTGCCCACGGCTACGACACCGGCAGTGCCGCCGCCGTCCTGCACCAGACCATGCGGGCGCTGGGCCACGAGCGCTACCAGGTGGTCGGCCATGACATCGGCATGTGGATCGCCTATGCACTGGCCAGCGACCAGCCGCAGGCGGTGCGCCAACTGGCGGTCACCGAAGCGGTGATTCCCGGCCTGGCGCCGGAACCGGGCATCTTCGCCGCACCGGCCGACAACATCTTCCTCTGGCACTTCATGTTCAACCAGGTGGCCGATCTGCCCGAGGCGCTCATCAGCGGTCGCGAGCGCGCCTACCTGGAATTCATGTTCGACCGCTGGTCGTACCGCCGCGATGCGGTGGCCGCCGATACCTACATCGCCGCGTACAGCCGCCCCGGCGCACTGCGGGCCGGCTTCGCCTGGTACCGCGCGATTCCGGAAACCATCCGCCAGAACAAGGAACGTGCGCAGCGCCGGCTGGCGATGCCGGTGCTGGCCATCGGCGCCGAGCACGCCACCGCCGATGCGCCGATGCTCACCCTGCAGCCACATGCCGATGACGTGCGCGGCAGCATCGTGCCGGGCTGCGGCCATTTCATCATGGAAGAAGCGCCGCAGGCATTCCTTGCACAGCTGCTGCCGTTCCTGCAGGAGGCACACCATGCAGCTTGAACCGGCGCTGCAGCAGTTCGTCGACGCCGTGGCGTCGCAGCCATTGCCCGACGACCTGCGGGAACTGCGTGCGATCAGCGAGAGCGCGCTGCCCCAGCTGCAGGGCGCGCCGCAGCCGGTTGCGCATGTGATCGAACATGCGGTGATCGCACGCGACGGGCATGCATTGGAAGTCCGCCTTTACACACCGGAAGGGCTGCCCGATGGACCGGCGCCGGCCCTGCTGTTCGCGCATGGCGGCGGCTGGTTCCAGTGTTCGCTGGCGGTCTACGACGGTCCCTGTCGCGCTTTGGCCAATGCCGGCGGCTGCGTGATTGTCGCCGTGGGCTACCGGCTGGCGCCGGAACATCCGTTCCCGGTTCCACTGCATGACGTCGCCGACGCCTGGCACTGGTTGCAGGACAACGCCAGGCACCTCGGGCTGGACCCACAGCGGCTGGCGATCGGTGGCGACAGTGCCGGCGGCAATCTGGCAGCCGCCTGCTGCCTGCGGCTGCGCGATCTCGGCCTGCCGCAGCCACGCCACCAGTTGCTGATGTACCCGGCACTGGATGCCGGCATGGGCAGCGACTCCTATCGCGAGTACGCCAGTGGCTACTACCTCAGCGCCGAACTGATGCAGCGTTGCTGGCAGGCCTATCTCGGTGATCCTGCCACACCGCCGGCACTGGCCTCGCCTGCCCATGCAACGGATCTGCATGGACTGGCACCAGCCTCAGTACTCAGCTGCGAGCACGACCCGCTGCGTGATGAGGCCGAACAGTACGCACGGCGGCTGCAGGCGGCAGGTGTCGACTGCACGCTCGAGCGGCTGCCGGGGATGATCCATGCCTGCATCCACCAGCACGCGGTCAGTGCCAGCACCGACGTGGCGGCACATTGTGCCGGCGCGCTGCTGCGCCGGGCCCTGTCCTGAACCAGTCAGGGGCGGTAGCCGACGCGGCGCGACCACCGTCCCGGCCCGGCGCTTGGCAAGCCCGGCAGGCAGCGCTACACTGAAACCCTGCCGTGGGGCCATAGCTCAGCTGGGAGAGCGCGTCGTTCGCAATGACGAGGTCAGGAGTTCGATCCTCCTTGGCTCCACCACTATTCAGACAAAACAGCGTGCCGCGAGGCGCGCTTTTTTGTTTTTCAAGGGTTTAACCGGCATCTGCGTGAATACGGATGATCCGTGTCCGACCATCTTTCGAGCCGTTTTCCTACGTTTGGCTTAAGCCGAACTTACGGAAACAAGCCCGATGCGGATTGCCCTCACTAAGAAAACCGTTGCTACTGTTCTACCGAAGGATCGCCCCTACGAGCTCAGGGACGCGCAGGTGCGCGGTCTACTGCTCCGGGTGCAGCCCTCTGGATACAAAGCTTGGATTGTCACTTGGGCGCACGGAAAGCGCCGTACGCTTGGGTCTACCGATCATATCTCGCTTGACCAGGCTCGAGACATTGCCCGCAAAGTGATGGCCGAGTACGTCCAATCGGGCTTACCCAACATCGCAAAGCCCGAGCTCCCAAGGATCACGCTCCAAGCGTATCTGGACGACCACTACGCCCTTTGGGCCAAAACAGAGCTGAAGCGGGCGGACGACGCGCTGCGCCGCATCGAACAGGCCTTCGCTGACCTGTTGCCTATGACCTTAAAAGATATCAACGCCAAAGTCATCGAACGATGGTGGGTCACGCGGCTGAAGGACACTGTTCGACCCGGTGTGAGACAAACAATCACAAAGGCCACCGCATCGCGGAATTTGGCTACCCTGCGGTCAGCCCTGTCCAAGGCAGTTAAGTGGGGAATGCTGGAAACTAACCCCGTCACGGAAGCCGCACTGAAGCTCGCGAAGCCTCGTAGCGTAGTCCGCTTCCTCAGTCCCGCTGAGGAACACTCCTTGCGTGCTGCTCTCACATCCCGCGACCGTGCCATTTCGGTGGCACGTAAGTCGGGGAACAGATGGCGGGCAGATCGTAGACGCGCACTGCTTCCCGAAATATCTATAGGAGCCTACGCCGACCATTTGCACCCATTGGTGCTCCTGGCTATGAACACCGGTCTTCGTAAGGGTGAGCTACTTCTGCTGGACTGGTCGGATATCAATGCGCAGTCGCGGATGCTGACCGTTCGACCTGAACATGCCAAGTCGGGTAGGCAACGCCATGTGCCACTGAATGGTGAGGCGATGACGGTACTGCGTCAGTGGGCTTCGCAGTCAACGGTGGCTGGACGTGTGTTTGGTGTTGCTGGCACGAAGTCATCGTGGGAGAAGCTGCTGATCGATGCCAAAATCACCAACTTCCGGTTTCACGATTTGCGTCATCATTTTGCCAGTAAGCTCGTGATGGCCGGGGTGGACTTGAACACTGTTCGAGAACTGTTGGGCCATGCCGACCTCACTATGACTCTGCGCTACGCTCATCTTGCGCCAGAACATCTCGCCGCAGCTGTAGCTAAACTGACCACCTGAGCCGCCACTTGCGCCCTCAACAGCCGAGCGAAAGTCGCACAGGGGAATACTAAGCGCACCCCTGGTGCGAGAGCTTTGACTATCCTCAGCGCGCAAATGGGCACAGATCAATGCGAACGCAATTCCTCATCATATCAATTTATCCACATCCGAGGAATCATCATAAACCTCTCTTCATACAGCGCGAATCATTTTCCCAGATAATGATTCCTCACTTGATAGCTTCATGCATGGCCTCAACTATCTGCTCAATGAAATCAATTGCAATTTCGACGTCCTGCTCCAAAATCGGCCATCGCAAGCCGGGATAGCTGGGATCGATGTCTGCCTCGTGCGCAATCTTATTCCGCCGGCCGACAATAAGCGTCAGTTTAGCCTTAAGATCTGCCTCCTTTTGGTTCAATAGCTCCCCGATACGCGACCAAATCTTAATCGAGGTGAACAAACGGATCGCGTCCGCAATCTTTTCCGGCTGCTGGAATGACAGGAAGCTATGGCGGTCTCGAACTTCGCCTTCAAACCATCCACTCTGCAACGCGGGCGCTATGGGCACCGCTCCGATTGACACTTTGAATCGCGAGAATGCATCTGTCTTGGGTCGTTTTCCTTCAAATACCTCAGTCATTCCTATCGCCGTCGCTTCATGGACGTAGTAGTCCATCGCGCTAACGATAAGCACAATCTGGGCCCGAAGGATATCCGATGGATCGAGTGCATTCGTGGCAATGTGATTCACTGCCTTGTGGATGCCACCAAGGTGTCGGACTCTCGCAACGCTTGCCCGAAAGGCATCAATCGCAGGCTGCATGTGATGTAAGTGCAATGATCTTATCAGCAGCAGTTTCGAACAGCTCTTTGAATTTATTCATCGACTTCCTTGTTCGCTCAAGCACAATTCCGTCCTGTTCCAACTGGTCGTCAGTCAGTGCAAATACGGGCACCTTGTGCTTCTGAGATAGCGCGATAAGACCATTGAAGTCTGACATCTGAAGCAATGGCTTAGTCGGATCGGCATCCGCCTCGAGGTATACTGCCTGATCCAAGAGCATTCCGCAGGCATCCAATGACGGGAGCAGACGGCTCTTTACACCAGCTTCAATTTCGTCAATCCATTTCTGGAACGCAGCGGACGGCGTCTGACCTTCGCGAATTCGATATTTTTGTATAACCGTCCCTAGGAACTTTGGATTGACTGAAGGGTAAGGATAAGTGGCCTTTTGAAGAACAGATGAGGCCTGGGCTTGCGTGGCCCAAGACTTCCACTTCGGCAAAACAGTCGCCAGTGATTCAGTAGCCATGACCGAGAAGTAATCTGGCGCCATAGGCACCAAGAAGAAGTCACTAGTCATCAGCAGGTTCTGATTTATCGGACCGAGACTAGGGCTCATGTCAACGATAATGAAATCACAACCATAATGCTGGGCCGTTAAGTGGAACAAATGATTTATGGAGCCTGGAAGGTTCTGCAGAGTGACCAATGAGCCCGACAACTCCTGGGCTATTCCAAGCGTTACCTCGTACTCAGCCAACCCAATATGACCCGGAATCAGGAACAAATTATCCTGCCCTTCGATGACCTCGCATTCGACAGGAACAATCGGCGCGGGCCGTGATTCAAACGCAGGGGCCAGCCCGTCCCGAATATTTCGCACGCCTCCAGCTTCATAGACAGCAGCAAAATCTTCAGTTCCTTTGAACCCTAGAACCATACCGGTGAGATTGCACTGCGGGTCACAGTCGGCAAGCAACACCCTCTTGCCCTTTTCTGCAAGCATCCAACCCAAATTGAATGCGGTTGTAGTCTTGCTAACGCCACCTTTGTGGTTGAAAAGCGAAATCTGGACGGCCATCCGGCCTCTCCCTGGTCGGTTGTATGAAGTGGATTTCTTACTAATCGCTTGCTGTTGGATCGCTTGCTGGCTTGCTGGCGGCGAGCGACAGAATCGAGTCACGCTGTTCCTGTGAGAATGCATCGTACGCCAAAATCCAGTCCGCCATCCCACGGTCATGCGCGAACAAATACGCCAACGGCACACCTAGCGCTTCGGCGAGCGCAGCGGCAGTGTCCATATCCGCGCGGGACGTCTGCTGCTCATATCTATTGACACGCGTGCTTCCGGCCTGCTTGGTCATCCCGATCTTGGCTCCCAGCGCGCGCTGTGATACGTCCCGCATCGCACGGGCTTCCTTTAATCGCTTCGCAAATATTGCTGTTGCTTTGTCGGACAAGTGAAATCAGCAGTGAGGAACCACTGGCATCTTCACACTTGCGCTTCACTATGCGTAGACTCTACATTTACTGAAGTGGGTCGTAAAGAGCATTTGATGCGGACGACCCGCATTCTTCGTTGCAGGAGTCTTTATGAAGCACTACCCGTTACCCGTCCCACCACCTACGACCATTGCAGGCTGCGCCGCTTATTCTGCCGCCATCGCAGATGCTGACCCGGCCCTTACTAAGCCAATCTTCGCTAGTTGCGGGGCTAACGTAACCCAGGATGCCGCGCCCCAGATCATCCCATCGTGCATTGAGGCCCACCTATGAACATCAAAGTGTTCGGCTGGTGGCTCATCTTGCTGGGCGTGCTGGGCATGCTAGGCACGGGAGTCGGTTACTTCTCTTTGAAAGACCGGGCTAACCACGCATACATGCAGAGTATCCTCACGCTTGGAAGCGCCCGATCAGCCGAATGGCAAGGCGAAGCACACGAAGCGAAACACACACAAGAGCGACTAGTCGCGCTGATGGTCGGAAGCGGGGTCGCCCTGCTCATCGGGATCGGAATGTGCCTTGCTAATGGCGGTACAGCTGGCCGAAAAAGGTCCTGCCCACAATGTGCTGAAATCGTTTTGGCGGCAGCCTTCGTCTGCAAACATTGCGGAGCCAAACTCGCACCTCAACAGCCCGAGTCTCGCCCCACTAGCTCCTACCGGGCTTTGGCGAAAGCCGCAGAAGAAGCGGAGCGACGAACGCCAAGACCATAGCTTCGGAAGGCCTCTTTTAGGGTCATCAGTAGTCGCCACAATTCCCAAGGCCATGGCACGGGAAATTTGAGGAGCAGAAGAATTCCCGCGCCAACATGACACCTAACAGCCCCCCGCACTTCATACATGGCCCCATGTACTCAAAAAGTGCTACAGCGGTTGAACTTGGCAGGAAACGAGAGTCTTACCGATCACGAAGATGATGCATTTTGACGAGCAATCACTTGAGGTTTGCATGTGGTTGACACGATGCAGCTACCAGATGATGGACCTCGCAGCGCTGGCGGCGGTGAAGTACCGCTGCCCGCAAAAAGACCACCATCGAGAGTGCGTTGGACATCAAAGGCATGGAGGAATAATTTGTGTCGCCGGTAGGCTTGCAATGAATCTCATCAGACTTACCCGCCTTGCTCCCTCCTACCTCTACCCTTCCCCACAATACCTTCTCTTTCAGGAGGCAAACCGCCCCCAACCCCACACAGAAGCGGGGATTGGTGGCAGCCTGCTGAAATGAGAAGGTCTTCTCTCTCAGACACTCGATCCTTGCGGCACTGATCTGTAGCTCGGCTTCGTCTGATCGTCAGGCAACGAAGCTCGCATCACCGGCGCGGCTGCCACGACCCCCTGGGAGGGAACCGCACCGCTTGCCCCTGAGCCGGATATCTTCTGGGGCGAGCCAAGCACTGCGCTTGGCTGATTTGCCATCCCGAACGTAGGCGTCCCGATAAAGATGGCAAATGCCTGCCTCAACTAGCAGACAAACTAATCATCCAACATTGACGACAAATTGTCAACACTGTGTTCCTTTATTGGAACTAATGATCGGTCATGACCTGTATGGAGTCTTCGTAATGACTCCCTTTTTCGGCATTGATCGGACGTTACGCCCCAGTGCGTGTCTAGGACTTCCAGATTCGAGCGCGCGACGCGCGAGCAGTAGCCGCCTGCAAAAGCCCCACGCGATAGCTCCTGTACGCGCTCCTGGGGTGCATCTAGCGATAGCGCCCTCCCCTACGTGCCGCACCCCGCATGGCGCGCAGAGCACGCCAGAGCCCGCAAATAGCGAGTCTCACCAGAGCTTCCGTCACAAGCCGGGAACCCAGGCCCAGCGCGACACCGCACCCCACTCGCTCGGCATCGGCTTAGGCGGCACTTAGCCACCACCGTACTGAGGATCCCTCCTAACCTATCCAGTTGAATCACAAGCCCCGAAGCGACAGCTCAGCTGGGAGAGCGCGTCGTTCGCAATGACGAGGTCAGGAGTTCGATCCTCCTTGGCTCCACCACTTTTCAGAAGAACCCGCAGATCCTCGCGATCTGCGGGTTTTTTCTTTTCCGGGTGCTGGCTCAGGCAGGCTCCTGGCCGCCATCCTTGCGCTGCGGGCTGCGCGAATGCGTATCGCGCACCTCTTGATCGCGCTGCCCCGGCCGCTGCCTGGCCACATCGTCCTGCTTCCTGTCCTGGCGGCTTTCCTGCACGCCCTGCTTCGGATCGTTCTGGCGGTTGCTGCGCACGTTCATCGAACACTCCCTCGCCGGCGGAAAGCCCGCGCTGGCCTCCACGCTAGAGACTGCCGGGTAAGCCGCAGGTCAACCTGCCGCCAACGCCGCGTGCAGCCGCGCACTCAGGTCCGCGTGATCGACACCCCGCCCTCCACGCGCATCGCGGTGCCGGTAACGAAACTGCTTTCGTCGCTGGCCAGGAACAGCGCCGCGTTGGCGATCTCCTCTGGCTCGGCCATGCGCTTGAGTGCGTGCAGCGAGCGCACGAAGTCGCGGGCATCGCCGGTCGGTGCCGCCTGCCGGCCCATCTCGGTATCGGTGCCACCAGGCAGCAGCACGTTGCTGCGCACGCCGTGCGCGCCGTATTCGGCGGCGATCACCTGGCTCAGGCCGATCAGCCCGGCCTTGCTTGACGCATAGGCCGCCATGCCGGGGAAGCCCACCGTGTGGCCGACGAAAGTGCCGACGAACACCAGCGAGCCGCCGCCACGTGCCAGCAGTGCCGGCAACTGCGCACGTGCGGCATGGAAGGCCGCATCCAGATTGGTCGCCATCACCTCGCGCCAGGCGTCCACCGGGAACTCCGCCGCCGGCATGCCCGGGCCGAGCATGCCGGCATTGTTGAGGGAGATGTCCAGGCCGCCGAATGACCGCTGGGCCAGATCGACCAGCGCCTGCGCCGTGCCCGGATCGGCCACGTCAGCGGCATGCACCACGGCTTCGCCACCGGCGGCGCGAATCTGCTCGGCCAGCGCCTGCAGCGGCTCCGGTCGCCGTGCGTTGAGCACCAGCCTTGCCCCTTCGGCAGCAAAGCGCAGGGCGCTGGCGCGGCCAATGCCAGCGCTGGCACCGGTGATGAGAGCGATCTTGTTGTTCAGGCGCATGGTCGTGGTGCCGGTTGTGAAGTGGCCGCCACGATGCCGCGCCTTCGGCCTGCCAACACTCCGTTTCCGGGCCTGGCCCGTCGGTGCAGGAAACGGAGTTTCCGCAGAACCGGCACGTGCCAGAATCCGCCCATGGACAGCACCGCCTCCCCCACGACCGACGCCCGCGTCGAACGGGTCTGCCGCCATCTGCAGGCCAGCCTCGACGAACCCTCGCTGCAGGAACTGGCCGACATCGCAGGCTGCAGCCCGACCCGCCTGCATCGCCTGTTCAAGGAGGCCACCGGGCTGACCCCGAAGCAGTACGCTGCGGCACTGCGCGCCGACCGCCTGCGCACCGGGCTGCAACAGCAGGAACGCATCACCGATGCCTTCCACGATGCCGGCTTCGGTTCCAGTGGGCGCTTCTACGAGAACGCACCGAAGTTGCTGGGCATGACGCCCAAGCAATGGCGCGCAGGTGGTCGCGGCGAAGTCATCCACTTCGCGCTTGCCGAAAGCTCACTGGGCAGCGTGCTGGTGGCCAGCAGTGCCACCGGCGTGGTTGCGATCCTGCTCGGCGACGATCCGGAGACGCTGCTGCAGTCATTGCAGCAACGCTTCCGCCAAGCCGAACTGGTCGGTGCCGACCAGGGCTATGAGCAACTGGTGGCACAGGTGGTAGGCCTGGTCGAGGATCCTTCGCGAGGCGCCACGCTGCCGCTGGATATCCGCGGCACCGCGTTCCAGCAACGGGTGTGGCAGGCACTGCAGCAGATTCCGCGCGGGCAGACCGCGTCATATGCGGATGTCGCCGCGCGCATCGGCGCCCCGCGCTCGAGCCGTGCGGTTGCCCGCGCATGCGCGAGCAACCCGCTGGCGGTGGCAGTCCCCTGCCACCGCGTGGTGCGCCGCGACGGCGACCTGTCCGGCTATGCGTGGGGCGTAGCGCGCAAGCGCGAACTGCTGCGCCGGGAAAAGGCCTCGACTGCCTGAAGCAGGTGCCGACCTTGATCGGCACGCTCAGCTTCCGGTAGGTGCCGACCTTGGTCGGCACGCCGCCAAGCCCTCAATCCAGCTTCACCACCAACTTGCCGAAGTTGCGCCCCTGCAGCAGCCCGAAGAACGCCTCCGGCGCATTCTCCAGCCCTTCCACCACATCCTCGCGGTACTGGATGCGACCTTCGCGCAGCCACTGCCGCATCTCGCGTTCGAAGTCCGGCCACAGGTGGTTGAAGTCGTGCACGATGAAACCACGCACGGTCAGGCGCTGGCGCAGGATCTGGCTGAACAGTGCGGGCAACCGGTCCGGGCCGGGCTGCTCGACGCCCCGCTCGTTGTAGGTGGCGATGGTGCCGCACACCGGAATGCGGGCGAAGTCGTTGAGCAGCGGCAGCACTGCATCCAGCACGTGCCCGCCCACGTTCTCGAAGTACACGTCGATGCCCGCGGGCACCGCCGCGCGCAGCTGTTCGGCAAAGTCGGCCGCACGATGATCCAGCGCCACGTCCACGCCCAGCGTCTGCAGGTAGGCACGCTTGGCTTCACCACCGGCGATGGCGACCACGCGCGCGCCCTGCAGCTTCGCCAGCTGCGCGACAGTTGCGCCCACCGGACCGGTCGCGGCCGCGACCACCAGCGTCTCGCCCGGCTTCAGGCGGGCGATCTCATGCAGGCTGGAATACGCAGTGAATCCGGGCATGCCATACACGCCGAGCGCCGTGCTCAGTGGCAGCCCGGCCGGATCGAGGCGACGCCCCAGCGCCTTGGCCGGCAGCACTGCGTGGGTCTGCCAGCCACCCGGCGCCAGCAGCAGATCTCCGACCGCCACACCTTCGGCGTTGGATCGCAGCACTTCGGCCACGGTCTGGCCCTCCATCACCGCGCCCACCGCCACCGGCGCGGCATACGAGGGGCCCTCGTCCATGCGTCCACGCATGTACGGGTCCAGCGACAGGTAGCGGTTGCGCAGCAGCACTTCGCCATTCCCCAATGCCGGCAGCGCAGCCTGTTCCAGACGGAAGTTGGCCGCGCTTGGTGCGCCCTGCGGACGCGAGGCCAGCACGATACGGGAGGTAGCGAGGGAATCGGACATGGTGACCGGCTCTGCTGTTGCCAGCATCAGGAAAGGAATGCCGACACTACGCCGCAACGATCGCCGGCAACGGCCATGAAAACAGCGTTCCATGGACCCGCGCGGCGCGGGTCCGGCGCAGCCCTTGCTCTTGCAGCTTTGGCGATCGCGGCGATCTGCTGATTTCCACCGCAGACGATGATCGACTGACCACGCCCCCCGCCCACAACGGAGGATCAAGCACTTGCGAGCCCACAGACGGCAATGTGAAGAAATCTTGGCAAAACGCTTGCCGAAGGCAGCCGACCTCCGTAATATACGCGTCCTTGGCAGCGACCTCGCTGCAACGAAACATGTGGCCGAGTAGCTCAGTTGGTAGAGCAGGGGATTGAAAATCCCCGTGTCGGCGGTTCGATTCCGTCTTCGGCCACCACTTTCGAAGGCCTGCAGAAATGCGGGTCTTTTTTTTCCGGAAACCGGGTTTGATCACGGTTGCCACACAATTTGGCCGAGTAGCTCAGTTGGTAGAGCAGGGGATTGAAAATCCCCGTGTCGGCGGTTCGATTCCGTCCTCGGCCACCAGTTTTGATTGCGATATAAAATTCGATGAAACAAAGCCTTGCAGTGATGCGGGGCTTTTTTTATTTTCAGAGTTCGTTGGCGAGTGCCGGGCCTTGGGTAGCACCGGGGTAGCACGCCACGTCAAATCAGGGGGATCGAAAATGTTTCGACAATTTGCCGCGGCGTCGGTTGGCGCACTGTTGCTGTCCGCCTGCAGCATGACGCTGCCTGTCCGCGGTCAGATCCAAGGATCCGATGAGCAGTTCACTGGCACCGCCACCGGCCGAATGGACGGCGGTGGCGAGCTATCCATCGTTTCCAACAAGGGCGCCACCTGCAAAGGGACGTTTGTCTATGCCGAACGCAGGAAGGGCGAAGGCGTCTTCACCTGCGATGACGGGCGCACAGGCCCCTTCCAATTCGTATCTACCGGCACGCGTGGGACCGGATACGGCGACCTGGGTGGCCAGCGCTTCACCTTCACGTTTGGAAAGATCTGACGCAGACCGCCTAGCCATCACGCAGCCTGGCCGGGATCGTCGGCCAGCTGCTGGCGAATGTACTGCTCCCGCCGACGCAGCCCCTCATCGATGGTCAGCAGGGCCTTGCCGATCTGCGCATCCAGCGCGGCGGGAGTGGCCTTGACCATCTCATGATTCGGATCCAGGTGGCCAACCGCCAGCCAAAGCCGGCCCTGCACCAACGGAGTCGCGTCGATACTCGCAGCGCTGTTGAAAACCGAAGCCGCACCAGCAGTGGCAAGGTCGTTGTGAGTTTGGCCGCGGTGCGCGCGTTCCATCCGGCGTGCAGCTTCCTGAGCCTGCTGCAATGCAGCCCATTCCCGGCCCAGCGTCTCCAAGGCAGTGGCCACGCGATCAAACGCCGGCCGCACTGCCTGCACGCAAGCATGGGCCTTCGCCCGATCTGACTCGATGCAATCAAGGCTGGCGCGCATGCTCTCATTGTGATCGCGCTGATCCAGCGCGCGCAGCGCGGCTTCAATGGCACGCAGTTCGTTGGTTGCGCCGTTCACACCTGCATAGTTCGATGCTAGGCGCTGCGGCGCTGCTACATCGCCTTCCGCCGCTTCCAAGGCAATGCGCTCCTGTGCCTTGATGAGGTCGCGGATGCTGGCGCTAAGCTCGCTTCTGCGTGCGTTGAGTCCCGCGCGCGTCTCAGCCGCGGAACGCGTACTGGTGTTTCCGTTGGTGGTGGTCATGGTGTTCTCCGGTTAGGCAAGTGGGCAGTCAGAGGGGGTTGTAGGGTTCACCGTGGTCGACATCCGGCGCCGCCGGCACGGTGATGCGGATGGGCGGTGCTGGTTTCGCAGGTGGTGCTGCCGCGGATGCCTGTGTCGGCAGCACTGTCGCGGCGTGCTGGGAAGCTGCAGGCTGCTCTGTGGGCCTGGTCATGACGACCATGGAAAGAGAACCCGCCACCAGGTCTTCCAGGGTCGAGCCGCCAAAGCCTGCGGACAGGGCACCGCGCGCACGAGCGGCGGCGACTTCTTCTTCCTCGGCCGCATCCACTGCAGGACGCAGCTTCGGAATCGTGCGGTCCAGGAGCAGCGCGGCGGCGGCCAGGTCACCATCCTTTGCCTTCGTCATGACAGCGGCCACGACTGCGCGCAGATCGTCTTCGGTGACCACGCCGTCACGCAGCAGGTCACGAATCAGATTCGGGGCTGACTTCGTGCCTGGCGGCCGTCCGGCAGGGTTGCCGCTGCGGCCCTTCTGAAACCTGCTCATTTCCTGTTGCTCCCTGATCCCCGCCTGTTGCGGGCGTTGTTGAGGCCGATGATGGCGAAGTGCCGCAGCAGCGCGGCGCTGTTGCCGGCCCCGGCGTCCTCCACCAGGTTGCGCAGCCATGGCAGTTGCTTGGCCGCGTCCTGATAAGCCTGCCTGGCCAACTGCACGTTGGCGTTGTATTTGGGTCCCCATTCCTTGCGCAGCGAGGCCTCCGTCTTCTGACGGGTGGAATCCATCTCGTCCAGGCCGGGCAGATCGCCCTTGATCCAGCGCGCGTTCCAGAATTCAAGCTCGCCGGCAATCTCGCGTGCCGCTTCGGAAGGCACCGCCATGCCATGGAGCACAGCCGCGGCCTGCTGCCGCCCCTCAGCGAGAATCGCTGCCTCTTCTTCGTTGCCGTCAAAGCGGGCCTGCATCTGCAGGGTGTCGAAAGGCTCGCTCAGCGTCTGCTGGTCGTAGTCGTCGGCGCTTTCGAGAGGGCGCCCGCCATCCGGATACATGCGGTCCGCATCGGTCAGCGGCTGCGCGACAAGCTCATCAACCGTTGCATCCGGCTGCTCCGGCTCACGATGCATGTCGCCGTACATCGTGTCGAACTTCGATCCGTCCTGCGTCGGCTTCGCATCGGCGTTCACTGCAGCCGAAGTCACAGCACCCTCATCCCGCTTCATCTCGGGATACATCCGTTCCCAGGGCAGATCGCGCGGCGAGGCGCTGGTGGCCGGAGGCGTGGGTCGTGCCGCAGGAGTGCGAGCGTCTGAGCCAGCGGACGAGGAAGTGGTGCGCCCGGAGTCGTTGGCGGGTGCATGAGTCGTCATGTCGGGATACATCGATGCCGCCTGGCGTGCAGCTACATCGTTCGGGTGGTCGGTCATGGAAGGCCTCAATGATGGTGGGTCAGGAATCAGGTGCAGCGCGGCGGGCTGGGGCACGGGCGCAGTAACAGCTGGGTCAGGTGGGCGCGGGCCGTCTCGCTTCCCCGCTCGAAGCTGCCGTGTTTCGATGCTTCTCGGTTGCTTCCGCCATGGCCTTGCGCATTTCCGCGTCGGCCGCCTCGCCCTCGCCATAGGCGCCGATGCTGCGCTGCTGCCGGATCCACGCCAGGGCGTTTTCCAGCTTGGATTCTGACTTCGCCAGTGCGGCCTTCGCGCCGAACGATTCCGGCGGCGGTGCCTGGGCCGTCACCTGCTTGTCTTTCATCGGCTCGTCTGTCCAGCGCTCACCGTTGATGTACGTGTCGCCATGCGGGATGAAGCCACGTCCCCACTGGTCATCCTCTGCTTCCATGCGGCGCACATGGGCGATCAGCTTGTCGGCGTGCGCGTCCAGCCCTTTCGCCTTCCACTTCGCCAGCGCCTTCGCGCGACCCTTCTTAACGGGATACGCGGCCCAGAACTCGGGAAACCGTGCCGCGGTCTGCGCCGGCTTCTCGCCGCGGATGCGCTTCGGCAATGCCGGATCGACAGGCAGTTCATCAGCAGGCGCGCCCGGTGTCGGCGTATTGCCAGCGCCCCCTTGGCTGTCGATCTTCTCCGGATCATCGGCATGCAGTGCAGTCGGCGCGGCCGAATGCACGGTGGCCTTTGCAGGTTCATGAAGCAGGTTCAATGAAGCAGGTTCGGGGAGCGTCGGTGCGCCTACCCCGAGGCGCGTCGGCGCGCCTACCCGAGGCTCATATCTGCGCCTAGGCGCATCGCTGCACCTAGGCTCACCCTCGCACCTAGGTGCGTCGCTGCACCTACCCGGCCGGTAACGGTTCGGCTTTCCCGGCCCGCCGGAGTCGCGCTGCAGGATGCCGCCGACGACCAGCTTCCGGATGCTCCGGGTCACCGTCGAACGGCACAGCCCGGCGTCGGTCGCGATGCGTGAATAGCCCGGCCATGCCGTGCCGTCAGCGCCGATGCGGTCCAAGATCGCCCACAGCACGGCGATGTCCCCGCGCGACAAGTCAGGACGGCGCGACGCTGCGCCTACTAGGCGCCAGCAACCCACAAGTCCTGCATGCCCTTGCTGGCCCACACGAGCGCCGCTATCGTGGCCATGCAGTGTCCCGTCGTCGGTCCCTGCCTCGCCCGGCCCGCAAGCCGGGCGTTTCATTTCAGGCGCCAGCACGCGGCACCTCCCGCCTGATCGCTTCGGCAAGCTGCAGCAGGTGACGCCGTGCGCCTTCCAGGCCCACAGCCAGCCGTTCGGCATCGTCTGCATTCGGCGCACGGTGAAGCGCCGAGAGCCGGGCATGAATCTCGTCGCCCAAGGCCTGCAGGTCGTTTGCGAGTTCCTGCGCATCCGGCTGCCGATGGCGGTACAGCGCCGCCAGCGCGGCGACGTGCGCGTGGGCATCCATGTCAGGAACCCTGAGCCGGCTCGACGCGATTGGCCGCCAGGAACTGTTCGAGGTCGGTCCTGTCGTAGGCGATGCGGCGCCCGAGCTTGATGTAGGCCGGACCACGACGCCTCAACCTCCAATCTTGGAGCGTGCGCTGGGTGATGCCAAGGAAAGAGGCCGCGTCACGCTCGGACAGGCGGACGGACTGAGTGTTCTGCTGCATGGTGACGTGTCCCATCGGTATGTCTGGGACAAGCGTGCGTGCCGCGCAGCAACGAAGGTCGCTGTTGTGCGAGTTTCGTCGCGATTTCTACAGCGAAGCGACGAAGCGATCCAGGTAACCGATCAGAACGGCGAGTTCGTCGGCGTCCATCTTCCCCTGCAAACGAGCGCGCGCCGCCTCGGTCAGCAGACGATCAAGCAAGAGCCCAGCCGGGGACTTCAACGCCTCCCGGTGGCGGGCTTCCAATCCTTGACCTGACATCCCGCGCCATTTCTCTTGACCGTTCCGACCGACAAGCCCGTTGCAAACCGTGCGGATGGTGACTTTGGGATTGGGTTCGAGAGGGGACGCGGTGCCTCGCTTCCGGACGAGGCCGCGCCACACCGCCAGCACCAGTTCTCCTTGTTCCCTGTGGGTCCATTTGCTCTTGCCTTGACGGGGCTTCCTGACCTCGACCTGCGGTCGCTTCGTCAGCGCCATCACCGCTTCGGCAAGGATGGATTCTCCACCGTCCGCGATGGCCTGCATGACAGCGCTGGGATCGAGTCCAGCATCCTTCCACTGCTCTGCTGCATGCGCCATCGACCCGGCAAGAGTCGCGCCCCTGCGTTCCGCCTCCCAGCGGGCATATGCGTCCAACAACGCCGCGTCTCTCTCCCCGCCGTCGCTCGTCAGTACCGTGGGCAGGGCGGGCGGCGATTCAACGACGACTGTGGCCTTGCCTTTCATCGGCCGGCCACACGCAAAGGGACGACGTTACCGTCACGCGGCTCAGCCAGCGCCACACTTTCCAACCGCTCCATCGGCACCCGCAGCCGTTCCACATCGTCTGCGAGGTAGCCAGCGGTCACGTCGCCGGACTGCGCGTGCGCGGCGATGCGCTTCAAGGCGTAGGCGGAGACATCCATCGCTTCCAGCAGCGTCAGCGCGGTGCGACGCAGGTCGTGGGGCGACCAGGTGATGGGGTTGCCTTCGGCATCCGCAATCTTGGCCAGGAATCGCACTGACAGGCGACCCAGGGGCTTGTCCGGATCCAGGCCGGGGAACACCAGCGTGGGCGACCTTGGCGCTGCCGCCCGCGCCTTCAACATCGCCAGCATTGCCGGCCCCAGGGGCAGTGCATGGGACAGCTTGCCCTTCATGCGGTCGGCAGGGACGGTGATCGTCTTGGCCTTGAAATCAACTTCGGTCCAATGCAGTCCAGCGGCAGAGGTCCACCGCAGCCCGGTGCACAGGATCAGCAGTACAAGGTCGCGCTGCGTGCCGGCCAGGTCGGGCGGCAGATCGTCGGGCAATCCACGGACCGACGTGACGAACTCGGCCAGCGCCTGCCCGAGTAGCGCGCGCTTGCGCCGCGGCACGTTGCCCCAGCCCTTGGTGGCAGTGATCCGGCGCGCAACATCCGGCAGGTCCAGGTCACGTTCGGCACGCAGGTAGTTCACGACGGCCCTCAGCGCTCGCACAGCGCCGTCCGCACGCGCCGGACTTGCGGTGATGCGGTCGCGGTCACGCGCGTGCCCCACGCGAGCCTGAGCGGTAATGGGGCGCGTCTTCCGGTTCCGGTGGCGGTCGCGAACCCACTCCGGCGTCATTTCGGCCAGGGGCTTGTCCCACCAATCGCCGAACGTGGTCCGCAGGTCTCGCTCATACGTGGAGCGGGTCGCCGGCCGCAGTCCGTCCTTTTCAGCCAGATAGATCGCCAGCCCATCAGCCAGCGTCAGGCTGGCGCGCTCAGACTCCACCCGGCGCTGGCGCTTCTCGGCAGACAGGTCGCGCCCTTCCAGCATGGCCCCGACCGCCAGCTGAGCGCGCTTGCGTGCCTGCTCCACCGGCAAGTCATCCGCGGACCCCAACTGCACGCGACGCATCGGGCCACCAGGAATGCGCTTCAACACCGACCAACTGGCCGACGTAGCGCTGACCCGCAGGCGCAGTGCTGGCACTTTGCCGTCTTGGTACTCAACGCGGCCCACTCGGGCGGCATCTCGCAGCGCACGCACGCGCGCCTCGGTGAAGGTGATCGTTTCTGCCACTGCATGCACTCCGGTCGTCTTGGGTAGCACCGGGGTAGCAGGATCGCCCGCAAACGCCGGAACCGTCCGTTATAGGATGCACCGCAAGTGCATGATAAACAATGGGTATCAGTAGATCCCCGTATCCAGTGATACCAGCTGGCCTAGGATTGAAAATCCCCGTGTCGGCGGTTCGATTCCGTCTTCGGCCACCATCTTCAGAGACCTGCAGAAATGCAGGTCTTTTTTTTTGCGTGCGGCCTGCCATCCACGCATGGCGTGGATCTACCTGGCGCTGGCCCCTTCCATGGCCTCGATCCATGCCGGGCCACCGCCGTCTGGTTGACGAAACATTTACACCGGTACCCGCCGCGGCACCTACGCTGCAGATTCCTGCCGGAGCCTGCCGATGCAATTGCGCCCCACCCTGCTCGCCTGCCTGCTGCTGGCCGCCGCCCCGGTGATCGCCGCCGAACCGGTGCGTGCAGTCGACACGCTGGACATCGACCGCTATGCAGGCCAATGGCACGAGATCGCTCACCTGCCGGTGTCATTCCAGAAGCAGTGCGTCGGCGAGATCACCGCCAACTACGGGCTGCGCCGCGATGGCCGCATCAGTGTCACCAATGCCTGCCGCAACGCCAACGGAGAACGCGTGATCGCCGAAGGCGTTGCACGCCCGGTGGCTGGCCATCCCGGCCAACTGCAGGTGCGCTTCATTCCGGACTGGCTGAGCTGGGTGCCACTGGTCTGGGCCGACTACTGGGTGCTGGCGCTGGACCCGGACTACCAGTGGGCCCTGGTCGGTGAACCAGACCGGAAATACCTGTGGATCCTCTCGCGCCTGCCGGAAATGGATCGCGCCCGGTTCGAGCAGTTGAAGGAAAAAGCCGAAGCCATGGGCTACGACCTGCGCCCGCTGCGCCTGATGGCCCCGCTTCGCGATACGCCCGCCGATTGAGCCGCAGTTCAATCCGTACGCGCACCGTGCGCGTGAAGATCCAGCGCTGCGCACGCCCCGCCGCCATCTTCACGCGCTACCCTCTGCGACGGCTCGCCACAGGCGATCCAAACGACCATACGCCGTAGTATGCTTATTCCAACGCACCGCCTCCAGAGGACCTGCGCCCATGCTCCACCGTTTCCGTATCGCCTTGATCGTCCTGAGCACCCTCGCCCTTGCCGCCTGTGGCAACGGCATCGTCAAGCGTGTTTCGGAACCGGCGGCCAGCCTGCAGCAGCTGACCGTGCGCGCCGACGGCAACTGGACCGTGGCGCTGCGCCTGCAGAACTTCAGCTCGATGCCGATGACTTTCGATGATGTGTCGCTGGCGCTGACCGTGGGCGATGCCGAGGCCGGCACCCTGCAGGCCAAGCCCGGTATCTCCATCGGCGGCACCTCCGCGGATGTCATCAATGTCGACCTGGTGCCCAGTTCGGCCGCACGCCTGGTGGTGGCCGATGCACTGGCCGGCAACCGCACCCTGGCCTATGGCCTGAAGGGAACGGTCGCGGCCACGCCGCAGGAAAAGAAGCAGCGCAGCTTCGACATCAGCAGCCGCAGCACCCTCAACCAGGCCCCGGGCCTGCCGGGCGTGCTGCGCTGATTTCCACCTTCCGTCGCGGCGCCTGGCGCCGCTCTCCCCTGCCCTGATCAAATCGAGACGTACCGATGAGCAGCTACACCGCCCCGCTTTCCGACCTCCGTTTCGCCCTGCACGACGTGCTCAAGGTCGAACCCCTGTTCGCCCGCCTGGGCTTCACCGACGCCACCGCCGACGTGGTCGATGCCGTGCTGGAAGAAGCTGGCCGTTTCAGCGCCACCGTGCTGGCCCCGCTCAACAGCGTTGGCGATGAGATCGGCTGCGTGCTCGACCAGGCCACCGGTGAAGTGACCACCCCGCCCGGCTTCAAGCAGGCCTACGACCAGTTCGTCGATGGCGGCTGGACCGGCCTGACCGCCTCGCCGGAACTGGGTGGCCAGGGCCTGCCGCACACCCTCGGCGTGCCGCTCAACGAAATGATCAACGCCGCCAACCTGGCGTGGGGCAACTTCCCGCTGCTCTCGCACGGCGCCATCGAAGCGCTGAAGCAGCACGGCGAGGCCTGGCAGCACGAGGCCTTCCTCAAGCCGCTGATCGAGGGCCGCTGGACCGGCACCATGTGCCTGACCGAGCCGCACTGCGGTACCGACCTGGGCCTGCTGAAGACCAAGGCCGAGCCCAACGCCGATGGCAGCTACTCGATCACCGGCACCAAGATCTTCATCACCGCCGGCGAGCACGACCTGACCGAAAACATCGTGCACCTGGTGCTCGCCAAGCTGCCCGACGCCCCTCCGGGCGCCAAGGGCATCTCGCTGTTCGTCACGCCCAAGTTCAAGGTCGACCGCGAGGGCAATGTCGGCGAGCGCAACGCACTGCGCTGCGGCTCGATCGAGCACAAGATGGGTATCAAGGGTTCGGTCACCTGCGTGATGAACTTCGACGGTGCGCAGGGTTACCTGGTCGGCCAGCCGCACAAGGGCCTGCAGGCCATGTTCACCATGATGAACACCGCGCGCCTGGGCGTCGGCCTTCAGGGCATCGGCCTGTCCGAGCGCGCTTACCAGAACGCACTGAAGTACAGCCGTGAACGCCTGCAGTCGCGCGCCCTGAGCGGTGCGAAATTCCCGGACAAGCCGGCCGACCCGATCCTGGTGCACCCGGATGTGCGCCGCATGCTGCTGACGGTGAAGTCGCTGGTCGAGGGCAGCCGCCTGCTGGCCCTGCACGCCGCCACCCTGATCGACATTGCCCATCACGCCGAGGACGCCGCCGAGCGCGAGCGCGCCGACACCCTGGTGAGCTTCCTGACCCCGATCTCCAAGGCCTGCCAGACCGAATGGGGCATCGAGAACACCTACAACGCCCTGCAGTGCTTCGGTGGCCACGGCTACATCCGCGAACACGGCATGGAACAGCTGGCCCGCGATGCGCGCATCACCACGCTGTATGAAGGCACCACCGGCATCCAGGCGCTGGACCTGATCGGCCGCAAGACCGCCTCCAGCCAGGGCGCCGGCCTGAAGCTGATGCTGGCCGAGATCGAAGCCTTCGCCAAGGAACACGAGGGCAACGAAGCGCTGGCCGAGTTCATTGGCCCGCTGCGCGCCAAGGCCGCCGAATGGGGCAAGCTGACCCTGGACGTGCTGCAGCGCGCGGCCGGCAATCCAGACGAACTGGGTGCGGCCAGCTACGACTACCTGTTCTATTCGGGCTACGTGGTACTGGCCTACTGGTGGGCCCGCAGCGTGGCCGCCGCCGACGCCAGCGCGCACGGCGCCGCCTTCGCCCAGGGCAAGCGCGAAACCGCTCGCTTCTACTTCGCCCGCGTGCTGCCGCGCACGCTCAGCCACGCTGCCGCGATCCAGTCCGGCGCCGCCCCGCTGATGACGATGGACGACGAGCGCTTCGGCGCCTGATCCGGCTGCCGCCCGGCACCCGCGGTAGTGCCGGCCGCTGGCCGGCAACCGCAATAGCAACAGGTGCATCCCGGTGGATGGCGGGGCGGTGTGGGTTGGCAGGACACGCCGTAAACCCATCCTTGGGGGCTCGATGGCGCCATCCATGGCGCCAACGGTCCTGCCAACCCACACCGCCCCGCCTCTGACAGTCCCCCGCGATCTGCCGTAGATCCACGCCATGCGTGGATGGAAACCACCGAAATCCCTCTGGAGAAAAGCCCCCCTTTGTTAAGGGGGGCGCGCCGACGGCGCAGGGGATAGGAGGAATGCGTGGGCATCCCAACCCGCCATCGGCGGGCTGGGATGCGGAATGCGCGGACCTGAATGTTGACGATTTGCGTATCGCCGACAGGCGATACACAAATCGTCAACATTCAGGTATAAGCTGTTCTCCCGATGGAGACAGACACTACACGCTTGGGTCTGATCGAAGCCGGAGCTCCGTTTTCTGCTCCGGGCGCCGAAGCATCGCCCAACGCCACGACGCTGCATCGCCCCGGTTCGGTCCGGCTGCTCTCGCTTGATGCCCACGGACGCGTACTGGACTGGATCACCTGGCAGGATGCGGCGTGCCTCTACGCCCGCGAAGCGGTGGCCTGGACGCTGGGCGATCCCTGCCTGCACATCCACGGCGGCACCAATCGCTTCAGCGGCCTGCAGAGCGGCATGGACCTGCACCCGATCATCGCCGCGCGCGGCCATGCCCGCTCCCGCGCGATCGACCCCACGCCGAACCTGACCAACCCGGCCCTGTTCGCCCGCGACGCCCACCTGTGCATGTACTGCGGCCAGCAGTTCAACCGCCCCACGCTCACCCGCGACCACGTCGTGCCACTGTCCAAAGGCGGCCTGGACTGCTGGGAAAACGTGGTCACCGCCTGTTTCCACTGCAACTCGCGCAAGAGCGACCGCACCCCGCAGCAGGCCGGAATGCCGCTGCTGGCCGTGCCCTACCGGCCCAGCTGGATCGAGCACCTGATCCTGTCCAACCGCAACATCCTGGCCGACCAGATGGCCTTCCTGAAGGCGCAATTGCCCAAGCGGTCGAAACTGAGCACCTGAACGCCTGAAAATGCAACCCTCACCGTCCTGTCACGGACGGCGGCGTTTGCTTGCCCCACCCCCGTTTGAGGGCGAAAATGGGCATTCAGAAAAAGTGCGAACATGATGATCGACTCTGCCCGCTATCCCCGCCTCGCGCGCATCCAGACGCCGGATGACCTGCGCACGTTCGACGAATCCGAACTGAGGGCGGTTGCCGACGAACTGCGCGCCTACCTCATCGAATCGGTGGGCAAGAGCGGTGGCCACTTCGCCGCCGGCCTGGGCGTGATCGAACTCACCGTGGCCCTGCACTACCTGTACCAGACTCCGGTCGACCAGCTGGTCTGGGACGTCGGTCACCAGACCTACCCGCACAAGATCCTGACCGGGCGCCGCGACCAGATCCACACCGTCAAGCAGAAGGACGGCGTCGCGCCATTCCCGAAGCGCGAGGAGAGCGAATACGACACCTTTGGCGTCGGCCACTCCTCCACCTCGATCTCGGCGGCACTCGGCATGGCCATTGCCCGCCAGTCCGAAGGCGACGACCGCAAGATCGTGGCGGTGATCGGTGACGGTGCGATGACCGCCGGCATGGCCTTCGAAGCGCTGATGCACGCCGGCGGCATGGACCCGGAACCGAACCTGCTGGTGATCCTCAACGACAACAACATGTCGATCTCCGAGGCGGTCGGCGGCCTGACCAAGATGCTCGGCCGTGCCACCGGCAGCCGCACGCTCAATGCGCTGCGCGAAGGCGGCAAGAAGATCCTCGGTGACAAGAAGAACAACCCGGCGCGTTTCGTGAAGCGCTGGGAAGAACACTGGAAGGGCATGTTCGTGCCGTCCACGATGTTCGAGGAGATGGGCTTCCACTACACCGGCCCGATCGACGGCCACGACATGCCCGCCCTGCTGTCCACGCTGAAGACGCTGCGCGCCTCCAAGGGCCCGAAGCTGCTGCACGTGATGACCACCAAGGGCAAGGGCTACGAGCCGGCCGAAGGCGACCAGATCGGTTACCACGCCGTGGGCCCGTTCGATCCGGACAAGGGCTTGGTGGCCAAGGCCGGTGCCAAGAAGCCGACCTATACCGATGTGTTCAGCGACTGGCTGTGCGATGCCGCCGCCGCCGAGCCCCGCCTGTACGGCATCACCCCGGCGATGCGCGAAGGCTCCGGCCTGGTGCGTTTCAGCAAGGAATACCCGCAGCGCTATTTCGACGTGGCGATTGCCGAACAGCATGCGGTCACCCTCGCCGCCGGCATGGCCACCCAGGGTGGCAAGCCGGTGGTGGCGATCTACTCGACCTTCCTGCAGCGCGCGTACGACCAGCTGGTACATGACGTGGCGATCCAGGACCTGGACGTGCTGTTCGCGATCGACCGCGCCGGCGTGGTCGGCCCGGACGGTGCGACCCATGCCGGCAACCTCGACCTGAGCTTCCTGCGCTGCGTGCCCAACCTGGTGGTGATGGCACCGTCCAACGAAGCCGAGTGCCGGCAGATGCTCAGCACCGGCCTGCAGCACCCGGGCCCGGCCGCCGTGCGCTACCCGCGCGGCACCGGCACCGGCGTTGCAGCCGGCACCGACCTGTCCACCCTGCCGATCGGCAAGGGCGAACTGCGCCTGCAGGGCAGCCGCATTGCCCTGCTCGCCTTCGGCAGCACCGTGGCCGCCGCCGAGCAGGTCGGCCGCGAACTGGGCCTGAGCGTGGTCAACATGCGTTTCATCAAGCCGCTGGACCGCGAGCTGGTGCTGGCTGTCGCCGCCCAGCACGAAGGCCTGGTGACGATCGAAGACAACGTGGTGGCCGGTGGCGCCGGTTCAGGCGTCGGCGAGCTGCTCAATGCCGAAGGCGTGCTGCGCCCGATCCTGCACCTGGGCCTGCCCGACAGCTACCAGCACCATGCCAGCCGCGAGGACCTGCTGGCCGAAGCAGGCATCGACGCCGCGGGCATCCGTACGGCCGTGCTCAAGCGTTGGCCGCAGCTGGCCACAGGTACCCCGCCGCTGAGCGCGGCGGGCTGAGGCCGATTGCCACCCAGTGGATCCGCGCATGGCGTGGATAGCGGGGCCCGGAAACAGGACCTGGCCGGAAACCCCGCCCTCAGCCGTAGCTGACCGCTTCCACGAAGGCACCGCTGGCTTCCACGCGCACGGCAGCGCGCTGCCCGGTATCGACAAAGTGCAGGCGCGCCAGGGTTTCAGCGAAGTCGAAGGCGCGGGCACCGTCGCGGAAATCGATCGGCTCCGGCCGGTCCGGATGCAGCACGCGCCATTGGCGCTGTTCGCATTGCAGGCGGATCAACATGCGGCTCACTCCTTGAGGCAGCGTATCGACGGTAGCGGGACATTCCTGCCGATCACGGCAGGCATCGTCGCAACAGATCAGGGACACACAGAGATGCCCTGATCGCAGAAGATACGACAGTTCAAAATGTGAGCTGTATCAGATTTTTCTGATTTTAGAGGGGCGCGCTCAGTTCACCTGGAACTGTGCCCGGCAGCCGTCGCTGACCCAGATGCCACGACGATCCCAGCCCCAGGTCTGGCCCTCGATGCAGGCACTGCGCGAATCCTGGCGAACCAGGCGCACGCCGCGGCGGATGCGGGCGTCGCAGTACTCCTGGCGATGCCCATTGGAATGACAGGTGATCACCTCACCGCCGCCCCAACCGTTGCCGTTGCCGTTGCCCCAACCACCCCCATTGCCCCAACCACCCCCATTGCCCCAGCCGCCACCACGACGGTACTCGCCGACGAACTCGGCGCGGCAGCCCTGGGTCACCCATACGCCATAGCGCGACTGGCCCCAGGTCTCACCTTCCACGCACGGCGAGCCGGACAACTGGCGGATCATCCGCGCGCGGCCCTCCAGACGGCACTCGTTGCTACGGTTCTTGATCGACTCGCAGCGCACGATGCCGCTGCCTTCGCGGCCACCGTAGCGGTCATCGTCATAGCCGTAGCCATAGCTCTGCGCCTGGGCGCCACCCGCCGCCGCCAGCATCGGCAGCAGGGTGCAGGCCAGGGTACGCCAGGTGAGTGCCTTGCCCATCGAGATCTCCAGATGAATACGATGGCGCAAGCATCCGGGATTCCCGGCACGGCGCACAGGGGGGCGCGTGACGCCGGTTTTTCCCCATTCAAACAACGCAACCGTAGCTGACTGCACGCAACGACCGGCGTCAGTCTCCTACGTGCAGGGCATCCACCGCGCTGCCGAGCGCCTCGACCCGCACCGTGCTGCGCTGGCCGGTGCGACGGTGGTGCTCGAGGGCCCGCGCCGCGGCGGCATCGAAAGCCTCGGCGCCCCGCGCATATCGGGTTGCGTCATGCACCTGCGGATCCAGCACGGACCAGTGCCGGGCGTTGCGTTGAACGGTAATGACCATGAGGGGCTCCTGCGGATGGAAGGATGCGACGGCAGGCGGACGGTCCACGTGCCGGTACACCTTCAGGCTAGCGATCACCTCAGGGGTGGCCCATCAGATTTGTACGAAAATGCCGCGCCCTCCGGTCAGCCCTTTGCCTGCCCTCACATCCCTGAGTCCATTTAGCCTGTTCATTCCGTGATTCTTGTCACGGAGTCTGCCGGGCTTCACACTACCGTCATCAACAGGGGCCCCTTCCACATGCGCACCTTCTTCTCGCAGCAGCGTTGGACGCTGCTGAAGTTCTATTTCGTGGCCAGCTACCTCGTGCTGATCGAGGAACTGATCCGCGCCGCCATGCACTGAGCGCTTGCTGCAGGGCTATTTGCGACAGACACTGTCGCTTTAGGCACGGAGCCCGCCCGATGAAAGCGCTTCTTCTGATTCCAGCCCTGCTGGTGCTGTCCGCCTGTGCCAACCAGCATCAGGCCGCTGCGCGTGCCGATACGGCGGCCACTTCGCCTGCCACGCCGAAGGTCGGTGGCGACCGCGATGCCCACGGTTGCATCGGTTCGGCCGGCTACCAGTGGTGCGAGCACAGCCAGCGTTGCGAACGTCCGTGGGAACTGGCGCAGGCACAGGGCCTGGCCAACACCGCCGAAGCCATCGATGCCTACTGCGCGAAGCCGGCCAGCCCGGCGCGCAAGTGAGTCGGGCCGCCCATGGCTGAGCTGAGTCCGGTCCCCACCCTGGCCCCAGGCCGCTACCGCCACTTCAAGGGCGGCGAGTACGAAGTGCTCGACATCGTCCGCAGCAGCGAGACCCTGCAGCCGATGGTGCTGTACCGCGCGCTGTATGGCGAAGGTGGCCTGTGGGTACGCCCGTACGCCATGTTCGTCGAGCAGGTGCCCGGCGAGCACGGACCGCAACCGCGTTTCGCCCGCGTCGACGCATGAGGATTCCGCTGCCGGCCACGGCCGGCAGCGCGCGGTAGCGCGGCGGGCCTGCGTTACAATCGTACCGTCCAGTCGGTTTCTTCCCGCCATGTCCGCATCCCCCTCCCGTTCGCGCCGCAAGGCGCCCGACAGCGTGCGCCAGTCACTGCTGCAGGCCACCATTGAAGTGATCGGCCGTAACGGCCTGGCCGCGCTGACCGTGCAGGACGTCGCGCAGGCCGCCGGTGTCAGCAAGGGTGCGTTGTTCCATCATTTCAGCAGCAAGCAGGTGCTGGTGGATGAAGCCATCGGAGCGCTGATTGGAGAATTCGAAGCGCGCGTGCGCGCCCTGCTGCAGGAAAACCCCGAAGGCCATGCCCGTTTCAGCCGCGCCTATGTGCAGGCCAACTTCGAGCATCTGCTGCAGCAGGAGCAGGACAACGACATCGGCCTGACCTTGGGCAACCTGATGGAACCGGGCCTGCTTGCGCACTGGCGCAACTGGAAGCGCGCGATGCTGGCCGAGTTCCCAGCCGAAGCCGGCGACCCACGGCTGTACGCGGCGCGCTGCGCTGCCGATGGCTACTGGGCCACGGCCTATGGGCGTCCGCTGGACGAGGAAGAACGTGCCAATGCATTGGCCATGGCCGAACAGGCCCTGAAACTGTGCGACCCGCAGTGAGCTGGAGCGCTCGATGAATCCCTACCTCTACCTTGCCGCTGCCATCGTGCTGGAAGTGATTGCCACATCACTGCTGAAGGCATCCGACGGCATGAGCCGGCTGGCGCCGACACTGGGCGCACTGGTCGGCTACGGGCTGTGCTTCTACCTGCTGTCGATGACCATGAAGTCGATCCCGACCGGCATCGCCTACGCAATCTGGTCCGGCGTCGGCATCGTGCTGATCTCACTGATCGGGCTGGTGGTGTTCAAGCAGCGCCTGGATGCACCGGCGTTGATCGGCATCGGCCTGATCTGCGCCGGCGTACTGGTGATCAACCTGTTCTCGCGCAGCAGCGCGCACTGAGCACGCTGCTGCGCGATCAACGCTAGCTGACCTTCTTCGCTACGGTCATGCCGAGCAGGAACAGCACCACGGCGATGATGATGCCGGCCCAGAACAGGAACTTGGCGATACCGACCGCGGCACCGGCAATGCCACCGAAGCCGAGCACGCCTGCGATCACACCGATGACGGCGAAGATGATGGCCCACTTGATCATGTCAAACCTTTCCCCGCGGGGACTGCGTACTGGATGATCAGGCTAGGCCGTGGCCGATGCGGCAATCGTGAACAGGCCGCGTGCGCGGCGTGAATCAGCGCGGACGGAAGCGCAGCAGCGCGACGGCAAACGCCAGGAACACGCTGCCCACCAGGCGCTCGAACCAGCGTCGCGCAAACGGCTTGGCCAACCAGCGGCGAAGGCCATGGCCACCGGCCGCATACATCACGTACCAGAACAGTTCGCACGCGGCAAAGGTGGCCACCAGCACGCTGTACTGCAGCGCCTGGCCGCGTGACGGGTCGACGAACTGCGGCAGGAACGCCGCCGCGAACAGCAGCAGCTTGGGATTGCTCAGGCCCACCAGAAGGCCACCACGGAACACCTTCCACGCGCCCAGCGAGGCCGCAACCGGCGGCGTAGCATCGACCGTCACCGGCGGTGCCGGCCGGCAACTGTCACGCCATGCCTTCAGGCCCAGCCAGGCCAGATAGGCCACGCCCAGATAACGCAGCACCTCGAACAGCATCGGCGACGAATGCAGCAGCGCACTCAGGCCTGCTGCGGAGGCCGCCAGCACCAGCAGCATCGCCAGCAGGCAGCCGGCCATCGCCGGCACACTGCCACGGAACCCCAGCCCGACGCTGCGACCGAGGATATGCAGCATGTTCGGCCCCGGCGTACCACACAGAACGAACACCGTGGCGAGGAACCACCACCAGGTATGCAGGGCCATAGCGCACATCCACTTCAGAAGATCCAACCAGCATAGAGTGCGCCGGGCCTGCCGCGGCACACACAGCGCAGCATGGATGTGGTGGTTACAGATCGCCGCCATCGGCAACCGGGCACCATCTGTGCTGCAATGAGGGCTCCTGGCACGGAGCGGCGCATGAAGACCCTTGGCCTGATTGGTGGCATGAGCTGGGAAAGCTCGGCCCAGTACTACCGGCTCATCAACGAGGAGGTACGGCGGCGGCTCGGCGCTGCGCACTCGGCACAGCTGCTGCTGTGGTCGGTGGATTTCGCCGGCATCAAGCAGTTGCAGCACGAGGGCGACTGGGACACCCTGGGTGACCACATGGTCGATGGCGCGCGGCGCCTGCAGGCGGGCGGCGCCGACCTGCTGCTGATCTGCACCAATACCATGCACAAGCTGACCGATCGCATCGAGGCGGCCTGCACGCTGCCGCTGCTGCATATTGCCGACCCCACCGCCCAGGCCATCGTGCAGGCAGGCGCACGCAAGGTGGGCCTGCTCGGCACCGCCTTCACCATGGAACAGGACTTCTACCGCGGCCGGCTGCAGGATCGCTTCGGACTGGAGGTGCTGGTACCCGAAGCCGATGATCGTCGCAGCGTGCACGACATCATCTACCAGGAGTTGATCGCTGGTGTGGTCAGCGAGCACTCACGACAGGTCTATGCCGGCGTGATCGCGCGACTGGTGGCGCGCGGTGCCGAAGCAATCATTCTTGGCTGCACCGAGATCATGCTGCTGGTACGCCCGGAGGACAGTGCAGTGCCGCTGTTCGATACCACCGCCCTGCATGCGCGGGCCGCCGTGGACACGGCCCTGGCTTGAATCAATGCGCGCCGGAGCGCGGAATCAGTCCGCGCCCTGCACTTCCAGCGCGGTGATCAGCCACTCGACCACCGCCGATGAATCGCACAGGAAGAAGATGGCGTCACCGGAGCGTGCTTCGGTAAGCAGCCGATAGACCGTGATCGCCACCGCCGACTGGTTGGCGATGAACACTTCCGGGCTGCGCGGCCCTTCACTATGCCCGGCAACGGCATGCAATGCCTTGCGCGCAGCCACAGTGGCAGCCGGGTCCGCGCTGCGGGTCAGTTCCGGCCCGCGCAGCCCCCAGGCAACGAACACATGCTTGCCCTTGAACGTAGTGTCCAAGACCCGCACCTCGGCGCCACCTGCGTCGGCCGAGCGATGAATGACGGTACTGCTGATCAACGCAACCCCCTGTGGTCGTCGTGGTCCGCGCATCCTCTCCCGTAGGCCGCCCGCACACCAGTGACGGCAGCCACAGGCTGCGCCGCAGGCGTGGAAGACATGTAAGAAGGTGTAAACCGATGCGATCGGATGTGCAGCGATGATACGGGATGTAAGCCTCTGCATGGGCTGGTGCGCACTACTAAATCCCTCCTGAGCCACTTCCGGAACGATGCGTTCCGACGGCCCCGTGCTGGGTCATTCTTGCCGCCCGAATCCCCGCCCGAGGCTCCCCATGACCCTTCGCCCGCTGCTGCCGATCACCGGCGCCGCCCTTGCCCTGCTGCTGGCCGCCACCGCCGTGGCCGCCCAGGACTACGACACTGATCACATTCCAGCGCTGCGCTGCGAATCCCAGTTCAACAAGACCGAGCAATGCCCCATCGAGGGACCGATGCGCCTGGCCAGGCAGCTGTCGGTGACCCGTTGCGTGGAAGACCAGAACTGGGGCCAGAGCCGGCGCATGCTGTGGGTGACCGACGGCTGCCGCGCCGAGTTCGTTGCCGACGAACACGGCCGCTGGCCGGGACGTGGCCGCAGCCGTGATCGCGACAACGAGGGCGAACGCCTGGTCTGCGAGTCCTACGAGAACAAGGACAAGGAGTGCCGGATTCGCGTGCGCCATGAGGTACGGCTGGTCAGGCAGAAATCGGTGACAGCCTGCATCGAGGACCGCAACTGGGGCTGGGACCGCCGTGGGGTGTGGGTCAGCGACGGCTGCCGTGCCGAGTTCCGGGTGTATTGACTGCCGGCCGCGCGCTGGCTGCATCGAGCAGGCATGCGTGCCAGGCGGAGTCGATAGACTATGGCCTGCACGGCAGGGAGCACGACATGGAACGATGGTATCTGGCGACGCTGCTGGCGTTGATCCTGCATCAGATCGACGCTGCGTTCTGGCAGGAATGGGCCATGTTCCATGTCCCCGGTGGCATCCAGGGCTTCCTGCTGTTCAACCTGTTCGCAGTCGGCGCCGTGCTTTGGGGTTATCGCCAGATCGTGCTGGGCACATCCACGGCGCGCAGCTATGCACTGGCGTGCGGGGGGCTCGGCATTGGCACGGCACTGATCCATCTGGCCTTCGCCCTGTTCGGTCGCAGTGAATTCCACCTGCCGCTGTCGATTGCCGTCCTGCTCGCCTGCTTTGTGTCGGGTGGCGGCCTGTTGCTGAAGCTGCGCCCGCAATGAACCGGACGTCCTCTTCTCCACACCTGCGCGACGGCATTCCGCAGGACGCAGATGCCTTGATCGCGCTCGACAGCGTGGCAGCCACTGATCCACGGCGGATCATGCAGATTGCCGACTGGCTGGCGCACGGCGTCGTGCAGGTCGCCGAGCAGGACGGCAAGATCGTCGGCTACCTGGTCATCCATCACCACTTCTTTGGCGAAGCCTTCATTGAAATGTTGATGGTGGCGCGCGAACAGCGCAGCCAGGGCATCGGCGCCATCCTGCTGCGGCACGCGATCACGTGGCGCGGTGGCGGCAAGCTGTTCACCTCAACCAATGCCTCCAACACGGGCATGCAACGCCTGCTCGCTGCCGCCGGCTTCGTGGGCAGCGGCATCGTGCATGGCCTGGATGAAGGCGATCCGGAACTCATCTACCGCTTCGCGGAAGACTGATCAGATCTGCAGAACGCACAAAAAAGCCCGCGCATTGCTGCGCAGGCTCCTTGATTCATCACAGTGGTCGGGACGGCCGGATTCGAACCGACGACCCTCTGCCCCCCAGGCATCGTTACAGATAGGCCCATCCTGTTGATCTGTAAGGGTTTCAGGCCTGCGCGAGGCCTCCCAAAAGTGCAGATTGCGCCCCAATCCGATCAATCACTTACGCGCGGATAGGGTGCAGCCTAGCCCTACCCGATCCAGCCGAATGGCGGATCCTGGTCGGCCTTGGCCAGCCGGTTCCCCCGGACCTTCTCCTGCCACGCCAGGATCTTGGCCACATCCTCCCGCAGCCTGTCCTCGTGCCTGGCCACCCACAGCTCGGCCCCTGCCCGGCCCTGCTCGTAGCTGCTGCACCAGCGGAACGGACCGCCGGGCCCATGGCGGTGCCGGTCCAGAGAGGCAATCCAGATGCCGTCGTTCACCCGCTGGGCCATGGCCACCACCCACACGCTGTGGCAGGCGATCACGGTCAACGAGTCATTCGGGAGGCTGGCAGACCTGGTCGTCCAGCGGAAATCGGCGGGGAGCGGCATGGCCGGGAGGATACGGCCGGCCGTCGCAGATCCTGCGAACGAGCCGGCCACCTCCCTGAACCGTTCGGCCTGAGTCAACCCAGGCTCGCCCCGGCTGGTTCAGTCGATCGGGATGGTCATTCCGCTGCTGTTTGACCCAAAGGCGATCGGGCCTCGCGTTGCCCCTATTCCTGGCGTCCATTCGTAGACCAGGACGCCGGCTGTACTTGTCACTCCTACATACAGCACCAAGCCATCTCGAGAGAATGAAACACCCCGACCAAGACCGGCCGGGCCGCCTGGCAAGGGATAGGCAGCTCCAACCCCATTTGCTGGATCCCATAGATACAGATGCATCTTGACAGAGAACGAACTACCAAAGACAACCGCTCGCGCCGCATCAGACAGCACGACCATGCCCTGCGCATTCTGGCCAAAGGCTGCAATTCGATCTTCGAATCCGTTGGGTCCGATCTTGTAGATATGGCAAGACGGGGTAGAGCTACAGACGGCCGCAAGATGGGTTCCCGACTCATTGATCGAGATCGACATAACCTGAGATGGAGGAAGCACAGCAGGGCCGTTAACGCGTTCTCCGAACCCGTTCACATCATCCCAACGATAGGCAAACAGATAGGGATAGCGGTCAACAACCAAGTAGACGATATCTCCCTTGGGATTGAATGCAGCGAACAGAACCGTGTCGATCAGCGGGGTTTCTGGATTGGGATAGGGCGTTCCTATGCCAGCCGGGCTGACCCGTTGAGCCCGCACGTAGGGCGCCACCGTGTGACCGATGACTACAGCAGCGCCTGACCTTGAGAAGGCGGCGCAGCGACCTTGGCCAGGAAGCGCTGGCGTGATAGCGGGGAATTCAGAACCGATTACGCCTTCCTGACTCACTGGGTAGATGGAAACCCCTGGCGCCAGGTTGTAGGTGGCTGCCCCCAATGTGGCGTCGTCGCTCGCCGCTACAAGATAGGTATTGCTCTTATCAGAGGTTGTGGACGTTCCAAGTACGTCAATCACATTGGCCGCGTGCCTGTATCCACCGCAGAGCAGATACGGATTGACGAACTGCGCAAAGAACTTGTAAGACGCCGGCCTGGCAGCAATGGTGATCGGGCCGCTCCATACGAAAGAACGTCCTGTTGCATCGTTGACCCGAAGAACGACGTTCAGGACTGTTTCGAAGTTGATGCCCGCCGATGAAACCGTATGATCCCATTGGAAGTTGTCGACAAAGAGAATCTTGTTCTCGCGGTACCGGATGCCGTTGCCTGCCACGTTGATGGTCGCAGCCCCGGGCGGAGCAGCGCCGAACACCGACGACGGGTACACGCGGTTCTTGCTGGCCGACATGACCTGGTTGCCTTCGACGGTGTGGATCACTTCGCCGGAGGCGTTGCGGTACTCGAGCATGACCGAGCCACCGGCGTTGCCCTCCGATGACGCACCCTGCCGCACGTCGCACTTCGCGGTGGTGATCTGGCCGGGCTGGACCGTGTAGCGGGCAGCGTTCGAGATCCGGGAAGTGCCCCAGTTGCCCCAGTAGCCCGCCGACCACTGACCGGAAGGCGGGTTCTCGGTGGTGATGTTCCAGCCCGGCCCCAGTTCCCAACCCGTCTGGCCTTGCTCGAAATCAGGATTGGCGATCGGCGCCTGCGCGGTCAGATAGGCCGGCCAGGCCACAACAACCTCTTTGGTGGCCTGGTCGACCCGCACCTGCGTGCCGTCGGGCAGCTTGTCGCCACCGATCTGCAGCACGCTGCAGCCGCCAATGCTGTTGCGGATCTGCAGGCGGCCCTCGTAGGCCTGCGAGGGCTTGGCTCGGGCGAACCTGCCGTTGACGTAGAGCGCCGGCTGGTAGACGTCCTGGTCCAGGTCTGGGCGGTCGTAGATGCGCGCGACCATGTCAGTTCGCCCTCTGGCCGACCAGGTACACCCGCAGCCCCTTGGCCAGCGAGCTACCGACCTGGTCCACGTCGATGGTGATTTCGTCACCCTTGGCCAGGATGTTGCCGCCCACCTCGTAGACGGCCGGAATGGCCGCCGTGGTGGTGCTGCGTTCGTTGTTGTCGAAGGTCAGCTTCGTGGACAGGATGCTGGTGCCGTTGCGGTTCACGTCCACCGTCAGCACCACACCTGCCGCCTGGGCCACCGAAAGCGTGGCGTATATCCCGCCGCTGGCCACCGGATCCAGCAGCATGCCGTAGGGCATGAACAAGCTGTCCTTACCGGTGCCTGTCTGGATGTTGTTGCCCATGTTCACTGAGCGGTCGATCAGGTCGAACGACTGCAAATCGGGGGATGCCGCGATGCGCAGCAGGTCGCCGGCCGCCACCCAGGCGTCAGCGTCCGGCGCAATGCAGGTGGCGCTGATGATGCTGCGCGGCCCGCGGCACTTGGCCTGGAAGCTCACCGGGATGTTCAGTTGCCCTGCCCCATCCTGGATCGCCAGCGTTACGGCGCCGTCGCCCAGCTGCAGCACCGAGAAGAACTGGCCTTCCTTCCAGTCGACGCTGCCGCCGGTGTTCTTGCGAATGGTGATCGTGATGGGGCTGGCCGAGTTGGCCAGGATCAGGGTGTTGTGCGAGCCACCGTCTACGGTGGTGCTGGCGCTCACGCTCACGATGCGGGGGGCGACGGTGTAGACCGGGGGCTGCCCAATCCACGGCCGAGCGTAGCCGCGCAGGGTCGTAAAGCCGCGCACGCCGTCACCCAGCGGCGGGTTGAAGCGGATGGCCGGCGGGGCGCCAAGCACGCCCGGAACAATGGTGAACGCTCCATCGATGCCCGGCTTCGACACGGGGTAGACGTTCGACCCTGCCGCTGTCTCCACCGCCGTGTCGTAGAACAGCGGATCCAGCACGTCGGCCCCCGCCAGCGGGAAGTCGGTCACAACCCCATCGCCCTCGAACGCCCAAAACTTCGGCGTGACGCCAATGGTGCCGCCACCGCCTTGGATCTGCTCGATCAGCACCAGCGCCGACCGGCGATTCAGTGCGTCGGCGTCAGCGACCGCATCGCCAACGCGCACGATCCGGTTGCCCTTCGCGTCCCACACAATGTCGCCGCTGCCATCGGGATCCGGCACCAGCAGCATCGCATCTGCCGCGAGCTGCTGAATCATCATCACCGGCGCATCCTGGTCCTCGTTGAGGGTCTGCGCCAGCAGATCGCCCAGGTTCTCGTAGTTGATGACGCGGACAATCGGCATCGCCCGGTGCAGCACCACCTTGGCATTGGCTGCAGGTGGAGCCACGAACACGACATTGCCGCCGGCAGGATTGCCCACACCGTCCACGGTGTAGTGCGTGCCGAGCGTTCGGACAAGGCCGTTCACGGTGACCCGAATGTGGGCCGCCTCGAGGATGCGGAAGCTGTAGGGGAACACCGTCGTAACGCCGTTGGCGATCGAGGTGTTGGGGCCGGTGTAGGCGGGGACGGTCATGGCGGCACCTGCGGGAGACTGCAGCAGATGGTCGGCCCGCGCCCCCTTCGGGTTCCCGACTATTTCCCGCGGTGCTGGTCCAGGCAGTCGGCGGTGTGGGCGCGCTTGTTCTCGCTGTCCTCATAGGCGCCGACGGCACCCACATAGGCCGCGGCCCACTTCAGCCAGTCACCGCCCGTCGGTGGCGCCGGCGGCCGCTGGGCAATCACTCGTTCGCTGCACCCGGCAGGCGGCACGTATGGCTCGGTCGTGCGCCTCCCGAGCAATGCGCAGGACGTCAGCAGCAGCGGCAGGGTCAGAATCGGAAGAAGTCGCATGGATAGCCTCCACCGCCTTGGCGGTGCGTTCGCGGGTTTCGTGGGCTTCCAGGTCGACGGCGGCGGCAGTGTCGCGGCTGATCTGGACGCTGGTGCTGGTGGCCCGGACCTGGGCTTGCAGCGCCTTGTTCTCGGCTGAGGTGGCGGCGTCCGTTCGCCCCTTCAGGTAGTAGCAGCCGCCGATCGATAGCAGCACCACCACCATTGCCATGGTGATTGCCTGTCGCGGGGTCATTACAGGGTTCCTCTGCAGGTGGCCATTTCCCACTGCCGGCGGTCGATGATGCCGCCGCACTTCGAACGCCACTGCGGCAGCGAGCAGTCGCGTTTGGCGCCGTCGATGGTGACGAAGCGCCACTTCCAGATTTCGTCGCAGGCGGCAGTGCGCTCGCCGGCGTTCAGGCGCTTGGCCGCGGTGCTGGTGCAGAAGCCATTGGTGCCGACGTTGTAGGCGAAGTGGCCCCAGGCCTTCACCTCGTGGAATTCGAACTCACCGCGGACGCAGCGGCCCATGTTGTGCAGCATGGCCTGTACATAGTCCTGCTCGAGCTTCCCGCACTCGGCTGGGGTGTAGCGCCGACCGGGAACAACGGCCGGCCCGGTGATGCCGGCGCAGACGGTCCAGATGCCGCCCGAGTCTCGATAGGGCACGTACTTCCTGCCCTCGTGCGCGGAGTTGTCCTGGCCGAGAGCTGCGACCAACGCCAGGATCAGCGCGGCCGGTGCGGCGGCAAACCCGAACTTGCGGCCCTTGCCGCTCGGTGCTTGGTCAGCCACGGCGGGCCACCTTGGCGAGTACCCGGCGGACGGTAGCCCATCGGGCCATCCACCATGCGCTCCAATCACCCCAGTTCTTCACCACTACTGTGAACGTCTGCGCCAGGGTGAAGACGATGGTGCAGACCACGGCCACGTCGCTGAGCGTGTACCCGGGGTTGTACGTGCCGACCGTGACGCCGGCGGCCGGGGCAATCTTCGCCGCGGCCACGGCAAGGTCTTGGGTGATCTGCTCTTTCATCGAGGCTCCGAACGGGTGGACGTTCAGCGCTCGAACACGACCTCATGCTCCCCTGCGCTGTGGCGCCAATCGTCCCGCGCGGTGATGTTCGGATTCCCGACTATCTGCCCGACTCGTTCAGGTGTATCGGTCAGCGCGCCCGCGCCGGCGTCCAGATAGTCGTCCTTCTGGTTTGGCGCCGTCGGGATCCATTCCTTCATCTGATCCCACAACGGGCCGCGCAGCACGCTCACGTGCGCCCACAGCTGGCCGCCCGATTCCAGCAGCGGCTCCCAGGCCTCGAGGATGCGACGGCTCTTGTTGGCCACGGCCTGTTCAACGGCAACGCCGCAGCGCAGCCGGCGCTGCTTCAGCGCGGCCTTCAGCACCGCCGGCGCAAACGCGCCGATGCCGTTGGTTTCCACCACCACGCGCGGCAGGTTCAGCGTCTCGATCAGGTCGCACAGCTGCCACACTTGGCCGCCGGTGATGACCTTTCCTGTGTCGTCGAACTCCGCCACCTCGCCGGTCAACTGCTCCATGCGGTGCAGGTAGCGCCGGCCGATCAGGTCCTGCAGCACCACGGCGACGGCCGACACGTCGGAGTTGAGCTTGCCGCTGGCCGGATCCCAGCGCACCGACGCCATGGCGATCTGCACGCCGCCCAGGAACATGGCCGCCGTGCCGTTGGCCTTCCTGATGACGGCCTCGACGTCGTAGGGGGTGATCCGCTCCGGGTCTAGGCGGATCTCTTCGATGGGTTTGGCTTCGAGCATGTACTGGCTGTCCCATGCGTTGAGGGTGCGCGTCTCCTTCCGGCGCAGCTCGATCTCATTCCGGTCGAACCGCTCCGGCCAGGCGCAGCCGCTGTAGATATCCAGCACGGCGCCGGGCGGCTTGGCGAGAACCACCTCGCCGCGGTCCACCTGGTAGTCGGTGCCCTCGACCAGCACCCGGGCGTGCTTGTGGATGCCGACCACCACATACAGCCCGTCCTCGGCCGGCGTGAACTTGATGGGGTACCGGGTCTTGCTGTCGGTCTGCTTGTACCGTGTGGCGTGCGCGAACAGCGGGATGATCAGCGTGGATGCGCCGGCCGCGATGCGCTCCGGGTAGATGCTGTCGTGCGTGTGCGGCGTGCCGATGAAGGTCTTTTGCGCGCCAGGCACCGCAATGTGGGTCGATTCGCTGATGCGCTGCCTCAGCTTCAGCCGCGCCTCTGGCGTCTCAATGTTGCCGGGCACCTCGATATCGTCGAAGTCCACGGCGTCGGCGCGGGCGCCGGTGGCGTTCGTGTTCACCCCGACAGCGCGCATGCTGGCGTTGCGAGCATCTTTCGCACCCACTACCCAAAACTTCTTTGCACCAGGCCGCTTCGGCAGCATCCCGATGCAGAGCGGATGGATGCGAAGAACGTTGATCACGTCTGCCGTGAGCATTCCGGCGGTTGGCCCATCAGCGGACCAAACCAACGACCGATGCGTGCGGTTCCGGTAGAGCTTCCAAGCCTTGAACACCGCGTAGATCGTGGACTTCGCCGCGCCGCGGAACACCATCAGCACCCGCTCTGGATCCGTGCAGGTTTCCAGCCACGTGCAGATGCGCACATGCAGCAAGGGCACGGTCCACCCCTGGACACGTGCCCACATCATGAAGAACGTCAGGAAGGAAACCTCACGGCTTGCCATGGATCTTCGCCACCTCGTCGGCGCGGCGCTGCTGCTTCAGCACCTGGTCGAGCAGCCGATTGCCTTCCTTCTCCGCCGCAGCTACCTCGGCTTCCAGCCCGCCGTCGCCGTCCTGGTCATCCGCGGCCCCCACCTCACCGGCGCCACCGTTGCCGCTGCTGTCCCGCTGGATCATCGACACCAGCGAGCCGACGCGCAGCAGCAGCCCACCGGTGGCCGCCGCATTGCGCTTGCACCAGTAGCGGTCGCCGCGCTCGGCCTTGTCCATCTCGCTGGGCGCCTTGCCGGCGCCGGTCCACGTGGCCGGGTCGGCTTCCTCAATGAAGGCCTCGGCCAGCTTCTCGCTCAGGGCCTGCAGCCGCAGGTATTGGTCCTCGCGCATGTCACTCTCCCGCTGCAGCTGCGACGTTGGGGGCGCGCTCTGGCACTGCCTCGCCCGGCTCCCACCAGTATTGCTGGTTCCAATCCTTCTGCGCGCGCTTGCGCATGCGTCGCAGATATCCCGGACTCAGCTGCTCCTGCAGGTCATGGAACACCATGTGGTCGGTGGCGCCACGGAGATACCACAGGTTGATGAAGGGGGTGTTCCCCTTTGCGAACCGCAGCGCCTCTCCGCCCAGGTCGTCCAGCTTGTCATCGGCCTTGTTCTCGTCGGCGATCGCCCAGCCGGCGCCCTTGCGCGCGATGGTGAACCCATCCATCACGGTGCCGAACACCGGGCCGAGCATCGAGGTCCAGTTGGCCTGACCACCGCGGTTATCGCCGCCCATGCCGGTGTAGAGAATGTCGCCGAAGATGCCCAGCCCGCCGCCCTGCGCAGCCGCCGCCAGCCAAAATTTCCCGGTCGTCATGTCGCGCGGATCTTTGCCGTCGCGCAGATCCTTCAGCTGCAGCGCCACCGCACCGAACAGCTGCAGGCTCGTCAGCATCGCCGCGCTATAGGCGACCTTGCCCTGCGTGGTCGGTATGTTGCGCAGCCTGCGCAGGTGCTTGTCGACGATCGCCAGCGGAAACGCCTTGAAAAGCATCAGGGAGCGAAGCGCTTCGCCGCCCAGCGTGCCGGCCTTGGTGCCCTGCTGCAGGCTCGCGCGAGTGGTCAAGTCAGGCGCCAGGATCGCAGTGCGGGCCTCGCTGTCGAGGTAGCCCAGCAGCCGAGCGGTTGCGCGGTTCAGATCTGCCTCGCTGGCGTCGACGGCGCGGATCCCGTCCTTGGTCAGCATGCCGTCCTGTGCCGGCGCCTGCTGCCAAATCTTCCAGTCGGCCTCAGTTACGCCGGCGGAAGCCATGCGTCGAAGTGAACCCTCGTCGAGATCCGCCCATGCAGTCTGCCGATGCCGTTCAAGGACTCGAGACAGAATCAGCGCGTACCCGCGGCGCAGGCTGTTGGTCCAGCCTTCAACGAGGGTCAGCTTCATGGTGCTGTTGGCCAGCTTCGCCGACCAGCCCTGTGCGAGGTTGTCCTGATGCCAGCGTGTCATTTCGCCGGCGATCTCGTCCATGCCGATGGCCAGGTCGTGCGCCATGTTCCGCTTTCCCTTCCCGAAGCCGGAGAACAGCGACCTCATCGCGCCCCCCGTCGGCACGCCGGCCGAGCGCGCGACCAGCACCTGCAGTGGCGCGTCCGTGATCGAGGACAGCATCACACTCTGCAGCTTTGCCGCCACGGTGAAGTTGCGCACGCCCTGGAAGAACTGCGCCATCGCTGGACTTACTGGCTGGGCAGTCACGCCCGTGAGCGTGTCCCAGGTCATGTCGAGGGTCGCCAGCTCGTGCCAGGCCGCGCGGGCGCCGGTGACATTGTCTGCCTTCTCGGCGGTGTCCTTCAGCAGTCGATAGGTGCTGTTGGGATTGGCGCCAAACTCTTCCATCAGTCCGATGTTCTTGGCCATGCCGCCCACGTGGCCCAGGATCGCGTCCATCATCGAGCCCCGGCCGAAGTCGGCCAGGTAATCCAGATGGCTGTCGGCGTCCTTGAAGTGCAGCACGCGGTGCGCGTCATCGAACCGGCTGGCGCGCGACCCCTGCCCTGCGGCACCCGGCACGCGCTTGTTGCGGCCCTCGGTGGCAATCGTGTCGTATGCCTTGCGCAGCAGGTCCAGGACCTCAGCATCGCCCATGGCCTCGCCGTCCTCGCGCAGGTACTGCTCTCGGCGCAGGCGCGGGAACACGTAGTCGACCCATGCGTCCTTGCCGGCCTTCGCAATGCGCCCCACGTCGTGCGGCTGCGGCAGATAGCCATAGTCGAGCCGGCCAATGTCGGTACCGGCGGCGTTCGAACGGAGGCGCATGTCCTCGAGCGCGGCAATGTAGGTGGCGGCAGCCTTGGCCATCTTCGGGTCGCTGGTATCGCCGTCCACCACCGCGCGGGCGAATGCCCGAACTGAATCTGGGTCGTGCATCAGGCCCAGGAACTTCGGTTCCACAGCCTGTACGGCGTCGACCAGCTCCGACAGGTACTCGTTGCGCACGCCCGAAATGTAGTCGTCGGCCTGGCGCATGCGCTCGAACAGCGCGGAGTGATGCGGGTTCTTCACTCCCTGCGCGGCCAGCTGCGCCGCACGCGCGGCCTGACGCTCAGTTTCCCGAACCTGCGCCGTCAGCCGCGAAGCCCGGCGGAACGCGGCCTTCTCAGCATCTGCGATGGCCTCAGCCTGCGCGGCTTCCGCTGCACGCTGCAGGCGCTGCTCGTGCGACAACGTGCGCCACTGGTCATCGGTGCGCGCCAGCTGGCGCATATGCCTGGCCAGATCCGTCTCGATCCGGGCCACTTCGGTGGTGGTGGGCTCGCGGCCAATGGCGGCGGCCACTTCTTGAACGCATGCAGGCTGCATCATCCCCTCCGCAGGAAGCAGTTGACGGCCGCCTGGAAGGCGGTGGCATCGGTGGTTGCTCGGGCCAGATCGGCCTCGATATCGGCGACCTCGTCAGCGACGGTGCGGTGCACGGCGCCGCCGTCGGCATCGGCGCCGACTACGATCGAGGCATCAGGGTTTTGCGCCGCCAGCTGACGGGCGGCATCGAGGGGCGTTTCGGGAGCGGGGCTTACTTCGCCGCGGCTGCCGGCTTCCCGGCCAGGCGAGCCTTGCGCGCCGCCTTGGCGTCGGCTATTTCCTGCCAGATCTCGCCCCAGCGCTGCTGGTGCGCCGCGTCCTGGGCCGCTGAATCCTCGGTAGAGGTCTTCAGCGAGTCCGCCGGCACGGGCTTGGTCGAGGGCGTCTTGGAGGCTGCCATAGAGGCTATCTTCCTCCACTCGGGGGAGGCTTGCAAGATCGGTCATTTTCTGCTGACCCTTGCCGCCGCTGTTGTCGATGACGTCGATGTTGACCCGGGGGTCATCCGCATAACGGGCGGCCAGAGCCTCGATGGTCGGGCGCACCCCAGCGTGCGTGCGGGCATGCTCCCGCAGCGGCACAGTGCGGCCGGTGCCGAAACGCTCAACCTGGCGCTGGGCGCGTGGGATTGCGCCATTGGTCAGCGCATCCACCGGATCCCGGTACACATAGACGATATCGACGTCCCGGCCTGCGGCCAGCGCCTGCTCGATCTTGTCCACGGCCGAACTGAGGGTGTTCATGTTCGTGTCGTAGATGATTTCTGGCCGGCCACCCACCTCGCCGCGGGCCTTCAGCGCCGAGGTCTTGCCTGCCCCGGTGCCGCCGGCGGTGAACAACACCGTCGAATCGAAGCCCTCCGGGGTCGGCTGGGCCAGCTTCTGCTCGTACAGCAGCTTGATGGTGTCGCTTGCCGCCTCGTGCACGTCCGCGCTGCGGGTGCGGTCGGCGAGGTATTCCGGCGACAGCTCGCGGGCGGTGTCCGTGTTCAGCACCCGGCCGCCGTCAGATTCTTCCAGGGAGGCGTATTCGCGGAGCAACTTGTCCGGGTCCGTCACCAGGCGCTCGCGCAGGGCCTGCCCGGCCGGGTTGGTGTCGACCAGCCCCCCGTCCGGCAGCACGCCGGCACGCTTGGCGCGCTGGTTCCAGTTGGCGATCGCCTCGTCCTTGGTCAGGCCCCGCAGGTAGGGATTGGCCTCGAGCTGCCCGCGGCTCAGGATGCGGTCCATCGGGGTGGCGCCATCGGAGCGGGCGAAGCGCCGGCCACCGGCCAAGCCGAAGTGATGCGCGGCATACAGGGTGTAGGCGTCGACTGGCAGCCCCTCGGCCTGCAACCCCGCGGTGTTCTCCGCATCGAGCGCCGCCACCATTTCCGCCGAGCGTGCCGGATCCGTTCGCATCGCCAGCAGCTGCGCGTCGTCCAGTCCCTGCGCCCATTCCGGCTTGGTCTTGGCCACCATTCGGCGCCAAGTGCCGGCGGTGAACTGATCGATGCCCAGCGCGGTGGATTCCGGGTTACGCGCATCAGCACGGCCGCCTGACTCGAGCGCGCGGCGGAAGGCCGGGTAACCCGACAGCGCCGCAACCGGTGCCGCTGCCTGATCGGCCAGCGGCAGCAGGAAGTCTGACGGTCGGATCGTGTCGACCACGTTCACCGGCTCGCCGCGCGCCAGCTGCTCGAGCGCATCCTGCAGCGCGTCCTGGCCCCGGATAGCCGCACCTTCATCAGCCACCAGCGGATCGGTGGCAGTGCGCTGGAAGCGGTCGGCGTTGCGCGCCGTCAGCAGTGCATCGCGCTGATCGAGCGGCACACGGGGGGCCATGGCGTGCGCCAAAGCGCCGAACGCGACGCCGGTGAGTAGGTCGACCGTCCGCGCCTCCGCGTCGAGCGGATCGAAGGCCTTGGCCTGCTCATCGTTGCCGCCGGCCTTCAGCGCCGCGTACTGCGCTCCCGACATGCCAGCACCCAGCAACACGTTTCCGGCGGCACCGGTGGCCAGCCGCTGCGACAGGGTGGTGCCGAACGCTGCCGGCAGCTTGAACCCGGCCAGCGTGCCCACCGAACCTGCCAGCCCTACCGCCTGCGCAGTGCCGGCGCCGACACCCTGCTTGACCAGTGAGGCCGGCCGCTCGAGGCCTTCATTCGCCGCCAACAACGCAGGGTTGCCACCTGCCGCCGCCAGCGGCAGCACGATCTCGGCAAGGCCGCCAAGCACGCGCCCAGCAGTACCGGTTTCGGTAGGGTCCGGCGTCCAGGCGTCGACTGCGCGCTGTCCGATCCCCTCCACCACGTCGGCGAAGTAGGCATCCTGGCCTGCCGTGGTGGCGCCTCGCGCCGGGTTGGCCACGCCCTGCGCCTGCAGGAAGTCGGCCACGTCGTCGGTCATAAAGGACGAAAGGTAGTCGTCACGCGCCACCACCGGCACCGCGCCGGCCGTCAGCACAGCGGCACCGGTTCGGGCACCGCCGCGCATGGTGCCGCTGAAAATGGACGAGCCCAGGCCTTCGAAGAACCCGGGCTTCACCTTCGATAGATCCAGCGGGTTGGCCACCGCCTGTTCGTCGAGCTGCTTGCGGCCCTGCTCGTCCAGATCGAAAACGCTCATCGGCCGCTCCCGGTGATGGTGATGGTCAGGGGCTTGCCGTCCTTGGTCGTCAGGAACTCGCGCCCGCGGGTCACGTAGTAGGTGCGTTCGCTCTGCTGGCGCAGGCCGTACTTGCTGAAGCTACCCACCACCGTGTCGGGCAAGCCCGCCGCCTTCGCGGACTCGGTGAATGCCTGCTCCGCCTGGTCTTCGAAGGTGTCCGAGCCCATGCCCCACGGCGCCAGCACCTCGCCCCGGCCGTTCACGTCCACCACTTCGCCGAGGGATGCCGTAATCGCCTTCTTCATGCGATCGCTGTTCACCTCGGCCGAGTGGTCGCCGTCGGCGGCAGACTGCCCGGTGTAGAACGCGCGCACGGCCTGCATGGCCACGTCAGCAGCACCAGGACGGCCTGCGAACAGGGCGCCGGTGTCGCGGGTGAACTGGTCGCGGAACTCCTTTTCCGGTGGCAGCGGGAACTTGGAATCGCCCTTCCCCTGCAGCAGCCGGTTGCCCTCGAGCATGGTGGCGGCGACGTCCCGGCCGTTGGCCGCCTCGTTGGCCCCGAACATGTGCTTCTGCAGCGTCACCTGCGCGCGCTCGCGCGTGGCCAGCATGCCGGCGTAGGCGACCACCGGCTGTTCCGGTGCCAACTGCTTCATGGCCGCGTTGAACACCTTGTCATCCATGGTCGCCGTGCGCAGCTGCGACAGCATTTCTGCCTGCTGCCGGCTGGTGCCCTGCTTCAGCTGCTCGCCAAGCGCCTGCACTTCCTGCGGCAGCAGGACAGCCATCTGGACCTGCGAGCCGTAGCGCTTGCGCATGCCATCGATGGTGGCCGCGCGGTTCTGCAGCTGCGCACCCACCTCCCAGGCATCGGCGGGGCTGGCCAGCGCTGCCAGGTTCAGCGGCTCAACCTCGCCACCTTCGCGCGATGCGTTGAACAGCAGCGGCGTCTCGTCCAGCTGCTTCTGCGCCGCCTCGATCGCCGAGCGCGTGCGCGCCAGGTTCTCCTTGCGCTGCACGGTGCCACCGGCAGTGGCCAGCTCTGCCTCGGCCTTCTGCAGGTAGGTCTGCTGCTGTGCCGTCGGCATGCGCAGCACCTTCTGGACTTCCTTTTCCTCGGCCACGCGCTGGTCGAATTCGGCGCGCACGTCGGGGCTGGCGCCCTTCATCGAATCGGCCCAGGCCGTCCACATTTCCGGCGTGGCCGGCACGGCGCTGGCAATCTGCCGATCGATCTGGCCCAGCACGCGCTGCGCTTTGGCATCGATCCGGTCGGCTGCCCGCTCGGCTCGGTCCTGCAGGGTCTGCTGCCGGGTCATCACCTGCGACAGCAGCGCGTTGCGCTTCTCGGGATCCAGCTTGTCGGCATAGAAGCCGTCGCTACTGGACAGGTCCGTTTCCAGCGTCTTCAGCGCTGCGGGATCCTCGCGCGCGAAGATCGCCCGTTGGGTGGCCTGCGACGTCCAGGTGCGGTCGTAGAAGTCCTGCAGCGCCTTGCCCACCGCTGCGTCGCTCAGTCCGGCCTGCTTGGCCAGTGGCGCGAATGCCTGCGCACGTTGATTGACCGCGGCGATATCGGCGCCGGGCATGCCAGCGATCTTGCCCAGCTTGTCCAGGGCCGCGTCGAACTGCCCGCGGAAATCCGCGCGCTTGGCCGTGCGCGCCACCCGATCGACGCCCAGCTGGCCGGCAGTGACCGTGCGCTGCAGGCCCCGGTCGTAGGCCAGCTGCAAATCGGGAGTGAGCCCGGCAACGGCCGGCTTTTCGATCTTGCCGACGGCTTCCTGGTAGCGGCTGGGCGCCTCGGCATACGGCACCGTGCCGGTGGCTACGTCGTCCTCGAGCTTGCGCTGGACGTCACCCACCTGCAGCTCGTAGTCCAGCTGGGCATTGGCCGCCTTCGCGCGCGCCAGGCCCTCAGCCTCCCGTGCGTCTTCGGCGGCCATGGATGCGCCAAGCTGCGCAGCCACGCTGCCCAGCTGCCCGACCGCCTGCGCGACCTCCCCTACCCCCGCGCCACTGACGCGGGACCGCACCAGCGGCGCGGTGCCGCCACCCTGGCCGAACTGGCCGATATCGATGCGTGCCATATCAGCGGCCCCCGCTCAGGTTGCTGGTGCGCTTCCAGCCTCGGGCAATGCTCGACCCGGTACTGAGCAGCGACGTCCCCGCGTTGATGTAGCCGCTGGTCCGTGCCTGCTGGCCGGCGTAGCGCGCACCGTCGGCCTCTGCATTGAGCCGGACCGCGCGGTCGTTGCCGCCAGTCAGGGTGAGGAACGCATCTTCCGAGGCGCCGCGGGAGATCTCTTCGTCGATCTTCAGCGCAGTGGAGCTGTTCACGTCGACGCCGGATGCTGCCAGCGCGGCCACCGCTTCGCTGCGCTGCCGCTTCGACGCCTTCAGGATCCGCTCGGCTTCCACCTGCGCGGCCCCGCGCTCGGCGCGCGAGTCGGCCTCTGCCTGCGCTGCCAGGTAGTTGTTGTACTTGCTCTGCTGCTCGCCCTGATAGATAGCGGCGCCGGCACTGAGCGCCAGGGCGCCCCACTGGATGACCGGGATTACTGCCATACCCATGGTTCAGTCTCCTTCGAACTCGAAAACAATGCCGGTGCGGCGGAAGCCCAACTTTTCGTACAGCTGGGCCGTGCGGTCGGTGGTCACGCCGGTGGTAACGCCTACCTGGATCAGGTCGGCGCCCTGCTCCTTCGCCCAGGCACAGAAGGCGCGCACCAGCCCTGCAGCCAGCGCCGCGCCGCGTGCGCCAGGCTCGACGAACACCCCGTATTCGCCGGCGACCTTGGCCGGGGTGAACCAGCTTTCTTCGCAGTAGCCGGCCATGACGCCGACCACGCGGCCGGCCTGCTCGGCCACCAGCACCACCCCAGCGCCATCCATCAGGCCCTGAAACAGGCGCGCCATCTTGTCGATGGCGAAGGGATACCGGCGGTAGTCCGATTCGGCGTGCATCTGCTCCGCCAGGATCAGCAGCGCGCCCATGTCGTCGTCGGTTGCGAACCGGATCATTTGTTCACCGTCATGGTTGTAATCACCGCCTGCAGGTGGAAGGGATACGGCTGCGGCTGGGTGATCTCCATGTGGAAGTCGCCAAGCTCCCAGCCCAGCTGTTCAACACGTTGATCGCCGGTAAGCAGCGGCGGGGGCTGGTCCAGCACGCCGAGGCCTGTCTGCCGCGAGAACATCACTTGGCCGTTGACGACCAGTCCCGTCGAGTTGAGGACGCGCACCACGATCTCGGACACGCGGATGTTGCTGCTCTGCGCGGATCCAGAATCGCTGTACATTTCCGGCCGCAGCAGCTTCACGCGTGGTTCGAAGCCAAGGCCGATCTCGATCTGCTTGGCCGCCCGTTCAATGGTGATCTGACCGCCGGCCACAACACGGTCGTTCAGCACCACACCGTCGGCCTTCACCTTGACCGTCTTCCCTTCGAGGTGGCTTAGCCCCAGCCAGGTGGTATCGCCGGCCACGCTGGTCGCGGTGACACAGGCATCTGTCATCACGTCGCGGTCGAAGCGCTCCACATAGCGCTGCTGCACGCCATTCACGATCCGGCTGACGATTGCCCAGGTTTGGTCTTTGTCGTCGAGCGGCAGCGTGGCCACCGCAATGAATCGCCCTTCCGTGACCTGCCTGGACCAGCCAACCACGTCCTGATCGCGGTCGAGCGCGCAGGTTGCCAGCTGGCCATCGTTTCGCACGCAGTGCAGCAGCGAATCGGGCTCGGCCTCATAGGCGCTGCCGGTGATCCCGCCGACCGTCATGTGGTCGGCCAGCACCGTCAGCTCGGGGGCGCCGTACTGCGCGGTGTCGATGCGATCGGCCGACAGTGCGCGCAGCTTGCGGTTGGCACGCTGGGTAAACACCAGCTCCCTGCCAACGCGCTCGGGCGAGACGTCGCCGCAGCCAAAGCTGGACTGGTTGCGGATCTGCACGTTCGTGGGCGTGATCGGCTTGTCCAGGCTGCCCTGCAGGGTGAACTCGCCGCCGTTGGTCAGCGCCACGAGGGCGTTTACCTGGGTCAGGTGCCGGATCAGGTTCTGCCGGTCGCTGGCCAGGTCGAACGACACCGCATCGTCGTCGTTGGTGCCCAGTTCGAAGTTGAGGTATTCGCCGATGCGCGAGCCCCACACGGTTTGCGGGAACGCGCGGGAGCCGGCCAGCCACAGGCGCTGCTCGAAGAACGTCCCCGTGCCCGGGTAGCCGTTGCGGCCACCCCATACGGTGCCCTTCAGCACCCACGCCAGCGCCGGCACTGCCACCAGCGCAGTGAGCGCGCGCCGCACCGTCGCCGTGGCCACCGTCGACGAGGTGACAGCATCGATCTGCACGAGCCCGGCGTTCAGCTCTACCCACTTGCCCACGTCAACCGAGCGCCAGCCCGGCGCGTCCAGCGTAAGCGTCACCGAAGCGCCCACCGGGGGCAGGTCGGTACCGGTGCCGCCCGGATAGCTCGGCGTCAGCACCGCCAGCGGGCTGCCAGTGATCACCCACTGACCGGCGGCGATGGTCAGGGACGGGAATGGCGTCTGAGTGTCCACAGTGGCCGTGGTCGCGCTGGTCACCGCAGTGATGACGGCCAGGCCGCCAAGGCCCTCGATCTCGCGGCCAACGTCTGCGCCCAGGAACGCCGCACCGCTGGTGGTGATGGTGCGCCCCGGGCCGAGTGCCAGGCTGTCCAGGGTCATGGTCACGGGCGGGGCATAGCCCACCTCACCGAAAGGTTCTTCCACCCACGGCACCGCCTCGAGGATCCATGAGGCATCGCCGAATCGGCGCAGGCGGCGGGTCACGTAGTCCGGGTGGAACAGGAACATCGTGTCGCCGCTCTGCACGTAATCGATGGTGGCCAGATCCGCCTCGGCATAGTCGGTGGGGATCTCGAACGGCACGAACACGCCCGGCGTCGACTCAACCTGCACCTGTGCCCCGTTGCCGAGGAATACGCGCATGTAGGCGTCCCCGACCTCGAGCATGTAGGCCTGCGACCGGCTGAACACGTAGGGCACCAGCACGGCGTACTTGTCCTGGTGCTTGGCATGGGCGGCGTAGCGCAGGCCCGGCCGGCGCTGCACGCCGCCCTGCACCATGATGATGACGTTCTCGAGGATCTCGGCCGCATTGCGGTAGCGGTCGATATCGCTGCGCCCGTAGAGCTTCGGGCTTATCTCGCCGGCGGTGAAGTTGGTTTGTGCTGGGGTCAGGCGCATGGTCAGCCCCTCATCCGGCTCTGCAGCAGCGGGAAGTCGCCGAACGTCTCGGGCGGATCGTCCTGGCCATCGGTGGCGCGGGCCTCGCGCAGCAGGTCCCGCAGCTCGATCTTCTTGGCTTCCTCCACGCTGGTGCTGGCGGTGATCGGGTACGCCAGGCGCGCAGCCACCGCGAGGGTCATCACGTCCACCAGCAGCGTGTCCCACTGGTCTTCCGGCACATCGGCGCCGTAGAGCAGCGGCAGCACCGGCTCGTTGCACAACAGGTAGCGACCCTCGCTGCGGTAGTCGAGGCGGCCCCGGGTGTAGCGGTCGCCTACGTCCCAAGTGCGCAGCCAGTCGCCCGGAAGTAGGAAGCGATGGGCGTAACCGAAGGCCGGCTTCTGCTCGTCCGGGGACAGCAGCACGCGGCGCGCGCAGGTGTTCCAGTAGTGGCCGCGCAGGATGGCCAGTCGCAGGCCCGGGTACAGGCCGGCGCAGAGCTTGGCTCGGTCGAGGTTGGAGCCCGTGCCCTCGGACTCGCTGAAGCTGGCAATCGGCTTGGCGCCGAGCATCATCAGCGCGTTGGAGCAGATCGTGATGCGGTCAGTCATGGTGCGCGGCCCTCAAAAAAAGCCGGGCGCACTCGGCGCCCGGATGGTTTCCTGTTGCTATCCGGGTTAGGAACCTGGATCAGTTGCCGTCGATGAAGTGGCCCTTCAGGGCAATGCTGCCGGCAGCGGTCGCGCCAGCGGTCAGGGTGGCGGCCACGTCGTAGTAGACGCCCGGGTCAGCGGCCAGGCCCAGCACGCGCCACACCGGCCATTCCAGCTTGTCCGGGGTGACGGTGCCCGACTCGATCAGGACGTTCGTGCCGTTCTGCGCGGCGGCCAGATCGACCGCGGTGCCGAACAGGCCGGCGTTGACGACAGCACCTGCGTTTCGGGTCGGCAGGTCGTACAGACCGATATCAGCTGCCGCGCCGGTGATCGCGGTGCAGGACAGCAGGAGCGCGCTAACGCGCCAGCTGGAATGCACCGAGAACAGGCGCAGCACGCTGGCCGCGCTGTCGCCGTTAGCCACGGCGATCACGCCGATCGATTCCTTGACGCGGCCAGACGCCAGCTTGGTCGGCGCCGAGTTGCTGTTGAGCTGGGAAGGGATGCCGTCGCGCTGTGCGAGAGCGGCGGAGAGCTTGTTCACGACTGCCATGGTGGCTACCTCGTATGCGGAAGGATTGGTTCCAGGGGCGGCCGAAGCCGCGCCCCGTGGTGGGTCAGTTGTTGTTGTCCAGCACGTCGATCTGGACCACCTTGACCTCTTCCGAACGCACGGCACCGATGGACTGCTTGCCGTAGATGCGAACGTTGAAGCCCTTGCCCGGGTCTTCGCCGACCTTGGTGGTGGTGTCCTCGCCAATGCCCAGGGTCACACCGGACTTCGCCCAGGCGTACAGGCTGCGGGTGGTGCCAACCAGCGGGGTCCGCTCGATCGGGATCCAGGTGAAGCCCATCCAGCGGCCTTCGATATCGCCCTGCTCGAGGAACTTGGCCGCGATGAAGTCGGCCGAGGTCAGGGTGGTATCGGCCAGCACGTCGGCCGCAGCCTGCGCGCTGTAGGTGATGAACAGCTCTTCGCCGTTGTGGCCGTCAGCCTCGTTGCGGCGGAACAGCTTCTTCGCCTGGATGATCTTGGCCTTCGTCAGGCCCGAGGCGTTCACTGCGATCTTCTGCGTGTTCGGCAGGGCGACGTTGCCGACCGTGGAGCGCGAATTGCCACCCATCGCGGCAATGATCACGTCATCCTTCGAGCGGTTGAAGGACTGCACCATGGCCTTGACGTAGTCGCTCGACGGATCCACCAGCATGCGGATCTTGTCCTGATCGTCGACCATGTCGCCGTCTTCCCAGTCGTACAGGTCGACATAGCGGGTGCCGTGGATCTGATCGTTGATCGGGGTGTCACCGTGACGCACCAGGCGGCGCTGCGCGGTGCGCTGGCCGAGGAAGTTGATCGACTTCGACATGCCGCGGATGCCCGACTCGATCGAAACACAACGCTCGAGGCGGGACTGGGTCTGCTGTGCCACGTGCTTGAAGTTGTCCGCGAACTGCTGCACGAAGGCTTCGGTGATCTGGTTGCTCATATAGGGCTCCGAAGGGGTTGAAGGGGGCTCGTGCCTGCCCGGGTGTCCCTTGCGGGGCCGTGCGGTTCGCGTGGCAACGTCGCGGGCTTACGCGGGTATCCGGGTGCCACCCCGGGCCGATGGCTGGCAGGATGGCTGTGCGGCCCATTCGGAATCCCGACTATTTGCGCGGGCACAAAAAAGCCCCGCGGCGGGCGGGGCCTTTTCGTTCGGCGCTCGGACTGGTCAGCGGACGGCTGCACCACCGAGCTTCTGCTGCTGGTTGCCGTAGCGGCGCTGGTACAGGGCTTCCATCTTCTGCATAAGCGCCTTGTGCTGCGGGTGGTTCTTGTCGCCGTAGGCAGGATTGGCGCGGATCTCGTCCACCTGGTCCTGCCAGTCCTGCTGCGCCACCGGATCGGCGGAGATCGGCTTGTCCTCGCCCATTTCCTTGCCGATGCTGGCCATCAGGGCCAGGAAGTCGGGATCGTTGCCGAACTTCTGCATCACGTTGTCATAGTTGCCGGGCTGGCCGGCCGGTGCTGCGAAGCCCTGTGTGGCGCGGGCGGCGCGCTGCAGGCCCGACTTCATGGCGGCCTCGTCCTTCCACACTGCCGACAGCGTCTGGCGGGCTTCATCGGCGCCCAGCTGCAGGTTGGCCTCGAACAGCTGCGGCGCGAACTGCAGGTATTCGCCCACGAAGAACTGCATCGCCTCGTTGCTGATGCCCTTCGCGTGCGCCTTGGCTGCCAGATCCTTGTAGATGGGGTCGGCCATGAAGTCCTGCAGGTCGACGCCTTCGACCAGAGCCTTGCCATCGGCATCGGCCGGCACGGTCAGCTGGTAGCTGTCGGGGTTCTCCGGCACGGTGCCGGTGGCCCCGCTGCCCAGCTTCGCCTCGAGGGCCTTGTAACCCTCACCCAGCTTGCGGGCCGATGCTTGAAAGTCGATTTCGTCCTTGCCGTCGACCTTTACACGGTACTTCTCCGGCAGCCACGCGGCTTCCTCTCCCGCGCCTTGTTGGAGTAGCGAGGCAGCGTCTCCCGCGCCCGCCGCGCCGGCAGCTGCTGCTGCGGCATCGGTACCGCCCGCACCTGCGGCCGAGGTGTCTTCATGGTTGCTGCTCATGTTCATCGGGTTCTGCTCCGTTTGCTCGGTTGATCTGATTGAGGATGAAGGTGGGGACCGACAGCGCCCCCGCGTTGAAATCCGTCTGCCGCTGGCCTTCCTGGCCGCCACGGACGTAGGGGTTACCGCCGAAGCGGCGCACCAGGTCCTCGAGGATCAGCGCCCCCTCGGCGTGGTTCTCGAACACCCGGGCGTACATTTCCGGCGTCACTCGCTCGCGCTGGTCGGTCATGCGGCGGCCTGCTGGCCCATGGCCTGCTGTGCTGCACCCATGGCCATCTGCTCAGTGGCCGCGGCCTGGCGCTGCTCGTCCGCTGCCTGCTGCTTGGCCTGCTGAATTTCCAGTACCTCGTCCTGGCTGCGCAGCACGTCCGGCGGAACACCCAGGCCCTCTGCGGTGATGCGCACTGCAGCGGCGGTATCCAGCTGGTCGAAGACGCTGGTATCGCCGGTGGCCTTTGCCAGAGCGCCCATGTTCAGCACCAGGCGCTCGATCGCGGTCACTTCCTCGAGACGCTGCGCGCGGGCCAGCGGCGAGACGTACTTCACCGTGTACTCGCGGTCAGCCAGGGACTCGGGGGGCTGGCCCAGCACACCCGCACGGGCGGCGATGCCGAAGCAGCGGGTGACCATCGGGCGCAGGTACTCGGCCTGCAGGCGGCCATAGATCGGCCCCAGCAGCTGGCGGATCAGCTCCACCCGCACGTGCACCTCGGTGGCCGTCATGGCTGGGCCGTCCTGCGGCTGCAGCTGATCGGCCATGAAGATCTTGCGAATGGCCGCCTGCAGGTGGGTCACCATGTACTCAGCCAGCTGGAAGTCGCTGCCGGTCTTCAGCTCCTTCATTGAGTCGACCGAGTTGGCCACGATGACCTTGCGCGGGCCGACCTTGACCGTGCGCGGGTTCAGGACACCGTCGTCCTCGGCGATCCACATGCCGGCGATGGCGATATCCGCCGCAGCCAGCTGCATGGCCTTCAGCTCGTTGAGCACGCGCATGTCGGGCAGCGCGTCGAAGGCCGGGCCTACGCCATAGGCGCTGTTCGGCAGGCGCATCCAGCGCGGCACCACACACGGGAACTCGTGGTAGCCGGACTCGCGCACCAGGTGCTTTGTGTTGGCCTCGACCACACAGGACGCGAAGGGCAGGTTCCTGGCCAGGCGCGCGCCGACCACGTGCATGGGCCGCGGCTCAATGCAGGTGATGAAGCACACCAGTTCCAGAGGCTTGTCCCTGACCAGCTTCTGCAGGGGCTCGCTCAGATTCTCGACACCGAACTGCGCCGCGGCTGCTTCGGCGGTCAGCTTGTGCTCGCGGTAGATGGTGTCGACCAGGCCATCGGCGCGGGTGCTGGCCACGTAGCACGTGGCGATCGGCCACTGCTGGAAGCTGAAACCGCCGTCGGGCGCCTCATCGATGTAGAGGACGAACCAGCCCGCGGCGACCGCATCCAGGCAACCCTCGTAGCCTTCGGCGTCGAAGTTGGATTGGTGGATGTTGGTCCAGACGGTGTCGGCAGCCTCGCCCAGCCATTCCTTCTCGTCGTCGGTGGCCTGCTCCACGTCCAGCTCGAACCAACGCGAGTTGGCCGGAGTCAGGCCCGACATGATCCCCGAGGCCAGGATGCGGCAGCCGTCGGTGCCGGTGCTGTCCAGGATCTCGCCGCGCTTGCGCATGCCCTGCTGGGCGTCCAGCTGCTGGCCATCGAAGCCATCGGCGCGCAGCGGGTACGTCATTTCGAAGCAGTGGCGCCACGTGGGTTCGTGGATCTGCCGGCGCGACTTCAGCTCACCGAGGCGCTTGTGGATGCGGGCACCGGCGCTCATCAGGCACCGCCCAGGGTGGACTTGCCAACAGCGCTGGCCAGCAGCGAGCGGCCACCGCCGCCACCTACCAGGCCCTGTGCCCCGAGCGTCAGCAGCGACGACTCGCGGCGACGGCGGCGGCGCGATGCCAGCTCGAGGTTGGATTGGGTTGTGGCTTGCGCCTCGGCGGCGCGCTGGTCGGCCACGGGGTCGCGTTCAACGACCTTGGGTGCCTTGGGTTTCCCACACATGGGGTCAGCCTCCTGCAGAGCCCAGCAGGCTGACGGCGAAGGAACTACGCCGCTTCAGTCGCTGGTTGAGGGTGGATTCGGTGGACTGCGCGGCCAGGCGGCGGGCATCAGCCAAGGCGTTCGGCAGGACGTTCTTTGCGTCGTCCTGCGCCTTTCGGTCGGCGGCAGCCTGGGCGGCCACCTTCGCGCGTTCCTTGCGGATATCGCCCGTCGGGTCGCCGATGGCCGTCTTGGTGACGCCGAGCGGGTCGGCCCACTTGGCGTTCTTGCCGGTAAGCAGCCCGGCCGGGTCGAGGATCTTGGCCTTGTTGCCGCACATGGCTCAGGCCTTCGGCTGCGGCTCGGGGACGACCCAGCCGGCGTCGGTCAACACGGCCTGGCCGGAGGTGCGCGGCGCATTCACTTCCGCTTTCGGCAGTTCTGCAACCGGAATCGGGGGTTGTGCTGCCGCTTCGACCAGATCCACACCCAGCTCGCGCCAGCCACCTACGGCAGCCTCATCGAGCGACAGGCCACGGGTAGCGGCCCATTCCTCGATCGCTTCGACGGCCGCGCCAGCTTCCTCGGATGCGCCCAGGGCGATGACCTTGTCGCGCGTGGTGAGGAAGCCGGCGAAGTCGAACAGTGCGCCGGCGATGACCACGCACAGGTCGGCAGGCAGTGGGTCGGCTGGGGCAATCGGGTCAGTAGAGCCCAGCTCGGCACGGCGCTTGTCCTCTGCCTCGATCGCAGCCAAGACACCCTTGCGGTTGTCGCCGGCCACCTCGAGGTCGCGCAGGGCGATCAGATCGCCAGCCACCAAGCCGGGCAGCGCCTCAGTGATGACCGCGACGGTCTGCTTGGACAGGGTGAGGACGGCGGCCAGGCGCTCGTCCGGCGGTGCGGTGGTGGTGCTGGCGGCTGCGGCGCTGGTGTCGGCGGTTTCGCCGGGGACTTTCACGGTCAGTTCGGGCGCGGGCATGTGCTGCTCCTGTGGGCTGCATGAGTGGCGAACAGCCCGGAGTGTTCGCCACCCGCCCATGCGGATTCCCGACTATTTCCCCATGCGCGGCAGCTGCTCAATGGGGCGATCAGTCAGGCCCAGCCACAGCGCCACCAGCCGCTCGCCGTCTGCGAACTTCGGTTCCGCGCCCTGCTTCCACCCCAGGATGGTCGACTGCGGCACGCCAATGGCTGACGACACGGCCAGCACTGGCACGCCCTTCCGGCTCAGGTCGGTGAGGACCTGGAACCAGTCGACGCGATCAGGGTCTGTCGCCAGCCGCCGCATGCTCAGGCCGCCGCTTCGTCGCAAACGCGCGCGCGCACGCGAGGCGCAGCAGGGGCAGTTTCCCCCTCCCCTCCCAGCAGATGACTGCCGAGCTGGGTGTTCTCGTGCCACAGACCGATGAGCAGGGCATCGGCTCGGCCGTTGTCCTTCTTCCTGCTCATGGTCTTGGCTGCCGCTGGGAATCGGGCACAGGCCAGGAGGCGGCCAGCGTCCTTGGGTTGCTTCAGCAGGCCGAAGGTTCGCTTCCACACGGCGGGGATCGCCCGAGTGGTGGGGATGCCCAGCACCTCGAGGATGGCCTGCAGCTTCCCAGTGCCCTGGCCGAAGCGGAATGCGCTGGTGCCGCCGTCGCCGGGGCGTGCACCAACCTTCTCGATGCAGGCGGATACGTAGGCCCCGGGGTGGTTGGCGCGCTGTTCGCGGATGAACACCGTCACCGCGCGGGCGTCGATCTCGTCCCAGCCGTCCACGTCCATGGTGGGCATGTCCAGCACCGGGCCGGGCTCGCCGTCGATCAGGGTGGCGATCGCGCCGGACAGGCCCGGGTCAATGCCGAAGGTGAGGCGCATGGTCATCGAATCCCCCTTGTGCTGAGTAGCAGCAGTACGTTCCGAATGGTTTCGTTCAGGGCGCCTACTTCGTCGATCTTGTAGATGCGCCACATGGTGCGGCGGCCGTGCAGGCCGTTCTCGCTGCCGGTGTGACAGTCCTGGCACAGCGCCACGGTGGTGAAGTGGTCACCCTGGTTGATGTGGTGGGCTTCCGACGGAGCCGCGCGGCCGCAGACACTGCAGGGGCAGAGCTTCACCAGCGCCATGTGCGCGCGCTCTGCCGCGGTGATCGCCTTGGCGTTCTTCGTCCTCATGCCACCGCCTGCTCGGCCAAGCGCTGGTCCCGCAGCGGCGCCACGTCGCGCAGCAGCACGTCGTTCTCCACGGCCCAGCACTGCGCGAAGGTGATCAGGTCGGCCATGTCCCCAACGGTCATGCGCCGGGTCTGGATGGACAGGTTCACGATGCTGGCACCGTCCAGGGTAGGCACCACGTCGCCCTGCTGCCGGTTGGATTCTCGCGCCCAGGCGTCGACCAGCAGCCGTTTCCAGCCCTCAGCGTCGATCCAGCGGCCGGCCCACTGCTTCCGCTGGGCCAGCTCGCCGCAGATCGAGTGGAACTTCGCGTTCTGTTCCTTCGACCGGGCCGGCTTGTACTCGGCCACAGTGACCATCACGTCCTGCCCGTGCTGCAGGAACCCGCAGGCGAAGAGCCAGGCGGCTTTCATGCGGGCGCGGGCATCGCCGGCGCGAAGAATGAAGGTTCCCAGGTTCATGCGCGCTCTCCGGTTGCCATGTCCTTGCCACTCCTGCGGCGGTCGCGCGGCGCGTCGAAGCCGCCGCTGTCATCGTCTGCATCGCGCAGCACGGTCTTGAGCGAGTAGTTCGGCTTCTCGCCGTGGTAGTTCTCGAATCGGCTGCATTCGAGGTGGTGCCGCAGGTAGGCGGTACCGGTCTCGCCCTGGCGGTTCTTGGCCAGGATGAATTCCGATATGCCGGGAGCGCCGCACGCGTCCTTCGTGTAGTAGTCGTCGCGGTAGATGAAGGCGATCACGTCGGCGTCCTGCTCAATGCCTCCGGACTCGCGCAGGTCGGCCATCACCGGGCGCTTGTCGGTGCGCGTTTCCAGCGACCGATTGAGCTGCGACAGCGCGATCACCGGGCAGCCCAGCGTCTTGGCCAGTTTCTTCAGCGTGCGCGAGATGTAGGAGACTTCCTCGGTCCGGTTACCGGCCTTGGCCGGCCCTGACAGCAGCTGCAGGTAGTCGACCGCGACCACGCCCAACCCGCCCTTCACCTTGGCGTGCATGCGGGACGCGCGCGCCACCAGCGAATCCACCGGCAACGAGCCGCAATCATCGATCGCAAGCGGCAGGCCATGCAGGAAATTGCGGGCGATGCTCAGCTTGTGCCAATCGTCGTCGGTCAGCTCGCCCTTCACCCGCATGCGCGACAGCGGCACGCCCGAGTGCATGCTCATCAGCCGCGCGAGCAGCTGCCTGCGCGCCATCTCCAGGCTGAACACCGCAGCGTGCTTGCCCTGTGCCGCAACGCTGTAGACCCACTCCAGCATGTTGGCCGTCTTACCCATCGAGGGCCGAGCCGCGAGGATCATCAGGTCGGTGGGTTCCAGTCCGGGCAGTTTCCTGGCCACGTTCTGCCACGGCGGCACCAGGCCGAGGTCAGCGGTTCCGTCGTAGCGCGCCTCCATTTCCTCCCACATGCCCTGCAGGTCGCTGCGCACCATCACCAGGCCACCGTTGCCGCCCGACTGCACGCTGAGGTTGGCGAACTTGGCGGTGGCGCTGGCCACCAGGGCATCGGCGTCCTCGTCGGCAGTGCCGTAGGCATCGTTGGTGATCTCGGTCGCACGCTCGATCACGCCCCGCAGCAGCGCCTTGTTGCGCACGACCTCGGCATAGCCGCGAATGTTGGCCGCTGACGGCGTGGTGCTGGCCAGCTCGACCAGATACGCGCCATCGCCTACCAGCTCGAGCTGCCGCTGGTTCTCAAACCAGTTGATCAGCAGCACCGTGTCGAAGGGCTGTTCGCGGTCGGCCAGATCGCAGATGGCATGCCAGATCAGCTGGTGATCCCGGCGATAGAAGTCCCGTTCGGCCAGCACATCGCGGACCTCGCGCAGCGCTTCCGGCGCCAGCATCAGCCCGCCGAGGACGGACTGCTCAGCGTCGATCGAGTGCGGCGGCACTGGCAGGTAGGCGTAGTCGTCGCGGTAGGCAGGCTGGGCGCTCATGGGGCCTGCTCCTGCTCACGGGCCTTTTCGGCATCTCGCTCACGGGCCAGCTGCACACCGGCCGTGGTCAACTCGCAGCCACCTGCAGGCGGCAACCACCAGAGCTTGAACCAGTTCCGGCGAACGGCGTCGCGGAAGTGGGCGCGCCAGTCCTTCTGCATCTTGCCGCTGTCGCGGTGTCTGCCAGCGAACTCTCGCCATGCCAGGTGCAAGAAGTCCTTCGGGATCCCAGCGTCACGGGCGAAGGCAAAGATTGGGTCCGTCCTCGGGATGGCCGATTCGCCGGCGTCCTGGCACTGGTCGAGGAAGGCAGCGAAGGTGATCTTCTCCCGCTTCTTCCGCCCTGGCTTCGCCCCTTCGGCGGCAGCCGGAGGGGTATGGGGAGGTTCTTCTGCTTTTGGAGACGGATTCGGAGACGGATTCGGAGACGGAGACGGGGCATTGCTCGATCCTGCTAGTTGCACACCCTCGCCTGCTACTGGCATACCTTCGCCATGCTCGGGCTGTGCACTGAGCAGCTTTGCTGCGTACTCGGGCATCAGTTGCGCAGCCTCTTGGCGACCATGCCGGCGACACAGGGCGGCCCACTTCGCTTTCTCCGACCGTGCCTCAGCACCTGCAGACCAGGGTTGATGCTCTGCCCAATCGTGCAACCGGTACGAACCAGCATCGCCGTCGAGGAAGCCGACCGACGCCAGCTCACGCACGAGCGCATCGTTGTCGCCGGCCCAATCCGAAGCCAGTTCAATGTCCTCGGCCGTCATGCCGCACAGGTCGCCATCTGGACGGTTTGCGCGTGCCCACAGGATCAGACACACCAGTGACCAACCAGCGGCTGGGCCGAGCCGGCGCACAAGCTTCTTCGTCTTCGGGTGGCCAGGCAGGCCGGTACTCAGCCGCGCGTCCGTACTCATGCGGCACCTTTCAGCAGCAACAGATAACCGGCGGTGTGCCACAGCACGCGCACGGCCAGCAGCGCCTTTTCAGTGGCGTCCATCAGGCAGACCTCAGCATCCCCGCCAGGCGCGCAATCTCCGAGCGCGGGTCGGGCTGTTCCAGGGCCGCCTGCAGGTCCATGTACTGGCGGATGAGATTCGAGCCGGTGGCAGCGCACAGCGACAGCACCAGGCGGGCCGGGATCGGCCGTTCACCGGTGCGCATGCGCGACACGTAGCTCTCCGACTTGCCAATGGCCGCGGCGATCGTCGCCAGCTTGTGGCCACCGGCCTGCATCGATACCGCCAGGGCCTGAGCGGCCGATTCGATCTGGCGGAGCAGCTTCTGCGGGGCATCCTTCGGCGCGCTGTGCACGCCGAACACAAGGCGGAGGTTGTCCTGTTGCTTGCCAATGCTTTCCATGATTTGCCTTTATTTGCCAAGGGTTTGCGGGCGAAAAAGAAGGCCTCTCAGATGGAAGCCTTGAATGCCCAGGTCAGTTCGAAAGCCGCGATCCAACGTCGTGGATCTGAAATTCCAGTGGATCAGCGGGAAGTGCTTCGCCCTGATCCGTCAGGGTCGAAGGGTCGATGTGCGCCCATACCCCCGTAGGCGCCGTGAGCCACCGCTGCCCGGCACGGGCACCGTGGTGCCCTTCCCCGCCAAGGCGCGGTGAGGTGGCCACGTCAGCCTGCAGTCGCCGGCCGGGCGCCGGTGGCGTAGAGGTGGTGGAGCTGCACAGCGGCCATGCCGCCCGGCTCCTTCGTCCGCCCCTGCTTCAGGTCGCTGACGGTCTGCGGCGACTTGCCGATGGCGCGGCCAATGTCGGTGAGGGTCCAGCCGCGCTCTTCGAGCGCCTTGATTCGGTCTGCCCAGGTGATTTCCATGTGCCGTTTCCAGTGGGTTCGTCGCCATCCTACGGAATTCCGTTACCCCTCGTCAACGGCATTCCGTTACGGCATTCCGTTCAAATGTGAATATGGAAACGATTGGCACCAGGATCAGGGCGGAACGCGAGGCGCAGGGCGTCTCGCGCGCAGAATTGGCGCGGTCTGCTGGTATCGCCCCCACGACCCTTTCGGACCTCGAGCTGGGGCTGTCGAAGTCAACCACCGCGCTGCACAAGATCGCCAGGCGCCTTGGCCTGCGCCCCGAGTGGCTGGAAACCGGACGCGGCGCCAAGGAACCAACGAACGATCCGACCGAAGGTGACTGGGCCGATATCAACGGCTACGCGCAGGCCATCGGCCTTGGCGGCGGTCCCGAGGCTCAGGAGTACGCCGAAACCCACAAGTTGAAGTTCAGGGCTGAGTCGCTGGCCCGAAAGCGTCTTCGCCCCAACAACCTGGCCGTCATGTATGGCAAGGGCGACAGCATGGAACCGCGCATCCACAGCGGTGACGCCATCCTGTTCGACACCAGCGACACCATCCCCCGCGACGGGCAAATGTACGTGGTGATGGTCGACGGCGGCGGCGCGGCGAAGGAGTACCACGTGAAGCGCTGCGAGGTGATCGACGATCTGGTGTTCTTCAAGGCCGACAACCCCCGCGGCGACCACAACTGGCGGAAGCCGAAGCGGCTGGACAGTCCCCGGCATCCTATCCAGGTGATCGGCCGGGTTCGATGGATCGGAAGCTGGGAGGGCTGACGCATGTTCCCCAAGATCCTGCTGGACACCCCCGAATGGCGCATGACCATCGACTGGTTCGGAGTGGGCTCGCTGAAAGTGACTGACAAAGTGACGGGGCGATATGCCAAGGCACCCGCACACGTGAAGGCGCATCTACTCAACACCGCCAGAGAGCTCGAGGGGTTGGGGTTGCCGCTGGCACCGCCCAGCCCAGCCACTATTCGGCTGTTTATGTGCTTTGCCCGCATAACTATCTCTCCCCATGACCTCATTGCCCGGTCGATGCTTAACCAGACACCCCGGCAGATGGCTATAGGACTTCTAAGCGACACCCCGTGAAACGCCACCCAGCCTGGCTGGGTGTTTTTTTCGCCTCTCTCTACGGAATTCCGTTGACAGGGTGTAACGGTATTCCGTAGTCTAGACCCCGTCGGCCCTTCCGGGCCATCTGAAACGGGGTTCACCATGGCACTGCACACTGCAAACGACCTGGCCCGCAACGCCCAGCGCAGCTGGGACGGGCTGATGCCCGCAGAATCCGAGGTCGACAGCACCGCGCTGGAATCGCTCCGCGCCCTGCCGGCCGTCCTCGAGGACGTGCTGGGCTACCAGGACCACACCTTCTGGGCCAAAGCAGCGCGGCTGCTGGACAACCACAAGGACGCCGAGCTGGCCGAGCTGTTCCGCAGCACGCGGGACCGGATCGTCAACGAGAAGGTTGAGGACACCGCCGGCGACGAGTCGATTTCCGCAAATGGCGCGATCGACCTGCTGCTGAAGAGGTACGCGGCATGAGCGCCGCAGAACGCGAGTACCGCCGCAGCGTGCGGGCCACCTGTGTGACCCACTTCCTGGCGCTGTGCCTGGGCGTGCTGGCCTCGCTGCTGGTGCAGGCGGTGCTGTCGTGACGCCGCGCACCATGACCCTGCTGGGCCTGCTTGTCTGCGAGGCCACAGACTTCGAGAACAGCGCGAGCGTCCGCCGCGAGCGCGTAGGAAAGGCGCACCTCGACCTGTTCAACGAACTGTGCGCCGAGTATCGCCGCGTGGCCGAAGTCCTCGCCGCCGCCCGCGCCTCCCTCGCTGCACGCGACCTGGCCGACCAGATGGCCGCAGACGACCGCCTGCGCGCCGCTGTGGCGGCCTGCGAATCGGAGGCCCCATGCGCTTTCTGACCGCCATCGGCTGCCGCAGCTGGCGCGACTTCGCCGCCTGCCTCGCCTGCTACGCCATCACCGCCTTGCTCGCAGCCGCCATGTGCTGGCCGCTGGCCTGGTCCTGGTCCTGACTTCCCGCCGGCGCGGCCGGCCTTCCTGAGAGGCACCACCGATGTTCGAACTGATCGACGCGACCGCCAAGGTCTCCAACTACAACCCCCGCGCCGAGAAGCATGGCGGCGAAAACAAGATGGCCGGCGACCTGAAGCTGCTCGCTACCACCGGCAGCAGTGTGCTGGATTTTTTCAGCAAGGATCTGCGCAAGGCCCTGTACCGCAAGCCCGGCCAGGGTGAACAGCAGGACCTGATCGAAGGCGCCGACGGGCTCACCGCCGTGAAGTTCCCGAGGCTGGGCGCCCTGCCCTGGGACGAGGAATACCCGGGCTATGAACTGGTGATCGCCGGCGGCCTGGGCCTCACCGAACCGATGGTGCTGTCCGGCGTGACGCTGAAGAACTTCAAGTTCGAAGCGCTGGACGGCGGAAGCCTGCAGGTCACCGTGAGCGCCCTGTTCCATCCGACCACCGAACAGGCCGGCGCCCTGTGTGCGCTGATCCAGGAAGACGTGCAGATCACCCTGATCCCGCCGACCAAGCAGGCCAAGGGCAGCAAGCCGCAGCAGGCAGACCTGGCCGCGTAACGCATTCCCCCGCCCTCACGGGCCCCGCGCCGGCCGGGATTCCACGACGCCGGCATCTATTCCCACCCGACAAAGGAACTGCCATGTCCGAAGCCCTGATTCCGCTCGAATCCGTCAATGCCGTCGAGGTCTTCACCGGCGGCGGACTGGACGACCTGCTGGCCCGCATCCGTGCTGAGGCCGTCACCTTGGTACCGAACGTCAAGACGGTTGCCGGCCGCAAGGAAATCGCCTCGATCGCCTACAAGGTGTCGCGCTCCAAGACTGCCATCGATGACGCTGGCAAGGCGCTGGTGGCCGACCTGAAGAAGCAGACCGGCGACATTGACTCGGCCCGCAAGAAGGCACGCGACACCCTGGACGCGCTGCGCGACGAGGTGCGCAAGCCGCTGACCGACTGGGAGGAAGAGCAGGCCCGCATCGAGCGCGAGCGCGCCGAGGCCGAGGAACGCGCCCGTGCTGAAGCCGAAGCGGCCCGTCTGGCTGAAATCGCCCGCCGGGAAGAAGAGATCCGCGCCCGTGAGGAAGCCGTGCGCGCCGCTGAGGAAGCTGAGCGCCAGCGCGTCGCCGCCGAGCAGGCCGAGCGTGAGCGCGTGGAGCGTGAAGCCCGCCTGCAGGCCGAGGCCGCCGAGAACGCGAAGCGCGAGGCAGCCGCTGCAGTGGAACGCGCCGAACGCGAGGCCCGCGAAGCCACCGAGCGCGCGGCCCGTGAGGCAGCCGAAGCCGAGCAGCGCGCCAAGGACGCAGCAGCGCGTGCCGAACGCGAGAAGGCCGAAGCCGTCGCCGCTGCCGAGCGCCGCGCCCAGGAAGAGGCCGAACGCGCCGAACGCCAGCGGCAGGCCCAGGCCGATGCGCAGCGCCGAGAGGACGAAGCCCGCGCCGCCGACGTCGAACACCGCCGCCAGATCAACCGTGCAGCCGTTGCCGCCCTGACCGCCCTGGGCATCAGCGACGACGACGCCGCCACCGTCATCACCGCCATCGTGCAGGGCAAGGTCCCGGCCGTGGCCATCCGCTACTGAGGCACGCCATGAACCAGATGACCACCCGCGCCGCTGGCGGCGAACTGATTACCGAAGAACAAGCCGGGGCTATCCGCACCGCGCTGAAGACGAGCCTGTACCCCGGCGCCAGCGATGCGTCGGTGGACCTGGTTCTGGCCTACTGCAAGGCCGCTGGCCTGGACCCGATGAAGAAGCCGGTGCACATCGTGCCGATGTGGGACAACAAAGCCCGCACGATGCGTGACGTAGTGATGCCCGGCATCGGCCTGTACCGCACTGACGCGGCCCGCACCGGCGAGTTCGCCGGCATGTCCAAGCCGGTGTTCGGCCCGATGGTGACCGAGAATATCGGCGGCCGCGAGGTGACCTTCCCCGAATGGTGCGAGGTCACCGTCTACCGTCAACTGCGCAGCGGCCATATCGCCGAGTACACCGCCACCGAATACTGGATCGAGAACTACGCGATCAAGGGCGGTAAGGACCAGGACCAGTCGCCGAATGCGATGTGGACCAAGCGCGCGCGCGGCCAGCTGGCGAAGTGCACCGAGGCCCAGGCGCTGCGCAAGGCGTTCCCCGAGGCCGTCGGCTCGCAGCCCACCGCCGAGGAAATGGAAGGCAAGGCCATCATCGACGGCGAGCTGGTGCGCGACGAGCGCCGCCCGTCCACCGCCGGCGCCATCACCCGCCAGCAGCCGGCCGAGCCCGAGGACACTCCCGAACGAACCAAGCTCTACATCAGCCTGAAGGACTTCGCCGACCAGGGCATGGAAGAGTACGCAGGCGCGTGGAGCCGGCTCACCAAGGAGCAACGCCAGATGATCGGCAATGCCGGCCACGAAACCCTGAAGGGCATCGCCGAGCGCGCCAGTGCCACCGACGTGGAGGATGCCGACCAACAGTCGGCAGCCGATGAAGAGGTGCCGCTGTGATCGTCATCGGCTGCGACCAGGGCAGCGAGGCATGGCACCGCGCCCGCGCCGGCATCATCACGGCCAGCATGTTCGCCACCGCGCGCTCGCGCGTGGGCGAGCTGAGCGACCAGCAGCGCACCTATGTGGACGCGGTGCTGTCCGGCCTGGCCGAGAAGGCCGCCATGGAGCGCGCCGGCTACAAGGCCGTGCCGCGCTCGGCCATCATCGAGAAGGCCATCGCCGGCGAACCCATCGGCGACTTCAGCGAAGCGTCGAAGAACTACGCTTTCCGGCTGGCCATCGAGCGCATCAGCGGTGAGCCGCTGGACGAAGGTTTCGAGACGTTCGCCATGCGCCGCGGTCATGAGCTGGAACCGGAAGCCCGCGCCGAGCATGAGGTGCAGTCCGGCCTGCTGGTGAAGCGCGCCGGGTTCGTGCTGAGCGAGTGCGGCGACTACGGCTGCTCGGCCGACGGCTTCATCGGCGAGGACGGCGGCAGCGAATACAAGTGCTTCATCAACCCGGAGAAGCTGCGCGCCTTCCACATCGACAACGATGCGAGCGAGGTGTTCGAGCAGGCCCAGGGCTGCATGTGGCTCACCGGCCGGCAGTGGTGGCACATCGGTCTCTACTGCCCGGCGCTGACCGCCGTCGGCAAGCAGCTGTGGTGGCGCCGCTTCGACCGCGACGAGGCGTTCATCGCCAAGCTGCGCGCCGACCTGGAACCGTTCCGCCAGATGGTCGTCGGGTTCGAGCAGAGCCTGCGCGCTGGCGATCACCAGCAGGTGGCCGCCTGATGGACGTCGCCCTCTACCCCTGTCACGCCAAGAGCCTGCGCCGTGCCGGCCAGGCCCGCGCGCAGCTGTTCGCCCACGTCATCGAGGGCAAGCGCTACACCACCGCGCAGGTGGCCGAGATCCTGGACATATCCCACAGCGCCGCATACGAGCGGATCAAGCGGCGCCCTCACCCGCTCACCTGGGCGGACCTGCAGAAGGTGCGCCTGCCATGAAGACCTGCACGAAGTGCGCGGCCCGGCTGCCGCTGCGGTTCTTCCCCCTGATCAACGGCAAGCCCACCGCCGCGTGCGCGCCCTGCCGGAACACCGAGCGCCGCCTGCACGACCCGCTGCGCCCCCTGCGCCGCGATCCGCTGCAGGTGCGCCTGAACAATCTCACCAACCTGTGGCACGGGCCAGTGCGCCGCGTGCCGCTTCGGAGCCACGCATGAGCAGCATCCACGTACAGCCGACCTTCGACCTGGCCACGCAGGCCGAGAAGGACCGCCAGCGGGCCGAGATCGCCGACGACGTGGCGCAGTTCCTGCGCTCGGGCGGAAAGGTCCAGATCCTCGGCAACAGCCCCATCGACCGATCCACCATCAGCCGCCGCCAGGTGGTCGAGGGTGTCCACAACAGCCGCACGAAGAAGGAAGCCCGCGCATGAGGGAGATGACCATCAAGGAAGCCATCGACATTGAGGTCCAGGTGTACGGCTCGCTTCGTGAAGCCGCCAAGCACCTTGGTATCGATGCCGGCTATCTGTCGCGTCTTGCCAATGGTGAAAAGGAGAACCCGGGCGACTACGTGCTGGAGCAACTGCGCTTGCAGAAGAAGGTCGTGTACGTGCGACCGACCGTGAACTACGAACCGACGCCGCTGATCGCGAGGAGCAAATCCGCATGACCACCGACAACAAGACCCTGGCGGACGTGCAGCCCGGTGGGAGGGTGAGGCTGGGGGATGCACTGATGCCCTGCCCGTTCTGCGGAAACGATGCCGAGTTCGTCCCCTACAAGAACAACGGACTCACCCTGAAGTGCAAGAGCATGGGCTGCATCCAGCGGCACCAGCGCACCCTCCGCTACGGAATCGATTGGCTGCGAACCTCGATGACAGAACACTGGAATGCGCGCGTCCTCTCCGCCCAGCCCTCCCCGGGTGGTCAGGGGGATCAGCGCTCCGACCTCGTGCCGGGCATCGTGCGCTGTGCGAAGTGCCAGTTCCAGCTTGCGCGGTCGAATCTCAACATGCACGACGGAACCGTGACCGCTGGCGACAGCAAGACTGAGCCGTGCCCGAATGGCTGCGGCCCGCTCTGGCCCGTGACGTGGGAAACGTGGGCGCGCGAAGGCTGGGCCGAGGCCGAACGTCTGCACTTGGAGAATGCCGCCCTCGCCGCCCGCCAGCCGGTGGGGGAGCCGATTGGCTACCTGTTTACAGACGACCCAGCGATCTTTGCGATGCCCGGCTCAGGCTTCCACCCCGGCGCAGAGCCACCAAAGGACGCCGTGAACGTTGAGCCTGTGTATGCCGCACCCCAAACTCAGGCAGCGGATACGGTGGAAGGGGACATGTTCTGGCTAGCAGAGGACGGTGAGCGGTTCGGCCATTCGGTTGAAGAGCTGATCGATGACTGCGAGATCGGTGACGAACTCGAAATTCAAACTGCTACGCGACTTCCGAACTTCTGGATTCGAGTAAAGGAAACGAATGGATGCGCTGACTATGACGTGATCGACAGCCAGGCGGTGGGCAATGGCTGACCGCCAGCACATCGAATGCACCAACAAGAAGTGCATCGACGGCGTGATCGTTGAGCCCCCCGGCAGTTGGTATGGCGCTGCGATTGTTTCCGACAACTGCGAGGAATGCGACCTGCTGTTCCAGAGGGATCAGGAGAGCTCGGATGGCTGACCAGCTGCTCACCGCTGCAATGGTCCACGTGTTCGCCCTGGCCGGGTTTGCGGCCGGCATCGCCACCCTGTGGGCGATCAGCCGCGCATGCCGCGCCGCGCGCGGAGGGCTGCGCTGGTGCTGGCGGAGGTGCGCTCATGGCTGATCCTACCGACCACCGCGAGGTCGGCCGGCAGCTGGCCAGCATCGAAGGCGTGAACCTGGAATCTGCCTCGTCGGCAACGCTTCGCCTGTGGGATGCCCGTGGCCTCGCCCTGATGGCTCTGGCACGAGGCGACCAGGCCGAGGCGGAGAAGGTGATGCGCCCGTTCAAACCGGCAACGCGATCGTGCGGCGGGTGCGGCGAGACGAATCCTGACAAGCGCTGTATCGGCTGCCTGCATGACTTCGGGGACGCGTGATGACCGTCCAGCTTTTCCCCCGCGAACCGCGCCGCATGAAGCAGCCGGCCAAGGACGTGCTGCGCGAGCAGCTGGTGGTCGCGGCCGATGAAGTGATCCGCCTGCGCGCTGAGGTCCTGCGCCTGCGCGATGCAGCAACCCAGGCCACCGAGCAGCTGCGCGCTGCGCTGGCCACGAACTGAAGGAGACCAGCATGCAACTGATGACCCCCGAGCGGTGGCTGGACCGCTATTTCGAAGAAGGCAGCCGCCCGTCCATGCAGGTGCTGCAGCGCCTGATGCGCGAGGGCAAGCTGCCCGGCCGCAAGGTCGGCGGTGCCTGGTACATCGACGAACACGAGTGGCTGGCCGGCGGCGACGACCTGATCGCGCGCGTCCTGGCCGGTGCGGCGTAACCTGCCATGATGGGACGTGCCCGCAAGCCCGGCCGCCGCGACTGGCCGCAGAATCTCTACGCTCACCGGGACGGGTTCAAGTACCGACACCCGATCACCCGGAAAGAGCATTCCATGGGCAAGGACAAGGCCAAGGCCTTCGCCGCGGCCAAGAAGCTCAACGCCATGCTGATGCCCAGCAACGACCTGGTATCGAAGGTGTTGACCCCTGGCGAGACGGTGGCCGATGCGATTGTCGTGTTCCGCCGCGATGACGTGCCCGGCAGAAAGTGGGCGCCGAAGACAGCCGAGGTCTACGAAAGCGTGATCCGACGCATCGAGGCCGGACTGGGTTCGAAGCCGGTGGCCGACGTGACGGTGAAGGTGTGCGCCACCTTCATCCGCGAGGTGACCGAATCCGACCGCGCGCGCCAGCAGTTCCGGCTGGTGCTGGGCTGGATCCTGGCCTGCGCCGTGGAAGAAGGCTGGATAGATACCAACCCCGCGCTGGCGACTCGCCGGTTCCAGCACGAGCGGAAGCGCGTGCGCCTGACCCTCGACGTGTACCGAGCCATATGGGACCAGGCAGCACCCTGGCTGCGCAACGCCATGGACCTGTCGCTGGTGACGCTGCTGCGGCGCGAGGACGTGGTTACGGTGAAGTTCGCCGACATGCGCGACGGCCACCTGTGGGTGGTGCCGTCGAAAACCGAGGGCTCGACGAACGTTCGACTACAGATCGCCGTGGCCGGCCCGCTGCTCGACCTGCTGGCCCGATGCCGCGATGACGTGGTTTCGCCGTTCGTGATCCATCGCCTGCCGGAGAAGGCCAGGCCCAGCGACATGCGCGCGAAGGACCGAGCGCACCACACGCAGGTGCTGCCCGAGCAGCTGTCGCGGGCGTTCGCAAAGGCGCGCGATGCTGCCGGCGTAGGTGGCGATGCACCACCAACCTTCCACGAGATCCGCAGCCTGGGCGGTGCGCTGCTGCGCGATGCTGGCTGGACCACAGAGCAGATTCAGGCGCTCATGGGACACGGCAACGTATCGATGACCGAGCATTACCTGGGTGGCCACGAAGCACCGTGGCAGCCAGTCACCACAGGCATCGCGCTGCCGCGATAGTGGTGGAATAGTGGACGCGTAGTGACCACAACGAAAAAGGGCCTGCACCGTATGGCGCAAGCCCTTGTTCTATCGCTGCTTTTGGTCGGGACGGCCGGATTCGAACCGACGACCCTCTGCCCCCCAGGCAGATGCGCTACCAGGCTGCGCTACGCCCCGACTGATGCTGCGATGTGCCCGCCAGTGCGGCGGGCCGTGAAGTATAGCGGATTACGATGGAAATGGGATCAGCGGCGCAACAACTGCAGCACTTCTTCCAGCTCCATGCGCACCTGCTTGATGATCTGGTTGCTCAGCGCCGATTCCTCGCGGGCATCGGGGCCATCCAGGCGCAGGCGGGCACCACCGATGGTGTAGCCCTGTTCGTACAGCAGGCTGCGGATCTGCCGCACCATCAGCACGTCATGGCGCTGGTAGTAGCGGCGGTTGCCTCGGCGCTTGGCCGGCTCAAGGCTGGGAAACTCGGTTTCCCAGTAGCGCAGGACGTGCGGCTTGACGTCGCACAGCTCGCTGACCTCACCAATGGTGAAGTAGCGCTTGGCCGGGATCGGCGGTAGTTCGCGGTTACTGCCCGGATCCAGCATAAGCCTCCACCCTCTCCTTGAGCTTCTGGCCCGGACGGAAGGTGACCACCGTACGGGCGGAAATCGGAATTTCCTCGCCGGTCTTGGGGTTGCGACCCGGGCGCTGGTTCTTGCGCCGCAGATCGAAATTACCGAAGCCCGACAGCTTCACCTGACGTCCCTGTTCCAATGCTTCACGCAGCACATCGAAAAACGCGTCGACGAATTCCTTGGCTTCACGCTTGTTCAGACCGACTTCGTCGAACAGCTTTTCCGCCATCTCCGCCTTGGTCAATGCCATTGCCTGCTACCCCCGAGTGCTGCCCGCTCAGCCGCGGATCCGGGCGTGGTGTTCACGCTCGATGGCAGTGACCGCCTCGGCCACCACCGCATCCACGTCGCGGTCCGTCAGAGTGCGCGACTTGTCCTGCAAAATCAAGCCCATAGCGAGACTCTTGAAGCCCGGCTCGACGCCCTGGCCAACATAGCGGTCGAACAGGTTCAGGTCGCGCAGCAGCGGGCCGGCGGCCTGGCGGACGGTCGCCGCCAGGTCGGCCCAGGCCACCTGCTCAGGCACCAGGAACGCCAGGTCGCGGCGCACCGCCGGGAAGCGCGACAGCTCGCCGGCACGCGGCAGGCGACGGGCGGTCAGCGGCTCCAGGTCCAGCTCGAAGGCGTACACGTCGGCCTCGATCTCCATCGCCCGCGCCAGGCGCGGATGGATCTGGCCGATCCAGCCGATGGCCACGCCATCGCGGAACACCTCGGCCGAACGCGCCGGGTGGCCGTAGGCGCGGGCCGACGGACGGAACTCCAGCTGCGCGCCACTGGCAGCCGCCAGCGATTCCAGGTCGCCCTTCAGGTCATGGAAATCGACCTTGCGGGTCGGCAGGCCCCACTGCACCGCCTGCGCTTCACCGCAGACCGCAGCGGCCACGCGCGGGGTTTCCAGCGGCGCCGGTTGGCCGTCTCCGCTCTGCTGGGCAAACACACGGCCGATCTCGAACAGGCGCACGCGGCCCAGCTGGCGCGCGGCATTGCGGCCAAGCGTGTCGACCAGGCCCGGCAGCAGCGAAGGACGCATCACCGCCAGTTCCGCCGACAGCGGGTTGGCCAGCGGCACCAGACCGTCGCGCAGCTGCCACTGGGTCAGCAGCGCGTCGTCGACGAAGGCGAAGTTGACGGTTTCCTGCTGGTCACGGGCGATCAGCTGGCGGCGCACGCTCAGCGCGTCCAGCTGCGTCTCGCTCGGCATCGCCACGCGCGAGGCACCGCCCGGCAGCGTGGTCGGGATCTGCTCGTAACCGTGGATGCGGGCCAGCTCTTCGATCAGGTCTTCTTCGATGGCGATGTCGAAGCGGCGGCTCGGCGCCGTGACCTGCCAGCCCTCGGCGGTGGCAACCACGTCCATGCCAAGCGCGCGCAGGATGCGCTCGACTTCGGCATCGTCGATGCTGATGCCGAGCACGCGGGTGATGCGGGCGCGGCGCAGCACGATGGTCGCCGGCTGCGGCAGATCGGCTTCACGCACGGCCTCGGTGACCGGTGCCGGGGTACCGCCGGCCAGGTCCAGCACCAGGCGGGTGGCGTACTCGATCGCGGTGCGCGGCAGCGCCGGATCGACGCCGCGCTCGAAGCGATGGCCGGCATCGGTGTGCAGGCCCAGCTTGCGGCCACGGCCCATGATCGCGGCCGGCGCGAAGTGCGCGGCTTCCAGGAACACGGCGGTGGTCGCGTCGGTGACGCGGGTGTCGAAGCCGCCCATCAGGCCGGCCAGGCCGACCGCACGGTCAGCATCGGTGACCACCAGGAAGCTGTCGTCCAGCGCAGCATCGCGGCCGTCCAGCAGCTTCAGCGTCTCGCCCGCGCGCGAACGGCGCACGGCGATGCTGCCCTGCAGGGTGCCCAGGTCGTAGGCGTGCATCGGCTGGCCCAGCTCCAGCATCACGTACTGGGTGATGTCGACCAGCAGCGAGACCGGACGCACGCCGCTGCGGCGCAGGCGCTCGGCCATCCACAGCGGGGTCCTGGCGGCAGCATTGACGCCTTCGATGACACGGCCCAGGTAACGCGGCGCTTCGGCGCCGGCGTCGAGCTGGATCGACAGTTCGCGGTTGCCAACCGGCACGATGGCATCGGCGGCGAAATCCAGCACTTCACTGCGGGTGGCGGCGGCGACGTCGTAGGCGATGCCGCGCAGGCTGAAGCAGTCGGCGCGGTTCGGGGTCAGCTTGATCTCGATGCTGGCGTCCGGCAGGCCCAGGTACTCGACCAGGGTCTGGCCGATCGGGGCATCGTCCGGCAGTTCCAGCAGGCCGGACGCATCGCTGTCCAGGCCCAGCTCCTTGGCCGAGCACAGCATGCCGTTGGACTCGACGCCACGCAGCTTGGCCGGTTTGATCTTCAGCTCGCCGATCTGCGCACCAACCATCGCCAGCGGCGCGACCAGGCCCGGGCGTGCGTTCGGTGCGCCACACACGATCTGCAGCAGTTCGCCCTGCCCGGCATCGACCCTGCACACCTGCAGGCGGTCGGCTTCCGGATGGCGCACGGCTTCAACGATGCGTGCCACGACCACGTGATCGAGGCCTTCGCCAAGCGCGGTTACTTCTTCCACTTCCAGGCCGATGGCGGTCAGCACCGCGCTCAGCTCATCGCGCGAGGCGGAGGTCGGGACGTGGCTGCGCAGCCAGTTTTCGGAGAATTTCATGGTGTCACCCTGGTGGGAGGCGTGCCTCCCGTTGCGGTTTTTGGGGTCGCCCAGCGCATGCGCAAGCAGGCGTCCATCCAGAAAGCAGCCGAGCATGGCTCGGCTCTACACGGTTGCGGCTTACGCGAACTGCTTCAGGAACCGCACATCGTTCTCGAAGAACGCGCGCAGGTCGTTGACGCCGTAGCGCAGCATCGCGAAACGCTCCACGCCCATGCCGAAGGCGAAGCCGGTGTAGCGCTCCGGATCGATGCCGACATTGCGCAGCACGTTCGGATGGACCATGCCGCAGCCGAGCACTTCCAGCCAGCGGGTGCTGCCATCGGGCTGCTGCCAGGCGATGTCCACTTCCGCGCCCGGTTCAACGAACGGGAAGTAGCTGGGACGGAAACGCATCTCGAAATCGCGCTCGAAGAACGCGCGCACGAACTCGGCCAACGTGCCCTTCAGGTCGGCGAAGGTCGAATGCTCGTCGACCAGCAGGCCTTCCACCTGGTGGAACATCGGCGAGTGGGTCTGGTCGCTGTCGCTGCGGTACACCTTGCCGGCGGCGATCATGCGCAGCGGCGGCGCGTGGTCGCCCATGTAGCGCACCTGCACACCGGAGGTATGCGTACGCAGCAGGCGGCCGTCGCCGAAGTAGAAGGTGTCATGCATGGCGCGCGCCGGGTGGTGCGGCGGGAAGTTCAGCGCCTCGAAGTTGTGCCAGTCGTCCTCGATCTCCGGCCCTTCCGACAGCTCGTAGCCCAGCCGGCCGAAGATGCCGGTGATGCGCTCCAGGGTGCGGGTGATCGGGTGCAGGCCGGCACGGTCGCCATTGCGGCCCGGCAGGGTGATGTCGATGGCTTCGGCGGCCAGGCGCGCATCCAGTGCCGCGTCTTCCAGCAGCGCCTTGCGCTCGCCCAGCGCGCGGGTCAGCACGTCGCGGGCCTGGTTGATCGCTTCACCGGCGGCCTTGCGCTCGTCGGCCGGCAGGGCACCGAGCTGCTTGAGCTGCGAGGTGATGCTGCCGCTCTTGCCAAGCAGGGCCACGCGCAGCTGCTCCAGCACGTCGGGGCTCTGTGCGGCGGCCACATCGGCCAGCGCCTGGGTGGTGAGGGATTGGATGTCGCTCATGGGGGGCTGGAACTCCAGTCGATCTGCCATCGCGATGCGCGAAGGGCCGACCCCTGTCGCCACCGCCGTCCCCGCGCTGCCGTCGTGGCCTCGCCGGGACCCAAAAAAGAATGGGGAAGGACTTGCGCCCTTCCCCATGCATTGCCTTGACCTGACACCGTCCGAGTGAACGGTTACGGCATCGGGAAGGACTTATGCCGCCAGCGCGCCCTTGGCCTTTTCGGCCAGCGCAGCAAAACCGGCTGCGTCGTGCACGGCGATGTCAGCCAGGACCTTGCGATCCAGGGTGATGCCGGCCTTCAGCAGACCGTTCATGAAGCGGCTGTAGCTCAGGCCGTTGATGCGGGCAGCCGCATTGATACGGGTGATCCACAGCGAACGGAAGTTGCGCTTCTTCTGCTTACGGCCGATGTAGGCGTACTGCTGTGCCTTGATGACCGCCTGCTTGGCGACGCGGAAGACCTTGCGGCGGGCGTTGTAATAGCCCTTGGCGAGATCCAGGATTTTCTTGTGGCGGCGACGCGCCTGTACGCCACGCTTAACTCGTGCCATTTTTCAGTTCCTCAGAGGTAAGGGAGCATGCGGTCCAGACGGCCTGCGTCTTCTGCACGGACATGGCCCGTCTGACGCAGATTACGCTTACGCTTGGTCGCTTTCTTCGTGAGGATGTGGCTACGGTTGGCGTGGCCGCACTTGTACTTGCCCGAGGCGGTCTTGCGGAAACGCTTGGCCGCTGCCCGGTTGGTCTTGATCTTGGGCATTGCAATGTCCTTGATGGGATATGACCCTGGTTTCTGACTGATCTGGCGGCGGCCTGGGCCGCTCTTTCCGTCCTGCCATGATCGGCGTACGACCCGTCCTGGGTGGGTCGAGCCGGGCATGATACAGGCAAAACCGCCCTGCCACCAGCCCCTGCAACCCTTTACCGGCGATTCACCGGCGTCCTGCAAAAGCAAAGGGACGCCAGCGGCGTCCCCTTACCCTGAACCATTCAGCCAGGCGCCCCGGAAGGCGGCCCGTCAGGCCTCAGGTCTTCTTCTTCGGCGCGATCATCATGACCATCTGACGCCCTTCCAGGCGCGGACGGGATTCAATGACGATGTCCTCGCCCAGATCGGTCTCGATCCGGTTGGCCATTTCGCGGCCCAGTTCCTGGTGGCTCATTTCACGGCCACGGAAACGGATGTTGACCTTGATCTTGTCACCATCTTCGAGGAACCCGCGCATCTTGCGCAGCTTGATCTGGTAGTCGCCCTCGTCCGTGACCGGACGGAACTTCACTTCCTTGATCTCGACCTGCTTGGTCTTCTTCTTGGCCTCGCTGGCCTTCTTCTGCGCTTCGAACTTGAACTTGCCGAAGTCCATGATCTTGCAGACCGGCGGATCGGCCTGCGGCTGGATCTCGACCAGGTCCAGGCCTTCATCTTCGGCCATGGACAGCGCTTCGTCGCGCGACAACACGCCGATCATTTCTCCGTCACTGCCGATCACGCGGACGCGCGGCACACGGATTTCCTGATTCTTGCGGTTCTGTTTGTTGTCAGGGGTGCTGATATTACGTTCTCCCAAGGGTATCGAACCGGTCCGGGTGCCTGTGCGCCCGGACCGGACCTTTGCTTACGCGCCCTCGGCGTGGAGCCGCTCGATGAAGGCCTGCAGGCTCATGCTGCCCAGGTCTTCGCCAGAACGCGTACGCACCGCCACAGCCCCATTTTCCTTCTCGCGGTCACCGATGACCAGCAGGTAGGGCACGCGCTGCAACGTATGCTCGCGGATTTTATAGCCGATCTTCTCGTTACGCAAATCCGAGCTGACGCGGAAGCCTTGCTCCGCAAGGGTTTTGGTCACGCCCGAGACGTAGTCGGCCTGGGCGTCGGTGATGTTGGCCACCACCACCTGGGTCGGGGCCAGCCAGGCCGGGAACTGGCCGGCGTGGTGCTCGATCAGGATGCCCAGGAAGCGCTCCATCGAGCCGACGATGGCGCGGTGCAGCATGACCGGGTGCTTCTTCTGGCTGTTCTCGTCCACGTACTCGGCGCCCAGGCGGCCCGGCATCATGAAGTCCACCTGCATGGTGCCCAGCTGCCAGGTACGGCCGATGGCATCCTTCAGGTGGTACTCGATCTTCGGGCCGTAGAAGGCGCCCTCGCCCGGCAGCTCCTGCCATTCCACGCCACAGGCGGTCAGCGCCGAGCGCAGCGCGCCTTCGGCCTTGTCCCAGGTGGCGTCGTCACCCAGGCGCGATTCCGGGCGCAGCGCGATCTTGATCTGGATCTCGTCGAAACCGAAGTGCTGGTAGACCGCCAGCGCCTGCTGGTGGAAGGCAGTCACTTCCGACTCGATCTGGTTTTCCGTGCAGAACACGTGGCCGTCGTCCTGGGTGAAGCCACGCACGCGCAGGATGCCGTGCAGCGCGCCGGACGGCTCGTTGCGATGGCAGGAACCGAACTCACCATAGCGGATCGGCAGGTCGCGGTAGCTGTGCAGGCCCTGGTTGAACACCTGGATGTGGCCCGGGCAGTTCATCGGCTTGACCGCGTACGTGCGCTTCTCCGATTCGGTGAAGAACATGTTGTCCTGGTAGTTGTCCCAGTGACCGGACTTCTTCCACAGGCTCACGTCCAGGATCTGCGGGCAGCGCACTTCGCCATAGCCGCTGTTGCGGTAGACCTTGCGCATGTACTGCTCGACCACCTGCCACAGCGCCCAGCCCTTCGGGTGCCAGAACACCAGGCCCGGTGCTTCTTCCTGCAGGTGGAACAGGTCCTGCTGCTTGCCGATGCGGCGGTGGTCGCGCATTTCAGCTTCTTCGATGCGCTTGATGTACGCCTCGAGCTGCTTCTTGTCGGCCCAGGCGGTGCCGTAGATGCGCTGCAGCTGCTCGTTCTGCGCGTCACCGCGCCAGTAGGCGCCGGAGATGCGGGTCAGCTTGAAGGCCTTCAGGAAGCGCGTGTTCGGCACGTGCGGGCCACGGCACATGTCCACGTATTCTTGGTGATAGTACATGCCCATCGCCTGGATGTCGTCGGACATGTCCTCGATCAGGCGCAGCTTGTAGTCCTCGCCACGGGCCTTGAAGATCTCGATCACTTCGGCGCGCGGGGTCATCTTCTTGATGACGTCGTAGTCCTGGGCGATCAGCTCGCCCATGCGCTTCTCGATCGCGGCCATGTCGTCCGGGGTGAACGGGCGCTCGGAGTAGATGTCGTAATAGAAGCCTTCGGCGATCACCGGGCCGATCACCATCTTCACGTCCGGGTAGAGCTGCTTGACGGCGTGGCCGACCAGGTGGGCGGAGGAGTGGCGGATGATCTCCACGCCCTCCTCGTCCTTGGCGGTGATGATGCGCAGGCTGGCATCGTGGTCGATGACGTCGCTGGCATCGACCAGCACGCCATCCACGGCACCGGCGATGGTGGCCTTGGCCAGGCCGGCGCCGATCGACTGGGCGACCTCCATGACGCTGACGGGGTTTTCAAATTCGCGGCGGCTGCCGTCGGGAAGAGTAATGTTGATCATCGCAGTGGCTTCGTGCGGGGCCCGCTGGGCGGGCTGGAAAGCGTTCCCGGGGCGGCGCCCGGGCAACAAAAAAGCGCCGCGAGGGCGCCTGGAACACAGGGCCTTCGGGGGCAGGTCAACAGTGGGCGGTGGTAGTGCTCATGTCGCACGCTCGGCCGGCGCTGGGCGCGGGCCACCTTGTTCCAGTCAGGGTTCTACGATGATCTTAAACCAGCGCACGGGAAAGCCCAAGGGCTACCGTACGGTCGGCTGAATGTGCCTCGCTGGCGGCGTGAAATCGCAATGATTACCATGTCGGCGCAGGCCGCTCCGTGCCAGCCTGCCCGCTTTCCCCCAGGACCCCGTGATGCGCCACCCGCTCCGACCGGCTTCCGCCGGCCCCGCCCGTGCCCCGCGTTCGCCGGCCCGCTGCCACGCCGGCCGCCCGCAATGATCACCGTCGGCCTTTCCACGCTCGGCTTCTGCAGCCTGGGCATGCTGGCAGCGATGTTCTCGGCGCTGGCCTTCTATGCCGCTTCGCCGCATTGCCGCTGGCCGCGCCTGCGCCGCGCCGGCCGCCTGGGCCGCCAGATCGGCCTGGTCGCCGCTGCCGCCGCGCTGTGGCTGTGGATGGCCGAGCTCGGCTTTGCCGCCGGCCTGGTGGCGATGTTGTGCACCTGGATGCTGGCCGCGATGCTGTTGCCGGCGCTGGCCGCCTGGCACCGTCCCGGCACGGAGTCGCCCTGATGTGGCCGCGCGCCTTCGCTGGCACCGTGGCCGGCTTCCTCCTGGCCGCGGCCGCGACCGGCCTGCTGGCATGGGTACCGCCCGGCCCCTGGCAGCGGGCGCTGGTGCCGACCCTGATCGCTTTCATCCCGCTGTGGATGCTGGCCGCCCTGTGGGCGTTCAGTTTCCGCAGCGGGCTGCGCGCCTGGCTGGTGCTGGGTGGCAGCGCCGCCGCCGGCTTCGCCATGCTCGGGCTGCTGCGCCTGACCGGCGCAGTGCAATGAGACCTCTCCCATGAAGTTCAGTTCGCAGACCCTGCGCACGTTCACCACCCTGCATACCTGGGTCGGCCTGGTGGCCGGCTTCGGCCTGTTCGTGGCCTTCTACGCAGGTGCGCTGACCCTGTTCCATCACGACCTGCCACTGTGGCAGACCCCGGGAGCCGCCACCGCACTGCCCGCCGGGCTGGACGATGCGCAGTACCTGCTGGAAGACGTGCTGGCTGCGCATCCGGAGGCACGCCGCCACGTCGGCATGACCTTCCCCGGCGCCGAACACCCGCAGCCGCTTGCGTACTGGCAGGCCGATGACGGCAGCTGGCGCTATGCCTGGCCCGGCCAGATCGCCGGCAGCCCCACACCACCGCAGACCGGACTGGCCGAACTGGTCAACGAGCTCCATTACAGCCTCGGCCTGCCCGTAGCCGGGATCTACGTGATGGGCATTGTCAGCCTGCTGTACGGCATGGCACTGCTCAGCGGCCTGGTGATCCATCTGCCGAAGCTGCTCGGCGACCTGTTCGCGCTGCGTCCGGGCCGCAACCTGAAGCAGCTGTGGCAGGACGCGCACAACGTGATCGGCGTGCTCAGCCTGCCTTTCCACCTGATGTTCGCGGTGACCGGTGCCCTGCTCTGTCTGGTGTTCGTGCAGATGGCCCTGCTCAACCCGTTGATCTACGACGGCAAGGCGCTGCAGGCGGTGCCGACGGCGATGGACACCGCGCCCGTGCGCGATGCCAGTGGCATTCCGGCACCGCCGGGCAGCCTGCGCGTGCTGCATGCGCGCGCGCTTGAAGTCGCCCGCGCACAGGGCGTGGCCAACTTCGAACCGGCCTACCTGAAGCTGGCCAATGCCGGCGATGCCAATGCCACCATCGAGATCACCGGCGAATCCACCGGCACGCTCGGCCCGCTTGGCGCGGTGGCGCTGGACGTGGCCACCGGCGACGTTCTGGCCTCGCAGCTGCCGGGCCAGCGCGACGCCAACCACGCCACGCTCAGCGCCGCCTACGCGCTGCACTTCGGCGAATTCGGCAACGGCGTGGTGGTCTGGCTGTACTTCCTGCTCGGCCTTGGCGGTGCGTTCCTGTTCTATTCGGGCAACCTGCTGTGGATCGAGTCGCGGCGCAAGCGTCGCCAGCCGCAGCAGCCGCGCGCCGGGGTGAACATGGCGCGGGCGACGGTCGGCGTGTGCATCGGCCTGTGCGTGGCGATCTCGGTCGCGTTCGTCACCGCGCTGGTGCTGGAGCGGCTGGCGCCGACAGCGGTCGATCGCGGCATCCGCTGGGGCTGCTTCGGCAGTTGGGCGGCCTGTGCGCTGTGGGCCGCGCTGCGACGCCCGGCGCAGGCCGCACGCGAGTTGCTGTGGGCGGCGGCGATCAGTACCGCGCTGGTACCGGTGCTGCACGGCGCACTCAATGGTGACTGGCTGTGGCGCGCCGCCGCGCGTGGCCACTGGCCGCTGTTCTGGGTCGACGCCATCGCGCTGGCCATGGCCTTCGGCTTTGCCCGCCTGGCAGTGGCCAGCCAGCGCCGCGCCCGCAACGGCGATCCCAACAGCGTCTGGGCCAACTGAACCTTCGCCGGGCATGCCCCGGCGCTACCTACCGTTGCGCGCAACGCCCCCTGTGGCGTCGAGCTTGCTCGACAGCTGTTGATTTCGCGCCAAGCACCGTCGAGCAAGCTCGACGCTACCCAAGCAGGATCATGCCTCGCCGGGGTAACGACTCACTTCGATCAGGTTGCCATCCGGGTCGCGGAAATACACCGATTCGATCGGCCCCAGCGCGCCGGTGCGTGCAACCGGCCCCTCTTCCACTGCAACGGACTGCGCCTGTAGGTGGGACAGCACATCGACTGTCGCCATGCGCGTGACCAGGCACAGGTCGGCACTGCCCGGCGTGGGCCGCAGCGCATGCGGCTGCAGCGGAGCACTGGCCGCATGCAGATTGATCTTCTGCTGGCCGAACTGCAGCGCGGTACGACCCGCGCCGAAGCGCACGACCTGCATGCCGAGCACGCGCTGGTAGAAGTCACAGCTGCGGTCGATGTCGGCGACGGTGAGGACCAGGTGGTCCAGGCGTTCAAGATGGATCATGCCCGCAGCGTAACGCTGCGGGCGTGGCCCTGCTGTGCAGGGTTGGGCCAATGGCGTTGCGGCATTGCGCCGGGCATCGCCTGATGCAGCTCAATCGCCGATGCGCGCCTTCTGCCAGGGGCCCAGCATGGCGTTGAGCAGGCTGGCCTGTTCGTCGTCGCCGGTCAGCTCCCACATGAAGACCCCGGCCAGGCCCTGCTCACGGGCGAACTGCGCACGCAGCCCGATCGAGCGCGGGTCTTCATAGCTGATGAAGATCTTCTGCCCGGCGTTGTACAGCCACGGGCTCTGCGCCTGCGGCTGCCAGTGTTTCGTCCAACCCGGCTGATCGAGATAGCGCGCCTTGATCACCCGCCAGTCGCCGGCATCGGCCGGCGCACTGTAGGACTGGTACAGACCATCCGCTGCATCGCCGGTGACCTTGAAGCCGCGCCCGTAGAACGGTACGCCCAGCACCAGCTTCTCGGCCGGCACGCCGTGCTCGCGGTAGTACTGCACCGCGCCGGCCACGTGGTTCCAGCGCCGCAGCTCCGGGGCCAGCGGATCGGCCGGCACTTCATGCAGCGGCGCGTTGAAGGTCGACACCGCCGAGAAACCGGTGCCCATGTCGTAGCTCATCAGGTTGATGAAATCGAACACCTTGGCCAACGCCGGCAGGTCGTAGCTCGCTGCTGGATCGTAGGGGCCATCGGTCTGCAGGCGACCGGCGGCCAGCGCGGCGGTCAGCAGCATCGGCTGTCGCTCCTTGCGCCCGTGCGCGTCGAGTGCCACGCGGAACGCCTGCGCGAGCCGGGTCAGGTTGGCGCGATCCTGCGGGCGGTGCGCCAGCTCCTTCGGTCCGCCACTGACCGGGAACTCCCAGTCGATGTCCACGCCATCGAAGCTGCCGGCATGGCGGTCGAAGAACAGCGCCATGCACGAGTCGACCAGGCGCTTGCGGCTGGCCTCGGTCAGCGCTGCATCGGAGAATCCACCTGCGCCCCATCCACCAATTGAGATCAGCGTGCGCAGATGCGGGTGCGCCTTCTTCAGCTCGGCCAGCGCAGCAAAATTCTTCGGCGCTTCGGCGCCGACCGTGCAGCGGCCGTCCTCGATGGTGGAGAACGCGTAGAACAGGTGGGTGAGGCGCTCGGCCGGAATGCTCGACACCGGGTAGCGCGCGGCCGAGCCGCCGGGGTAGTAGGCACCGAAGATCGGCGGCTGTGCGGGCGCGGCATGCAAGGCAATGGGCAGGGCGCCGGCAATCAGCACGGCAAGGACGGCCACGGTCTGGCGGAACATGGGATCTCCCGGTTCGAAGGCGCAGCCACGTTAGCAAACGGATGGGGCTGCGGGATGGTTGTCGCGGCATGTCGTCCAGTGGACAGGTGCGATCCGCGCAACCGCGACAGAACGATGGCTGCGTAGCGCCTCTCGTGCACCGCGGCAGGACATGCAACGACCTGGGTGCGCGGTTCTTCATAACAGCGAGGCAAAGAAAAAGCGGGCCGAAGCCCGCTTTTTCAATTCAGCGATTCCAGAAGCGTGTCAACCAAGGTTGACACCTACCGTAATCGACCGGAGGTCGATTACTCGGCGCTGGCGGCGTCGCCTTCTTCCACGGCCTTCATCGACAGGCGGATACGGCCCTGCTTGTCGACTTCCAGCACCTTGACCTTGACCACATCGCCTTCCTTCAGCACGTCGCCGACCTTCTCGACGCGATCGCTGGAGATCTGCGACACGTGGACCAGACCGTCCTTGCCCGGCAGGATGGTGACGAACGCACCGAAGTCCATGATCTTGGCGACCTTGCCTTCATAGATGCGGCCCGGTTCGACGTCCGAGGTGATCTGCTCGATGCGGGCCTTGGCGGCCTGCGCAGCGATGGCGTTGACCGAAGCGATGACGATGGTGCCGTCGTCCTGGATGTCGATCTGGGTGCCGGTTTCCTTGGTGATGGCCTGGATGGTCGAACCACCCTTGCCGATCACTTCGCGGATCTTGTCCGGGTGGATCTTGATGGTCAGCAGGCGCGGCGCGTAGTCCGACAGCTCTTCACGCGGAGCGGTCAGGCCGTGGGCCATTTCGCCCAGGATGTGCAGACGGCCAGCCTTGGCCTGCTGCAGGGCCTGCTTCATGATCTCTTCGGTGATGCCTTCGATCTTGATGTCCATCTGCAGGGCGGAAATGCCCTCAGCGGTACCGGCCACCTTGAAGTCCATGTCGCCCAGGTGATCTTCGTCACCCAGGATGTCGGACAGGACGACGAAGCGCTCGCCTTCCTTGACCAGACCCATGGCGATACCGGCAACCGGCGCCTTCACCGGCACGCCGGCGTCCATCAGGGCCAGCGAGGAACCGCAGACCGAGGCCATCGACGAGGAACCGTTCGACTCGGTGATTTCCGAGACGACGCGGATGGTGTACGGGAAGGCTTCCAGCGACGGCATGACAGCCAGCACGCCGCGCTTGGCCAGGCGACCGTGGCCGATTTCGCGGCGCTTCGGGCCCATCATGCGGCCGCACTCACCCACCGAGAACGGGGGGAAGTTGTAGTGGAACAGGAAGTTTTCCTTGTACTCACCGGCAACGGCGTCGATGACCTGGCCGTCACGGGCGGTGCCCAGGGTGATGGTCACGATGGCCTGGGTTTCGCCACGGGTGAACAGCGAGGAACCGTGGGTACGCGGCAGCACACCGGTCTTCACGGCGATCGGGCGGACGGTGTCCAGCGCACGGCCGTCGATACGGACCTTGGTGTCCAGCACCGAGTCACGCATGGTGCGGTATTCCAGCTCGCCGAATTCCTTCGACAGCTCGGCCGGGTTCCAGCCTTCGGCGGCCACGCGGCCAGCCAGGGTTTCGAACACGTCCTTCTTGATTGCCGAGATGGCGTCGCGGCGCTGCAGCTTGTCACGCACCTGGAAGGCTTCGCCCAGGCGCGGGCCGATGGCTTCCTTCAGGGCGGAGATCAGCGCGTCGTTCTTGGCCGGGGCTTCCCAGGTCGACGGCTTGGTGCCGGCTTCGACGGTCAGCTCGTTGATCGCGTTGATGACCTTCTGCATTTCGCGGTGACCGAAGGTCACGGCGCCCAGCATCACTTCTTCGGACAGCAGCGCGGCTTCGGATTCAACCATCAGCACGGCGTTGGAGGTACCGGCGACGACCAGTTCCAGCTGCGAGTCAGCCAGTTCGCTGACGGTCGGGTTCAGGATGTACTCGCCGTTCTTGTAACCGACCTTGGCAGCGCCGATCGGACCCATGAACGGGGTGCCGGCCAGGGCCAGGGCAGCGGAGGCACCGATCAGGGCCGGGATGTCGCCGTCCACGTCCGGGTTCAACGACATGACCGTGGCGATGATCTGCACTTCGTTCTTGTAGTCTTCCGGGAACAGCGGACGGATCGGACGGTCGATCAGACGCGAGATCAGGGTTTCCTTCTCGGTCGCACGGCCTTCACGCTTGAAGAAACCACCCGGGATACGGCCGCCGGCGTAGAACTTTTCCTGATAATCGACGGTCAGCGGGAAGAAGTCCTGGCCTTCGCGCGCGCTCTTGGCGGCGACGGCGGTGACCAGCAGTACGGTGTCGTCCATCTTGACGATGACGGCGCCGCTGGCCTGACGGGCGACTTCGCCGGTCTCAAGCGTGACGGTGTGCTTGCCGTACTGGAAGGTTTTGGTGATTTTTGCCACGGAGGGTGTCCTTGGGGATGCTGTCTGCGAATTTGGACCGTCGGCGACCCTTGCCGCCAGCGGGTGGCCGGATCGTTCCGGCCTGAATCGGGGATTGCGGTACTACAAAACAAAACCGCGGCGCATCGCTGCGCCGCGGGGGATTCGTTGCTTAGCGACGCAGGCCAAGCTTCTCGATCAGGGCCTTGTAGCGCTCGACGTCCTTCTTCTTCAGGTAGTCGAGCAGGCTGCGACGGCGGTTGACCATCTGCAGCAGGCCGCGGCGGCTGTGGTGGTCCTTCTTGTGGGTCTTGAAGTGGCCGGTCAGCAGTTCGATGCGGGCGGTCAGCAGCGCAACCTGGACTTCCGGGGAGCCGGTGTCAGCCGAGCTGCGCTTGTTGTCTTCAATGACCTTCTGGGTGTCGATCGACATTTCTTTTTCTCTGTGATGCGTGGCCGGCAGGAACGCGCTTCGCGCACCGCCAGGCTCGCCGTGGACTACGAGGATGAAACCTGCGCCAGGCAGGCTGCCGGAAAACGGCCGCGAAATTGTAACGGCCGGGGGCGTCCGGGACAAGGACCGGGGCTGAACCGGCAGGCCCAGGTCAGAGGTTGAAACGACGCTGCGGGGCCAGCAGGCCGCTTTCGTCGACCTGGCCCAGGCCCTGGACAGCGTCGTCCGGACCAAACACCGCCACCAGGCCACGCGGCCAGGACAGATCGCGCTGGCGCTGGCCGACGCAGAAGCGGTGGGCCTGGTCGGCATCCAGGTCGACCCGCGGGTACTCGGCCAGGCCGGCCGCCAGCGGCAGCAGCAGCGCGTCCATGCCCGCCTCGTCACCCGCCTCGACCATCGCCCGCAGCTGGTCCAGGGTGACCATCACCGGCTCACGGAACGGCTCGACCCAGAGCCGACGCAGTGCGCTGATGTGGGCACCACAGCCCAGCGCCTCGCCCAGGTCGCGGGCCAGGCTGCGGATGTAGGTGCCGGAGCCGCAGGTCACGCGCAGCCGCAACCGTTCCGGCTGCTGCTCCAGCACCTCGATGGCATGTACCTGCACCTCGCGTTCGGGCGCTTCGATGACATCGCCGCGGCGGGCCTTCACATACAGCGGCTCACCGCCCTGCTTCAGCGCCGAATAGATCGGGGCACGCTGGCGGATGTTGCCGGTCAGCGCCGCCAGTGCGGCCTGCAGCGCTTCGGCACTGATGGCCGGCACCGGGCGCTGCAGCAGCACCTGGCCTTCGGCATCGTCGGTATCGGTGGTCTGGCCCAGAACGATCTCGGCGTCGTAGGCCTTGGCCGAGCCGAGTAGCAGGCCGGCGATCTTGGTTGCCTCGCCGAAGCACAGCGGCAGCAGGCCGGTGGCCAGCGGGTCAAGGCTGCCGGTGTGCCCCCCTTTCTCGGCGCGGAACAGGCGGCGGGCTACCTGCAGGGCGGCGTTGGAACTCATGCCGGTCGACTTGTCGAGCAGCAGGATGCCATCCAGGCGGCGGAACTGAATTCGGGTCATGGCAGAATTTTGTAGGGTCGAGCCATGCTCGACTGCCGCAGCGCGGTCTGCATCAGACATCGCGCAGCCGGAATGCAACAACGCCGGGCATGCCCGGCGCCACGCGGTTATTCTTCGTCGCTCTCGCGACGCTTCTCCGCGGCCAGCGTATCGGGCAGGTCGCGCAGGATGTTGTCGATGTGCTCACCACGGTCGACCGAGTCGTCGTAGTGGAAATGCAGCTCCGGCACGTGGCGCAGCTTCATCGCGCGTGCCAGGTCCATGCGCAGGCGGTAGCCCAGCTCCTTCAGGCCGGCCACGGCTTCGGCCGAACGTTCCGGCATCAGCGCGGTGACGAACACCTTGGCATGGGCCATGTCGCGGGTGATTTCCACGTCGGACACGCTCACCGAGGGCAACCCATGCTCGCGCACGGCGTTGTGCACCAGGGTGCCGAGTTCACGGCGCAGCTGGGCGGAGACACGGTCGGTTCGATGGAAAGTCTTGGGCACGAGGAGCTCTTGGTTCAGTTGTCGCCCGACCAACGGTCGGGCGCTACCTTTGATTCGATTGTCGCCCGACCAACGGTCGGGCGCTACAGGTCCATGGTGGGGCCCGACCGTTGGTCGGGCCACCTTGCAGCATTACAGGGTGCGCGGCACTTCGATACGCTCGAAGCACTCGATCTGGTCACCCGGCTTGACGTCGTTGTAGGCCTTCACCGCGATACCGCACTCGGTACCGTTGCGGACTTCCTCGACGTTCTCCTTGAAGCGACGCAGCGATTCCAGCTCGCCCTCGAAGATCACCACGCTGTCGCGCAGCACGCGGATCGGCTTGTTGCGCCTGACCACGCCCTCGATGACCATCGAGCCGGCAACGGCGCCCAGCTTGGAGCTGCGGAACACGTCGCGGACCTCGGCGATACCGATGATCTCTTCGCGGATCTCCACGCCCAGCAGACCGGAGGCCACCTGCTTCACCTGATCGATCACGTCATAGATGATCGAGAAGTAGCGCAGGTCCACGCCGTTGGATTCGATGATGCGACGGGCCGAAGCATCCGCACGCACGTTGAAGCCGATGACGGTGGCCTTCGAAGCGGCCGCCGAGTTGGCGTCCGATTCGGTGATGCCGCCCACGCCGGAGTGGATCACGTTGATGCGGATGTCTTCGTTGGACAGCGCCACCAGCGCCTGGCTGAGGGCCTGCACCGAACCCTGCACGTCGGCCTTGATGACCAGGTTGAGGACCTGCTGGCCCTCGCCCTTGCCCAGGGTCGCCATGATGTCTTCCATGCGGCTGCCGGCGGTGGCGACCAGGCGCGATTCACGGCGCTTGGTCTCACGCTGCTGGGCAACGTCCTTCGCCAGGCGCTCGTCCTCGACCACCACGAAGTCGTCACCGGCTTCCGGCACGCCGGACAGGCCCAGGACCTGCACCGGGATGGACGGGCCGGCGAACTCCGGCTGCTTGCCGGTTTCGTCGAACAGCGCACGCACGCGGCCGTACTGGATGCCGCACACCAGGTAGTCGCCCTTCTTCAGGCGGCCCTGCTGCACCAGCACGGTAGCGACCGGGCCGCGGCCCTTGTCCAGCGACGATTCGATCACCACGCCCGAGGCGCGGCCTTCGTCGACGGCCTTCAGTTCCAGCAGTTCGGCCTGGATCGAGATGGCGTCCAGCAGATCGTCGATGCCCAGGCCGGTCTTGGCCGAGATCTCCACCATCTGGGTGTCACCACCGAAATCTTCGGCCACGACCTGCTCGGACAGCAGTTCGTTCTTGACCCGCATCGGGTCGGCGTCGGACTTGTCGATCTTGTTGATCGCCACGATCAGCGGCACACCCGCCGAACGGGCGTGCTGGATCGCTTCCTTGGTCTGCGGCATGACGCCGTCATCGGCGGCCACGACCAGCACCACGATATCGGTCAGCTTGGCGCCGCGGGCACGCATCGAGGTGAAGGCAGCATGGCCCGGGGTATCCAGGAAGCTGATCACGCCCTTCGGCGTATCCACGTGGTAGGCACCGATGTGCTGGGTGATGCCGCCGGCTTCGCCGGTGGCGACCTTGGTGCGGCGGATGTAATCCAGCAGCGAGGTCTTGCCGTGATCGACGTGGCCCATGATGGTGACCACCGGCGGACGCTGGGTGGCTTCGCCCTGGTTTTCACCGGTCGAGGCCAGCAGTGCGTCTTCGGCGTCGTTGTCGTTGGCACGGATCGCCTTGTGGCCGAGTTCTTCGGTCACCAGCGCGGCGGTGTCGTGGTCGATGGACTGGGTGATGGTGGCCATCACGCCCATCTTGAACAGCGCCTTGACCACCTCGCCGCCCTTCAGCGCGAGCTTCTGCGCCAGGTCGGCCACGGTGATCGTGTCGCCGATCGCCACTTCACGCACCACCGGCGCGGTCGGACGCTCGAAGGCGTGCGGGCCGGCATTGTTGCCACCGCGCGACATGTCGCGACGGCCACCGGCCTGGTTACGGCCACCCGGCCGACCACGGGTGTTGCTGTTGTTGCTGTTGCCACGACGCGCACGGTCGGCAGCCGACAGGTGCATCTGGCCGGCGAAACGGTCGCCCGGGCCACGCTCGTTGCGCGGCGCGCTGCGGTTGTTGCGGTCGTCGTTGCGCGGCGGCGGCGGCGCACTGCGCGGCGCAGCCGGAGCGGCGGCCGGCGTGCGCGGCGGACGCGGCGCGGTTTCATCGATCGGAGCGCGCTTGGGCTTGGTGGCAGCCAGTGCCTCGGCAGCCTTGGCGGCGGCCGCAGCTTCCTCGGCAGCCTTCTTCTCGGCCTCTGCGCGTTCCTTGGCCGCAATCTCTTCCTCACGGGCACGGACGATGGCTTCGTCGCGCAGACGATCCTTCTCGGCCAGGGCCTGCTGTTCGGCGAGGTTGCGGGCGCGCGACTCTTCCAGCTTGCGCAGGATGTCGGCGCGCTCTTCGTCCGGCGTCATGGCGCGCGCACCATCCTTGACGTAGGTGCGCTTCTGGCGCACCTCGACATTCACGGTCGTCTTGCTGCGACCGGAATTGACCGTCACTTCCTGCTGCTTCCGGCGGTTGAGCGTGATCTTCTTTGCAGACTGATCGCTCTCTTCCGGGGCCTGCTCGGGCTTGCCGTGCGAACGACGAAGGAAGCCCAGGAGCTTCACCTTCTCGGAGCTGGTCACGACCTGGTCGGGACCGCTGAACTTCATGCCGGCACCGGCCAGCTGTTCCAGCAGTTTTTCGACCGGCGTGTTGACCAGTTCGGCAAGCTTGCGGATGGTGGTTTGCTGCGACATTCGGATCCTATGATCTTGTGGGCGCCCCCCCGCATCTGGAGGCGGCGCGGATTCTACGCCCTGAGCGGCTCAGGGCCCTGTTCATTGCCGGCTCATTCGCCGCGTTCCAGTCGGGCGATCTCTTCGGCACGGGCGGCCAGGATCAGCGCAGCGGCGCGCGCCTGATCCAGTCCTTCGATGCCGAAGTCCATGACCTCGTCGGCGGCCAGGTCGGACAGGTCCTCGCTGGTACGCACGCCGTGGCCGGCCAGCGCATATGCGGTGGCTTCGTCCATGCCCTTCAGGGACAGCAGGTCCTGCGCCGGCTGGCCGTCTTCAAGGCCTTCTTCGACTGCCAGGGCCTCATTGAGCAGCGCATCGCGGGCACGAGCGCGCAGCTCTTCGACGATGTCTTCGTCGAAACCTTCCACGGCCAGCAGTTCGCCGACCGGGACATACGCGATTTCCTCGACGGTGCCGAAGCCTTCGCTGACCAGGATGCCGGCGATTTCCTCGTCCACTTCCAGCTTGTCCATGAACAGCTGGCGGGCCGAAGCCTGCTCGGCCTCCGACTTGGCGGTGACCTGGTCCTGGGTCATCACGTTGAGCTGCCAGCCGGTCAGGCGGCTGGCCAGGCGCACGTTCTGGCCGCCCTTGCCGATCGCCTGGGCCAGGCGGTCTTCGGCAACGGCCAGGTCCATCGAGTGCTTGTCTTCATCGACGATGATCGACTGCACTTCGGCCGGCGCCATCGCGTTGATGACGAAGTTGGCCGGGTTGTCGTTCCACAGCACGATGTCCACGCGCTCGCCATTGAGCTCGTTGGACACGGCCTGCACGCGCGAACCGCGCATGCCGATGCAGGCACCGATCGGATCGGTGCGCTGGTCGTGGGCGAGCACGGCGATCTTGGCGCGGTCGCCCGGATCACGGGCGCAGGCCTTGATTTCCACCAGGCCCTGGCCGACTTCCGGCACTTCCAGCTTGAACAGCTCGATCATGAATTCCGGGGCGGCGCGGCTGATGAACAGCTGCGGGCCACGGGGTTCCGAACGGACTTCGGCCAGGTAGCCGCGCACGCGGTCACCGGCGCGCAGCACGTCGCGCGGAATGCCCTTGTCCTTCGGAATGAAGCCTTCGGCATTGCCACCGAGGTCGACATAGATGTTGCCGCGCTCGGCGCGCTTGACCACACCGGTGATCAGTTCGCCGACGCGATCCTTCCACGCATCCACGACCTGCTGGCGCTCGGCTTCGCGCACGCGCTGGACGATGACCTGCTTGGCGGCCTGGGCGGCGATGCGGCCGAAGTCCGGGTTCTCGATCTGCTCTTCGATGTAGTCGCCGACGTCCACGCCTTCGGCCTCGTCGACGGCGTCCATCAGGCGGATCTGGCGGTCCGGCGATTCCATGACCACGTCGTCGGCCACCACTTCCCAGCGGCGGAAGGTTTCGTAGCTGCCATCCTTGTGGTCGATGACCACGCGGGTCAGCACTTCCTCGTCGGGATAGCGCTTCTTCGCTGCCGAGGCCAGGGCGGCCTCGATGGCATCGAAGATCACTTCACGCGGCACGCCCTTCTCGTTGGCGACCGCGTCGACTACCAGCAACAGTTCCTTGCTCATTGGCTCACTCCGCGCGCGGCTTCTTTGCCGCCGGCTCGTTGGAAGAAGAATTCGTGTTCGGCTTCGGACGCTTCGGCGCCGGACCGGTCGGCTTGCTCGGGGCCAGCCCCAGCGCCACCCAGTCGGGCATGATCCGTGCCTTGTCGATGTTGTCGGCCGACACCACCACTTCGGTCTTGTCGACGATGAAGGTGATGGTGCCTGCGGCCTCGTCGGTTGCCTCGATACGGCCCTGCAGGCGACGACGGTTGTCCTGCGGCAGCTTCAGCGTGACCTTGGCCGATTCACCCTGGTGGCGAGCGAACTGCTCCAGGTTGAACAGCGGGCGATCCACGCCCGGCGAGGACACTTCCAGCGTGTAATTGCCGCTGATCGGGTCTTCGACGTCCAGCTGCGCCGACACTTCGCGGCTGACCCGCTCGCAGTCGTCGACATTGATGATGCGCTCGGGCTGTTCAGCCAGCGGCACGTCGATGTAAAGGCGCAGGGTCGCACCGCCGGGGGCCGGCAGATACTCAACGCCCAGCAGCTCCAGGCCCAGCGACACAACGGTCGGGGCGAGCAGATTCGCGATGTCGGTTGCCTTGTCGCTCACAGCCTGCCTTGATCTCTTGGTTGGGTGCCGGCCTTGGCCGGCGTGAAAACATGACGCCCCGGAAACGACAAAGGGCCCGCTGGGCCCCTTTTCCGGAAAAACTCCGGTGACTGGATTCCGGTTGCAACCTGCAGTGCCTGCCGGTTGCGGCCCTCCTTCCGGGTCCGGACTCCCGCCGGGAGGCCGCCTTCAGGGGTACTGCTAGGCCGCTGATGATAGCGGCTGCACCGCGCTGGTGCAAGGTGCGGACCTGGGGTCAGATCCCTTTCCCGCGGAAAAGGGAGCTGACCCCGATCATGCAGAAACGACGCAGTCGCCCAAAGAAAAACGCCTTCGAAGCAGGACCTCGAAGGCGATCTCTTTACTTGGTAGCGGGGGCAGGATTTGAACCTGCGACCTTCGGGTTATGAGCCCGACGAGCTGCCAGACTGCTCCACCCCGCATCAGAAGCGGAATTATGAGCGTTGGCTCCAAAAAATGCAAGCCTTCCCTCATTCATCAAACCGGTTGGCGCCGATCTGAAGTTGGTAGCGGGGGCAGGATTTGAACCTGCGACCTTCGGGTTATGAGCCCGACGAGCTGCCAGACTGCTCCACCCCGCACCGGAAGTGTTTGAACTGCTGCCCTGCTCTCTTTCAAGGAGGGCTACCGCAACGATGTTCTGGCTGAACCGCTGCAGTGACAACTCAGGCTGCGCATATTACACGAATCGCGCAGCTTTGTGTCAACTTTTATGCAAGATGCGCAAATGCCTGCTGGCACCAGACCATGATCGGGTTCCAGGCCAGGCCCAGCGCCAGCAGCGCCAGCGCGTTCACGCCCAGCACCAGGCCCAGCACGCGGTCGTTGCTGCGCGGCATGGCCTCGCCCACCGGCTCATCGAAGTACATGACCTTGATGACGCGCAGGTAGTAGAAGCAGCCGACCACGGCACACAGCACGCCGAGGATGGCCAGCCACAGCAGGCCACCGTTGACGGCCGCGCCCAGCACCGCCAGCTTGGTCCAGAAGCCCAGGAACGGCGGAATGCCGGCCAGCGACGCCATGATGCACAGCACCAGGCCGGCCATCCACGGGTTGCGGGCATTGAGGCCCTTGAAGTCCTCGATGTTCTCGGCTTCGAAACCGGCACGCGACAGCGCGATGATCGCGCCGAAGGCGGCGGTGGACATGATGGCGTAGGCCAGTGCGTAGAACAGCGCGGCGGCATAGCCCTGCGCGCCACCACCGGCGATGCCCATCAGCAGGAAGCCGATGTGCGAGACGGTGGAGAACGCCAGCATGCGCTTGAGGTTGCTCTGCGCGATGGCCATCAGGTTGCCGATGACCAGCGAGACCGCGGCCAGGCCGGCGATCAGCAGCTGCAGTTCAGTCGACAGCGGACCCACGCCCATTTCCAGCAGGCGGTAGGCCATGCCGAAGGCGGCCAGCTTCGGCGCCGAGCTGATGAACAGCGCGATCGGTGCCGGGGCACCCTGGTACACGTCCGGCAGCCACATGTGGAACGGTGCGGCACCCAGCTTGAAGGCGACGCCGGCGATCATGAACACCGCACCGGTGATCAGCAGCACGCGCTCTTCCGAGTGCGGGATGGCGTCACGGATGACGTCCAGGTGCAGGCTGCCGGTGGCGCCGTAGATCAGCGACATGCCGTACAGCAGCAGGCCCGAGGCCAGCGAACCCAGCACGATGTACTTCATCGCCGCTTCCGAGGCCAGACCGTTCTCACGGTTGCTGGCAACCAGTGCGTAGGAGCACAGCGCCAGCAGTTCCAGGCCCAGGTAGACCATCAGCAGGCTGCCGGCCGAGACCAGAATCATCATGCCGGCGGTGCCGAACAGGATCAGCACCGGGATCTCGCCCTGGAACAGGTTGCGGTCACGCAGGTAGCGCCAGCCGTAGACCAGGGTCAGGCCGCTGAGCAGCACGATCCCGGTCTTCATCACGTCCGCGGCGGTATCGCGCACGAACATGCCATGGAAGACCTCGCCCTGCCCGCCCACGCCGGTGGCCAGCATGAACAGCACCACGGCCAGCGCAGCGAGCGAGAACAGGTGGGTGACGATCTTGTTCCGGTTGCTGACGAACAGGTCGAGGATCATCAGGGCGAAGGCGCTGCCGATCAGCACCAGCTCGGGAGCGAGCGGTGGCAGGTCAGCGGCGGTCAATGGCAGCAGCGGCGAAGTGGTCATCATCAAATCCTGGAATTACAGCAGCTTGCTGGATGCGATCTGCATCGCCAGCTTCGCGATCGAGGGCTCCATCAGGTCGGTCAGCGGCTTGGGGTAGATGCCCAGGGCCAGCACGCCGATGGCGAACACGCCCAGCACCAGCCATTCGCGGCCGTTGATGTCCTTCAGTTCGGCCACGTGGCTGTTGGCCACTTCGCCGAAGAAGATGCGCTTGTACAGCCACAGGGTGTAGGCGGCGCCGATGATCAGGGTGGTGGCCGCGCCCAGTGCGATCCACGGATTACGCTGGAAGGCCGACAGGATGACCATGAACTCGCCGACGAAACCGCTGGTGCCCGGCAGGCCCGCATTGGCCATGAAGAACAGCATGGCGAAGGTGGCGAACCACGGCATCACGTTGACCACGCCGCCGTAATCGGCGATGCGGCGGCTGTGCATGCGGTCGTACAGCACGCCGACACAGGAGAACATCGCACCGGACACGAAGCCGTGCGAGATCATCTGCACCATGGCGCCCTGCAGGCCCAGGCGGGCAGCATCGGCGTTGCCTGCTTCACGCACCAGCCACAGGGCGATGAAGGTACCCAGGGTGACGAAGCCCATGTGCGCGATCGACGAATAGGCGATCAGCTTCTTCATGTCGTCCTGCACCAGGGCGACCAGGCCGACGTAGATCACCGCGATCAGCGACAGCGCGATCACCAGCCAGGCCCATTCCTGCGACGCGTCCGGGACGATCGGCAGGTTGAAGCGCAGGAAGCCGTAGCCACCGATCTTCAGGGCGATGGCGGCCAGGATCACCGAACCGGCGGTCGGCGCTTCCACGTGGGCGTCCGGCAGCCAGGTGTGGACCGGGAACATCGGCACCTTGACCGCGAAGGCGATTAGGAAGGCAAAGAAGATCCAGGTCTGTTCCTTGGCCGACAGCGGCAGCGCGTACAGGTCGGCCAGCTGGAAGCTGCCGCCCTTCATGTACAGGTAGATCAGCGCCACCAGCATCAGCACCGAGCCGAGGAAGGTGTACAGGAAGAACTTCAGTGCTGCGTAGATGCGGCGCGGGCCACCCCAGACACCGATGATCAGGAACATCGGGATCAGCATGGCTTCGAAGAACACGTAGAACAGCATCGCGTCCGTCGCGGCGAAGATGCCGACGGTGACGCCTTCCAGGATCAGGAAGGCCGCCACATACTGGTTGACGCGCTTGTCGATGGCGCTCCAGGCGCCGATCAGGGCAAGCACGCTGACCAGGGTAGTCAGCAGGATCAGCGCCACGGCAATGCCGTCCACGCCCAGGTTGTAGCCGATCTTGTACGCCGGGATCCAGGCATGGGTCTCGACGAACTGCAGGCCGTCGATGCCCGCGTTGTAGCCGCTCAGCAGCGAGAGGCTTGCAACGAAGGTGAGCACCGCGACGCCCAGCGACGCCCAGCGGGCAGTCTGTGCATCACGGATCGCAAGGATCAGGGCGCCACCGATGATCGGCAGCCAGATGAGGACACTGAGTAGAGGCCAGTTCGACACGTCTTCTTATTCCGTACAGGTCATCAACGCAGGTAATGCATCAGCACGCCCAGCAGGGCAATCAGGCCGATGATCATCGCGAAGGCGTAGTGATAGAGGAAACCGGATTGGGTACGACGCAGCACGCCGGCTGCAACGTCCACAACACGTGCCGAGAGATTGACCACGCCGTCGACGATGTTGCTGTCGATCCAGCGCGAGACCTTGCCCAGCTTGACGCTGCCACCGGCAAAGCCATCGATCCACAGCTTGTCGAAGCCGTACTTGTTTTCCAGCACCGAAACGATCGGGGCGAAGGTCTTGCGTGCCTTGCCCGAGAGGTCCGGCTTCCACAGGTAGAACAGCGCAGCCAGCAGGAAGCCCGCCAGGGTCAGCCAGAACGGCGGCAGCATCATGCCGTGCAGCGCGAACGCGACCGGGCCATGGAACTCTTCACCCAGGAACGCGACGGTGTTCTTGGCCGGATCGTAGAAGTCGACGATGCCGGTGAAGAACGTCTGTGCCTGGCCCTTGATCGCCTCGTGCGCATGGTTGCCGGCCCAGTCGGTGCCGTGCAGCATCGGACCGATGCTGAAGAAACCGATGGCGATCGACGGGATGGCCAGCAGGATCAGCGGCAGGGTCACCACCCACGGGGTTTCATGCGGTTCATGCGGACCGTGGCCATGGCCGTGGTCGTCATGGGCATCGCCATGGTGGGCTTCGGCGGCGTGGTGATCGTCATGGCCGTGGCCATGATCGTCGTGCGCGTCGCGGAAACGCTCCTTGCCGTGGAAGGTCATGAACAGCAGGCGGAAGCTGTAGAAGCTGGTCACCAGCACGCCACCCAGCACCGCCCAGTAGCCATAGGTGGCCACCCAGCTGTTCTGCATGTGGGCGTGGATCTCGGCCGCCTCGATGATCGTGTCCTTCGAGTAGAAGCCGGAGAAGAACGGCGTACCAACCAGGGCCAGCGTACCGATCCACATGGTGATGAAGGTGATCGGCATGTATTTGCGCAGGCCGCCCATCTTGCGCATGTCCTGCTCGTGGTGCATCGCGATGATGACCGAGCCGGCGCCCAGGAACAGCAGGGCCTTGAAGAAGGCGTGGGTCATCAGGTGGAACACGGCGGCCGAGTAGGCCGACACGCCCAGGGCGACGGTCATGTAGCCCAGCTGCGACAGGGTCGAGTACGCGACCACGCGCTTGATGTCGTTCTGCACGATGCCGATCAGGCCGGTGAAGAACGCGGTGGTGGCACCGATGAACAGCACGAAGTTCAGCGCGGTCTGCGACAGCTCGAACAGCGGCGACATGCGGGTGACCATGAAGATACCGGCGGTCACCATCGTCGCGGCGTGGATCAGTGCCGAGATCGGGGTCGGGCCTTCCATCGAGTCCGGCAGCCACACATGCAGCGGGACCTGGGCCGACTTGCCCATGGCACCGATGAACAGGCAGATGCAGATGACGGTGGCGATCGACCAGATCACCGGCTCGTTCAGCAGCTGCATGCCCAGGATCGTGCCGTCCCAGATCTGCAGCTGGGCGCGCGGGTCAGCCAGCATGCCGGCCTGCGAGAACACCTGCGAGTAGTCCAGGGTGCCGAACACCCACAGCACGCCGGCGATGCCCAGCAGGAAGCCGAAGTCACCGACGCGGTTGACCAGGAACGCCTTCATGTTGGCGAAGATCGCGGTCGGGCGCTTGAACCAGAAGCCGATCAGCAGGTACGACACCAGGCCCACCGCTTCCCAGCCGAAGAACAGCTGCAGGAAGTTGTTGCTCATCACCAGGGTGAGCATCGAGAAGGTGAACAGCGAGATGTAGCTGAAGAACCGCTGGTAGCCCGGATCGTCCTGCATGTAGCCGATCGTGTAGATGTGGACCAGCAGCGACACGAAGGTCACCACCACCATCATCATCGCGGTCAGCTTGTCGACCATGAAGCCGACGTGCGCCGAATACTGGCCCACTTCGAAGAACGTGTAGATGTTCTGGTTGAACGGCTGCGCACCGCCCCACAGCAGCTGGTAGAGCGTGTACATCGACAGGCCGCAGGCCACCGCGACGCCGAGGATGGTGATGGTCTGCGCGCCGAAGCGCTTGACCTGGCGACCGAACAGGCCGGCGATGATGCTGCCGAACAGCGGTGCAAGCACCACTGCGATCAACAGACTCTTGGAGAGAGTGATTTCCATCTGTGGATCAGCCCTTCAACGAATCGACTTCGCCGACATTGATCGTGCGGCGTGTACGGAACAGGGTCACCAGGATCGCCAGGCCGATGGCGGCTTCCGCGGCGGCGACGGTCAGGATGAAGAACACGAACAGCTGGCCGGACGGATCGCCCAGCTGACGCGAGAAGCCGACGAAATTGATGTTCACCGACAGCAGCATCAGTTCGATCGACATCAGCAGGACGATGACGTTCTTCCGGTTGAGGAAGATGCCGGCCAGGCTGATGGCGAACAGCACCGCGCCCAGCGCGAGGATATGGCCAAGGGTGATCACGGCTGGGTCTCCTCGCCGGCGACCGGCTTGCTGTTGCTGTGCACGACCGGTGCTTCGGCACCCATCTTGACCATGCGCAGGCGCTGGCCGGCCTTGACCATGGTCTGCTCGCCCGGGTTCTGGCTCTTCACGCCGGTACGGCGACGCAGGGTCAGCATCACGGCGGCAACCACGGCCACGGTCAGGATGACGGCGGCGAACTCGAACGGCAGCAGGTACTCGGTGAACAGCGTGCGTGCCAGCCAGGTGATGTTGGAGCTGTCGGCGGCGACCGCAGCGGCGTTGTCGGCCGGGAACGGAGTGACCGCCCTGCCCTTCACGCCGATCAGGATCAGCATCTGCACCAGCATCGCCACTGCCACGATCAGGCCGACCGGCAGGTAGCGCACCCAGCCCTCACGCATCTTGGTGGGATCGATGTCCAGCATCATCACCACGAACAGGAACAGCACCATCACCGCGCCGACGTAGACCAGCACCAGCGCCACGCCGAGGAACTCGGCGCCCACCAGCAGCCACACGCAGGCAATGGAGAAGAAGGTCAGCACCAGGCACAGCACTGCATGCACCGGGTTGCGCACGCTGATCACCGCACCGGCCGAAACCGTTGCCGCGATGGCGAACACCCAGAAAGCGATATTTACCCAATCCATCTCTCGACCTCAGCGGTAAGCGGCATCGGCGGCACGACGCTCGGCGATCTCGTTTTCGAGACGATCGCCAAGGGCCAGCAGCTGCGGCTTGGTAACGATGTTTTCGCCACGGTTCTCGAAGTGGTACTCGAGGATGTGGGTTTCGACGATCGAGTCCACCGGGCAGCTTTCTTCGCAGAAGCCGCAGAAGATGCACTTGAACAGGTCGATGTCGTAGCGGGTGGTGCGGCGGGTGCCGTCCTCACGCTTGGCCGAGTCGATGGTGATGGCCAGGGCCGGGCACACCGCTTCGCACAGCTTGCAGGCAATGCAGCGCTCTTCGCCGTTGGGGTAACGGCGCAGCGCGTGCAGGCCACGGAAGCGCGGCGACTGCGGGAACTTCTCCATCGGGTACATCATCGTGTACTTCGGCTTGAAGCTGTACTTCAGCGTCAGCCAGAGGCCCGCCAGCAGTTCGAGCAGCAGCAGGCTCTTGAAGTAATGGGTAATCCTGTTCATCACTTTAGACGCCCTTTTGAATCACGCCGAAGAACACCATGACGGCGGTAACCGCGATCCACAGAATGGCCAGCGGGATGAAGACCTTCCAGCCCAGGCGCATGATCTGGTCGTAGCGGAAGCGCGGGAAGCTGGCACGGAACCAGATGTAGGCACTGGCGAAGAAGAACACCTTGACGAACAGCCACGGTGCACCGCCCTTCCAGATCCAGTCGACCAGCGGCGAGACATCGCCGAAGTTGACCCAGCCCTGGACCGGGCTCAGCCAGCCGCCGAGGAAGAAGATCGAGATCAGGAAGCTGATCAGGATCATGTTCGCGTATTCGGCCAGGAAGAACAGCGCGAAGGCACCGCCGGAGTATTCGACCATGTGGCCGGCGACGATTTCCGATTCGCCTTCCACCACGTCGAACGGCGCGCGGTTGGTTTCAGCCACGCCCGACACCCAGTAGATGACGAACAGCGGGAACAGCGGCAGCAGGAACCAGTCGAAGAAGCCGGAGCTGCCGGCCTGCGCCATCACGATATTGCTCAGGTTCAGGCTGCCAGCGGCGATCATCACGCCGACCAGGGCGAAGCCCATGGCGATTTCGTAGCTGATCATCTGCGCCGAGGCGCGCATGGCACCCAGGAACGCGTACTTCGAGTTGGACGCCCAACCGGCCAGGATGATGCCGTAGATGCCCAGCGAGGTCATCGCCAGCAGGTAAAGCAGGCCGGCGTTGGCATTGGACAGCACGATCTGCGAATCGAAGGGGACCACCGACCAGGCCGCGAAGGCCGGGGCCAGGGTGATCAGCGGTGCCAGCAGATAGATCGCCTTGTTGGCGCTGCTCGGCTGGACCACTTCCTTGAACAGCAGCTTGAAGACGTCGGCGAAGGCCTGGAAGATGCCCATGCCCACGTACATCGGGCCGTGGCGGACGTGCATCCAGCCGATCAGCTTGCGTTCCCAGACCACGTAGAAGGCCACCGAGATGATCACCGGAACGGTGATCACCAGGATCTTCAGGATGATCCAGATCAGCGCGCCGATGTCACCGAGGCCAAGCAGCCACTGGTGCAGCGGGTCGACCGCGTTCAACAGCAATTCGTTCATGCAGCCACCACCGTTACGCGAGCGGCACCCAGCGGCGCGGTCGCGCCGTGGCCCGATTCAATCCAGACCGAACCCGCAGCGACGCGGGCGTCGACCACCACCGGCAGGGTGGCCTTGCCGGCATCGGTGCCGACCTTGGCCATCTGCCCTTCCTGCAGCTGCAGGCGAGCGGCATCTTCAGCGTTCAGCACGATGCGCGGGGCGTTGTTGAGCGGATGCGACTGCAGCGCCGGGGCGCGACGGACCACCGCATCGGTGCGGTAGATCGCGGCGGTCGAAGCCACTTCCAGGCCTTCGCCGGCAATCACCGGCTGCGCCGAAGCGGCAACGGTGACCGACACCGGGGCCAGGCTGGCACGCAGGCCGGCCAGGTCGGTGAAGTCGAAACCGGCCAGCGCCATGTCGCCGCCCAGTGCGCGCAGCACGCGCCAGCCTTCACGGGCCTCGCCCGGCAGCTTGCCGCCGGCACGGGCCGACTGCTCGCGACCATCGAGATTGGTCAGGGTGGCGTCGATTTCCGGCAGCGCACCGATCGGCAGGATCACGTCGGCGACGTCGCGGGTCGAGGCACAGGCGAACTGGCTGAAGGCCACCACCTGGGCACCGGCCAGCGCCTTGCGCGCGGCAGGTGCATCGGCGAAATCCAGGCCCGGCTCCAGGCCGTACACCACGTAGGCCTGGCGCGGCTGCGCCAGCATCGCGGCGACGTCCTTGCCCGCCGGCAGCACGCCGGCGCGGGTCAGGCCCACGGCGTTGGCGCCCTGCGGGATGCGGCACAGCTTGGCACCGGTGGCGGCGGCGAAGTCACGCGCGGCGGCGCGGATGGCGGCAGCCTGCGGGTGGTTCTCGGCGATGCCACCAACGATCAGCACGGTGTTGTTGCCGCCCTGCACGGCCGAACGCAGCTCGGCGCTGGCCAGCGCGTCGACGAACTTCGACGGCGCGACGATCTGCTTGCCGGCGATGCTGAAAGCGAAGTCGAAGTCCACCGGATTGACGACGTGGATCTTCGCGCCCTTGGTGGTCTGCGCCTTGCGCAGGCGGGCGTGCAGCAGCGGCAGTTCGTGGCGGATGTTGCTGCCCAGAACGACGATGCGGTCGGCGCCTTCGATCTCGGCCAGCGGCAGGCCGAACACTTCGGCGGTTGCGGCGTCGGAGAAATCGCGGTTGTTGATGCGGTGGTCGATGTTGCTCGAGCCCAGGCCCTTGGCCAGGCGGGCCAGCAGCGCGCCCTCCTCGTTCGAGGTGGACGGGTGCACCAGCACGCCCAGGTTGTCGCCCTGGTTGGCCTTGAGGATCTCGGCGGCAGCAGCCAGGCCTTCGGTCCAGCTCACTTCCTTCCACTCGCCATTGACCTTGCGCAGCGGCTTGACCGCACGGTCTTCGCTGTACAGGCCCTGGTGCGAGTAGCGGTCACGGTCGGACAGCCAGCACTCGTTCACCGCTTCGTTGTCGCGCGGCACGGTGCGCAGCACTTCGCCGCGACGCACGTGCAGGAACAGGTTCGAACCCATCGCGTCGTGGTAACCCAGCGACTCGCGCGCGGTCAGTTCCCACGGGCGGGCGCGGAACTGGAACACCTTGTTGGTCAGTGCGCCGACCGGGCAGACGTCGACGACGTTGCCGGACAGTTCGGTGGTCAGCGGCTTGCCGTCGAAGGTACCGATCTGCAGGTTCTCACCGCGGTACATGCCACCCAGTTCGTAGGTACCGGCGACGTCGGCGGTGAAGCGGACGCAGCGGGTGCACTGGATGCAGCGGGTCATCTCGGTGGCGACCAGCGGGCCCATGTCCTCGTCCGGCACCACGCGCTTGCGCTCGTTGAAGCGGCTGACCGAACGGCCATAGCCCAGCGACACGTCCTGCAGCTCGCACTCGCCGCCCTGATCGCAGATCGGGCAGTCGAGGGGGTGGTTGATGAGCAGGAACTCCATCACCGAGCGCTGGAACTTCAGTGCCTTCTCGCTGCGGGTGGCGACCTTCATGCCATCCATCACCGGAGTGGCGCAGGCCGGCGCCGGCTTCGGCGACTTTTCCACGTCCACCAGGCACATGCGGCAGTTGGCGGCGATCGGCAGCTTCTCGTGGTAGCAGAAGCGCGGAATCGAAATGCCGGCCTTGTCGGCCGCCTGGATGATCATCGAACCCTTGGGCACGACCAGCGACTTGCCATCGATTTCGATGGTCACGTGATCCGGTGGCACGTTCGGGTTTACGGGTTGCGCGCTCATGCGGCGGCTGCCTCCACCTTCTTGCCGTCAACCATCGAATGACCGTTGACGATGTAGTACTCGAATTCGTCCCAGAACTGGCGCAGGAAGCCCTGGATGGGCCATGCAGCCGCTTCACCGAACGCACAGATGGTGTGGCCTTCGATCTGGCCGGCCACCGCCTTCAGCTGGTGCAGGTCTTCCATCGTGGCCTTGCCGGCGACGATGCGCTCCAGCACGCGGTGCATCCAGCCGGTGCCCTCACGGCACGGGGTGCACTGGCCACAGGATTCCTTGTGGAAGAACTGGCTGATGCGGCAGGCGAACTTGACGCAGCAGACGCTGTCGTCGAGCACCACGATCGCGCCCGAACCCAGGCCGGAGCCCAGCGCGCGGATGGTGTCGTAGTCCATCGGCAGGTCCTTCAGCTCGGCCGCGGTCAGCACCGGCATCGACACGCCGCCCGGGATCGCGCCCTTCAGCGTGCGGCCCGGACGCAGGCCACCGGCCATTTCCAGCAGGTCGTGGAATTTGGTGCCGAGCGGCACTTCGAAGTTGCCGCCATTCTGCACGCAGCCGGACACCGAGAAGCACTTCGGACCGCCGTTGGCGGTCAGGCTCAGGCCCTTGAACCACTCCGGACCGTTGCGGATGATCGCCGGCACCGAACCATAGGTTTCGGTGTTGTTGATCGTCGACGGCTTGCCATACAGGCCGAAATTGGCCGGGAACGGCGGCTTGTAGCGCGGCTGGCCCTTCTTGCCCTCCAGCGATTCCATCAGCGCGGTTTCTTCGCCGCAGATGTACGCGCCGGCGCCCAGCGCGCCGTAGATGTCGATGTCCACGCCGCTGCCGAGGATGTTCTTGCCCAGCCAGCCGTTCGCATAGGCGTCGGCCAGGGCCTGCTCGAAGTGCTCGAACGGCTCGTGGTGGAACTCACCGCGCAGGTAGTTGTAACCCACGGTCGAACCGGTGGCGTAGCAGGCGATCGCCATGCCTTCCACCACCGAATGCGGGTTGTAGCGCAGGATGTCGCGGTCCTTGCAGGTGCCCGGCTCGGATTCGTCCGAGTTGCAGAGGATGTACTTCTGCATGTTGCCCTTGGGCATGAAGGACCACTTCAGGCCGGTCGGGAAGCCTGCGCCACCGCGGCCGCGCAGGCCCGAGGCCTTGACCATCTCGATGACCTGCTCCGGCGGGATCTTCTCTTCGAGGATCTTGCGCAGGGCGGCGTAGCCACCGGTCTTCAGGTAGCTTTCGTACGACCACGGGGTGTCGTAATGCAGGGTGGTATAGACCACCTGGTGCGGCAGCGGCGCGGGGCCGACCGGACCCTTGGATTCGTGGTGATGTGCCATGCCCTTACTCCAGCCCGTCCAGCAGCTCGTCGACCTTTTCCAGGGTCAGACGCTCATGGTAGTGACCGTTGATGACCATCATCGGCGCGCCACCGCAGCCAGCCAGGCACTCTTCCTCGCGCTTGAGGTAGACGCGGCCGTCCGGGGTCGATTCACCGTGCTTGATGCCCAGCTTCTTCTCGCAATGGCGGACGATGTCCTCGGCGCCATTGAGCCAGCAGCTGATGTTGGTGCAGATGGCCACGTTGTTGCGGCCGACCTTCTCGGTCTCGAACATCGAGTAGAAGCTGGCGACCTCGTAGGCCCACACCGGCGGCAGATCAAGGTACTTGGCCACGCCGGCGATCAGCTCGTCGGTCAGCCAGCCCTGGTTCTGCTCCTGGGCCGCATGCAGGCCCTGCAGCACGGCAGAGCGCTTGCGGTCCGGCGGGAACTTGGACAGCCAGTGATCGATGTGAGCGCGGGTCTTGTCGCTCAGCACCACCATCGGGTCGACGTCGCGCGCCGCCTCGAAATTACCTGTCGCCTTCATCGGCCGACCTCAGCGAAATGCATAACGTGAAATTCCAGAAACTGCGGCGCCGGCTTGCGCCGGCTGCCTGCAGCGGGCGTTGGCGTGGCGGACGGCATTACCGGTCAACCTCGCCGAACACCAAGTCGTAGGTGCCGATCATCGCCACCACGTCGGCCAGCATGTGGCCGCGCACGATCGAATCGATCGAGGACAGGTGGGCGAAGCCCGGCGCACGCAGGTGCACGCGGAACGGCTTGTTGGCGCCATCGGAGACCAGGTAGCAGCCGAATTCGCCCTTCGGGGCTTCCACCGCCGAGTAGGTCTCGCCGGCCGGCACGCAGTAGCCTTCGCTGAACAGCTTGAAGTGGTGGATCAGCGCTTCCATGTCGTCCTTCATGTCCTCGCGCTTGGGCGGAGCGACCTTGAAGTTCTTCACCATCACCGGGCCCGGGTTGGCCTTCAGCCACGCCACGCACTGCTTGATGATGCGGTTGGACTCGCGCATTTCGGCAACGCGGACCAGGTAGCGGTCGTAGCAGTCGCCTTCCTTGCCCAGCGGGATGTCGAAATCGACGGCATCGTACTTGGCGTACGGGCGCTTCTTGCGCAGGTCCCAGGCGACGCCCGAGCCACGCAGCATCACGCCGGTCATGCCCCACTGGTGCGCCAGTTCCGGCGTCACCACGCCGATGCCGACGGTACGCTGCTTCCAGATACGGTTGTCGGTCAGCAGGGTTTCGTATTCGTCGATGCGCTTGGGGAACTCGACGGTGAAGTTCTCCAGGAAGTCCAGCAGCGAGCCCTCGCGCGAAGCATTGAGCTGCTTCAGCGCCTTGCCCTTGTGCCAGCGCGACTCCTTGTACTTCGGCATGTGGTCCGGCAGGTCGCGGTAGACACCGCCCGGACGGTAGTACGCCGCGTGCATGCGTGCGCCGGAGACTGCTTCATAGCAATCCATCAGCTCTTCGCGCTCGCGGAAGGCGTACAGCATCACCGCCATCGCACCCAGGTCGAGCGCGTTGGAGCCCAGCCACATCAGGTGGTTGAGGATGCGGGTGATCTCGTCGTACATGGTGCGGATGTACTGCGCACGCTCCGGCGCCTCGATGCCCATCAGGGTCTCGATCGCGCGCACGTAGGCGTGCTCGTTGCACATCATCGACACGTAATCCAGTCGATCCATGTAACCGATCGACTGGTTGAACGGCTTGGACTCGGCCAGCTTTTCGGTACCACGGTGCAGCAGACCCACGTGCGGGTCGGCGCGCATGATGGTTTCACCGTCCATTTCCAGGATCAGGCGCAGCACACCGTGAGCGGCCGGATGCTGCGGGCCGAAGTTCATGGTGTAGTTGCGGATTTCCTGCCGGCTTTCGGCGGCGTTGCTGGCGAATGCTTCGCCGGCCTGGTGTACGTGGCTCACTTCACTGCCTCCTGCGCGCGCTCACCTTCTGCGGTCTGCAGACGGGCGTCGTCGCGGATCACGCGCGGCACGCCGACGCGCGGCTCCACCGAGGTGACCGGTTCGTAGATCACGCGCTTCTTTTCTTCGTCGTAGCGGACTTCGACATTGCCGATCAGCGGGAAGTCCTTGCGGAACGGATGGCCGACGAAACCGTAGTCGGTCAGGATCCGGCGCAGGTCCGGGTGGCCTTCGAAGATCACGCCGTACAGGTCGAACGCTTCGCGCTCGAACCAGTTCAGGCCCGGCCAGATGCCGGTCAGCGAGGACACCACCGGCAGTGCTTCGTCAGGGGCGAAGCAGCGCAGGTGCATCATCAGGTTGTGCTGGTACGAGCGCAGCTGGGCGACCACGGCGAAACGCTGGGTCGGCATGTGCTGCGGGCGGGCACCGTCGGCACCGTTTTCCTCGGTGGGGAACTCACCCCACGCGAAACGGCCCTGGGCCTTGCCTTCGACGCCACGGCTGAAGCCCTGCGAGGACACGTCGGCGGTGTCCCATTCGTCGGAGCCATAACCCAGGTAATCGACGCCGCAGAGATCCACGGCCTGCTCGAAACCAAACTCGTCACGCAGCGCCAGGGCGGTGGCGTGCCACTCGGCGGCAGGCACTTCCAGCGTCACTTCGCCGCGGGGTTCGACCACGATGACCTTCGCACCAGCGAAACGTGCGGAGAGTCGGTCGATGAAGGATGCTTGCTCTGCCATGGGGGCTTGGCGCGCTCTTGTCAGGTGAAGGGGTCAGCGGGCGATGGTCTGTGTACGCCAGATCTTCTTCTGCAGCTGCAGGATCCCGTACACCAGCGCCTCGGCGGTCGGCGGGCAACCCGGGACGTAGACGTCCACCGGCACCACGCGATCACAGCCGCGCACGACAGAATAGGAGTAGTGGTAATAGCCGCCACCATTGGCGCAGCTACCCATCGAGATGACCCACTTCGGGTCCGGCATCTGATCGTAGACCTTGCGCAGCGCCGGGGCCATCTTGTTGACCAGGGTACCGGCCACGATCATCACGTCGGACTGGCGCGGCGACGGGCGGAACACCACGCCGTAGCGGTCAAGGTCCAGGCGCGCGGCGCCGGCGTGCATCATCTCGACCGCGCAGCAGGCCAGACCGAAGGTCATCGGCCACATCGAGCCGGTGCGCGCCCAGTTCAGCAGTGCATCGACGCTGGTGGTGACGAAGCCCTTTTCCAGCAGCGGGTTGTCGCCTTCCGGCCGCAGGATGTCATCAACCCGGCCTTCCGGCGTGGGGTTGTTCATGAGGCCATCGAGAGTCTGAATCACTCCCATTCCAGCGCTCCCTTCTTCCAGACGTAAATGAAACCGAGGAACAGCATGCCGACGAACAGGCCCATGGTGACGAGCGAACGCGCGCCCAGCTCCATGAAGACCTGGGTCCACGGCACGATGAAGATGATTTCCAGGTCGAAGACGATGAACTGGATCGCGATCAGGTAGTAGCGCACGTCGAACTTCATGCGCGCGTCTTCGAAGGCCTCGAAGCCGCACTCGTACGGCGACAGCTTTTCCAGATCGGGGCGGCGGGGACCGAGGAATCGACCAACCAGCATCAGCGTAATGCCGATACCGGTGGCAACGATCAGAAACAGCAGAGACGGCAAATATTCGGCCAGCACAGCGATTCTCTCTTGCCTCTGCCGCTGCGCCTGCAGGCGCTTTGGCATGGGGGAGTGGACGGAAATCTACCTGGCGCCTTGCGCGCCAGGCGAACCCGCTTTACTTACAAATGGTGCCCAAGAGGGGACTCGAACCCCTACGACCTAAGTCGCTACCACCTCAAGGTAGTGCGTCTACCAATTCCGCCACCTGGGCAAACGATCACATCAGACTATCTTCCCGATGCGCCGCGTATTGTAACCGGCTTCAGTGTTTCTGGGAGCCTTCCGAAGGCTTTTCTTCACCAGAAACCGAAGATTCCGCCTGAGCCGGCACATTCGCGGCCGGAACCGGGGCGGCCGGGACCGCATCAGCCTTCGGAACGGCCGGCAATTCGCCTGCCGGAGCCGCCGGAGCGACCGCCGCCGGGGCGGACATCAAGCCCAGATCCTGGTCGGCCGCCGGACGGCTGCCATGACCGGCATACCAGGCCATGAAGAGGCTGATGCCGAAGAACACGACGGCCAGCCACTTGGTCGACTTGGACAGGAAGTTCGAGGCGCCACGCGCACCGAACACCGTACCCGAGGCGCCGGCACCAAAGCCCGAACCCGCCGCCGCACCCGAGCCGCGCTGCATCAGGATCAGCGCGATCATGGCCACAGCGACCAGCACGTAGACGACATTGAGGATCAACATCAGCATTGGAAACCGCCCTCGGACAATACTTCTAGGATTAGTTCGCGGCCGCCGCCCTTGCGATGGCCAGGAAGTCCGCGGCCACCAGGGAGGCGCCGCCGACCAGCCCACCATCGACATCCGGCTGCGCGAACAGTTCCCCGGCATTGTCGGGCTTCACGCTACCGCCGTAAACAATGGGCAGTGAATCAGCGATTCTAGCATCGATACGCGCGACTTCGCCACGGATGAACGCGTGCACCTGCTGTGCCTGCTCCTTGGTGGCGGTACGGCCGGTACCGATGGCCCAGACCGGCTCATAGGCGACCACCGCCTGGGCGAAACCGGCCGCGCCGACCAGCTCCAGCACCGGTGCCAGCTGGCTGGCGATGACCGCTTCGGTCTGCCCGGCCTCGCGCTGTTCCAGGGTCTCGCCCACGCACAGCACCGGCACCAGGCCGGCGTGCTGGGCGGCGGCGAACTTGCGCGCGACCAGCTCGCTGCTCTCATGGTGGTACTGGCGGCGCTCGGAATGGCCGACCAGGCCATAGCGGGCCCCGACCTCGACCAGCATGGCCGCGCAGACCTCGCCGGTGTAGGCGCCCTTCTCGTTGCTGCTCACGTCCTGCGCGCCAAAGGCCAGGCCGGTCTCGCCGAAGTCCTCGACCAGCTCGCCCAGGTACGGCAGCGGCGGCAGGATCACCACGTCCACCCCCTCCAGCGGCAGCCCGGCAGCCACCTGCCCCAGCAGTTCATTGGCGAATTGACGGCTGCCATGCAGCTTCCAGTTTCCGGCGACGATCTTGCGGCGCATGAGCGGGTGGCTCCTGTGTGAAGTCAGCCGGTCATGATACCCGCTGCGGCAAAAATCCGTTTCCTTGTAAGCGGTTACATGGATTTTCAGCCAACGGCGCAGCCCCTCGTGGC